>JBCDBR010000020.1:0-69568 GCA_039183205.1 Pseudomonadota bacterium | reverse complement strand
TGGGGCACGGCAACAATGATCTTTTTGTCGGTCCGATGATCCAGACCTAAAAAACCGAAGGCCGCCCGGGGGCGGCCTTTGTCACTCGTTACCCTTGTGTTTCAGCGGCGACGACGCAACCACATGAACCCCCCGATCCCCGCCAAAAGAAGCGGTGCACTCGCTGGCAGCGGTATAGGTGCGGGATTGGTTGTGCCACCTCCACCGCCACTGCCGCCGTTGCCGCCGCCACCATCGCCAACATCGATCGGATCGTCATCGTCAGTTGGGCCGCCATCATAAGGATCGGGTATCGTGTCGAAGATGACGTTGGTCACCGAAATTTCACCCAAGAAAGATCTCATGTCTGGGGTGCCATTGATGTTTTGCGTTGTGGTGACCACCGCGACCTGTTCGATGAATGTTGATTGTGCCAACCCGTTGCCCAACGCTTGTTGGAGCGTAGGGGTCGACAGCACGTCCGGCGCGAAAATCGCGGCATATTCGATTATTCCGAAAAAGCCGTTATTGGCGCTCGGCTCAAAGCCGCCAGACGCGTAGAGGAGGTCGACCTGCGAGCCTGCAACAGACACATTGTCGCCCACGTAGAATGTCGCGTTTCCGACTGCGGAAAAACCCAAGCTCGGCTGAGGCAGCAGAACGTTCAAACTGTTGCCGGAAAAGGCCGTCGTCATCCCACCAGTCGCCGTCAGACCGCCGGGCAAAACTGGTATCGCGACACCAGATGTTCCCGTTGCGCCGGTGGGCCCTGAGATTTCAAACTCCAGATCAGTTCCGACAAAAGAGGAAGGAAAGCCGTCGACCGTGTCGACGCTTCCTTCGAATTGGGCTGTTGCAACGATGGTTGCGGCGCTGGCTGCACTGCCAGCAAGAAGCGCTGCGGTCAGCGCAGAGCGCACCGCGACGTTCCAAATTGTCATAACGATTTCCCCCAGAAGAACGTGTTACCCAACTTCGTATCTCGCAACGGCATGAAATTATGGGAAACATTTTCCTGTCAAACGGCAAGCAATCGATTTTTCAATCCGAAAACCCTGTGGCCACCAGATTGATCCGCGGGGCACAAAAAGCTTGAGGTGTTTGGGCGGATCTTTTTCGTTTGGAAAAGCGGTGCATCGCGTCTGTTTGCATGGATCCCGTGTTCGGCAACCGCCGAAGCCCTGTGAATAAACGCGATGTGATTCGAGCCATTGAATGATGGCGTTACATCTGTCGCGAGGTATCGGCCGCGCGAGGCGCGTGGCCTGCGCCCTTTGACATGGGGGCCAATGCAAACGCGCGGGGCGCCGCGGACCGTGACAGCATGACCCGGGTCCGGCGCGTTGACCGCTTCCAGCGCAGACGATACTTTCCATGCGATAGGCCAGCCGACCGGAGCCAGACCCTATGTCCGTTGCTACCAGCCCGAGCCATGCCGGGTTCGACCCAGAGGTCGCCACCCGCGAGTTGAACGCAGAGTTGCAGGACAAAGGGTTCCTGCTGACCTCCACGGAAGATATTATCAACTGGGCCCGCACCGGTTCGTTGCATTGGATGACCTTTGGCTTGGCCTGTTGCGCGGTCGAGATGATGCAAACCTCGATGCCCCGCTACGATTTAGAACGGTTCGGCACAGCACCCCGGGCCAGCCCCCGGCAATCGGATCTGATGATCGTTGCAGGCACGCTGACCAATAAAATGGCGCCAGCGCTGCGCAAAGTTTATGATCAGATGCCCGAGCCGCGATACGTTATATCGATGGGCTCCTGCGCAAATGGCGGCGGGTACTACCATTACAGCTATAGTGTCGTGCGCGGCTGCGACCGCATCGTGCCGGTTGATCTTTATGTCCCCGGTTGTCCGCCGACGGCGGAGGCATTGCTTTACGGTATCTTACAGCTCCAGCGGAAGATCCGCCGGACAGGCACCATTACGCGCTGAGGTCCCATGACTGCCGCACTCACCGAACTGGCTGGCCATCTGACCGAAAGACTGCCCGACGCCGTCGTGACAACCTACATTACGCATGATGAGCTCACGGTGGAGATCACCGCACCGGAGGCGCCTGCCTTTTTTGAGGCACTCAAAGTGGATCGCACGTGTGCGTTTTCCACGCTGGTCGACATCACGGCGGTCGATCATCCCACGCGAGAGAAGCGCTTTGACCTCGTGTGGCATCTGCTGAGCATGTATCGCAATCAACGGCTGCGGGTAAAGGCGCATGTCCGCGAGGGCGATATTGCGCCCTCAATTATCGGCGTTCATCCAAGCGCGAATTGGTACGAACGCGAGGTGTTTGACATGTTTGGGATCATGTTCTCAGGCCACCCGGACCTGCGTCGCATCCTCACCGATTACGGCTTTCGTGGGCATCCCCTGCGAAAGGACTTCCCGACCACGGGGTTCACGGAGGTCCGCTATGACGAGGCTTTGAAACGCGTCGTCTATGAGCCTGTGAGCCTGACCCAGGAATATCGCCAGTTCGATTTCATGAGCCCCTGGGAAGGCGCCAATTACGTCCTGCCCGGCGATGAAAAGGCTGGGGAGGGGGCGTGAAGATGGACGGGTCGTTTGCCTTCATGACCGTGTGCAGCGTGTTGGGTGCCTTAGTGCTGTTCGCTATTCTGAAGCCAGCAGTCTCCAAAAAGCTGGCACTGCGCGGGCATAACCCAAAGCTTGCCTACCTGTTGCTTGTACCGGTCGCCTATATCGGGATGCTGATTTGGTATGTTTTGGCGCCCAACACTCCTGTTGATGAGGACGCATCATGATGGACGGCTCCAAATATGATGACGGCTCGGCTGACGCGCAGACGGGCGAGCAGAAGATCCGGAATTTCAACATCAATTTCGGGCCTCAGCACCCCGCCGCACACGGCGTTCTGCGTCTGGTCTTGGAACTCGACGGCGAGATCGTAGAGCGTTGCGATCCGCATATCGGCCTTCTCCATCGCGGCACCGAAAAGCTGATGGAGAGCCGGACCTACCTGCAAAACTTGCCCTATTTCGACCGGCTCGATTATGTCGGCACGATGAACCAAGAACATGCCTGGTGCCTGGCGATTGAGCGGTTGACGGGCACCGAAGTGCCGCGCCGAGCGCAGCTCATCCGGGTGCTTTATTGCGAGATCGGGCGCATCTTAAACCACTTGCTGAACGTGACCACCCAAGCGCTCGACGTGGGCGCGTTGACCCCTCCGCTTTGGGGGTTCGAAGAACGCGAAAAGCTCATGGTGTTTTATGAGCGGGCCTGCGGCGCGCGGCTGCATGCCGCCTATTTCCGCCCCGGTGGTGTGCACCAAGACCTGCCGCCCGATCTAATCGACGATATCGAAGCCTGGTGCGATCCCTTCCTGGAAGTGCTGGATGACATTGACGGGCTTTTGACCGAGAACCGTATCTTTAAGCAACGCAATGTCGATATCGGGATCGTCTCCGAAGAGGACATCCAAAACTGGGCGTTCTCGGGCGTGATGGTGCGCGGCTCCGGCCTTGCCTGGGATCTACGCCGCGCGCAGCCCTATGAATGCTACGACGAATTCGACTTCCAAATCCCCGTGGGCAAGAACGGCGATTGCTATGATCGATATCTCTGCCGCATGGCCGAAATGCGGGAGAGCGTGAAAATCATGCGCCAGGCCTGCGCCAAGCTGCGAGCGCCGGACGGCCAAGGCGATGTGATGAGCCGCGGAAAGATCACGCCGCCAACCCGTGGCGACATGAAAACCTCCATGGAGGCGCTCATCCACCATTTCAAGCTTTACACCGAAGGCTTCCACGTGCCCGAGGGAGAGATCTACGCGGCCGTCGAGGCCCCTAAGGGAGAGTTCGGCGTGTATTTGGTGGCCGACGGCACCAACAAACCCTACCGCGCCAAACTCCGCGCTCCCGGCTTCCCCCATTTGCAGGCGATGGACTACCTCTGCACGGGGCATCAGCTGGCGGATGTGTCTGCGGTGCTCGGGAGCTTGGATATTGTTTTTGGGGAAGTCGACCGGTGATTTTGGTTCTTACCGTGATTTTGGCCGCAGCCTTTGCTTTGTATGCCAAGCTCGAGCTCAGCCGGGAGGCGGCTCGGGAAGGCTTTGATCGCGATGCCTCGCGCAAGCATAAAGTGCCAGGCTTGCATGTGGGCAAGTACCTTGTTGGGGGCGCAATGATTGGGATAGCGTCCTGGATCTTTGTTGTGCTGGCGGTGGCGTCGCGGTGTGTCACAGGGCAAGACGCGGACGGCAATGCGGTCTTTGATCAAGGCACTGCGACATGTACCTGGTTCGAAGGCGACTATGTCGTGCTTACCGAATGGCAATCTGGTCTGAGTGCGATACTTGCCCTCCTCGGCGTGGCCTATGGCGCGATGCTCGCGGCCATTATGCAGATTAAGCTCCCGCTCCCGGGTGCGCGTGAGGGCTGATGCTCCGCCGCGTCCACCCTGAAAAACCCGGACCTTCACGCCAACGCCCGCCTATCGGGCCTCGGCACAGGCGCAGATGACGAAGTATCCGAAGGGTCGGCTGGCGCCTGATCCTAACGCTGCTGTCGTGGCCCAGAAAGCACAGGGCTAGGCCATTCATTCGTTTTCTTGACGAGTCTGGGCGCTTTGATCGACTGGCGGGATGGCCGAACCGCGACCTGCCGATAGCCCGTTTCACGCACGATTTGGCCAAAGCGCTAATTTGCTCTGCTAAGCCCTCATGCTTCCCGTTCCGGCCAGAGATAGGATAGGCTTAATGCGCATTTTGGCTGAATTCGAGGGACGAGATGTTCGACTGGCTGACCGACTTATTGATAGGCCCTTGGCACCTCGTCGCGATCTATGGTGCGAGTGTTGCTTTCATGTCCGCGCTGGGTGCCATCGTCGCCAGATCTCGGGCCACGGATATTGGCATGAGCGCGGCGCTGTTTGCGACCGGGACCATCCTGATCGTTACCTTCATCCTGGTGACATGGACCGTCGCCAGCGTCGCAATATGTGGCCGGGAGGCGGCATCTTCGAATAGCGGTGGCAGCAACTGGGGTCTTGCTCGCGGCACGTGTGACCGGGGCATTTGGCAATGGTACCTTGCGCTGCGCGACTGGCAAACTGGTATCGGCGCGGGCGTCGCTCTGCTGGGCGTTGCTTGGGCCGCGCAACTCGCCGCGAGCACGCAAAGACCGCGTTAGGGCGCGCCATGCCTGAGGCACAATCAGCCGCATGGACAGGCCCTAAGCGATCTGGCAACTTTGCGGCGTATCCAGCCAAGATAGTTTGCCGATGCTCCGCCGCCTCCATCCCGACCAGCCCAATCACTTTGCGTTCACGCCGGCCAATCAAGCTTGGGCTGAGGCGCAGATTACGAAGTATCCCGAGGGACGGCAGGCCAGCGCCATTATTCCGCTTTTATGGCGCGCGCAGGAGCAAGAAGGTTGGCTGACCCGCCCGGCCATCGAACATGTCTGCGATATGCTCGGCATGGCCCATATTCGCGGACTTGAGGTTGCGACCTTCTATTTCATGTTTCAGCTTCAGCCTGTGGGCACGGTTGCGCATATTCAGGTGTGCGGCACGACGTCTTGTATGATTTGCGGGGCCGAAGATTTGGTTTCGGTCTGCAAAGAAAAAATTGCCGCATCCGCGCATCAGATCAGTCTTGACGGCAAGTTTTCTTGGGAAGAGGTGGAATGTCTGGGGGCCTGTGCGAACGCGCCGATGGCGCAAATCGGCAAAGATTACTACGAAGATTTGACGGCTGAAAAGATGGCTTGGCTGATCGATGAGATGTCGGCAGGACGCGTGCCGACGCCGGGTCCGCAAAACGGCCGCTATGCCGCAGAACCTGCCAGCGGCCTTACCAGTCTATCTGTGCATGACGCTGGAAAGGACACACTAAATATCTCCGCGCGTCTGGCCACCGATATCGGTGACACGATCAAGCGCATCGATGGCACCGAGGTGCCGCTTGTCGCGAATTGGGGCCGCCAATCCAGCACGCCGCAAGACCGATCGTCGGAGCCCGCGCTGGATGCGCCGAAACCTAAGGTGGCGCCCAACCCGGCGCGCTCTCGCGGGATTGTCGAAGCGGAACCTGTGCGCCTTGATGCCCCTCAAGGCGACAAGGATGACCTCAAACGCATCTCAGGCATTGGTCCTAAGCTCGAAGCCTTGCTCAACGAGATGGGATTTTGGCATTTTCATCAGATTAGGGCATGGGGTGATGCGGAAATTGCCTGGGTTGACGCACGCTTGAAATTCAAGGGCCGCATTCAACGTGACGATTGGGTCGGCCAAGCCACGCAATTGGCGCAAATCATTTCTTAATCAAAAAAGGCTCCCCTTTGCCGATTGGGAATGCCAAGGTATACCCAATTGAAAGACCGGAGGAACTGGAGGGAGCCACATGCAATCAAAGTCAGGGACGCTTGGCTGCGCAGCAACGTGCTGGGGCATTGCCTTTTTGGGAGGTGCCTTTGTCGCTGTTGCGCTGATCGTTGCAGCGGATTGGATGGTTATCCAAGGTATATTTATCGGATTGGTTTTGTTTGGCATTTTGGGCTTGCTGCTTCGTGCGGCGTTTTGCCGGTCATTGCCGGCGCCCGGAGAGCTCAAGCTAGGCACGGTGGCAGCAGGTTCTGCACCCGCAGCCACGGCTGCATCTGCTCCGAAGCCGGCGCCAAAAAAGGCCGCTGCTCCGGCCTCAAAGCCGACCCCAAAGCCTGAACCTGCACCAGAACCCACACCTGCGCCTCAACCGGCCGCAGCTTCAACCGCGGAAGGCACGAAGCCACAGGCGCTTGATGGCCCGCGTGGCGGCACGGCTGACGATCTAAAGCGGATCAAAGGCGTCGGGCCAAAGCTGGAACAATTGTGTTTTGAGCTTGGGTTTTACCATTTCGACCAAATCGCTGAATGGACACCGGATGAGGTGGCTTGGGTCGATCAAAACCTCAAAGGATTCAAGGGCCGCGTTACCCGCGATGACTGGGTCGAACAAGCGAAACTCCTCGCCGCAGGCGGCGAAACGGAATTTTCCAAAAAAGTCGACGAAGGTGATGTATACTGAGCGGGAATGGGGGGTAAAACACAGCTCTGAAGGAGCAATTTTATGACCTTTGCCGATGAATTTTGGCTCAACGCGACGGCCACACAGCGCAACATGCGCCACATGGTGAATTACGGTGCAGCCTTTTATGGCACCGCCACATTGCAGGCCTGGAAACTCGGGATCGACGCGCCGCTCGCCTTTTGGCAAGCTGTTGCTCGGGTCGGTGGTACGCCTGCCACAGGCTTCAAGACGCGGGCCCAAACAAATCCTGTGGCGCCACCGGTGGCCAAGGACGTGGAACCTCTTCCCAGTCCGGTCGAGACCGTCGAAGATGTGCCGCCAGACGACTTAACAGCCCTGTCCGGTGTCGGCGCAAAGTTGGCGGATACGCTCAACGGTTTCCACATTTACCGCTACGATCAACTCGCGGCCTTAACTGATGCCGACATCGACGCGCTGAATGAAAGGCAGCCAGGCTTTAAGGCGCTCGTAAAGCGTTTTGACTTGGTCGGTCAGGCCAAAAGCGCCGTAAGCTAGGCATATCGGGCGGCCGGGAAGGGGCTTGCCCCGACCCGCCAGGGGGTTGCCCTTTGCATTGATCATGGCAAGCGATCCCAAAGAGCAACTCAGACTGATACGCCGGACGCGGCAGGCCGCGCTGGTGATTGCACTGTCATTTGTCTACTGGATCGCGGCACAATGGGTGGGCGGTTGGCTTGGCTGGGATCCGCGGCTGGCATTCGTATTTGATATCGCTGCCATTGCAGCGATCCTGTGGGGCTTATGGATTGCCTTCCAGGTCTACAGAGCCCGCAAAGAAGAAGAGCGTCGAAGATAGCGCCGGGACGCTTTGTCCACTGGCGGTCCGCGCGGCAATCGGACACTATGCCGTACAGTGCAAGGACGATCGAGATGCTTCAGGACAAAGACCGGATTTTTAGCAACATCTACGGCATGCACGACCGCGATTTGGCCGGCGCTAAGGCGCGCGGTCATTGGGACGGAACAAGGGACCTTGTCGCTTTGGGTCGCGACAAGATCGTCGAGATCATGAAGGCGTCGGGCCTTCGTGGCCGGGGTGGAGCCGGCTTCCCAACTGGGCTAAAATGGTCGTTTATGCCGAAAGAAAGTGATGGGCGTCCCGCCTATCTCGTGGTCAATGCCGATGAGTCGGAACCGGGCACCTGTAAAGACCGCGAAATCATGCGCAATGATCCCCATACGCTGATCGAAGGTTGCTTGATTGCAAGTTTCGCGATGGGGGCGCATGTCAGCTATATCTACATCCGCGGCGAGTACATCCGAGAGCGTGAAGCGCTCCAATCCGCAATTGACGAATGCTATGATTCGGGGCTGCTCGGCAAAAACGCAGCGAATTCAGGCTGGGATTTCGATCTTTACCTCCATCACGGTGCCGGAGCCTATATCTGCGGCGAAGAGACCGCGCTTTTGGAAAGCTTGGAAGGCAAAAAGGGCATGCCACGCATGAAACCGCCATTTCCGGCGGGCGCGGGGCTTTATGGCTGTCCAACAACGGTCAACAACGTCGAATCGATTGCCGTTGTGCCGACCATTCTGCGCCGAGGTGCCGATTGGTTTTCGGGTTTTGGCCGGGCAAACAACGTTGGCACCAAGCTTTTTGCGATCTCAGGCCACGTCAACAACCCTTGCGTCGTTGAAGAAGAGATGTCGATCCCGTTCAAAGACCTCATCGATCGGCATTGCGGCGGGATCCGCGGCGGCTGGTCGAACCTCAAGGCGGTGATCCCCGGCGGCTCTTCGGTGCCGTGTTTGCCAGGCCGCATCATGGAAGAAGAATGCATCATGGATTTTGACTGGCTACGCGATCAAAAGTCCGGCCTCGGTACGGCCGCAGTCATCGTGATGGACCAGTCCACGGATATCATTAAGGCGATTTGGCGCCTGTCGAAATTCTACAAACACGAAAGCTGCGGGCAATGCACGCCGTGTCGAGAAGGTACCGGTTGGATGATGCGTGTGATGGAGCGTTTGGTCACCGGCGAGGCAGAGCCGTCCGAAATCGATATGCTGTTGGATGTGACCAAGCAGGTCGAAGGTCATACGATCTGCGCCTTAGGCGATGCAGCCGCATGGCCGATTCAAGGTTTGATCCGCCATTTCCGGGACGAGATCGAAAGCCGGATAGGCGACCGTCGCGGCAGAGTGGCGGCGGAATAGCTCGTTCGCTGAACCATTGCTTGCGCTGTCGCTCCATCGTGCAAGCTTTGGCGGTAGTCAACTTGGTGGCGCCTGACAAGGGATTGGAGGTGCATGCCGAATTTTGCGAAAACGACACCTGCTAAGCTTAGTATCCCGCCGAATATAGCCAACGGCGCGCCGTTATCCCCGATACGGGCGGGATTGCGCCCATCGACGGAGCGAAACAGCTTTTTTCTGGTCAGGGCCCTTGAAATTTTGGCCGCCAACCATGAGCAAATCACCCGAGATCCAAGACGTTCGTATGGAAAATTCGGACTAAACATCTGAAAAAAATGTAAACTTTTGCTGCTGTTCAGGACGTCCCATCTGGCGTTTCCGTTGCGTGCCTCCCTCAACCATTGGCCGAAATTTTCGGCGACTGCTTCGCGAATAAGCAACGAAAAAAGTCCGTCTAGCGGCAACACCGAGAGTTGGCCGCCTATCCTGCGCTGGCCCCTTCACATTGTCGGCAGAAATCGGCCCAAGCACACGCCTCCGCGGCAGTCTCGCTGGTGCCAGCTTAGCCGAAAAGGTAACTTTGCGCCCAGTCGTATTGGTAGGGAAGTACCGTGGAATCGATTGTTTTGATCATGGTGATTTGCATTTATGTAAGCGCGGTTGCGGCGCCACTGGCGGTTTATGCATTGTCGCGGCGTACCGGCCACGGCGTCGGCTGGCAAATTGCCATCGCCGTGTGCGCGGTGATCATCTGGGTCACGCTGACGCTCGGATTTTTGCAAGAAATGATGGACGTAACACTCCTCGAAGGGGTGCTGGAGCCGGCGGGTTTCCTCGCACTGGTGGCGTTTGCCACCTTGTCGATGATGGCACTGATCTTAGCGGTGAAGGCGTGGCCTGGAACAGCGGAGAATGTCCGGCGGGATCACGACATGCGTCCTTTGGGCAAACTCGCCGCTGATATTGAATAACGAACGACCCCGACACCAGATCGGGGCGTCTGAGGTAGAAAAAGGCGTTGCGATCATGAATATGCCAACTGGGCTGATCCTCGGCGTTGCCACCGCGGTGGGTGTCGCGCTGTTGTCAACGGTCGTTGCGGCGCGGGCGGACGAGTTTGACGCGCTGAGAGAGGACCCGCAGATCGAGAACGGCGTGTTGATCGTCGCGATCGCCGAGCAATTTCGAGATAATTGTCCCAATCTTGAGGACCGCCGCGGCAGATCGATGGCGTTTCTGTTTGGCCTCGTGAACCGCGCTAACGCACTCGGTTACAACCGCGCGCAAATAGAGGCTTACGTGGAAAACGACGCCGACCAAGCGCGCGTAGAGGCGCGGGCACGGCAATGGCTTGTCCAAGAGGGGGCGAATTTGGATGAACCGGAGTCGATCTGTCAGGTTGCCCGCGACGAAATTACCAACCAAACGGTCATTGGCAGGTTGATCCGGGAGCGGTAAAACCGATGCGATGCGGGTGGCGTAGGTCTACGCCCCCCGAGCTATCGCCAGGAGCCCCGCAGCCAATGAGCGACCTTCGCACGATCAACATCGACGGCACCGATATCGACGTTGATCCAGCCCTGACCCTGATCCAAGCTTGCGAGCAGGCTGGTGTCGAAATCCCAAGGTTTTGTTATCACGAACGGCTGTCGATTGCGGGCAATTGCCGGATGTGCTTGGTCGAAGTGGTGGGCGGCCCACCCAAACCGGCCGCAAGTTGTGCGATGCAGGTGCGTGATTTGCGCCCCGGTCCCGAAGACTCTCCGCCGCAAGTCAAAACCAACTCTCCGATGGTAAAAAAGGCGCGCGAAGGCGTTATGGAATTTCTGTTGATCAACCATCCACTGGATTGCCCGATCTGCGACCAAGGCGGCGAATGCGACCTACAGGACCAGGCGATGGCCTATGGTGTCGATTTTTCCCGCTTTCGCGAGGCCAAGCGCGCCGTCGACAATCCCGATTTGGGCCCGCTTGTCGGAACTTCGATGACCCGCTGCATATCATGCACACGCTGCGTTCGGTTTATCACGGAGGTCGCTGGCATGCCGGAGCTTGGCCAAACCGGCCGCGGCGAAGATGCCGAGATCACCAGTTACCTTGGTCAAACACTCGACAGCGAATTGCAGGGCAACATCGTCGATCTCTGCCCGGTTGGTGCGCTGACCTCCAAACCATATGCATTCACTGCGCGTCCTTGGGAACTGACCAAGACCGAGTCGATCGATGTGATGGATGCATTGGGCTCCAATATCCGGATCGACACCAAGGGTCGTCAGGTGATGCGTATTCTACCGCGCAACCACGATGGGGTGAATGAGGAATGGCTCAGCGATAAGTCTCGCTACGTCTGGGATGGTTTGCGCCGCCAGCGCCTTGATCAACCCTACATCCGCGAGGCCGGAAAATTGCGGCCCGCTTCATGGACCGAAGCGCTCGATTTGGCGGGCGAAAAAATCTCGGGGGCGACAAAGTTCGCGGGCCTTGTCGGTGACCTCGCCCCAACCGAAGCGGCCTACGCGTTGAAGGTCCTGGTCGAGGGCCAGGGCGGGGCGGTGGAGTGCCGAACCGATGGCGCAGAATTGCCCGTTGGAAATCGCTCGGCATATGTAGGTACCGGCCGCATCGAAGACATCGATGGTGCCGAAGCGATCATGTTGATCGGGTGCAATCCGCGGGCCGAGGCGCCGGTTCTGAATGCACGCATTCGCAAGGCCTGGCTTTCGGGCGCGACCGTTGGATTGATCGGTCCGCCTGTGGATCTGACCTATGACTATGCGCATTTGGGACCTGGTCCCGCAGCGATCACGGCGCATTTGGACCGAGATCATTCTGGCGTTCAGGACAAGGCGTCGATGATCATTGTAGGTCAAGGCGCGCTCTGTCGTCCGGACGGGGCTGCTGTGCTTGCAGGTGCGATGGCGCTTGCGGAGGCGACGGCTTCGACACTTTTGGTCCTGCACATTGCCGCCGGGCGCGTGGGCGCGATGGATGTCGGGGCCACAACAGACGGCGGCATGTCCGCGGCATTGGACGGTGCCGATGTAATCTATAGCCTTGGCGCAGATGAATGTGATCTGCCAGACGGCCCGTTCGTAATCTACCAGGGCAGCCATGGTGATCGCGGTGCCCACCGCGCAGACGTGATCCTGCCGGGGGCGGCCTATACAGAAGAGCCCGGTTTGTTTGTCAATACCGAGGGGCGGCCGCAATTGGCATTGCGTGCGGCCTTCCCGCCAGGTCAAGCAAAGGAAAACTGGGCTATTCTTCGCGCCCTGTCGGACCGAATTGGAGGGGCGTTGCCGTTTGATAATTTGGGCGCATTGCGGTCTGCACTCGTGGCTGAGGTTCCGCATCTGGCCGAAATCGACAGCGTGCCGGAGAACATGTGGAAACTCGAAGCCCAGGCCCGAACCACCGACACACCCTTCGCCCTTGCGATCGCCGATCACTACATGACAAACCCGATCACGCGCGCCAGCACCTTGATGGCAGAGCTTTCCGCGGGCGCCCGAGCCCGCGCAGGAACAAAGTTTGCCGCTGAGTAACCTGTGTTGAGGGTTGGTAAATCCGCCGCGACAAGACCGCACAAAGGGGTAGGTTGGCTCTGGCATTCCGCGTAAGAATACGATTTACACGCTACACGACCTAGCCGTCATCTCGCCGGAACGACCGAGGGTGATCCGCCATGGAAAGTTTCCTGGATACAACCGCGGGGATCATCTTGATCACCTTGGCACAATGCCTTCTGGTCACAGTTCTGGTCCTCGTAAGTCTCGCCTTCCTCATGTATGGGGACCGGAAAATCTGGGCCGCAGTCCAGATGCGCAAAGGGCCAAACGTCGTCGGTGCGTTCGGTCTGCTCCAATCCTTTGCCGATTTCGCGAAATACATCTTCAAAGAAGTGGTGGTCCCCGCAGGCGCGGATCGGCCGGTTTACTTTCTCGCACCGATGATCGCGTTCATTCTTCCGCTCATTGCCTGGGTTGTTGTGCCGTTCAATGACACTTGGGTGATCGCAGACATCAACGTGGCCATCCTTTATCTCTTCGCGATCGGCTCGCTTGAGGTCTACGGCGTTATCATGGGGGGCTGGGCCTCAAACTCGAAATACCCCTTTTTGGGCTCACTTCGGTCGGCCGCGCAGATGATCTCTTACGAGGTCTCGATCGGGCTCATCATCATTGGTGTGATCATCTCAACCGGATCGATGAACCTGATTGCGATCGTGCAGGCGCAAGACGGCAATTTCGGTATGCTGAATTGGTACCTGCTGCCGCATCTGCCAATGTTCTTTTTGTTTTTCATCAGTTGCCTGGCAGAGACCAATCGCCCGCCCTTCGACCTGCCGGAGGCGGAGTCTGAATTGGTGGCGGGCTACCAGGTGGAATACTCCTCCACGCCCTTTTTGCTGTTCATGATCGGCGAGCTTATGGCCGTCTGGCTCATGTGCGCGCTCATCTCGCTCCTGTTCCTCGGCGGCTGGCTCTCGCCCTTGCCGTTCCTGCCCGATGGGTTCCTCTGGATGGCGCTGAAGATGCTCTTCTGCTTCTTCATCTTCTCGATGGTGAAGGCCATCGTGCCGCGCTACCGCTACGACCAGCTCATGCGCTTGGGCTGGAAAGTGTTCCTGCCGATGAGCTTGGCTTGGGTCGTGATCGTGGCGTTCCTCGCCAAGTTTGAAGTCGCCGGTACCTTCTGGGCACGCTTTGCGGTGGGGGGCTGAGACGATGACCGAGATCGACTGGAACCGCGCGACCAAATATTTCTTTTTGCAGGATATATGGCAGGGGTTTCGCCTGGGTATGAAGTATTTCTTCAAGCCCAAAGCCACGGTCAATTATCCCCACGAAAAGGGGCCGCTGTCTCCGCGCTTTCGCGGCGAACACGCGCTACGGCGCTATCCCAATGGCGAAGAACGGTGCATTGCGTGCAAGCTCTGCGAGGCGATTTGCCCGGCGCAGGCAATCACGATTGACGCCGAGCCGCGCGAAGACGGGTCGCGCCGCACTACGCGCTATGACATTGATATGACCAAGTGCATCTATTGCGGCTTTTGCCAAGAAGCCTGTCCGGTCGACGCCATCGTCGAAGGCCCGAATTTCGAATTTGCCACCGAAACCCGCGAAGAACTGTTCTATGACAAGGCTAAGCTCTTGGAAAATGGCGAGCGTTGGGAGGCCGAGATTGCACGGAACCTGGAAATGGATGCGCCCTATCGATGAGTGATCACCGAGATAACCCCTTTGCCGCTATGTTCACCCAAACGCAGACGGCGATGCTTGATTGGATCAAGGCGGTCAATCCTGCACTGGCAAGCTTTACCCCCGGTGGATTTGACAAAATGTGGCCCACGATGCCGGCAGAGATGCTGGAGGCATTTTGGGGCAAACAGTTCAACCCAGAAGGTTTGGACGCCAAAACCCGCCTGCTTTTGACCCTGCAAGGCCTCACCATCCAAGGCGCCATTGCAGAGCCGCAGATCCGGTTGACCGTACGCCACGCAATAGAGGCGGGAGCCACCAAGCAAGAAGTGGCCGAAGCCATCGGAATGGCGGCCGTGTTTGGCGGTGTTCCAGCAATGAACAAAGCGATGGAATTGGCGGCCGAAGCCATTGATGGTGGGGATGCGTGAAATGACAATCGCGGATTTCACCTTCTACCTTTTCGCGCTGGCTGTGATCGTCGGCGGCCTTTTCACAGTTGTGGCCCGAAACCCAGTGCATTCGGTGCTATGGTTGATCTTGGCGTTTTTGTCCTCTGCCGGCCTCTTTGTTTTGCTCGGCGCGGAATTCGTCGCGATGCTTTTGGTCATTGTCTATGTCGGCGCCGTTGCGGTGTTGTTTCTCTTTGTCGTTATGATGCTCGATGTCGATTTTGCTGAGCTAAAGGCAGAGATGGCCAAATACGTGCCCGTTGCGGGACTGATCGGGCTGGTTTTGCTCATGCAGTTGGGGCTCGCCTATGGCACATGGGCGTTTTCTGACGGCATCGATACACGCCTTGGCAACCCTGCCCCGCCCGTCGACGAGGTGCACAACACCGAAGCGCTCGGCCACTTGATATACGATAAATATTGGCTGCTTTTTCAGATGGCGGGCTTGGTGCTTTTGGTGGCAATGATCGGCGCCATCGTGCTGACCTTGCGCCACCGTCAAGACATCAAACGCCAGAATATTCTGGCGCAGATGTATCGTGATCCGGCCAAAGCGCTGGAGCTAAAGGACGTCAAACCGGGGCAGGGGCTGTGAAAAATTTGTGCGGGACATCGTCGCAGCCTGAACGGAATACGTATTGATGATCGGACTTGAACATTACCTGACGGTCGCGGCGGCCCTGTTTGTGATTGGGATCTTTGGGATTTTCCTCAATCGCAAGAACATCATCATCATTCTGATGTCTGTCGAATTGATGCTGCTTGCCGTCAACATCAATTTGGTGGCGTTTTCCTTTTACCTGGGGGACCTTACGGGTCAGGTTTTCACAATGTTCGTCCTGACGGTTGCCGCCGCGGAGGCCGCGATTGGGTTGGCGATCCTGGTTTGCTATTTCCGTAACCGCGGTACGATCGATGTCGAAGACGTCGCGAACATGAAGGGCTAAGGCGTTGGAAACGGTCCTGCTCTTTGCGCCTTTGGTCGGCGCGGTTTTGTGTGGCTTCGGCTGGCGGCTTTTCGGTGAGCTTGCCGCGCAGGTCATCGCCACAACTTTGCTGTTTCTGGCCTGTTTGCTGAGTTGGGTCGTCTTTCTCAGTTTCGACGGTGAAACCTATGTCGTCGATCTCTTCACCTGGATCGCCAGCGGTACGCTCGATACCTCGTGGGCGATCAGGATCGACCGGCTCACAGCTGTGATGTTGATCGTGATCACCTCGGTCTCCGCGCTCGTACACTTTTATTCCTTCGGCTACATGGCCCATGACGAGAACTTCAAAGAAGGCGAAAGTTACCGACCGCGGTTCTTTGCGTATTTGTCGTTTTTCACCTTTGCCATGCTCATGCTGGTCACCGCAGACAATCTTTTGCAGCTCTTTTTCGGCTGGGAAGGTGTTGGCGTCGCCTCTTACTTGCTGATCGGGTTTTACTACCGCAAACCTTCCGCGGGCGCCGCTGCCATGAAGGCCTTCATCGTCAATCGTGTTGGCGATTTCGCGTTCCTCTTGGGGATTTTCGCGCTGTTTTGGATGGCCGACAGCATCAGCTTCGACGTCATTTTGCCGATGGGGCCAGAGCTTGCGGATATGACCTTTCCGTTCCTCGGTTATGAGGTCAACGCCGCTAACGCGATTGCTGTGATGCTATTTGTCGGCGCGATGGGGAAATCAGCGCAGCTTTTTCTGCATACATGGCTGCCTGATGCGATGGAGGGACCGACGCCGGTCTCCGCCCTTATCCATGCCGCGACGATGGTCACCGCAGGCGTCTTTTTAGTTTGTCGGATGTCTCCGATTATCGAATACGCCCCCTTCGCGGGCGGCATGATCATCCTGGTCGGCGCAGCGACAGCTTTCTTCGCGGCCACTGTTGGCTTGGTGCAAAACGACATCAAGCGCGTCATCGCGTATTCGACCTGTTCGCAACTTGGCTACATGTTCGTCGCCGCTGGCGTCGGTGTCTATAGCGTGGCGATGTTCCACCTATTCACCCATGCCTTTTTCAAAGCGATGCTGTTTCTCGGTGCAGGCTCGGTCATTCATGCGATGCACCACGAACAGGACATGCGGAACTATGGGGCGCTGCGTAAAAAGATCCCCTACACGTTTTGGGCCATGATGATCGGGACCTTGGCAATCACAGGCGTTGGCATCCCGACAACCTATTTCGGCTTTGCTGGCTTCTTCTCAAAAGACGCGGTGGTTGAGAGCGCTTTTGCCTTTGGTGGTGGGCTTGGCGCGTTTTCCTTCTGGGCGCTGATTGTGGCTGCTGTGTTTACCAGCTTTTATTCCTGGCGCCTGATTTTTCTGACGTTCTTTGGGACGGCAAGGGGCAATAAACATACGCATGATCATGCCCATGAAAGCCCTTGGACGATGCTGGCGCCGCTTGGCGTTCTTGCGGTTGGCGCGGTCTTTTCCGGGGTCGTTTGGTACAACAGCTTTTTCGGCAAAACCGACCAAGTGGCGAGCTTCTTCGGCGTCGAATATGCCGAGCCGCACCATGATGAGGCGCATGGCGATGCTCACAGCGCAGACCTGCACGAAGAGGATCCTGGAAACGATCAAGCGGCCGAAGGACACGACGACGATCACAGCGATGCCGCGCAGGACGCCCATGCCGAAGACGACGCGGCGGCCGATGATCACCACCACTATGTCTTTGTGAGCCCGCCCGGAGAAGGGGCGATCCACGCCGCGCCGGACAATGACATTCTAAACGAAGCCCACGAAGTTCCGACATGGGTTAAGTGGTCGCCGTTTGCAGCCATGGTGCTGGGTCTGGCAGTGGCGTACCTGTTTTACATTCGTATGCCTTGGCTGCCAAATGCCTGGGCTACGGCCTTCCGCCCGGGGTACCAATTTATCCTCAACAAGTGGTATTTCGACGAAATTTACGCCTATGCCTTTGTGCGGCCGGCACGCGCCTTGGGCGGTTTTTTTTGGAAAAAGGGCGACGGCGTGATCATCGATGGCGGCATCAATGGGCTCGCCCTAGGGATCCTGCCCTTCTTCACCAAACAGATTAACCGTCTGCAATCCGGCTACATCTTTACCTACGCGTTTGCGATGGTACTTGGGATTGTCGTTCTGGTGACATGGTTTGCTTTGGGAGGAGGGCGTTGATGTTCGACAACCTTCTGTCCATCGTCACGTTTCTGCCGCTCCTGGCCGTGATCTTCATGGCGATCCTGAAGGGTGACGACGAAGACGCGCAGCGCAACGCTAAATGGTTGGCGCTGGCAGCGACGACCGCGACGTTCATCGTCTCGATTAGCATCCTATTTCAATTTGACCCGAGCGAGACTGGGTTTCAATTGGTTGAAGAAACAGAGTGGTTGTTTGGCTTGACCTACAAGGTCGGCGTAGACGGTATCAGCGTTCTGTTTGTTTTGCTGACCACTTTCTTGATGCCCTTAGTCGTTGCCGCATGCTGGGGCGTTAACACGCGCGTCAAAGAATACATGATGGCACTGTTAGTTCTCGAAACGCTGATGATTGGCGTCTTCGTGGCCTTGGACCTTGTGCTTTTTTACCTCTTCTTCGAAGGCGGCCTCATCCCGATGTTCTTGATCATCGGAATTTGGGGCGGAAAGGACCGGATCTATGCGTCCTTCAAGTTTTTTCTCTACACCTTCTTGGGCTCGGTGCTGATGCTGGTTGCGATGGTGGCGATGTATGTCGACGCGGGCACAACCGACATCGAATTGCTGCTGGCGCATCAATTCCCCGCCGGCACGATGGAAGTTGCAGGCTGGCAGGTCGTCGGCGGGATGCAAACCTTGATGTGGTTTGCCTTCTTTGCGTCCTTCGCAGTCAAGATGCCGATGTGGCCGGTCCACACCTGGCTGCCGGATGCGCATGTTCAGGCGCCCACGGCCGGATCGGTCGTATTGGCAGCCATCCTTCTGAAGATGGGCGGCTATGGCTTCTTGCGGTTCTCTCTGCCGATGTTTCCGGTGGCATCGGACATGATGGCTGAGTTCGTCATGTGGCTATCGGTGATCGCCATCATCTACACTTCGCTGGTTGCCATGATGCAGGAGGATATGAAAAAGCTCATCGCCTATTCCTCTGTTGCGCATATGGGTTTTGTGACCATGGGGATTTTTGCCGCCAATCAACAAGGCGTAGATGGCGCGATCTTTCAGATGATCAGTCATGGCTTTGTATCGGGTGCTTTGTTTTTGTGCGTGGGCGTCATTTACGACCGCATGCATACGCGCGATATCGATGCCTATGGCGGCTTGGTGGTGCGCATGCCGGCATATGCGCTGGTTTTCATGCTGTTCACCATGGCAAATGTTGGCTTGCCGGGCACATCCGGCTTTGTCGGGGAGTTTTTGACCCTGATCGGCGTTTTTCGCGAAAACACGTGGATCGGTGTTTTGGCCGCTACCGGGGTCATCTTGTCGGCATGTTACGCCTTGTGGCTCTATCGCCGCGTCGTCTTTGGCGATCTGATCAAGGAGAGCCTGAAATCCATCACAGATATGAACTTGCGTGAACGCGCAATCTTTGCGCCGCTTATTGTTATGACCCTGTTGCTGGGCGTCTATCCCAGCCTAATCACCGACGCGATTGGGCCCTCGGTGGAGGCGCTGCTCTTGCAATATGACACAGCGGTTGAGGCCTTTGCGCCTAACCGCGATGTGGCGAGCCGATAGGAAGCCGCGATGTTTGCAGATAACCTTGCAATCGTAATGCCAGAGATCATCCTAGCGGTTTACGCGATGGGGGCATTGCTGGCGGCTGTTTACACGCTCAAAGACCGGATCGCGATGGCTCTGACTTGGGGGACCGCGGCCCTTTTCGTCGTGATGGCCCTATTCATCGGGTTTTCAGGTAGCGGCACGCAGATCGCGTGGGATGGTCTGTTCGTCAATGATGCGTTTGCGCGATTTGCCAAGGTTGCCATCCTGCTGTCCGCGGCGGCCATTTTGGTTATTTCGGCGGACTTTATGGCGCGGCTCGATTTGTTGAGGTTCGAATACCCACTTTTGATCGTTCTCGCGGTTGTGGGCATGATGGTCATGGTCTCGGCCGGCGATCTCATGACGCTCTATATGGGTTTGGAATTGCAATCGCTTGCGCTTTACGTCGTGGCCAGCCTGCGCCGCGACAGTGTGCGGTCGACCGAAGCCGGGCTGAAGTACTTTGTACTTGGCGCGCTCAGTTCCGGTGTTCTGCTATACGGCGCCTCATTGACCTACGGCTTTGCTGGAACAACAGATTTTGCCGGTATTATTGAGGCGGCGCAAGGTGATACACCCATTGGGTTGCTTTTCGGATTGGTATTCCTGTGCGCCGGATTTGCGTTCAAGGTGTCTGCCGCACCGTTTCATATGTGGACGCCAGACGTTTACGAAGGGGCCCCGACGCCCATCACCGCCTTCTTCGCCACAGCGCCCAAGGTCGCGGCCATGGCGCTTTTTGCCCGTGTCGTGCACGACGCCTTTGGCGGCGTTGTGGGGGATTGGCAGCAGATCTTGGCTTTTTTGGCTGTGGTTTCGATGTTTCTCGGCGCGATTGCCGCGATCGGCCAGCG
This sequence comes from Pseudomonadota bacterium, assembly GCA_039183205.1. Taxonomy (GTDB): domain Bacteria; phylum Pseudomonadota; class Alphaproteobacteria; order Rhodobacterales; family Rhodobacteraceae; genus HKCCE3408. Next base: position 49,192 of record JBCDBR010000020.1, on the reverse strand, counting down.
GGACTTCAAACGCCTAATGGCGTATTCCTCGATCAGCCATATGGGCTTTGCCCTGATGGGCCTGGCGGCCGGAACACAGGCCGGGGTCGAGGCGATGCTGATATACATGGCGATCTACGTTGTGATGAATATCGGCACCTTTTCGTTCATCCTGTCGATGGAACGCGACGGCCAACACATCACCGGCATCCATGCGCTGAATAATTTCGCAACGAAGGAGCCGTTGAAGGCACTGGCCATTTTATGCTTGATGTTCAGCCTTGCGGGGGTTCCGCCGCTGGTTGGGTTTTTTGGCAAATACGCGGTTCTTTTGGCGGCTGTCGATGCGGGGCTGACCTGGTTAGCCGTTGCAGGTGTCGTTGCCTCGGTGATCGGTGCGTTTTACTATCTGCGCATCGTCTATTTCATGTATTTCGGCACTGAGACGGAGGGTCTTGATGCCCGCATGAGCGCGATGCCATGGCTCGGATTGATGGTGTGTGCGGCGATTATGGTCTTCGGTGTGGTCAATCTTTTTGGGATCGAGGCCCTAGCCGAGGCGGCGGCTGCGACCCTTGTTGAGTGATCATTGGCCTGAGGGCTACGATCAGATCGCATTGGCCGCCGTGGACAGCACGATGGACGAGGCCGCCCGCCGCGCCGCTGAACTGCGGCGTCCGACTTGGATTTTCGCTGAACGACAAAGCCACAGCCGTGGCCGACGTGGCCGACCTTGGATTGCGCCGCGCGGCGCCTTTGCGGCAACCCTGTCTTTGCCCAATCCAGGCTCGGCGCTTGCGGCCGCACAACGTTCATTCGTTGCCGCACTTGCCCTACGAGACATGACCGCGCAGCTATTGGCGCCTGTCCGAATAGGCCTGAAGTGGCCAAACGATGTCCTGATCGACGGACGAAAGTTTGCCGGCATCTTGCTTGAAACAAAAAGTAGCGGCGGCCCGCCGAGCCATGTGGCCGTCGGCATCGGTCTCAATATGGGGCAAACCCCCGATCCAGCCGCGCTGGAGCCACATGCCGTGCCGCCGATTGGAATGGACGAGGCGTTGGGCAAGCCCTTTGATGCACCGCAAACAACCGTTTTGGCAGCGTTAGCCACCAGCTACGCCCATTGGGAACAGGTATTTGTACGGGATGGTTTTGGTCCTATACGCGCCGCCTGGCTGGCCGATGCGGCAAGTCTTGGCCGCATGATCACCGCGCGGATTGGGCAGACCGCTACCCACGGTACGTTCCAAAGCATCGATGATACCGGCGCCCTTGTACTTGCGACGCCTGGAGGCGAAAAGGTGATCTCAGCGGCCGAAATTTACCTCTAGGGCCGCGGCGCAAGGAGGCTGGCGCCCATGTTGCTTTGTATCGACTGCGGCAACACAAACACTGTGTTTTCCGTATGGGACGGGTCCGCATTTTTGTGCACGTTGCGCACCTCGACCGAATGGCAGCGCACCGCGGACCAATATTACGTTTGGCTGTCGACCCTTCTGCATCACCATAAATTGGATGTGGTGATCGATGAAGTGATCATCTCGTCCACCGTGCCCCGCGTCGTCTTTAACCTCCGGGTTCTGTGCGATCGCTATTTCAACACCCGACCATATGTGGTTGGCAGGCCGGATTGTCTGTTGCCGCGGCCGCCGCGGGTCGATGAGGGTACGCAAGTTGGGCCGGACAGATTGGTCAATGCCGCAGGCGCCTATGACCGCCATGGTGGCGATCTGGTTGTGGTCGATTTTGGCACCGCGACAACCTTTGATGTGGTTGCCGAAGACGGCGCCTATATCGGCGGTGTCATCGCACCTGGCGTGAATCTCAGCCTAGAAGCGCTACACCGCGCGGCCGCAGCGCTGCCGCATGTGGATGTGACCAAGCCCCAAGCCGTCATCGGGACAAACACCGTGGCATGCATGCAATCCGGCGTCTTTTGGGGCTATGTGGGTTTGATCCAAGGCATCTGCGCGCGCATTCGTGGCGAATATGATCGGCCCATGCGCGTTCTGGGCACGGGCGGGCTTGCGCCGTTGTTCTCGCAGGGTGATGTGTTATTTGACGTCATCGAAGACGATTTAACGATGCACGGATTGACCGTGATCCACAAATTTAACAAGGACCACGGATGAATGCTTCAGCGCGGTTGATTTATCTCCCACTTGGCGGTGCGGGGGAGATCGGGATGAACTGCTACGTCTACGGATATGGCCCGGAAAACGCTGAACGGTTCGTCCTCGTCGATATCGGGGTCAGCTTTCCCGACATGGACGGCCAACCCGGCGTCGACGTGATCTTGCCGGATATCGCTTGGCTAGAGGCGCGTGCGGACCGGCTTGACGGTATCTTTATCACCCACGCTCACGAAGATCATTTGGGCGCACTTGGGCATCTTTGGGCGCGGCTTGGCTGCACGGTTTACGCCCGCCGGTTTACCGCGATCCATGCGGCGCGAAAACTCGAAGAGGCGGGGCACGATCCGGACGCGATCCTTCGTATCTGTGAGCCCTATCCGGAAGCTTTGGAGGCCGGTCCGTTCACCGTGTCATTCGCACCGGTGAGCCATTCGATCCCCGAGGCAAGTGGCCTCGTGATCGATACTCCCGCCGGGCGCATTGTACATTCCGGTGACTTCAAAATCGACACCGACCCTATCGTCGGGGAACCATTCGATGCGGATATGTGGCGCCAGATCGGCGATGCCGGGGTGGCGGCCTTGATCTGCGATTCCACAAATGTCTTTTCCGAGCATCCCGGGCGGTCCGAAAGTCAATTGGCCGGTCCCATCGGGCAACTTGTGGCCAATGCAAACGGCATGGTTGTTGCCACCACGTTCGCCTCAAACGTGGCGCGGCTGAAAACCCTTGCCGAAGCCGGTCACGCCGCGGGCCGTACAATCTGTCTTTTGGGCCGGGCGATGAAACGGATGGTGACAGCCTCCGTCGAGGCCGGTGTACTCACCGATTTCCCACCGACCGTAAGCCCTGAGGATGCAACGGAAATCCCGCGTGAAAACCTAATGCTCTTGGTCACGGGAAGCCAAGGTGAACGGCGCGCGGCTTCGGCGGCGTTGGCGCGTGGCTCTTATTTGGGCCATGAACTCACAGCAGGCGACACGTTCTTGTTTTCGTCAAAGACCATCCCAGGCAACGAGATCGGTGTTGCCCGCATTCAGAACGCACTTGCCGAACAAGGCGTCGATGTTATCGATGGCGAGGCAGGGTTTTTCCACGTTTCTGGCCATGCCAACCGGCCTGATTTGGAAACCATGCACACGCTTTTGCGGCCGCAAATTTTGGTTCCGAACCATGGCGAGTATCGGCATTTGCAACGCCATGCGCGCGTGGCGGAAAAAAGCGGCCTTCTGGGTCTGATCGCCGCCAATGGCACGATGCTGAGCCTTTCTGGCAATCAACCTGGCCCGGTTGAGCATATCGAGGTTGCGCGCACCTATCTCGATGGCAGCGCCCTTGTTGGCGCGTTTGACGGTGTCATCCGTGATCGGATGAAGCTTGCGCTCAACGGTCTTGTGGTGGTCGCGCTGGTTGTGGATGAGGAAGATGCAATTTTGGAAGATAGCTGGGTGAGCTTGCGCGGTCTTCCTGAGGTGACCGGCGATGGCGCAGATCTGGCCGAGCTAATCGAGGACAGTATCGCAGAGATGTTGCCGCGTTTGGACGACCGCACGGTCGAAAACGACGACAAACTTGATGAGGCGATTACCCGTGCCGCCCGTCAAATTTGCCAGGCCGAAATTGGCAAACGTCCCGAAGTGACGGTGATGGTCAGCCGATTGATGGCCTAAGCGGCATCGTCCTCATGCGCCGCGCTGCTGCGTTTTGCCTTAGCATCGGTCTCTTCGCCGCGACGTTCGGCGAAACTTAGCGCGATAAAGTCGGGCATATGATCTCCCATACCAACGGAGTTGGGACTGGTGTCATTGTTGCGCCCGCCATCGCGCCTCGGCCGCTCAGCCGAAGTGACCGTTTGGCTATTTGTGCGCTTGTTCCGGGAGCGGCGCGCCGGTTTCTCCTCCGGCTGCTTTTGATCGGCTGTCTCAGGTTGGGGGAGCGGGCTTTCCAGCCGCGGGATCTCGTGGGCAACCAGCTTTTCGATCTCGACCAAGTACTTCTCGTCGCGCTTGGCGCATATCGTTAGGGCGGTGCCCGTTTTGCCAGCGCGTCCCGTACGGCCAATGCGGTGCACATAGTCTTCTGCATGGCTTGGCACGTCAAAATTGAAGACATGGCTGACATCGGGGATGTCCAATCCGCGCGCGGCCACATCGGACGCAATCAAAAAGGTAATCGAGCCGTCGCGAAAGCCGTCTAACGTCCGCATGCGATGCGCTTGATCCAAGTCACCATGGATGGGTGAGGCGTTTAAACCATGCTTTTTCATGGATTTAGCGACAATGTCGACATCGACCTTGCGATTGCAGAAGATGATCGCGTTCCGGCAAGCCTCGCCTTCTTTTTCGATCATTGCGCGTAGCAATGCACGTTTTTCCGTAGCCTCGCGGTCGCGGCGGGATCCGCGAAACATCACCAGGCCTTGGGTGATCGTGTCCGATGTCGTCGATTGGCGCGCCACCTCGATCTTGCCCGGATTTGACAGGAATGTATTTGTCAGCCGCTCAATCTCTGGCGGCATCGTCGCCGAGAAAAACAGTGTCTGTCGTGTGAAGGGTGTGAGGCTGAAAATCTTTTCGATATCCGGTATGAACCCCATATCGAGCATCCGGTCTGCTTCATCGACCACCATGATCTTGACGTCCGACAGGATGAGCTTTCCACGCTCAAAATGATCAAGAAGGCGCCCGGGTGTTGCGATCAAGACATCGACGCCCTTATCGATTAGCGCGTCCTGATCCTTAAAGCTCACACCGCCGATCAAAAGCGCCTTTGTCAGTTTGAGATACTTTGAGTAGATGTCAAAGTTTTCAGCTACTTGCGCGGCTAGTTCCCGGGTTGGGCACAACACCAAGCTGCGCGGCATTCGCGCGCGCGCCCGGCCGCGGGCTAAGGCGGTGATCAGCGGTAGCGTGAAGCTTGCCGTTTTACCGGTGCCCGTTTGCGCAATGCCAAGCACATCCTTGCCTTGAAGCGCAGGCGGAATGGCGCCTTCTTGGATTGGTGTCGGGGTTTCGTACCCAGCTTCGGCGATCGCTTTGAGGACCTTAGCATTAAGGTCGAGCTCAGAAAATTTAATCATGTACATCCATTTGGCGGACTTTGCCCGCACCGTCTATGGAGCGCATGATCTTCGGCGCGCCCCGCGTCATGCCGCGGGCGGATCCCGTGGCTAGGCGGGCACATAGAACAAACTGGCCAGCAGGTCAAATACTGTGGTATTCACCGATTGTTAAGATTGTTTAACTAGTCAGGGGTTTTATGCGTATCTGGTTGTTTTTTGTTGCCTTAGTCCTTCCTGCGTCCGTCGCAGCCGGGCCGGGCGTATTCTCTGTAGCGACGGGCGTTACCGCTGCTCATTCCGATCATCGGGTGGTCTCATCGCACATTCGCCATGCTGTTATTGCCGAGGCCAGGGTCGTCTTTCACGGTGTGAACCGTGTATTCATCGTCGAACTGGCGCAGCGATCCGGTGGAAACCGGCCGCGTATCGACATTGATCGTGCTATCAGCGGTCAGGCCACGCTCGACTTTGAACCGTCTCCGCGGATTGAGGCGTTTTGCCCCGGCAATGGGCGCTGTATCGGTTACCATCTTGGCACTGTCTTCTTTAGTGAGGCCGCTTTTGAGCAAGCAGCCAATGCTGGGATGGCTATGCGTCTGACTGGGCCCGGTACCGCATTGGAGCTGTCATTGCCGCCGGCTCTGTTCGCCGAAGCTCGCGACCAGGCTCTTCTGGTGAATTAGTCAGCCAGCAGTGTCGGCGTCTTAAGGTGCCGCACCTGGTGTTTTTCAACGGCTCAATCCAACTTGGATATGGTCGCTGTTCGCAGTGCTGTTTCAGGTTGCGAGGTCGGAGCTCTAGTACTGCAGCGATGCGCCGATGACGCGGGCCGCCTCTGTGGAGGCTTGCGCAAAGATCTCCGCCGGTATGACCAAGTCAATCGGACCCTGAGAGCCGATGAGGCGCAGATCGAAACCTGTGGCGGACAATGCGTTGAATTCTCCGCCCGAAAAGGTGAGCACGCCGAGGTTCCTGACGCAGCGAAAACCGCTGCATCGGCGATCCGGTCGCACAGCGTCCCAGTGCAACTCACGTCCGAGATGCCAGGCGCTGTCGACGCGCATGGCGGGGCGCTGGTTCGTGCCTTCTGTCAAAAAGACCGTATGGACAAGCGTGTCGCCGTTGCGGATTACAAAACCCTGAGCGTAGACCGTGAAGTGCCGGTGCTGGGATACGCGCAGTTCTGCGGAATACCCGCCCACAAGACCCGTATGCCGGCTCTGCATCGTGCCTTGCGCCTGCGCGATATTGCAGGCAATCAGGAATGCAAGTGAGACCAAAAGGCGAACCATGCTACCAGCACTTAGCGAGACATGGTTAATGCGCCCTTAAACCATCAGTTCCTTCGTCGCCGACAATCGAATTTCGGGGTAGTCCCGGTCGACCCGGTCAATGTCCCATTGCAGACGCGTCAGATATACCGGGTCGCCGTCATTGTCGCGAGCCATGTGCTGTTTGTTGGCGCTGGCAAAGCCGTCAATGGCGTCTTTCTCGCCATGGACCCATCTGGCAGAGGTGAATTGCGACGGCTCGAACCGCACCGGGAGGCCATATTCAAGCTCAATCCGGCTGGCCAATACGTCAAATTGCAAGGCGCCCACAACTCCCACGATGAAGCCAGAACCGATGTCGGGCCGAAACACCTTTGCCGCACCTTCTTCGGCGAATTGCATCAGCGCTTTGTCGAGATGTTTGGCCTTGAGCGGATCGCCGGCGCGACAGGTTTGTAGAAGTTCCGGCGCAAAGCTGGGAATGCCTGTAAAGCGCAACGCCTCACCCTCGGTCAGAGCGTCGCCAATGCGCAATTGGCCGTGGTTTGGAATGCCGATGATGTCGCCGGCCCAGGCCTCTTCCGCCAATTCCCTGTCTGCCGCGAGGAACAACACGGGGTTGCTGATCGCCATCGGCTTTTTCGACCGTACATGCGTCAGTTTCATGCCGCGTTGGAAATGTCCTGCGGCGAGACGCACAAAGGCCACGCGGTCGCGATGTTTGGGGTCCATATTCGCTTGGACCTTAAAGACAAAACCAGCGACATTCTTCTCCTCCGGTGCGACCTGCCGCGGATCTGCCGTTTGGACCTGCGGAAGCGGTCCGTATTCTGCGATGCCGTCCATGAGCTCTTTCACGCCAAAAGAGTTGATCGCAGAGCCGAACCAAATCGGCGTAAGCGTACCTTCGGCGAACGCTTTGGCGTCCATTGGCGGCAAGAGCTCCCGCGCCATTTCCACCTCGTCACGCAGCTTCGACAGTAAGTCATCGGGAACGTGATCACTTAATCTGGGATCGTCTAGCCCCTCCATCGCGACATTATCGGCGACCCTGTTTCGGTCGGCGCGATCCATCAATTCCAGCCGGTCGCGCAACAGATCATAGCAGCCCAAAAAGTCGCGCCCGACGCCAATCGGCCAAGATGCTGGCGTCACGTCAATAGCTAAGTTTTCTTGTATTTCATCAATTATCTCGAAAGTATCGCGGCTTTCCCGATCCATTTTGTTGCAAAATGTCAAGATCGGGAGGTCACGTAATCGGCAGACCTCAAAGAGCTTTTGGGTCTGGCTTTCGACACCCTTGGCGCCATCGATTACCATGATGGCTGCATCGACTGCGGTCAGCGTGCGATACGTGTCTTCGGAGAAATCAGAATGGCCCGGCGTGTCCACAAGGTTAAATCTGTGATCACGATAATCAAAGGACATGGCAGAGGCCGATACGGATATGCCGCGATCTTTTTCCATCGCCATAAAGTCCGATCGCGTGCGGCGTGCCTCTCCCTTGGCGCGCACCTGTCCCGCCATTTGAATCGCGCCGCCATAAAGCAGAAACTTCTCGGTTAACGTCGTCTTGCCGGCATCGGGATGCGAAATAATCGCAAACGTGCGACGGCGGGCAATTTCGGGCGGCAGGTTTGGTCGATTGTCTAACATGGCGGCGATATAGCGCCGCGGGGGCGGGCCTGCAAATGCGTCCGTGACGTTGCAATACGAATCGGTTAAGTTGAACATAACATGAACATCGGGAGGAGAGACGATGACCCTAAGTGAAATTGCCGCGGCGCTTGTGGACGGCTGCCGCAGCGGAGAGGACACCAACAATTTGCCGAAACTCTACGCGCCGGATGCCGTATCGGTTGAGGCGGTCGACTTTGACGGCTCAGGTCGTGAGGTCAGCGGCATCGCGGCGATTCAAGGCAAGCACGAATGGTGGAACGGTGCCTTTGAAGTGCTGGAACAAGACATCTCGGACCCCTATCCGCACGGTGATGATCGGTTTGCGGTGCGGTTTCGGGTCAAAACGCGCGATCGCTCCAGCGGTGCCGTTGACGATATGGACGAAATCGGCATCTACCATGTGGCCGACGGAAAGATCGTGCGGGAAGAGTTCTTTTACGCCCTCGGTTAGCGCCCGCATTCCGGAGGCTGTGCCAGCCGAATTGTCTGATCCGATCGGCCGCCTTGGCTTTGCGCTTTCTAAGCCAACTGGTTACACCGATACGACGACAGCTGGAGACGGAAAATGGATCTCGGAATTTCGGGCAAAAGGGCGTTAGTCTGCGCGTCATCGAAGGGCTTGGGAAAAGGCTGCGCGATCGCCCTGGCTGAGGCCGGATGCAGCGTGATGTTGAACGGTCGTGGCTCTGATGCGCTAAATGCGACGGCGGAGGAAATCCGCGGTCTTGGCGCCGAGGTCGCGACGGTCGCGGCTGACATCACCACCCAGGATGGACGGGCCGAGGTGCTCGAGACCGCAGGCGCGGTGGATATTCTGGTCAATAATGCGGGTGGCCCTCCGCCCGGGATGTGGACAGATTGGGACCGTGACGATTTCATTGCGGCACTTGATGCCAATATGCTTTCGCCCATTGCGATGATGAAGGCACTCGTCCCGGGAATGATGACAAGAGGTTGGGGCAGGGTCGTTAACATCACATCGGTCTCGGTCAAGGCGCCCGTTGCGCAATTGGGCCTGTCGAATTCCGCGCGTGCCGGATTGACCGGCTATGTCGCGGGTACGGCGCGGCAAGTGGCCCCCCACGGTGTGGTGATCAACAACCTGCTGCCGGGGCTCCACGCGACCGATCGGATGGACGCATTGGATGCCGCGCTTTCCAGGGCCGAGAACATCAGCTTTGATGACGCGCGCGCCAGCCGTTTGGCCACACTGCCGACGGGTGAATACGGCGATCCGCGCGATTTCGGCCGGATGTGCGCGTTTCTCTGTTCGCAGCATGCAAAGTTCGTGGTGGGCCAAAACATCTTGATGGATGGCGGCGCCACGAACACAACGCTATGACCGAGCGATTTTCGCTAAAGGACCACCTGTTCAACGCAGAAACCATCGGTCAACTGGCAGATGAATTTTCCATTGGGGTCAAGGGGTTCCCCAAGCGCGCGTTTGTGGATAACGTTTTGGCGGGTTTCCCTGAGCGCGAGCTTTTGCAGCGATTGGATTGGATCGCGGATTGTCTAGAGCCGCACTTGCCGCGCGACTTTCCGGCGATGGCCGACGCAGTTGAGGCGGCCATGCCCGCACCGCTCGATCCGACCTTGCGTGATGACGATTTCGGCCATTTTATTCATGCCGTGCCAGGGATCTTGGCTGTACGGCATGGGCTCGACGCGCATCGCGAACGGGCGCTTGATCTGCTGCATGCAGCAACCAAACGCTTCTCAATGGAGCTTTACATCCGCCCCTTTCTGAACCGTTGGCCGGAGGAGACATTGGCGCGATTGGCGATGTGGGTGCGAGATGAGAACTACCACGTTCGTCGCCTTGTCAGTGAAGGCACGCGGCCAAGATTGCCCTGGGCGCAGCGGCTTGATCTGGACCCGCTGACGCCCTTGCCGCTTTTGGACCAACTGCATGCCGACCACACACGCTTCGTCACGCGCTCGGTGGCCAATCACCTAAACGACATCACCAAATTCGCAGCCGACATGGTCTATGACCGGCTTGATGCCTGGCATGCGGAGGGGCGCGGCGACCCGAAGGAATTGGCATGGATGACGGCTCACGCGCTTCGATCTGAGATTAAGGCCGGTGCGCCGCGGGCGATGGCGGCCCTGGGATATCGGACAGACGCACCGGTATCGCTTGAGGCGTTAGCGATCGCGCCGACCGATATTGCCATCGGCGGCACGGCCGAAATCACGCTGACCTTGTCCGCGCCGGAGCCGACGCCGGTTTTGGTCGACTACGTGATGGGCTTTCGCAAAGCGGCGGGCACCCAATCGCCGAAGGTGTTCAAGCTGAAGCAAGCGCAGATCAAACCGGGAAAACCGCTCACGATCAAAAAACGCCACAGATTCAAAGCGGATGCGACGACCTTCACGCTCTATCCTGGCGCACAGCAATTATCGGTGCAGGTCAATGGCCGCATTTTGGGCAGCCTAGAGTTCAACTTGCACGCATAACGCCGCGCTGCTACCTGCAAATCCTGAACAAATCCGTCGGATTAACGCTGCAATGTCCTTGCCCGAGCCGCCTCGATTAGAGGTTCAAAACCTCGATTGTCACATTGGCGGCAGCCTTGTTTTGCAGGACGTAAATCTTTCGGTCTCCGGTGGTGAGGTTTTATGCCTGTTGGGCCCGTCTGGGTGCGGAAAGTCCACAACGTTGCGGGTCATCGCCGGCGTGGACCGCCAATCGAGCGGGCAGGTGGCGATTGACGGCAAGGTGGTTTCCAATTCCGCGCTACACCTGCCTCCGGAGGCCCGCGAAATTGGGCTGATGTTCCAAGATTTCGCGCTTTTTCCGCACCTTAGTATCGCCGACAATATCGGTTTTGGCCTGCGCGGCCCTGCATCAGAGACCAAACGGCGCGTCGCGGCATTGCTCGAACGCGTGCACCTGAGCGGGTATGGAAAAAAGGCTCCGCACATGCTTTCGGGTGGAGAGCAGCAACGGGTTGCCCTGGCGCGCGCGCTCGCGCCGAGGCCGAAAGTGATGCTGATGGACGAGCCGTTTTCAGGGCTGGACAATCGGTTGCGCGACGGTATTCGAGACGAGACGTTGCAACTTCTGAAAGAGGAAGGCACGGCCGTTCTCTTGGTCACGCATGAACCCGAAGAAGCGATGCGGATGGCCGATCAAATTGCCCTAATGCGCGACGGACAAATCGTCCAGCAGGGCGCACCTTATAACGTTTATAACGCACCGGTCGACCAGGCGGCGGCAGCTTTCTTTTCGGATGTAAATGTGCTCAGCGGCGAGGTTGCGGGGGCCTTGACGGATACCGCCTTTGGCCAGTTCCTCGCCCCCGGTCATGCCGATGGGACGCAGGTGGATATTGTCTTCCGGCCGCAGCACGTGAAGATCGATTTCGACCGTAACGGGCGCGGTCCGAACCCAACGCCTCAAGACGGCGTACCCGCCCGCGGCGTTGTCAAACGGGCGCGTTTTATGGGGCACGAAAGCCTTGTCGAATTTCGCATGGACTTCAACGGCGACATCCTTAAGGCGACGGTCCCGGCCGTTTTTTTACCAAAGCCAGGCACCGCTCTTTGGCTCACCGTGCGCCGCGACCGGTGCTTTGTGTTTCCACATCGCGGGGAATGAAGCTTGTCGTCGGCCTGCATTTTCGGCTAAAAGGGCGAGCTTTCGCGCGAGTGGGCTTTGAAGTTGAGCCGAGCGAGCTTAAATATCGCGTGGATATCGGGATATTGCGGCGGAGATCCGCCAACATAGGGAGAAGACGATGCTCAATAATATCGGATTGCCAGGCATTCTTTTGATCGCTGTCGTTGTCTTGGTCCTGTTTGGCCGTGGCAAAATCGCCAACCTTATGGGCGAGGTCGGCAAAGGCATCACCGCGTTTAAGCGCGGCGTAAAGGACGGAACGGAAGAAATCGAGAATGCATCGGCGGATGAGGCAGCCGCTGCGCGCGACATTACACCAGAGGCCGAGCGCGACCGGACCTGATCTATCGCGTGAGGGCTGAGAATGCCTGACATTGGTATGATGGAGCTATTGGTGATCGGGATCGTGGCGTTGATCGTCGTCGGTCCCAAGGACTTGCCAAAAATGTTCCGATCCGTCGGCCAGTTTACCGGGCGCGTCCGTGGTATGGCGCGCGAATTCAACCGCGCGATGAACGATGCAGCCAGCGATTCCGGCATGTCGGATATCACCAAAGACCTGCGTCAAATGTCGAATCCAAAGAAAATGGGGCTCGATGCGGTAAACAAAGCCTTTGAGGGAATTGATCCGACAAAGTACCCCGAAGGTTCTGAAAGCCGGAAGCTGGCTGCGGAGCGCGCAGCAGACAGCAAAAAGGCCAAAGAACGCGCCGAGGAAGTCCGGGCTGCGCGCGGAAGCGACACCCCGGTCACCGAGGACGACCAAGTCTCTAAGGGTCCGGCGCCACAGGCACAGCCAGAGCCAAGCCGTGACGGGGCGCCAAACACGTGAGCACTGAGGATCACATCGAAGATAGCTCGGCTCCGCTGATCGAGCATCTGGCAGAGTTGCGCACCCGACTCATCCGGGCGGTACTCGCCTTTCTCGTCGGGATGATCATTGTCTTCGTTTTTGCCGCGGAATTGCTCAGCTTTATCCAGCAGCCACTTTTGGGCGTGCTTGTTGCCCGGGGGCAAGAAGCCACGTTGGTCACGCTTGCGCCGCATGAGCTGTTTTTTACGTATGTGCGAGTTTCAGTGATTGGAGGATTTTTTATGTCCTTTCCCGTCATTGCGCATCAGCTTTGGCGCTTCGTGGCGCCCGGACTTTACAAGTCAGAACAAGGCGCAATCCTGCCCTTCCTGTTCGCCACGCCGTTTCTGTTTGTCGCCGGTGCTTCGTTTGCGCATTACGTAGTTACCCCGCTCGCGATGAATTTCTTTATCGGTTTTTCGGATGTAATACCGATGGTGACGAACTTTGTGACCGGCGCTGAAACGCAACAGCCGACTGAAAACTCTACAGAACTTCAGACAGCCTTTCTGGGTTCCATTCAGGCTTCAACGGATTTGGCGCTCAAGTTCATTTTCGCATTTGGCTTGTGCTTTCAGTTGCCAGTCCTTTTGACGCTGTTGGGCAAAGCGGGTTTGGTTTCGGCGGATGGGCTTCGCCGCGTGCGGAAATATGCCGTCGTCGGCATATTGACGCTCGCCGCTTTGATCACGCCGCCCGACGTGATCACGCAACTGATCTTGTTCGTTGTTGTTTACGGCCTTTACGAAGTGTCGATTCTACTCGTCGTTATGGTTGAGCGACAGCGGATTGCGAAGCTGAAGGAAGAAGGCCTTTACGATGAGGACCTTGAAGCGGAGCTACGCGAAGGGCCAGAGGCAGGCGAGTGACACCACAAGAGCGGATCGCGGCGGCATTGGAGCGGATCGCGCCGCCGCCAGCTCAGCCGCCGGACTGGCACGCCGCAGATGCATTTGTTTGGCACGCGGATCCCGACCGCTTAACCCCGGTCGGGCAGGTCAATCGCATTCCGCTGTCCTTGCTGCATGGGATCGACCGGTCACGCGATACGCTTTTGCAAAACACGCGTCATTTCGCGGCCTGCCTGCCGGCTAATAACGCGCTCTTATGGGGCGCACGGGGCATGGGCAAATCTAGCCTGGTCAAAGCCGTGCACGCCGAGGTGGCCGCGGACACGTCTCTGGCTTTGGTTGAAGTCCTTCGCGAGGACTTGCCGTCGATTGGGCGGCTGCTGACCTTGCTGCGTGCCGCACCGCGGCAGGTTGTGCTGTTCTGTGATGATTTGTCGTTTAGCCATGATGACGAGCACTACAAATCCCTCAAAGCGGTGCTTGATGGCGGCATTGAGGGGCGCCCGGACAATGTGGTGTTCTATGCCACATCCAACCGACGCCACTTGATGCCGCGAGACATGATCGAGAACGAGCGGTCGAGCGCGATCAACCCGTCGGAGGCCGTCGAGGAAAAAGTCAGCCTGAGCGATCGTTTCGGCCTTTGGATCGGTTTTCATCCGTGCAGCCAAGACGATTACCTCAGCATGATCCGAGCCTATTGCGACGCCCACGCGGTCGAGATCGATGGCCAAACTCTCAGGGCCGAAGCCATTGAATGGCAGGCAACCCGGGGCGCCCGATCCGGGCGTGTCGCGTGGCAGTTTTTCGTGGACCTTGCCGGCCGCCGCGGTGTTCGGCTTTAGCCGATCAGTGCTTTGCGTACATCGCCCGGCGCGACACTGTCATCGATGCCCAGTCTCGCTTTGGCTGCTTCCATGACTTTCAAGGCACGTCGATCCATCACGCGTTGCCAGAGCGGCGGAAAGACGGCCAACACAGCCATGATCGGTAACGGATAGGGCAGGCGCGGGCCGGGTTCTGCGCTGCCCAAAGCCTGATACGGTCGGTCGGGATGGCGGTGGTGTTCGGAATGGCGCGGTGCATTCATCAGCAGGAGCGCCGAAAATCCACTTGGCGCATCCCAGCTATGGTGCGGCCCCACCGGCTCCACCCGCCCGCCCGGTAGGCGAAGGCGTTGCAATCCGTAATGTTGGATATAATCACTCAGCAGCATTTGAAGGTGCACAAGACCGATGAGCAGCAAGAATACGACGAGGCCCAAAAATCCGCCGATCATCACCGCAACGGCCAAACTCAGAACCGCACCAACGAGCCAGAAAAGATAGGGATTTTCCTGCGACCAAATGGGTAAATTCCGACGGGAAAGGCGCGCGACCTCGGCCTCCCATCCGGCGGCGATATTTCCGGGCCAGGCCCGTGCGACATAGCTCCAAAACCCCTCGCCATGACGCGGTGTAGCGGGATCCTCCGGCGTGCCGACATGGGCGTGATGGACCATCCTATGGGCCGAAACATGGTGGCCATAAAGGATTGACGCGTAGACGGCCGCTCCGAGCGCGAAAAGGCGCCGGTCGCGACGATGGATCAGATCATGCGCATTGGCATGGCTGACCTGCCCCATAAAGGACGCTGTCGCGAAGAACAGCAAGATCTGCGCGCCAAAGGACGTGTTTGGATTGCCAAGACCGGCCAGAACAGTCGGGATCAGCGCCAGATGAAGGATTGCAAGCCCAATCGATAGCCGTGTTGCCCAAGGCTCGGCGCGGTCATCCGCGCGTGCGTCAGGCAAGATTTGATCCATGCCGGCCGTCAAAACCGTCAACCAAATCAGCGCCAGGGCCGGCCAAACGCCGCCAAAGAACGCCCCAAATACGATAAAGACCGCGGGCGTGAGCGTGATGATGGCGTACCGGATGATTAGGGGCATCGATCAGACCTCAATAGGTTTCCCTATATTGTCCCAACATAACCTGCTTGCGCATTGCGGCGAAAGCGTGTCGGTTTTGATCGGTGAAACTCACCGCTTGATCGTATAAAGCGAGCTTGATCGATGATGCGGAGGGCGCGATGGCGCTGGACGGGGACAAAATGGGCGGCGACGGCATATGGAAATCTGGCCGCGGCAAAGGGCGTCCGGTCCCGAAGGGCCGCCAATTGGACGATGTCGCCTGGAAGGAAATCCAAGATTTGCTTGGCGATCGGCCGCGTCGGCGTGATCTGCTGATCGAACATCTCCATCTCGTGCAGGACCGGTTCGGCCACCTCGCCGCCCGTCACCTGCGCGCCCTGGCAGAAGAGATGGGTCTGCCCATGGCGGAAATCTGGGAGGTGGCAAGTTTTTACGCCCATTTTGACCTTGTGCGCGAAGGTGAAACGCCACCGCCGGCGCTCACCATTCGTGTCTGCGATTCCTTAAGTTGTGAGCTTGCAGGTGCCGATGCGCTTGCCGAAGCGCTGAGCACCGGGTTCGACCCCGCTAAGGTCCGCGTCCTGCGTGCCCCGTGCATGGGCCGCTGCGACACCGCGCCCGTTTTGGAGATTGGCCACAACCATCTCGACTTTGCCACGCCGGCTGCAGTGCAATCGGCGATTGATGCCGATGATACGCATCCTCGCGTGCCATTTTACGAAGGGTTACGCGCATATATGGATCAAGGCGGCTATGCCAGTCTGCGGCAGTTACGCGCGGCGGGCGATTGGGCAGAGGTGCAGGAAACCGTTTTGTCCTCTGGCCTCCGCGGTCTGGGCGGCGCAGGGTTCCCGTCCGGCAAAAAGTGGGGCTTTGTGCGTGCCAATCCAGGCCCGCGCTACCTTGCCGTGAACGGTGATGAGGGCGAGCCCGGAACCTTCAAGGATCGATACTATCTTGAGCGAACGCCGCATCTGTTTTTGGAGGGCATGTTGATCGCAGCCTGGGCTGTAGAAGCGGCCCGCGTGTTTATCTACATGCGCGATGAATACCCTGTGTGTATCGAGATTTTACGGTCTGAGATCAAGGCCCTAGAAGACGAAGGTCTTGTGGATAAGGGCTATGTCGAGCTGCGCCGTGGAGCTGGTGCATACATCTGTGGCGAAGAAAGCGCGATGATTGAGTCGATTGAGGGCAAACGCGGCCTGCCACGGCATCGGCCGCCCTATGTCGCTCAGGTTGGTCTGTTTGGAAAACCGACCTTGGTGCACAACATTGAGACGCTTTATTGGGTTGCTCGCGTCTGCCGCGAAGGCCCCGATGTGATGTCGAGCGTCGAAAAGAACGGACGGACCGGTTTGCGCAGCTATTCGGTATCGGGGCGTGTGTCCAAACCAGGTGTGTATTTGCTACCCGCAGGCTCCACGATCCTTGATATCATCGAAGCGGCTGGCGGCATGGCAGAGGGCCATATATTTAAGGCCTATCAGCCCGGAGGACCATCGTCGGGGCTGCTGCCTGCCGAAATAAACGACGTGCCGCTTGATTTTGACACGCTGCAACCTTTGGGTTCGTTTATTGGATCGGCAGCTGTGGTGGTCCTTTCCGACCACGATTCCGCGCGCGCCGCCGCTTTGAACATGTTGCGGTTTTTTGAGAGCGAAAGTTGCGGGCAATGTACGCCGTGCCGGGTGGGCTGCGAAAAAGCTGTGAAATTGATGAAAGCGGACACATGGGACCAGGGTTTGCTGGAAGAGTTGTGCCAAGCGATGTCCGATGCCTCCATCTGTGGGCTGGGCCAAGCGGCGCCGAACCCCATTCGCCTGACGATGAAACATTTCCCTGACGAGATTTGAAGGCAAGCTAAGGGCTTAGGCGCGCCTGTTCTGCACGCGCTTTGGATGAGGCGTATGCACTTCCATCCTGCGTGGCTGTCGCTTAGGTGAAGGGGCAAGGGAGCGTGCGATGGCCTTTTTCAAAAAACTCCGCGAACGAATGTTCAAGTCTGCGTCCAAGATCGACGCAGGATTGGACGCGATAATCGAAGACGCCGCGCCAGAGGCTGAAACTGAAGCACTCGGGGACAACGCGCCGCTGAGCCATCCGAGGCTCGCAGAGCCATCGTTGGCCGATCCCGAGCCCACGCCCGAAGCGCAGCCCATGTCCGAAGAGCCCGCGCCTGATAGCGCCCGTCCGGGCCTGGTTGGACGCTTGATGGGGCGCAGTTCAGAGCCGCGGCGCGTGCTTGATGATGACATGCTCGAACAGCTCGAAGAATTATTGATTGCAGCTGATATGGGCGTCGATACGGCACTGCGCGTGACCGCCAATGTCGCCGAGGGTCGGATTGGGCGGATGATGTCCTCGCGTGAGATCAAGGCGCTCTTGGCGACGGAAATCGCGGGCGTTATGGCGCCTGTCGCTCGCCCATTGCCGCTTTATCCGAAAACCCCTCAGGTCGTCTTAGTGGTTGGCGTGAACGGATCGGGCAAAACCACAACGATCGGCAAGCTTGCCAGCCAATTTCAGGCCGCTGGGAAAAAGGTGGTCATCGCAGCCGGGGATACGTTCCGCGCCGCGGCCGTGGAACAGCTCCAGGTTTGGGGAGATCGGGCCGGTGTGCCGGTGCTGACAGCGCCCGAAGGCGCAGATCCCGCGGCCCTTGCCTTCGATGCGATGGGACAGGCTGAGGCCGATGGCGCGGATTTGCTCATGATCGATACGGCAGGTCGGTTGCAAAACCGCGCCGATCTGATGGAGGAACTGGCGAAAATCGTCCGCGTCATCCGCAAGAAGGACCCCGATGCACCGCACAATACCTTGCTGGTGCTTGATGCAACCACGGGCCAAAATGCGCTGCTGCAAGTGGAGACCTTCCAAAAGATGGCCGATGTGTCCGGTTTGGTCATGACGAAATTGGACGGCACAGCGAAGGGCGGCGTTTTGGTTGCATTGGCCGACAAATTTGGTCTGCCCATCCATGCCATTGGCATCGGTGAGCAAATCGATGATCTTGCCCCGTTTGACCCCGATGAATTCGCGCAAGCGCTTGTGGGGGGCGATGCGCCGTAATCCCACGTGAGCAGTTTTATCACCACCCTCGAAGGGACGGCCTCGGGCGCGGCGCTGGCGACCGTTCTGGCGTTGGTCGCGGCAATCTTGCATGCCGTTTTCGGAGCGCTGCAAAAGGGTCGCCACGACCCTCTTTTGTCGCGCGGGGCAATTGATGCCTCCTACGGTTTGATGGCCGCGCCGTTTGCTTTGTTTGTCGTGCCCTGGCCCGAGCCGCATATGTGGCCGATTTTTGCGGGCGTCGTGGTGATTCATATCGGCTACAAACTTGCCGCCCTCGCAAGTTATCGCCGCGCGGCCTACACCGTTGTCTATCCGGTCATGCGCGGCACCGGGCCACTCTTTGCGGTTTTGGGCGCCTGGATCGTCTTTGGTGAGACGTTTACGGCCGGCCAATGGTTTGGCGTTGCGGTTCTTCTTGCCGGCCTTTACGGCCTGGCCGCCTATAATGTCACGAACGTGACGCTTGCGCGTGAGACCTTGGTGCCGGCCTTGTGGCTTGCGGTTCTCACCGGTCTTTTCGTGGCGCTTTACACCACCTTTGATGCCTATGGCATTCGCGCAACCGCCGACCCCTTCACTTTTCTGGCATGGTTTTTCTTTCTTGATGGGCTCACCTTTCCGGTCCTCGCGGCGCGGTTTTACATGCGCATGCCGGACGCGCCAGAGCTTGGGCCGTTGGTCCTGCGTGGGGTTGTCGGTGGTTTGGTGGGTTTCGGCAGCTTCGGGTCGATCATGTTGGCCACCCGGCTTGACCAAGTCGGCGAGGCCGCCGTTCTGCGCGAAACCTCGACCGTTTTCGCCGCCTTTATCGGATGGGCCTTTCTTGGCGAAAAGGTAGGCACAAAACGGGTTCTGCTGATGGGCTTGATTGCTGCCGGCGCGGTGATAGTTGAAGCGGCAGGATAGGAGACGACATGGAAGAACGCGCCATAAAACCCTGGCTCAAGTCAGCCTTGGAACTCGGCCCACCGATTTTGTTTTTCATTGCGTATCTGCGATTGCAGGATGAAACGGTCACGGTCCGCGGCGTGGATTATGATGGGTTCATCCTGGCTACGGTGGTGTTCGTGCCGATCTTGCTTGTCTCGATCGCGACGCTGTGGTGGCTCACAGGCAAAATATCCCGCATTCAGGTCTTCACGGCGATCATGGTGATCTTTTTTGGCGGCCTGACCGTTTGGTTCAACGACGACCGGTTTTTTAAGATGAAGACGACGTTGGTTTATCTGTTTTTCGCTGGCGCGCTTGGGATTGGACTTTTGCGTGGGCAAAGCTGGCTGCAGTTCCTGATGGGCGAAATGCTCCAGATGCGGGACGAGGGCTGGATGATCCTGACACGCCGCGTGACCCTTGCCTTTGCCGCAATGGCAGCGGCGAATGAGCTGGTTTGGCGCACGCAATCGGACCAATTCTGGGTCACGTTCGAGACTTTTGCCCTTCCGGCATTCTTGTTTGTCGTCTTCATGGCGCAGGCGCCCTTGATTGAACGGTTCAGCCTTTCCGACGAGGACGACGCCTAGCGCGCGCTTTGGCATGGCCTTCGGTGGCGGCGGTGATACCCAATTGATCGGCGAGGACGCGTGGTTTGATCTCTTCAACCGCGCCCGGCTTTAATTCGTTCAGCCGAAAGGGCCCATAGCTGATGCGGATTAGCCGGTTTACCTCAAATCCGATCTCGGCCATGGCTCGTCGAATTTCACGGTTCTTGCCTTCGCGCAGCCCAAGGGTAAGCCATGCATTTCCGCCCTGTTGTCGGTCAATCCTGATTTCCATGGGCTGAAACCGTTCACCATCCACGTTCAATCCGGCGCGCAAAGGGGCAAAATCCTCGTCGTTCGGCGTGCCCCTCAGCCGTACCCGGTATTTCCGCAGCCACCCCGTTGACGGCAATTCAAGCCGCCGTTTGAGCGCGCCGTCATTGGTCAGCAGCAGCAGCCCTTCGGAGGCGAGGTCAAGGCGGCCGACGCTCATAACCCGTGGCAATGTCCCAGGCAACGCGTCGAAAACGGTTTGGCGCCCCTTTTCGTCCCGTGCCGTTGTGACCAAACCGGCAGGTTTGTGATAAAGCCACAGCCGCGGCCGTTCGGCCTTTGGCACGGGCGCACCATCCACAGTGATCGCATCGTCTGGGCCGACATTGCGCGCCGGGCTGTCGATGACGTGACCATTGATGGCCACCCGGCCGGCTTCGATCATCCGTTCGGCCTCCCGGCGGGATGCCAGGCCAGCGCGCGCCAAACGTTTGGCGATCCGTTCTGAATTGTCTTGGGTCATGCGGTTTCGCATAGCGATTTGACAGCGGGTGCGAAAGCCGGGAAAGACGTCGCGATGTTCAAAAGCTTCATGCACGATGCCTTGGCAGAGGCCCGGATGGCTGCAGAACGCGGCGAAGTGCCGGTCGGGGCGGTCGTTGTCAGGGATGGCGTTGTTCTGGCCCGTGCCGGCAATCGCATGCGGGAATTGACTGATCCTACGGCCCATGCGGAAACTCTCGCGATCCGAGCGGCATGCCGGAGGCTTCGCAGCGCGCGGCTCGTCGGCTGTGATCTGTGGGTCACGCTTGAGCCCTGCGCAGCCTGCGCCGGAGCAATCGCGGCTGCCCGGCTCGCGCGGCTTTACTACGGCGCCAGCGACCCGAAATCGGGTGCGGTCGAACATGGTGCGCGGATCTTTGACCACCCGCAGAGCCATCACTCTCCGGAGGTTTATGCCGGTCTTTTGGAAGACGAAGCAGCCGCATTGTTGACCGCGTTTTTCGCTGCGCGGCGGTCGTGACCAAGGACCCTATGCGGCCAGCGGCAGGTCCAGAGATGCGGTTTGCATGTCCGGACGACCCGCGCGGAGCGCCTATAAGCCGGATTCTGTCCCAGGGTCGAAACCCTTTGGATGACCATTCCTCTGCGCGCGCAGTTGCCTGCGCGCTCTAGCTGCCAACCCGGGTTTCAAGGCTGAAGCGGCCCGCGCGAAACCCCTATTCGGCATTGCTCCCGGTGGGGCTTGCCATGCCGGCCCTATTGCGAGGACCGCGGTGGGCTCTTACCCCACCGTTTCACCGTTACCCTGCAGGCAGGGCAGTTTGATTTCTGTGGCGCTTTCCGTCGGATTGCTCCGCCCGGGAGTTACCCGGCACCGTTGCTTCAGGGAGTCCGGACTTTCCTCCCAGGCAGGTTTCCCTGCCGAAGGCGGCCATCCAGCGCTCCGCGCGAGATCGGCGCATACGCTGCAAAACCGTGCGCGTCAATTTCCAAATCGAACGGCGAGATTTGTCGCAAGGCCTGCATCGACCGCGTCCAAAGGCCCATCTGCCCAGGGTCGAAACCGCAGTCGGAACGCGGAAAGCAAGGTATCGAGTGGCACGTCTGGATACCCAAATGACCGCGCTGCTTGTGCGAAACCATCCGGTTCCGCGTCTGCCATTTCAGGCCAAACCGACACCCCGCTGCGGGCCAGACGGCGCCAATCGAAGCGTGGGCCGGGGTCGATTTTCCGCCGCGGCGCCATATCCGAATGCGCAATAACCCCCTCTGGCGCGATCTGCCAGCGCGCATGTATGCCCCTCAGCAACTCTTCTGTCGCGTCCATCTGCGCGGCTGAGAATGGCGTTGCGCCGTCATTCGCCAACTCGATCCCGATTGAGCGAGAATTAATGTCCTCAAGACCGCGCCAACTTCCTTGCCCGGCATGCCAGGCGCGCATGTGTTCATCGACAAGCTGCGTGGTCGTCCCGGCCTCATCAATCAGATAATGCGACGAAACTTCGGTTTGCGGTGTCGATAAGGTGCACAACGCGGCTGCGGCGCTGGTCATAGCGGTGTAGTGGAGCACCACCAGGTCGGGTGTCAGACCTTCTCTGCGCCGCCCGAAATTCGGGCTCGGCGCCCAGATCGCATCAGCCGCCACGCGCAGCGCTGCGATAAATATTTGGGTCCCAGGAGCAGGCATACCCATCGCCGTCAGGGTCCAGCGCGCGGCGATCCCGTTCCGGTCCGCCCATGGACAGAAAGGCTTGCTGTGCCAAATCGGCCGATTGGTAGGATAAGCAATTCGCCTCGTGCCGCCCCGCGCGCAGCCCGGATCGGCGATAGACTTGCTGGCCGACGGGATGCGTTGTGGCAAGCGCGTATTCGACGATGTTGGGTCCGGTTGATCCGGGCCTATCCGGCACATCTGTCGGCGCGACTTCGATCCGCTGATCGGCCATGCGCGCCAACCGCTCCGCATCTGTTTCAATCGTCTCCCGCGCGGCGACCGCGTCGAAATCCTGCTCGTCGGAAATTGCGGCGGTGTTGCTGGGTAACGGGGCGGGCACTGCACCATCGGCCGAGGCAACCTGCGGCTGTGTCTCAGCCTCCGCGATTGCCGCCGCAGCGACCGATGTGATCGGCGCGCTTGACTGGGTGCTGAGCGGGGGCACAATAGTCTCGGGCCCTGATGGTGCCACAACGCCCGTCGGACGCCCGGCAAGTTGGGCCTGTGCGTCCAACCGGCTTTGCTGATAGCTTTGGTAATCGCCGAACCCGACGCCCGACACCGTATCGTCGGGAATGCCGCGGGCGCAGGCGGCAAGCGCCAATGGCGCAATGACGAGGGCCCAATATCCCGGTTTCATGCTCGACCTCTTGAGGTTAGTTAGCGGATTCTACCACCATTTTTCAGGCTTCGCCACAAAAGCCGCAGCCGTTTCCAACGCCTGCGCGGTGTTCAGCAAAGCGCCCTCTTCCCAAGGCCTTCCGATCAGTTGCAAGCCCATGGGCAATCCCTGATGGTCAAGCCCGGTTGGGACGGAAATCCCTGGCAATCCGGCAAGGTTCACCGTCACCGTGAACACATCATTGAGATACATCTCGACCGGGTCGGTCACCGCACGGCCAAGCTCGAAAGCCGATGACGGCGTGGCGGGTGTCAAAATCGCGTCGACGCCCTCTGCAAACACGATGTCGAAATCGCGCTTGATCAGCGCGCGGACCTTTCGCGCGCGGTTATAGTAAGCGTCGTAGAACCCGGCACTGAGAACGTAAGTGCCAATCATGACCCTGCGTTTGACCTCGGCCCCAAAGCCTTCGGCGCGGGTCTTTTCATACATTTCCGTGACGCCGTCGCCCTGCGCCAGTTCGGCACGATAGCCGTAGCGGACACCGTCATAGCGGGCGAGGTTCGACGAGGCCTCAGCCGGGGCGATCACATAATAGGCCGGGAGCGCGTATTTTGTGTGCGGCAGGCTGATGTCGCGAAGTTCCGCTCCGGCGTCGGCGAGCATCGCTTGGCCGCGCGTCCAAAGGGCCTCAATTTCATCCGGCATCCCGTCCATACGGTATTCTTTGGGGATGCCGATCACTTGGCCCCGAATATCCCCGGTCAGCATCGCCTCAAAATCGGGAACGGCACGATCAGCGGAGGTGCTGTCGCGCAGGTCATGGCCCATCATCGCCTGGCCCATAATTGCCGCATCGCGCACGGTCTTTGTCATCGGCCCCGCCTGGTCGAGCGAGGAGGCAAAGGCCACGATCCCGTAGCGCGAACAGCGCCCATAGGTGGGCTTTAGCCCAACAATTCCGGTAAATGCGGCGGGCTGTCGGATTGAGCCGCCGGTGTCGGTCCCTGTCGCGGCCAGACATAAATCGGCTGCGACCGCCGCGCCCGACCCGCCCGAGGACCCGCCTGGCGTTAAAGCGCTATTTGACCCCTCAGATCGCCACGGATTGACGACGTCGCCATATGTCGATGTCTCGTTGGAGGAGCCCATGGCAAACTCGTCCATGTTCAGTTTGCCCAACATGACGGCGCCATCATCCTTCAACTGGCGGGATACGGTGGATTCGTAGGGTGGGACAAATCCCTCCAGGATTTTCGACGCGGCTTGGCTGGCGACACCTTCGGTGCAAAATAGGTCCTTAATGCCGATCGGGATGCCGCACATCGCAGGCGCATCGCCCTGGGCGATGCGATCATCCGCTGCGCGCGCGCGATCCCGCGCGATCTCTGGTGTCTTATGGACAAAGGCATTCAGGCCGTCTGCCGCATCAATGGCGTCAAGGCAGGCCTGGGTAATTTCCAAGCTGGTGGTGTCGCCCTTGCGCAGCGCGTCGCGCGCCTCGGCGATGGTCAATTTCGTCAGATCGCTCATTCAACCACCTTTGGCACGGCAAAAAAACCTTCGCGTGCATCCGGGGCATTGGTCAGCACCTTGTCCGGCTGGTTCCCATCGGTGACGCTGTCCTCACGTCGCTTCAGGCGCATCGGTGTAACCGAAACCATCGGTTCCACGCCATCGACATCGACCTCTTCGAGCTGCTCAATAAAGCCCAGTATTGCGTTGAACTCAGCAGCGAGCCCGGGAAGCTCGGCTTCTTCCACGCGGATGCGCGCGAGCTTGGCGACATGGGCGGCGGTTTTGAGGTCGATAGACATCGAAAAGGTTCCTTCAGCGCGGGCCAGGCTGCGGTTTACCGCCATGCTTTCTGCCCCGCAATCCCTGCTTTGCGCGCATCTCTCAGGACGCTAGGTTGCGCGACAGGCATGAGGAGGATGACAATGCGCTACACTTGGCTGGGCCATGCTAGCTTTCGGCTTGAAATCGCGGATCAGGTTTTGCTCGTCGATCCATGGACGGACGGTCCCACATTTCCAAACGATCAGCGCGATCAGGCGCTGTCCGGGGCGACCGCAATTTTGCTCACGCATGCCCATTTCGATCACATGGCCGACATTCCGGACATCGCGACAGAGCTTGATGTGCCGGTCTACTGCATTGCCGACATGGCCGATTACTTGGGCGCGAAGGGCGCAAGTGCCGTGGGATTTAACAAAGGCGGCACGGTGAAGATCGGCCAAGTTGCGGTCACCATGGTCAACGCAACCCATTCCTCGTCGTTTCCAGTCGACGGCATGCCCGTCTATCTCGGTGCGGAGGCTGGGTTCATGATCGCAGGCGAGGGCAAGACGATCTATGTATCGGGTGATACCGATGTCATGGCCGACATGGCGATCTTAAACGATCTGCATGAACCGGAGATCGGCATATTGTGCGCGGGCGGGCATTTCACCATGGATATGGCGCGCGCGGCCTACGCCGCATCCAAGCTCTTTAGCTTTCAGACTGTCATTCCCTATCATTACCAGACCTTCCCGCTTTTGGAACAAAGCGCAGAACCGCTGAAAGATGCGTTGCCAGATATCCGCGTCCTGGCGCCATCTGTGATGGAGACGGTTGAGCTATGAGCGTCAACGTATCGGTTTTGTCGTAGAATTGTGATGCATCTCCGCTAACCTGAGCGCTCGCATCTCCGCGCGGCCCGCGTGTCTCATTCATTAACCTAGCCACATCGCACCAAGAGGCAGCCGATCCATGGCAGACGCCGCCACCCTGGCCACGCCGCTGGCAGAGATAAGCCGTGTTTTCGGCCGTATCGGGGTTTTGAGCTTTGGCGGACCCGCGGCGCAGATTGCCTTGATGCACCGCGAATTGGTCGAAGACCGCCACTGGCTTTCAGACCGTCAATTCTTAAACGCACTGAGCTTTTGCATGCTCCTGCCAGGGCCGGAAGCAATGCAATTGGCGACCTATGCCGGCTGGCGACTGGCCGGAATTCGCGGCGGACTGATTGCGGGGTTGCTATTCGTTCTACCCGGCGCTGCAATCATCTTGGTTTTGGCATCAATCTATGCGGCATTTGGCCAGGTGCCGTTGGTTGCAGCGATGTTCTTGGGCATCCAAGCCACGGTCATCGTTATTGTGGTTCAGGCCTTGATCAAAATTGCGGCCAGGGCGTTGAGATCTTCCGTTGCGTATATACTGGCGCTATCGGCTTTCACCGCGCTATTTGCGTTTGATTTGCCGTTCCCTCTGGTCATCGTTGTTGCCGCAGCGGTAGGTGCCATGGCGCTCGCTAGCGTCCCCTCAGGCCCTGTGTCGCCGGTAAAGGCCGCAGGGACGGTGCGCGTGGTTGCCACATGGCTGGTGATCTGGCTGGCGCCGCTTGCCGCTATCTGGTTGATCGCACCCGGCGGATTTCTCGCAGAGCTTGGCCTGTTTTTCAGCAAGCTTGCGGTCGTGACCTTTGGCGGCGCCTATGCGGTCCTGGCCTATATGGTGCAAGAGGTCGTGGGTGATTTCGGCTGGCTCAGTACGGCGCAGATGATGGACGCTTTGGGCCTGGCAGAGACGACACCTGGCCCCTTGATTTTGGTTACAGAATTCGTGGCCTTCCTGGCCGGGGCGCAACATGGCGGATGGGGGCTTGGGCTGGTCGCGGCGCTGGTCGCACTCTGGGTGACTTTTGCCCCGTGTTTTCTCTGGATCTTCGCGGGCGCGCCGTATGTCGAATGGATTGGTGGGCAACCCCGGCTCAACGGAGCGTTGATGGGCATTACGGCCGCGGTTGTCGGGGTCATCTTAAACCTATCGGTTTGGTTTGCGATGCACATCTTTTTTGGGGATGTGGGCCTTGTGTCTCTCGGGCCGCTAATCGCAAATGTCCCCGAATGGCAGAGTTTCCAGCCAGGCGCATTTCTTCTGGCGCTGCTGGCGGGCATCTTGCTCTTGCGACGCAATGATAGCATTCTAAGGGTGCTTACCATCATGGCCTTGGCCGGGATCGGTTGGCAATTTGGGATTGTGCCGCTTTTCGGTTGACAGCCGAGGCGCCTGAGGTAAAACCCAGCCCGCAGCAAATAGGACGATAGCCGCGACCGATCCGCGGCCCCCCGATAGGAGCCAATGATGGCGAAGCCGACCACAATTAAAATCCGACTAAACTCCTCGGCGGGGACCGGGCATTTTTACGTGACCAAAAAGAATGCCCGCACGATGACCGAGAAAATGACCGTACGAAAGTACGACCCAGTTGCGCGCAAACACGTCGAATACAAAGAAGGCAAGATAAAATAAGCCTTCAAGCTAGACCGACAGAGGGGCCGCGCGCTGAACAAGCCGCGGCCCTTTTTCTTTGTCCCAACGTGAATCGAGGTGATGACGATGACGGATCAGATTACCATACGCACCGCTCGGCCCGGGGATCTCGCCATTGTGGATGCGCTTATCGCGGCAAGCTATCCTGCATTGCTCAAGCCGGATTACCCACCATCGGTCTTGGTCACCGCGTTGCCGCTGATCAGTCGCGCGCAACCGCGGCTCTTGGCGTCCGGCACGTATTTTGTCGCCGTCGACGAGACGGGCCGTGCGTTAGCTGCCGGCGGGTGGAGCCATTCGGCTCCACAGGGCGGCGTCGGTCCGCGCGATCTGGGTCACATCCGTCATTTCGCCACGCATCCACAGGCCGTCCGAAAGGGGCTCGGTGCGGCGATTATGGCGCAGACGCTGGCGCAGGCAATGCAGGCGGGCATTCGGCGGATGCTGTGCCAATCCACCCGCACGGCGGTGCCGTTCTACAAAAAGCTGGGCTTTGCCCCACGCGGCGATATCGAGATTGCCCTGCGCCCAGGGATCGTTTTTCCCGCCACAGAAATGGTGCGCGCGGTCTAGTCGATATCTCGAAAAGAAAAGGGCCGGCGCAATGGCCGGCCCCTATATAGCGTGTGGATGAACGCTATTCTTGCTGGCCAAGAAACATTAGCAAGAACTGGAACATATTCAGGAAACTGATGTAGAGTCCGAGCGCGCCGTCGATGGCGGCTTTCTCAAGCCATTCCTGATCACCATGGGCCGCATGCGCGACGTAGATGTTTTTGATGTTCTGCGTCTCCCATGCCGTCAGACCGGCAAAGATCAGCACGCCAAGTGCTGAAATGGCCATCGCCATCGAACCCGATTGGAAGATGAACATGTTGAGAAGCATCGCCACGATGAGGCCGATGACACCCATAATCAAAAAGGAGCCCCAACCGGAAATATCCCGCTTCGTGGTATAGCCCCACAGGCTCAGTCCCGCAAAGGCGATCGCCGTGACAAGGAACGTCTGCACGATCGAAAAGCTGGTATAGACTAGGAAGATCGAGCTGAGCGATAGGCCGATGACCGCAGCAAAGGTAAAGAAGCCGAAGGACACCGTCGCCGCCGAGCCGCGGCGCATCAAGGCACCCCAGCCGAAAAACAAGAAGGCCAGCGGGCCGAACATAATCACCCACCGCAGGGGGCTCATGTAAAGCGTCTCGCCTAAGGCCGTAAGGTATTGACCGTCGCGCAATGCAACCGTCGCACCAACCGGATCAGACGTAACCGCCAAGTTCGAAATGGCCCACGCCGCGGCTGCTGTAATCAGCATGCCGATCGACATGGTACCATAAACCTTGTTCATATGGGCGCGTAGGCCCTCGTCGATCTCGGCGCTGCGAACTGCGCCGGTCGAACGGATGGTGTCAAACTCTGCCATTCATCCCTCCGGAATGCAAAAATCCTACGGGCACAACAAAAACCCGCTCTCGCGGTAGAATATTGGCGAGAACGGGCATTTTTTCAAGGCATTCGCCTATGGTTTCGGACTTACGCGTTGATAGTTTACATCAATCAGCGTTTCCAGAAACTAGGTGCAGCCCAAACACTGCGATTATGTTCGGCGCGCACATCATCTTCTGTTAGGCCGATATCTCTGAGCATACGCGCATCCAGCCGGTCGAGGGCTTGACGCTGCCGCCAGACTGCCAAAGCATGGTTCAGGCGTGCAACGAGACCAGGCCGAGAAGCCTGGTGCAGGCGTGGCGAGTGAACTCGGGTCGTCATCGATCAATCCTTTCCATTTCGTGAACTTTGCGTCCGGTTTCATTCTTGTCAGTGATATATGCATTGACAGGGATCATTTTTAAAGTGAATGTTCTTGAAGTTTCACATTAGGGATCGTGATATGTCGCGCAATCTGGATATGACCGCGCTAAGGGCCTTTGTGACCGTGTCCGATGCAGGCGGTGTCACGAAGGCTTCGGGCTTTTTGAACCTCACACAATCTGCGGTATCGATGCAGTTAAAGCGCCTCGAAGAAACCGTCGGGGTGAGCCTTTTTGATCGCAGGGCGCGGCGGATGTCGCTGACCGGCGCGGGTGAGCAGATGCTGGGTTACGCACGGCGCATGCTGGAGCTCAATGATGAGGTGCTGGGCAGGCTCACCGACAAGGCCTATGAGGGCGAGGTACGCCTAGGTGTGCCGCATGACATTGTCTACCCAGCAATCCCTGAGGTTATGCACCGATTCCATGCAGCCTTTCCGCGTATGAAGGTCACACTTGTGTCCTCCTACACCTCAAAGCTGAAATCGCAGTTCGAAAAGGGCGAGGTTGATCTAATCCTCACAACCGAGGACGGCGTCGAACCGGGCGGCGAGACGTTGTTGGAACGGCCATTGGTTTGGGTCGGCGCAAATGCAGGGTCTGTTTGGCGCCAGCGCCCCCTGCGGCTGGCCTTTGAACATAACTGTATTTTTCGACCGGCCGTGCAGCGCGCGCTGGATCGCGCCGCAATCTCTTGGGAGATGGCGGTTGAAAGCGATAGCTCCCGCACTGTTGAGGCCTCCGTTTCCGCCGATCTTGCCGTTCATGCATGTGTCGAAGGGACCGAGCCACCCTACGTGGAGCGCATTGTCCATAATGGCGCTTTGCCGTCCTTGCCGACGATCAGCATAAACTTGTATGGCGCACAGTTAAACGCAGCAGAGCCGCATGATGCGTTGGCTGGGTTCGTGCGGCAGGCATATCGCCATATGTAATCACATGGTCACGACGACCTTTCCCGTCGATTTGCGCGCTTTGAGAAAATCCAGCGCGTCTTGCGCCTCGTCGAGCGGGAACCGCGCGCTGATATGCGGAGAGATCTGGCCCGCGACGTACATCTCAAAGAGTTCGGCTAAACTGGCCGACAGATGCTGGGGTGCGAAGGCCATATAGCCACCCCAGTAAAAGCCGATCACTGAGACGTTCTTCACCAAAAGATGGTTTGGGGCGATTTTGGGCAATTTTCCACTGGCAAAGCCGATGACCAACAACCGCCCTTCTGGCTTCATTGTGCGCAGTGCAGCTTCGGTTTGGTCGCCACCAACCGCGTCGTAGATAACATCGACGCCGCCAAGCGCCTTCAACTCGGCACGAATATCGGCGGTTTGACTGTCAATTAAGTGCGTCGCGCCCGCCGCGGCTGCCGTGGCGAGTTTTTCTTGACCGCGGGCCACGGCGACGACTTCTGCCCCCAAAGCTGCACCAATTTCTACGGCCGTCAGGCCAACGCCGCCTGCTGCGCCCAAAACGGCCATCCGCTCCCCCGGTGCGAGCGCTGCCCGCCGGGTCAATGCCAGATGCGACGTGCCGTAGGCCACCAAAAACCCAGCAGCCTCATCAAACGGCATAGCGTCGGGAATGACCACGGCACGCTCTGCCGGAAAGATGCCGATTTCGGCCAGCCCGCCCTGGCCGGCAAAAACGGCCACACGGCTGCCGACCGCAGGCAGTGTGACATCCGAACCCACAGCATCCACCACGCCTGCCACCTCAAGGCCCAGCGTGAACGGAACGCTCGGCGTGTCCTGATAGCTGCCGTCGACCATCAAAAGATCGGCGAAATTCAAACCGCATGCGGCGATACGCACACGGATTTGGCCAGGGCCTGGTTGCGGCTCTGGAACATCAACCAAGGAGGGTGGTGCATCGTGGCTTTGGACCTGGAATGCGCGCATAAATCGTTAACCTTTCCGACTTTCAATTGTTAACGCAAGTGTTTCTCTAGCGGTTTCAGTAACATAGCTCATGTTGCGATATGCAGCCAGCATTGCAAGTATCGCCCGTTTACAGTACCGTATTCGTTGTAAACCGCGTGAACCGGAGGCGCTACCGCTTGAAACACCCAGTTGATATCCATGTGGGTAAACGGGTTCGGCATAGACGCTGGATGGTTGGCATGACGCAACAGCAGCTTGCCTCGAAGGTCGGGATTAAGTTCCAGCAGATCCAAAAGTACGAAACCGGTATGAACCGGATCAGCGCATCTCGGCTATGGGATATTGCATCAGCTCTGCAAGTCGATATCGGCTATTTCTTCGACGGAATGGGCGACGTGAGCCCGGTGGCATCGCTCAATATTCCTGCGGATATGTTGGGTGAGAGAGAGGCGCTTGACCTGTTGCGCTGCTATTATGCCATTCCAGAGGCTCAGCGCCGGCGCTTGTTTGATCTTGCGCGGGTTTTGTCTGACGCGGCCTGAAGCCTTCCGAGAGCCTTGGTTGACGAATGTCTTTGGCTTCGACAGGTTAAGGGCTTGTGACCGAACAGACCTTTTCTGATCTTCCGATCGACGGCCTCGTTGAGACTGCGCATGCAATGGCTGACGCGGCGCGCGCGGCGACACTACGGTACTTTCGTTCCGCGGACTTATCGACGGACAGCAAGGACGCAACCGGGTACGATCCGGTGACGCAAGCCGACCGCGCGTCTGAGGCCGCAATGCGAGCGGTTTTGAAGGCGCGGCGCCCGGAGGATGGCATCCTGGGCGAAGAGGAAAGCGCAAAACCTGGCACATCCGGCCTGACCTGGGTCATCGATCCAATTGACGGGACGCGTGGCTTTGTTGCGGGTACGCCGAGCTGGGGTGTGTTGATTGCATTGCAGGCTGATGCCGGCCCCATTTACGGGCTGATCGACCAACCCTATATCGGCGAGCGGTTCGAAGGCGGATTTGGTCGCGCAGAGATGCACGGGCCGATGGGCAGCCGTGCTTTGGGCGTTCGCGCACACCGTCCATTGTCCCGCGCCACGCTGTTTACAACCTTTCCAGAGATTGGCACGACTTTAGAAAGATCGGCCTTCGAGCGCGTCCGAGACCGTGTTTTGCTGACGCGGTATGGCCTTGATTGTTACGCCTATGCGTTGCTTGCGGCCGGTCACGTTGATCTGATCATCGAGGCGGGGCTGCAAAGCTACGACATTGCCGCCCCCATCGCGGTCATCGAAGCGGCCGGAGGGATTGTGACGGACTGGTCCGGTGGACCGGCGTATGGGGGTGGACGTGCTCTGGCCGCCGCGAGCCCGGAATTACACAACGCAGCGCTCGCCCTGTTGCAAGGTGCGCAGGACCTTGCCTGATCTGCTGCTTAAAAATGTGCGCCTTGCCTTGTCGATGGACGATCAAGATACCCGGTATGAGAGTGTTGATATACTTGTGGATAAAGGTCTCATTAGTGATATTAAACAAAAGGTTACTACGGATTGTAAAAGTATCGATTGTGATGGCTGCCTGATCACGCCGGGATTGGTCAACACACATCACCACCTATACCAGAGTTTGACGCGTGCCGTGCCGGCCGCGCAGGACGCGTTGCTCTTTGGTTGGCTGCAAACGCTCTATCCAATTTGGGCGCGGATGGGGCCGGAGCATATGCGGGTCTCAGCGCTGACCGGGCTTGCGGAATTGGCTCTCTCTGGATGCACGTTGAGCGCGGATCATCTCTACCTCTTCCCAAACGGCGCGCGACTGGATGACACTATCGATGCGGCCGCCGAGATCGGTTTGCGGTTTCATCCGACCCGTGGGGCCATGTCGATCGGCGAAAGTGCGGGCGGACTGCCGCCGGATGCGTTGGTTGAGGCAGAGGCGAACATTCTCGACGATTGCATACGGGTCATTGACCGTTTTCACGATCCCCGGCCGGGGGCGATGTGCCGTGTCGGCGTCGCGCCGTGTTCGCCGTTTTCCGTTAGCCGCGAATTGATGCGCGATGCCGCTCTTTTGGCGCGTGACAAGGGCGTGATGATGCATACGCATTTGGCCGAAAACGGAGAGGACGTCCTTTATTCGTTAGAGAAATTTGGCTGTAGGCCGGGTCAGTACGCCGAGGATCTGGGATGGACGGGCACCGATGTTTGGCACGCGCATTGCGTCAAATTGGACGCGCAAGAGATCGACCTTTTTGCGCGCAGCCGAACCGGTGTTGCGCATTGCCCGTGCTCAAATTGTCGGTTGGGATCGGGCATTGCCCCGATCCGTGCTATGCAGGATGCCGGCGTGCCTGTTGGGTTGGGCGTGGACGGTTCAGCCTCAAACGACAGCGGAAATCTGGTGGCCGAGGCCCGCCAGGCGATGTTGCTGCAACGCGTAGCCCATGGCGCGGATGCGATGAGTGCGTACGAAGCCTTGCGCATCGCGACGCGCGGTGGCGCTACGGTATTGGGCCGGCACGATTGTGGGCAAATCGCCATCGGTAAATGCGCCGACCTCGCGATCTGGGACATGCGAGATGTTTCAGCGGCGGGATCATGGGATTGGGCGGCGCTACTATTGGCCGGACCGATGCGCGTACGCGATTTGATCGTAAATGGCCGGCTGATCATCGAGGGCGGACATATCACAACGATCGACTTACCGCGTGTGTTGGAGAGGCAGCGAGCCCTTGCGATGGACCTGATCTAGCAGAATTTGCCCCCACTCATCTATGCAAATATATGCTTTTTCCAATAAAAATATGTGAATTTTGCTAAAATTTTCGCCAAATATTGTGGTTTTAAGATAAATGAGCACAGATCATGACTTATCCACAGATACCAGGCAATCTGCCGCTGGTCATCCACAGGCGCACTTGCCCTATGGGCGCGATCGCATCATCATGGAGGCATCCGGTTAACGGAGCATGGAGATGAGGCGCGCAGTTTTTGCGATACTTCTGGGCTTGGCGGGATGTGCGCCAACACAGGATGTTACCCGATTGCCGGCTGCGACAACGGTCTCAATCGGGCGTGCAGCGACGTTTATCACCGCCGAACGGGCACAAGCCGGTACCAGCACTGTCATCCAGCATCCGGCGCTCCAGGCTGCGGCGCAATTCCACGCGGACGATTTGGCGCGCCGTGGGGGCCTGAGCCATACCGGCAGCGACGGCTCATCCGTGACTGACCGCGTCCGCGCCGCAGGGTATCAGGCCTGTTTCGTTGCCGAGAACATCGCCCGTGGACAGCCTGATGTGACCTCCGTCATCGCCGCATGGGTCAATTCGCCGGGCCATTACCGTAACTTGGTCAACCCCGCAGCGCAGCATTTCGGGTTTTCGCGCAGCGGCGATGCCTGGGTCTTGGTCCTGGCGCGACCGTGTTAGCTGCCGTAAGTCGGCGGCGGCACCAGGGCGAGCAAGCGGTTTTGTTCAATTTGGAAAAGCGTGCCGATTAATTCGGCTCCCCGCAAAACCGCCAAATCGTAGGACCCATTAATGCCGGTTGCTTGCCTGAAACGCAGAATGTCCCACGACAACTGGCGATGCGCGATGACAAGCTGCAAGAGACGCATCGCGATCTGAATGCTCCGTTCGAGCTGTAAGACCAGGATGGTCTCAAAGAGCCGGACGTTGCCTGCGACTACGGCGTTTTCCAACCGTTCGGGGATTGTTGGCCGCGTCAGGCCGCCCAAAAGCGCGCTCGTTCCGATGCGGTTTTCATCATATTTTGGAGCGCCTTGGCTAATATTGGCAAACAGCAATTCATTTGCTGCCGTGACGACAAGAACGGCGGTCAAAACCAGGCGCGTGCCGCCTTGGCCTTGGAAAAACACTGCATCAAGCAGGTCGATTGCATCATTGATCTCGTCTTCTGGGTCTGTCGCGGCGGCGCCTTGCGCTAAAAACGGCGTCGCAAGCGCACCGCCCGCAAAGGCACGCCGTGTCAACTTCAGTTGGGACGCTCCTTTTTTGACCGGCGTGCCGTCCGGTCCCAAAAGCACTTTGGACATCTGATACCCTCCTTCTGATAAGCCGAGGGTACCAGAAACAATTCGAAAGGTCAGTTCTTTGCTTTGTCGACCATTTTTCCGGCAGAGATCCAAGGCATCATTGCGCGCAACTTTTCACCGACCTCTTCGATCTGATGGGCGTCATTGATGCGCCGCGTTCCCTTAAAGAACGGCTGGCCCACCGAATTCTCCGCCATGAAATCGCGGACGAATTTCCCGGTTTGGATATCGGTCAAAACAGATTTCATCCGCGCCTTGGTCTCATCATAAGGCAATATCCGCGGGCCAGATACATATTCACCATACTCAGCAGTGTTTGAGATCGAATAGTTCATGTTCGCGATACCGCCTTCATAGATGAGATCGACGATTAACTTTACCTCGTGTAGGCATTCGAAATAGGCCATTTCGGGTGCGTAGCCGGCCTCGACAAGTGTCTCAAAACCCATGCGGATCAACTCAACCAAGCCGCCGCAGAGGACCGCTTGTTCGCCAAAAAGGTCGGTTTCGCATTCCTCTTTGAAATTGGTCTCGATTATGCCGGAACGGCCGCCGCCAATGGCCGAACAATAGCTGAGCCCAATTTCCAGCGCACGACCGGATGCATCATTGTCGACCGCGACAAGGCATGGCACGCCGCCGCCTTTGGAATATTCGCCGCGCACCGTATGACCCGGCCCTTTGGGCGCCATCATGATCACATCAACCCCGGGCTTGGGCTCAATCAGGCCGAAATGGACGTTCAGGCCGTGGGCAAAAGCGATGGCCGCGCCGTCGCGCAGGTTCTCATGCACGTGGGCTTTGTACGTTGCGGCCTGCAACTCATCGGGCATGGTAAACATGATTAGGTCGCACCAGGCCGCGGCATCGGCGATACCCATCACGTCCAACCCCTCAGCCTCCGCCTTAGCCCGACTTGCGGACCCGTCGCGTAAGGCCACGGCCACGTTTTTCGCGCCGCTATCGCGAAGGTTCAGCGCATGCGCGTGGCCTTGGCTGCCATACCCCAAGATCGCCACTTTCATGTCTTTGATCAGATTGATGTCGCAGTCACGATCGTAATAGACGCGCATTTTGGTCCCTTCCTG
Source organism: Pseudomonadota bacterium (assembly GCA_039183205.1). Classification (GTDB taxonomy): domain Bacteria; phylum Pseudomonadota; class Alphaproteobacteria; order Rhodobacterales; family Rhodobacteraceae; genus HKCCE3408. Next base: position 13,014 of record JBCDBR010000020.1, on the reverse strand, counting down.
ATGTTCTCTCCGGCCCTGATTGAGGGGCATTTGGCGCCTTCTAGCGGTTTTGCCACGGGATGCAACGGCGACAGTTGCCAGCGGATCAGTCGCGGGCAGAGCGAGGAGAGGCGCAGGACTGGGCCGCGCCAATGCAATACGGGGAGCTGATCAAAAAGCGCTCGAGCGCTACCGATTGGGCCGGCGCAACATTTGCCCATGGCCCATGCCCATATGCATCGCCAGATGCCGCAACGGCGTGACCTCATGCAGCATACGGCTGGCGCGGGCGCGCAAGGCTTGGACCGGCACCATTTGCGCCATTGAGGCGCGGTTCAAAAGGTCAACACCCAGCACACGGGCGCGAGTTTCGGGATATCGGGAGCGGTGGTATTCTCGGAGCATCGCCGGTGTTCCCAACGCCGCCGGATTTGCGAGGCTGAGATCAAGGAGGGCCGCGATATCGGCCAGGCTCATGTTCAGTCCTTGCGCGCCTATTGGCGGTACGACATGCGCAGCCTCCGCGATCAGGGCAAGGCGTTGGCCGTCAAAACGGTCCGCCAGCTGGGAGATGATCGGCCATACGGTTCGGCTCGACGCGAGCGACAGCGGACCCAACACAAAATTCGACCTCTCCGACATCGCGTCCTCGAAGTCTGATCCGGGCATTTCTGCCAATGCGACCGCGGTTTTCGCCCGCTCCATCCAGACAACGCCTGACGCTGGCCGACCATCGTGATCGGGCAGTGGCACAAGCGTAAATGGTCCACCGGTTCGGTGGATCTCGGTTGACACGTTTTGGTGCGGGATCGGATGGGTCACCGCAAAGGCAAGCGCCTTTTGACCATAGCGCCAGGTCCGTACGCCGATGCCTTGGGATCCGCGCAGACGCGATTCACGGCCGTCGGCCGCAACCACCAAGCGCGCCGTGACAGAGACGCCGTCCGAGAGCGCAATGTGCGCGCCGGCGTCGCGTGCAAGCATGCTGACCGTGGCGATGCCCGGCCGAAAATCCACCGTATCGAGCGTCGCAAGATGAGCGGCCATTTCGCGGTTCAATAGCCAATTCGGCAGGTTCCAGCCAAAAGGCTCTTGCGACACGTCCTTTGCATCGAAGGCGCGCGTCTCCGGTGCGTGGGCGTCCTTAGCGGCCAAATCCATGATGGCCATAACCTGAAGGTCGGTCGCGAACGGTGCCAGCCGCTCCCACAGGCCCGATCGCATCAAAAGCCGCCGCGCGGGCTGCATTATGGCGGTCGTGCGTAAATCGGCGCCTTCGGTTGCCACGTCGGTGATCGGCGCCGATGGGTCGACGACGATGACATGGAAGCCCGCTGAGCCGAATGCGGCGGCGGCCGTCAGACCGGCAATGCCACCGCCAGAGATGAAAATATCGCAGCTATCTGTCACCATGCGCCATATGTAGAGGCGTGTCCGGCCCACGTCGAAGCGGCAAACTGACCTAAGCGGTGGGCAGGCAAGGTGCCCTTGCCAGTGCGGGCACAGACGCCTAGCCTCATCCTTCAGAAATCGCCCTGCCAAGGATCAATCGATGACCTCAAAACGCGTGCCGCAGAAGGACGCCTACGATCTGATCCTACAAGCCATTGACGTGGGATTGTATCGTCCGGGCTCGCGTCTGGTCGAATCCGAATTGGCCGAGCGTTTTGGCTTTAGTCGGACACCGATCCGCGAAGCTTTGCAACGGCTTGAAACGCAGAGCCTTTTGACGCGCGACGGCCGCAGCTTGATCGTTGCCTCGCTTGATCATGCCCAAACCGCGGAGCTTTACGTCGTGCGGGCCGAGCTTGAAGCGCTGGCTGCCCGACTGGCTGCGCAACATGCGGCGGCCGAAGAAATCCGTGTGCTTCGTCAAATGGTTGAAGAAGATCGTGCGTTGTTGGGGGACCCACAAGCGCTGAGCCGTGCCAATCGCCGATTTCACAAGCAGATTCACTTGGCCAGCCACAACCGGTATTTGGTTCAGCAACTTGATCTGGTGCACAGATCCATGGCGTTGATGGCGACAACGTCGTTGGCTGCCGAAGGTCGCGGCGAAACGGCGCTGGCAGAACATGCCGAGATTGTTGAAGCAATTGCCGCTGCTGACGGCGCGACCGCGGCCCGAGCGCTTCGCGATCATCTGAGCCGGGCGTTCGAGGTCCGATTGAGGTCCGAGGCAGGCGACATCATAGCGGCCAAAGCTGGGCCATAGCGGCCATGCGCTGTCTTTGCCCAATAAAACGGCCTGGCCGCCAAGTCCAAAAGTGCCAACAATCCCGCGATCGATGCCAATGGATAGTACAGCACCATCACGATGACAAAGTTCCGATGGCGTCGCAGATGCGACGCTCCGCAGGCGAGCCAGTTGATCCAAAGCGTTGCTATTAGGGCAAAGGTAAACACGGCACTGAGCGCTGCAAAGAGCATAGTTGGAAGTTCCGGCCACAACGGATGCGCGCCAAACGGAACAAGTGCGAGGCTCCATAAAAGCGGGGCCGTAACGAAACCCAAAATAGTCCCGGCGAATTGCGCTTGGAGCCCCCAAAAACGCCGGCTGCCCAAATCGCGCAACAGCTGGCCGGGCCGGCGCATGACCGTGGCCCAGGTGATGGCATAGCCTTTGAGCCAACGCGTGCGCTGTCGGATCCATGGCCAAAGTGCGGAATTCGCTTCCTCAAACGTTGTGGTGGCGATCAATTCGGTGCGGTAGCCCGCGCGCTGAAGGCGAATGCCAAGCTCGGCGTCTTCGGTCACGTTGTGGGCATCCCAGGCGCCAATGCGGATGAGCGCGTCGCGCTTGATAAACAGCGTCGTACCGCCCAGCGGGACGACAAGGCCCAACCGTTCGACGCCAGGCAAAACCAGTCGAAACCACGTCGCGTATTCGATCGTGAAGCACCGGCTGATCCAATTGTGCGCCGCGTTGTAGTAGTCAAGTTGCCCTTGGAGGCAGGCGACATTTGGCGGCGCGACAGCAAAGCGTGCGGCAATCTTGCGCAATTGGTCAGGCTCTGGCGCGTCCTCGGCATCGTAAATGCCGACAACGGTGCCGCGCGCAAAGGGCAGGGCGTAGTTCAGCGCGCGCGGTTTGGTTTGAGGCTGCCCATGCGGCACCGCAATTGCGCGGGCCCAATGGGGCAGGGCACAGGCACCGAGCGCGGCTTTTGTTGTCCGGTCGCCTTCTTCGAGGATGAAGATCACGTCCAGTTTCGTGCGTGGGTAATCAAGTCGGTCGATGCGCTGCAAAATCTCGCCGGCCACGCGGTGTTCATTAAAGAGCGGAACCAAAAGTGTCACGACGGGTTCGGGGAAAAGGGGCACGGCGCGCGGCTCCGGCGGGATTGTATGAACGCGCGCGCGATGTGCCGCTGTTGCGGACGCTAATTTCAGGCCGATATTCACGGCAAACACTAAAATAGCGACCGCGACCAGCGCCAGATACGTCGCCACGGGCGATAGGATAGCAGCCACGGTCAAACCGGCCAGTGGGATGGCCAGCCGTCGCCCCAAGGCATAGCCTGTCCAGACCCGTGCGCTTGCCTCCTTCGGCGCCCGGCATTCCGCGGCCCGTGCCAGGCCTTGGCCGTAAACATGACCGATCGCCGAAGTGATTTGGGCGCTGTTTGCCAAGGCGATCAGCACGGTTTGGCCCGGTATTGCGCGTTCGATTTCCGCCACAAGATCGGGTCGCGACGTCACCACAACAAGTCGACCCGCAACCCAACGATAGGGCACGGCAGACAAGGCAATCGCAGTTTGCGGGTCCAAAAAACCGGATTGCGTGGCATCGGCCGGTTGCGTGCTCAAATCGATCAGCTGGCTGCCATAAAGATCGGCATAGCTCGCCAAAACGTCCTTTTCTGGCACATGTCCGCCCTGGATGAGCCGTCGTGCGACGGCGCCAGGCCCGAGGCCAGGGTCCACATCCGCTGGCAAATCTGACAGGGCAAAGTGGCCTTTTGCGGCAAGATGTTGGGTTAGTCTGGCATCGGCTCGTGGCCGAATTTCATGCCTCACGCCGGTTTGCTGCCGCACCATTGGAACGGTCAATAGCGTGCTGTCCATACCTTGCCCCTAACGCTTTACTACCGCGGCATAAAGCAGGGCTCACCGGTTAACAGGTTGTTAACCTTGGATTAACAAATGTTGTATGCGATGAGGGTTAGGCGATCTGTCGGCGGGCTTCCATAGCCGCGACAAAGCGCTCGAAAAGGTAAAAGCTGTCTTGCGGCCCGGGGCTTGCCTCGGGATGGTATTGCACCGAAAAGACCGGTCGATCTGCAAGGCGAATACCGCAATTCGATCCGTCGAATAGGCTTACATGGCTTTCAATTACGCCATCCGGCAAGCTTTGTGTGTCCACCGTGAAGCCATGGTTCATCGACGTGATTTCGACCTTTCCGGTCTCAAGGTCCTTAACCGGATGATTGGCCCCGTGATGGCCATGGTTCATCTTCACAGTCCGCGCGCCCAGCGCCAAGGCAAGCATTTGGTGGCCCAGGCAAATGCCGAAGATCGGCAGATCCCGTGCCAAGACCTCTTGGATCATAGGCACGGCGTAAGCGCCGGTCGCAGCAGGATCGCCCGGTCCGTTGGACAAAAAGAGCCCGGATGGGTCGTGTTCGAGAACCTCTTGGGCGGTTGCCGTGGCCGGCAGGACGGTCACATCACAGCCCGCGCTGGCAAGGCAGCGCAAAATGTTGCGCTTGGCACCGTAGTCGATGGCGACCACCTTATGACCGGGCTGTGACCGTTTTGGAAAGCCGTCCGGCCAGGCCCACCGCATTTCATCCCACCGATAGCTTTGCGCGCATGTCACGTCCTTCGCCAAATCAAGGCCTTCCAAGCCCTGAAAGCCCCGCGCCGCCGCCACGAGCCGTTCAAGGTCGAAAACGCCGTCTGAACTGTGGCTCAGTGCGACATGCGGAGCGCCCTGTTGGCGGATCGCGCGGGTGAGCCTGCGCGTGTCGATGCCCCCAATGCCAATCCGGCCGCGCCGCTTCAGCCAATCCTCCAGCGAGCCGGTCATCCGCCAATTCGAAGGCTCCGTCGGATCCCATTTGACGACCATTCCAGCGGCGACGGGATCGGCGGTTTCATCGTCTTCTGGGTTCACTCCGGTATTGCCGATATGAGGGAAGGTGAAGGTAACGATTTGACCGGCGTAAGACGGGTCCGTCATGATCTCTTGGTAGCCTGTCATCGCGGTGTTGAAGCACAGCTCTGCCGTCTTTTCCCCTTCAGCACCGAAGCCGCGACCGTAAAAGACCGAACCATCGGCCAAAACGAGGCAGGCGGTCGGGCGCTGGGTCATCTTAGGTCTCCGGAACGGTCTGGGGCAAATTCTTTACGTTCTAGGAATGCCGCTCGTGAGGGTCAAGCTTGTGCACGGGCCAACGTCACCCTATATCCACGCGTCTTGAGTAAATCATTGGGACATGACGGCACATGACACTGCGTGAACGTATTTCCGCCGCCCTGAAAGTGGCGATGCGCCAAAAAGATGCGACCCGGCTTTCGACGCTGCGGCTGATCAGCGCCGCGATTAAGGACCAGGACATCAACGCGCGCGGCAATGGCAATGCCGACGGCGTGGACGAGGCCGGCGTCCTTGCCATTTTGGGAAAGATGGTCAAGCAGCGTCAGGAAAGCGCGCGCGCTTACGAAGAGGGCGGCCGACTAGAACTTGCGGAAAAGGAACGCGCCGAGGTTGCGGTCATCGAGGACTTTCTGCCGCGCCAATTGGACGATACCGAAATCGAAGCTGCGATCTCGGCGGCTATGCGGGACACTGATGCTGGCTCCATTCGTGACATGGGGCGCGTTATGGGCGTCTTAAAGGCCAAATATACTGGGCAGATGGATTTTGGCGCCGTCGGACCGCTGGTTAAGGCGCGTCTCGCAACGTAGTCAGCGCAGACAGGCCCTTTCTTGGACGGGGATCTTACGAAAGCGTTGTGGGCGAACGCGTGACCTTACTAAGTCGACCTCAGTTCGGCTTCTAAGGTTCGTTTCAGGCTCAACCGTTCGCTTGGCGTCAAAAAGGCGCCAAGCTCAACCTCTCGCCCCGCGCCGCGAAGTGTTAAATATTGCGGTACAGGGCCGCCGCGTTCATGCAGATGAACGGTGACCCAATAAGGGTTGGCTTCCCAACCTTGCGGCGGGCGACGCGGATCATGTCGTGTGATCTGCACACGATCATCCCAAAGGGTGAGTTCCTCGTAAAGGTCCATATCGCGCCAAGACCGCTGAAGCGCGCGCCAGATCGCCCAAAGACCGGCGCAGACAAACGGCAAAAGCGCCCAAAAAACCGATGTGCCCAAAACAGAGAGCAGGGGCATGAATATCAGCGTTGCCGTGATCCCGATGAACCAGACAAAGCCTTCCGGCGTGAGCGATTTGTAAGGTGTCAACCGTAGGCGCAACCGCGCCTGCGGTGGAAGATCCTCAATAGCTGCGGTGTTTATTGGCATGGCGATCAACCAATTGCCTGACGGCGCCGAAGGAGCGCAGCCACACATAAAATCGCAAATACACCGACGGCCAAGCCTTGGGTGATTTGCGTGATCCGCACCATCATTTGATACACCAGAACGCGGTTTGATAGGTCGCTTTGGTCGGCCCAACCGGTGAACATGAGCCAAGCCGCACCGATCTGCATCATCCCGCTGACCAGGATCACAACCAACAACACAAACGCGCCGGATTTCATCTGACTGGCGCCGCCGCGAAAGACGATCAGATAGATTGCAAAGATGGCGAACAGGCCAACGAGGTAGGCCAGAAAGTACAAAACATCAAAGGTGACGTAGAAGCTGTCGGCATAGGCGCGGTCGAGATATGCCGGATCGATATCGGCCGGCAGGATCGCGATGTGTTGATAGGCGCCCCAACAAAGGGCGCCTATCGCGACAACAATTAGCCAATCATACCAGCGCACTTAGTGGCCTGGCTGTTTGTCCCACATCTCGCGCGTGGGCAGTTCTTCGAATGTATGCTCCGGCGGTGGGTTCGGCAGCGTCCATTCTAACGTATCGGCATGGGGTCCCCAATAGGCCGGCTCGCCGATGCGCCGCCCATAGGCGATTGTGTAAAACACGATGCCGATGAAGAAGATAAAGGAGGCAAAGGAGATGAACGCACCGATCGACGAGACGTAATTCCACAGCGCAAACGCCTCAGGATAGTCGATATAGCGGCGCGGCATACCTTGGCGGCCCAGGAAATGCTGCGGGAAGAAGGTGATGTTCGCACCAATGAAGAAGGCCCAGAAATGGAGCTTGCCGGCCCATTCGGGATATTGCCGTCCGCTCATCTTCCCGATCCAGTAATACACCGCCGCAAAAATCCCAAAGACGGCCCCGAGTGACATCACATAGTGGAAATGGGCCACGACGTAATAGGTATCGTGATACGCCCGATCAACGCCGGCCTGGCTCAGCACAATCCCTGTCACCCCGCCAAAGGTGAAGAGAAAGATAAAGCCGATTGCAAAGAGCATGGGCGTTTTGAACTCAATCGAGCCCTGCCACATCGTGGCAATCCACGAGAAGATCTTCACACCTGTCGGCACAGCGATGACCATGGTCGCGACCATGAAGTAGGCCTGCTGCGTCAGTGTCATGCCCACCGTGTACATATGGTGTGCCCAAACCACAAAGCCCAAACCGCCAATTGCCACCAGCGCATAGACCATGGGCAGATAGCCGAAGATCGGTTTTTTGGAGAACGCACCGACCACATGGCTGATGACACCAAAGGCTGGCAAGATCACGATGTAAACTTCGGGATGTCCAAAGAACCAGAAGATGTGCTGGAACAGGATTGGGTCGCCGCCGCCATCCGGAGCGAAAAACGATGTCCCAAAGTTCCGGTCTGTCAGCAGCATCGTGATCGCGCCGGCCAAAACGGGCAGCGACAGGAGAAGCAGCCATGCGGTGACAAAGATCGACCAGGCAAAAAGCGGCACCTTGTGCAGCGTCATCCCTGGGGCCCGCATGTTGAGGAAAGTGGTAATAAAGTTGATCGCCCCTAGGATCGACGACGCTCCGGACACATGAATCGCGAAGATCGCAAAGTCGACCGACATGTCACCTTGGGTTGAGATCGGCGGGTAAAACGTCCAGCCGGGTCCGGCGCCTTCGCCGACAAATACCGAACAAAACGCCAGCGTCGTGCCCGCGACATAGAGCCAGTAGCTCAGGTTGTTCAGTCGCGGAAACGCCATATCGGGCGCGCCGATCATCAGCGGCATGAAGTAGTTACCAAACCCGCCGAAGAGTGCCGGAATGACGACAAAGAACATCATCAAGACACCGTGGCCGGTGATCATGACGTTCCAGGTTTGCCCGTCCGGGGTGCCATCGAGGGTGTTTTTCGTCTCCGCCAGAAGGGAGAAAATGCCTGGATTTGGCGCCGAGGCCAAAGCGGTATCGAAAATACCGACCATCTCGCGCCGCAGGCCACCGTCGATCGTCACTTGACCTCCGTCATCGGCCGGCAGTGCCAAAAGCGTGTCACGCAACGCCTCAAGCTCGGCCTGCGCATGCACGGACCCACCGCCAATCGCGGACAATCCACTAAACAATTGCGCAAACTGAGCTTCGATGAAGTCAAGGGAGCCGATAAATGGATTGACCATGTATTGCGCGCCCGGCTCCATCAGCTCCAGCCGCATGTAGACGGTGAAAGCAACCGAAACGAGGCCTACGATCCCTGCCGTGAACAGGTACAAAATTCCGATGTCTTTATGGTTGGTCGACATAAACCAACGGGCAAAAAAGCCCGGTCTTTCATGTGCGTGACCCGAGATGGCTGCGTCGGCCATGCAAGTCTCCCGATTTGTGTCCGTATAACGATCAGTGCGGTCTGGCGCACAAACCTTTCAATCGCTTTTAAAGACAGCCCCGGCCTGCTGCAATGGCCGACCATGTCGCAGCCCTGGGTAAAATTGCCTCAGATAAGACCGCTACTGGGAATGGATATCGCTGTCATCAACGCCGCCGATTTCGGCCGATGTGCGGATTGTCAGGTCGGCCACGGCGCCTGCAATCAAAAGGCAAAGGCCTGCAAGAGCCCCGATTATCATCAGGATCTCTAACGAGTCGTTGCGTTGCGGCCCTTGTGCCATACGGTGCGTACACCCTGCTCCGGTGTGCCCCCACATCGTCAATATAGGCAACTTCTGCGTTGAATTCATATTTATTGTCGTTGAGTCGGCGAAAGACTGCCGATCTCGAACGTCTGCGCAGAACGGCCTAAAACGCCATCGCAAACTGCGTCTTCAGCGCGCTGTCGAGATCGGCCATGGTCACCGGCAAGCCAAGGTCGACCAAACTCGTCACGCCATGTCCAGCAATCCCGCACGGCACAATCCCATCGAAATGGCTGAGATCTGGTTCGACGTTGATCGACAGGCCATGGAAGCTCACCCAACGCCGCATTTTCACGCCAATCGCGGCAATTTTATCCTCACGCGGTGTCCCATCGGCGAGCGGCGGTTTTTCGGGCCTGGGGATCCAAACACCCACTCGGCCAGGCCGGCTATGGCCGCTGACACCAAATTCTAGCAATGCCGCAATGACCCAGCGTTCCATAGCGTTCACAAAGGCCCGTACGTCCCGGCCGCGGGCGCCGATGTCGAGCATGACATAGACCACCCGCTGACCCGGTCCGTGATATGTGTACTGACCGCCGCGTCGCGTGGCATATACCGGAAACCGATTGGGCTGGCGAAGATCCTTGGGGTCTGCTGACGTGCCCGCGGTGTAAAGCGGGGGATGCTCGAGCAGCCAAATTGCCTCATTCGCGCGCCCTTCGGCAACAGCGGCGGCGCGCGTCTCCATCTCCGCGATCGCGTTGGGGTAGTCGACATACCCCGTTGATGTAAGCCAATCGACCATTGTCTATTCGGGCGCTGACCCGACCCTGAAGGAAGAATAACCGGTGATGATCCGCGGTTGGGTTGCGTAGATGGACCTTGGCCGCAACTTGGTCTGTCCGCAAGGATTGGAAGAGCCGGAATTTCACATATCACTTTAAGGCGCAGTCGGTTTAGGTAAACGCTTTTTTCGGTTCAAACCAGGCTGCCTGGTGGCGGGTCCGTTTTGCGCGCTGCTGCAGGACGTCGAAGGCTTCTATGGCCGCGCCGCTCTCGTACCTCTGTCGTCATCGTGCCGCACGAACCCTCGTCGCGCCGGGCTCGCTGCAGCAGTCTAGGGGTCTCTTTTTTCGGCTTGAGAAGGCGGCAACCATTCGCTAGAGACCGCCTACCAAGCCCAGACAGTGCGGTCGTGGCGGAATTGGTAGACGCGCAGCGTTGAGGTCGCTGTGGGGTAACACCCGTGGAAGTTCGAGTCTTCTCGACCGCACCATATCACCATTTTGGCCGGAGATTTCCGCTAAAGCATTGAATGGAAAGGTAGTTTTTGCCGTTCGATAACCCTCTTTTCGCACCCATTCCAACGGCTCCGAAAACACCAATCGAAGCACTGTACGGCGCACTGCCAAGCCACCATTCTTCCATATATTCCAAGGGTTTGCGAGGAATTCGAGCGCGAGTTCGATAAACTCTGTTGGGGCCTGCTTTTGAAGCCTTGCAGAAGCGGCCTGTTCCTCAAGAACGATCTTCTTCCGTTCCAGCTTTTCGATCTCTCGCTCACACACCGCGATGACAGAGGCACTGTCTGACGAGATCAAGCGGTCAACGACCCGCGCGATCTTCTTCTCAGCCGCTTTGATCTCAATCCTGGCGGCCTCGTTTTGGTCCTCGACCGCCTTGTGACGCAGGTGCCACGCGTCGTGGATCATGGCGCGCGCGACCGCCATCAGCCCCCTTGTTGGTTGGAGCGACTTTAGGATGCTCTCAAAGTCACCTTCTATGGCATCGCGACGGACTGACTTCCGGCTGCTAGGACAACCGCGCGTGTCGCAGAGATAATAGGGATAGCGTTTTGTGCTGCCCTTGCTCCAGCACGCTGTCATCGGGTTGCCGCAATCGCCACAACGAACAAAACCCCGTAGCGGGAAATCGGCGTTCAGGTCTTTGCGCGCTGGTGCCTTCGCTTTCCCAGCGCGGCGCTCTTGTATGCGCTCGAACGTCTCGAACGACACGAGCCCCTCATGCTGCGCTCTTCTCAGAGAGACATCCCAATTGGGTCGCTCCAAGCACCCTCCATAAAGAGGATTGGTCAGGATATCGGTGACCTTCTGTGCCCTGATCTCGCCATTGGCGTAATCCTTGGGAAATGTAGGCTGTGCTTCAAGGAACCGTTTCACTTCCACCTGGGTTTCAAACCTGCCCGACGCAAATCCTTTCATCGCTTCCTGGATAATTGAGGCGATAGGTTCCTTGCGGACGAGAAGCTTGCCATGCCCTGCCACCTTCTCATAGCGCAGGCCCATTGGCGCGCAGAACACCCAGTAGCCCTTCTCCAAGCGGGCCCGCATCTTCTGCACCGTTTGCCGCTTGTTTTGTTCCCGTTCCAACTCACCCTGAGCGGCCACGATGGTTTCGCTAAACCGTCCTTCGGGCGTGTCCTCAAAGCGAAAGTTCAGGCATTCCACTTTGGCTCCTCGCGATTGGAATTCCTGCCGCAGCTTAATGTGAAAGACCGTATCGCGCGCAAAGCGTTTGAGATCATCGAATATGATTATGAAATTATCACTCGGTTGCGCATCGATAAAGCTCAGAAGCGCAACCATGCCGGGGCGCTTCATAAAATCACCGCCGCCGGTGACGTCATCTGGGAAGACAGCAGCTACGTCATACCCCTTGCTTTCTGCATACTCACGGCAGCGATGTTCCTGGCTGGCAAGGCCAGACCCATCGACCTTTTGACGAACAGACGAGACGCGGCAGTAAATCACGGCTTTCTGTCTGGTTTCGATATGGTTTTTGGGTGCTGGCTTAGCCATGGACTCATTCTCCCGGACGCGGCTCTTAAGTATCCGCTTCCTGCTTACTCTGTTGTTTTTCCTTGAATTCCTTGCAGTCTAGCGCATCCCTGACTCCGGGAGAAGCATTAAGTGCCTGCTGTACAGGGCTAACGTTGAAGCCCAGCTCAACCCAGCCACAGATCACGCTCCAAAGGTCACGGATGAATTGCTCTTTCACGCTTTCGGCGACGTCACTGTCGTCAAGCATGGCTTGGTACTTGACGACATCGATCTCGATATGTTTTGTCTGTCGGCTGAATTCATTTGAATTGCCATTCCTATTCATATTTGCCTCCTGTTTTGACAAACGGCCAAAACAAAAAAAGCGGATGCGGCGCTCAAGGCGCTCACACATCCGCTTTCTCTGCTTTCAGTATAACACAAAACCCTTCAAACCCGCAGAAAATCTTGTGCTGCGGCGCATTGCGAGAATTTTGAACGGTTTTGCTCATAGCCCTGTTCTACCAGTCGTCTGGAGCTCATACGGGCGGTACAGGGGGTTATTGCGGGCATCGAGTGGGCCCGAAACGAACGAAGGGGAGCCTTGGCTCCCCTTCGTCCTAGCGTCTGCTCAGAGGCGTCAGCGCTTCCGCCTGCGCTCTGAGATCGTACGCGGCTCCTGCCACGGTCCGGTGTGGGTCCGCTCGCTCGCGTCTGCATGCGCTTCGCTTGAAGACGCTTCAGCATGCAGGTCTTCACGGCTCCTCAGATGGACCGAATAGACCATCAGTAGGAGCAGCATGAAATTGAGGCTGTCCACGGCCACGGCCACAGCCCACGCGAAAGGAACCCGATCCGCATAGACCCAGACCGCCTTGGCGCGGTCAATCGGCTCATACTCGGGAACCTGCGGCAGAGCCGTGAGCACTGACGGGCCAGAGAGGCTGCCCTGAAGTCCGCGCAGGATATCCTGGACCTCGGGGATACTAGATAAGCTACCAAGTGGCCCCACGGATTGAGGTGCCCCTAGATTTGTAGACGCTTTGCCCCCTAACTTTGAGGCTAGGAGGCCGAGATGGGGACAAGCAATTACAGCGACGAGTTCAAGCGCGATGCGGTGCATCAGATCGTATTGCGCGGGTATCCGGTTCGGGA
>JBCDBR010000019.1:0-73482 GCA_039183205.1 Pseudomonadota bacterium | reverse complement strand
GCCCTATCTTGATATCCCGTTTCAACACGCCCATCCCGACACTTTGAGGCGCATGGCGCGACCCGCGGCGGCGGCCCGAACCTTAGATGAAATCAGATCGTGGCGTGCGGCTTGCCCCAGTTTGACCCTGCGCTCGACATTCATCGTGGGCTACCCCGGCGAAACCGAGGACGAATTCCAGATGCTGCTCGATTGGCTGAGTGAAGCGCAGCTCGACCGGGTTGGCTGCTTTCAGTACGAAAATGTCGCCGGCGCGCGGTCCAACGCGTTGCCGAACCATGTCCCGGCAGAGCTGAAGGCCGAACGCTATGAGCGGTTCATGGAAAGGGCCCAAGCGATCTCGGCGCAAAAACTGTCGCGAAAAGTCGGCACCTGCTTGGACGTGATCGTGGATGGCGTCGATGCCCAGGGCGCAACCTGCCGAACCCGCGGCGATGCGCCGGAAATCGATGGTAACCTTTTCATCGATCACGGTTTCGAGACGCTCAAGGCGGGCGATATTTTGACCGTTAAGATCGACGAAGCCAGCGCCTATGATCTGTGGGGCCAGCCCATTCCACCCTAAGAGAGCGACCCCCTTGCTGCTAACGCGCGCTTTAGGACTTTGGCTTTCGCTCCGGCTGCAAGGCCTCGAAAGTGGCGGAATTCAGACAGGCCTGCGGAACCGCGCGGCGGGCGCCGTCATCGGCCGCCAGCCATTGGTCGCAACCTTTGGCCCATCGGCAGGACCGGCATCGCCCAATGATATCGGCCCAACCCTCGGCGGTCAGTTCGCCCGCCTCAAAAGCAGCCTCGACATCTGTGTCGGTTGCCTGCGCCATTCCAACCACGCGCCAATAAGCGTCGCGTTCTGAGGCAAGCGGTTTGGGCTCGTGTTTGCTCATAGCGGCACCTTCGGCTCATAGTAATGGCCAAACGGTAGTGCCGCTGAGGCAAGTCCGCTTTGATTTAGGTCAAAGTGCCGCTGCCGTGGCGCGCACCATTTCCTGCCGGACCGCATTTGGCGGGTGCGTGCCCAGAAACCGGTTGCCAGGGTCGGGCAGTCGATCGAAAAACTGCGCACCACGCACGGGATCAAAGCCCGAGCGCGCGGCAATGATCGTGCCAAGCTGATCAGCCTCAAGCTCGTGTTCTTGGCTATACCTGCGCGCGCCGACAACAGCGCCGAGCTCGGCCGCCTCGCGGATGGCAGCATCGTCTGCCCCGCCCATCTCGGCCAAAACGCCGAATACAAGCGCGCCGCGTCGTGCGGCGTCGACCTGCTGCGGGATATGTTGGCGAATGTGGTGCGCCGCTTCGTGACCAATCACAAACGCCAGTTCATCGGCGTTGCGAATTTCCTCAAGTAGGCCCGCTGTCACGATGATCAGTGGCCGGCCTCGATCAAGCGTTTGAAAGGCGTTGACGCCCGCCCGAGGGTCTTGCTCGATCAGGATCACGAAATCGCAATTTGCCCCCCTCAACCGTGCGCGACACTCCGCCTCGGAAACCGCCTCGACCCGGGCCGCGACCTCGCCGAAATTCAATGTCCCAATATCGGCCGAAGCAGGCACAGTTGTCGGCGTGGGCGCTGTGACGCAACCGGCCAAAGACACCAAGAGGAAGCCGAGGATGAAAAATCGCATTTGAGGCTCGCGTGCTATGGACCGCGGCTCAGGCTATCACGTGGCGATCTTGCGTCTAGCACTAAGCGGACACTTTTTTGCAAGCGAGGCCGTTGCGAGGATGCCAAGACACCCCTAGCCTACCCCTATGTTTACGATAGAGCATGAATTCGACGCTACCGTGATCACGCTTGTAGATGACGGCGAACAACCCTTGCAAGAAGACGTCGCCGTTGCTGCATTCGCGGAATGTGTGACGTTGGAACAAGTCGATACACGAACGGATCAGGTGCAGCGCATCACGTTATCCATGGCGCAACTGCGCGATCTGGCCGCCGCACTCGACCTGCCCGAAGGCAGCTACAAAATTAAACGGTAATACGCGGCGTCCAGGATTTACTCACACCGCGCGGCAGGTTCATTCCGTGCATTATTGATCTGAAATAATTTGATTTTTTGCTTTTCGTGCCTAGTGTCGCGATTCCCACCTATCCACAACTCACATGTGTATCCACACCTTGTCCGGCCCGCCCAGCGCCGTCATACTCACCCGATGAAAACAGGTTTTTTTTGGGATGAGCGGTGCTTTTGGCATTCGGGTGGAAACTATGCCTTCATGGCACCTGTAGGCGGATTGGTGCAGCCGCTTGCGTCTGGCGGATTGCCGGAAAATCCCGAAACAAAACGTCGGTTGGTCAATTTGCTGCGCGCCACGGACCTATGGTCCGTACTGAAGACCCAAAGCGCCGCGCCGGCAGGCCGGGACGATATGTTGCGGGTCCATACTGCTCGCTATTTGGACGAGTTTGAATCCGTGGCTGCCTCCGGCGGCGGTGAGTTGGGGCTGCGGACGCCGTTTGGACCGGATGGCTTTGAGATCGCAAGCCTCTCGGCCGGCTTGGCGAAGGCTGCCTTGATCGCCGTTCTGTCTGGCGAACTCGACAACGCTTATGCACTGTCCAGACCGCCTGGGCATCATTGCCTGCCGGAATGGCCAAATGGGTTTTGCTTGCTAAACAACATCGCCATCGCCATTGAGGCGGCGCGCCATGCCGGGCTTGCCCAGCGCGTTGCGGTGATCGATTGGGATGTGCATCATGGAAATGGAACCGAAGCGATATTTTATGGCGACCCCGATGTTCTAACCATTTCGATGCATCAGGAACGTAACTACCCCCGCGATACGGGGGATTTCGACCATCGCGGCGAGGGCGCGGGGCAAGGTGCGAACTTGAACGTTCCGCTGCCACCCGGCAGCGGGCATAGGACCTACATCGCGGCGATGGAAAAACTCGTGCAGCCGCAGGTGACAGCATTCAAGCCGGACGTTGTCATCGTTGCCTGTGGATTTGACGCCTCAGGCGTCGACCCGCTGGCGCGGATGTTGGCCGGATCGGATACCTTTCAAGAGATGACGACGCAGGTGCGGGACCTGGCTGAGGCGCTGTGCGGCGGCCGGTTGGTGATGGTGCATGAGGGCGGCTATTCCGAGCTACATGTTCCATTCTGCGGTCACGCCGTCTTGGCCGAGATGTGCGGCAGCGACATTGCAGCGCCCGATCCGCTTGCCGCGCGGATTACTGCGCAGCAACCAAGTGACGCCTTCAACGCTTTTGCGATGGGCTTGATTGATGAGATGGCGACTGCGCTGTAGGCTGAAACCTGGGATAACAGATGTGGGCTGCGGCACGCGGCGTCACACGCCGCCCCCGCGCGCGTTGACACGGGCACCGGCGCGCGCCACTTTCCGCACAAAGCTTCACGGAGAGGTGCATGAAAAAGATATATTCGTCCGCCGAGGCGGCGCTTGAAGGTCTGCTGTTTGACGGCATGCTAATTGCGGCCGGTGGATTTGGCCTGTGCGGCATCCCAGAGCTGCTGATCGACGGAATTGTAAAGTCGGGCACCAAAGACCTCACCGTTGCCTCCAATAATGCCGGCGTCGATGATTTCGGCCTGGGCAAGCTTTTGGCAACGCGCCAGGTTAAAAAGATGATCAGTTCCTATGTCGGCGAAAACGCCGAGTTCATGCGCCAATACCTCTCTGGCGAGCTTGAACTGGAGTTTAATCCGCAAGGGACCCTGGCTGAACGGATGCGGGCGGGAGGCTGCGGCATACCTGGCTTTTACACAAAGACCGGCGTGGGCACGGTGATCGCCGAAGGCAAAGAGGTGAAATCGTGGAACGGTCAGGATTATATCCTGGAAGAAGGGATCTTTGCCGATCTCGCCATCGTTAAGGCTTGGAAAGCTGATGAAACCGGCAACTGCGTCTTCCGCAAAACCGCCCGGAACTTTAATCCGCCCGCTGCGATGTGCGGTAAGGTTTGCGTCATGGAGGTCGAAGAGATCGTGCCAACCGGCAGCCTTGACCCCGACAAGATACACCTGCCCGGCATCTATGTGCACCGCCTGATCCAAGGCACACACGAAAAACGCATTGAACAGCGGACGGTCCGCCAGAGGGAGAGCGCATAATGCCGTGGGATCGTAACCAAATGGCCGCGCGAGCAGCGGATGAGCTTGACGATGGCATGTATGTAAACCTCGGCATCGGCATCCCGACGCTCGTGGCCAACTTTGTCGGCGACAAAGATATCACCCTGCAATCTGAAAACGGGATGCTCGGCATGGGGCCGTTCCCCTACGATGGAGAAGAAGACGCCGATTTGATCAATGCCGGCAAGCAAACCATCACCGAGCTTGATCGGACTAGCTATTTTGACTCCGCCAGCAGCTTTGGTATGATCCGCGGCGGAAAGATCGCCGCGGCGATCCTCGGTGCGATGGAAGTGGCCGAAAACGGCGATTTGGCCAATTGGATGATCCCCGGCAAGTTGGTTAAGGGCATGGGCGGCGCGATGGACCTTGTGGCAGGGGTCGGAAAAGTCGTCGTGGTGATGGATCACACCAACAAACACGGCGATAGCAAGGTGCTGAAGGCCTGCACCCTGCCGCTCACCGGCAAAGGTGTCGTCGATCGCATCATCACAAACTTAGGTGTTCTGGACGTCGTCGAAGGGGGCCTCAGAATCGTTGAATTGGCCGATGACGTAACCGACGCCGAACTCCGCGCTGCGACCGAGGCCACGATTGTTTAGCTCTAGCAACGGCAGATCGGCGCGGCAGACCCAAATCGCGAAGGACCATCGCAATGCCAGATATTCAGCGCGAGCATGGCGACACCAAGGGTCGCTACGTGACTGTTATTTCGGGGCATGAGGCGGAACTCACCTATTCGATCCTGTCGCAAAGCATGATTATCGCTGATCACACCGGCGTACCTGATGCATTGCGCGGGACAGGAATTGGATTGGCTCTGGTCGAACGCCTCGTCGCCGACGCGCGCGCCGAGGGCGTAAAGATCGTGCCACTTTGCCCGTTCGTCAAAAGCCAGTTGGCGCGCCACCCGGAATGGGCGGACGTGTTTAGCACTTAGCTTTCGCGCATGGATGCAAAGACGCATCCGTCCGACAAAAGTGTTGGCGGGTTAAGGCATAAGCCGCGCGCGATTTGCCAGGTGGCCAGCACCTTCGGAATGTAATTGCGCGTCTCACTGTAATTCGGGACGCCATCATTCGACCACACAGCGCCCTCTCCGGCATTGTAGCCGGCAAGGGCCAGGATTGGGTCTTGATCGAACTCGTTCAATAACCAATCGAGGTATGCGACGCCGCCAGCAATGTTTTCATCCGGCTGAAACACGTCGCCGACCCCGAACCGGTCCGCAGTCGCAGGTATCAGCTGCATCAATCCTTGCGCGCCCGCACCGCTCACCGCCTGTGGCCTGCCGGAGGATTCAACGGCGATCACGGCCAGCACCAGGGCGGGCGACACGTCCGTGCCCACCGTAGCGGCAAGAATATCGCGCCCGTAAAGCGCGGCCATCGCGTTGAGCTGTTCAAGGCGCGCAATGGGCAGGTCCTGCGTCTCAGGTGCCACCGAAAGATGGCGAAGCGCGGCTTGGGTACGGCCAACGGCCTCAAGAGAAGTCGGCACAATGCCCCAAAACCAGCCAGACGGTCCGTCGGCGATTTGAACCGGCGGGTCGTCGGGCTCAAGCGGCTCCTCGGCCTCTGTGCGTGGTTCAATTTGAATATTGATACGCGGGCCGACGTGATCAGGCCCCGGCACGGCAACCCGTCGAAAGAGCGGCTCTGGTGTTTCAATCGGGTTGTCCTGCGCGATGGACTGCACCGGTGACGCAGCGAAGCACACCCCAAGCAGGAGCGCTCTGTATACGGTCTTCATCGTGATCCTGCCTCAAGTGTCTTGTTTTTCGCAACTATGCCGCCTGCGACCCTCGAATCATAGCCTTTTCAGCCGATCGTGCCATAAGGTGTTGCGTCGATGTCCTGTGGGAATGGCTGGACTCAATGCGCGACGCACCCATCACCGTACCCGATATCGAACAAATCGACCGCTTCTGTCGGGATTGGCGGCAGGTGCAAACTCTCGACCTCAACAATTCGTCAAAAATTCTTAAGAAATTCTATTCTTCGCCCAAAACTCGCCCCGATCTCAGATCAAGTTGCATCTTGTCACCGGCGGATACCCCTCCGGGAACATGAGAAGAAATTCGCAGCTCTGGAGTATGGAACATGTCTGCATTTAAGAACTTCATCCTCGCCGAAGACGGCGCAGTTACCGTTGACTGGGTTGTGCTGACTGCAGCACTCGTCGGTCTGGGTCTTGCCGTGATGGCGGTTGTTTCGAACGGTATCGAAAGCCTTTCGACCGATATCGAAACCGAACTGACCAACCAAAACGCCAACACGAACCCGTTCCAAGGCAACAGCTTCGGCTCCACGCCGTAAGAGCGATCCGCAGCTTTCAGCTGCTGACAAAAATCCGATCAAGGCCGCGTCAATTGCGCGGCCTTTTCGTATGTTGCGCAGCGCGCGACAATGTGGATCAATTGCTTCCAAAATTTGGCGGAAATCGTCAAGATCCCGCTAACCTTGCCACAGTCTTGCCACAAAGTGCCGAAATAAAGGCAGCGTTCCAGGTGCACCATGTTGGTGTGTAGTGAGTGTGAGGTTAGCGATGTTGGGTTGTCCCAGCCTGCGGGCGTTTCTGTTAAATGAAACTGGCGCGATCACCGTTGATTGGGTGATTTTGGCGTCTGGTACGGTGGGCATGGGGCTGATTGCGACAAACGTGATCGCTGTGACCATGTCCGATCTCAGCAACGAGATACGCAACAAATTGGAAGCCGACATGCTAAGCAACCCCTTCGATGTTCTGGCGGAGGGCGAAACGGCTTGCGCTCGGCTTTATCTCGATCCCTACGCCGATCCGAACGCCACACCGGGCTTGGGAAGCGACGGCTGCACTGTGGGCGGTGAACCGCCTGCGCCCTAAAGTGAACCGCCGGAAATTCGTCTTTACACAACGCGACACTGCCCGCCGGTAGCCGGGTCGGCGACGCGACGCCAAATCCTGAACAAATTGATAAATTGAGCAAGGCCACGCCGTGGCCTCGCCACATTCCTGCCCCTACGTTCCTAGATTTTCCGACCGTCGCCCAAAGAGGCCTGGCTCGCAGAATGCGCCAGTCCGGTTCGCCGGACGTCCCACATGGTTCATAGCAGGAGCGAGATCATGAACTTCGAAGCGTTTAAGTCGTTTGTTTCCGCCGAAGACGGTGCCGTTACCGTCGACTGGGTTGTGCTGACTGCAGCACTTGTTGGCCTTGGCCTGGCCGTTATGGCCGTTGTTTCCGACGGCGTGGGTACGTTGTCAAACTCAATCGCCGACGAATTGGAATCGCAAGACCCATCCGTGGGTGATCTGCCGTTTGATCGCGATAGCGGTACCGGCACCGGCACGGGCACCGGAACGGGCACGGGCAGCGGCACGGGCGGCTAATTCCAGGCCGCAGCGACGGCTGCAAATTGGGCCGCGCCGATGGGTGCGGCCCCTTTCTTTTTTCCATCCGGGCCAATCTGAATTCCTGTCGCCACGGAAACGCAAAAATTCCCGGCCTTCCGCATCTTAGCTTTGCGCCAGAGGAATACCGCGGGCGCACCATCATTCTGCCCAAATCATCGCGCAACTTAGCCGTCGGTTAATTGCGTGTGTACGACCAATGGGGGCGTCATACGCCAAAGCAGGGGACCAATGTGATGCGTATTATATTTGGCCTGGTTCTTCTTGTCGGCGTGGCGCTGGCAGGTGTGGCGGTTTATATCGCGCAAGATCGGTTTTCTCAGTATCAGGCGGCGTTACGCGAGCAGCGCAACGCCATCATCGAAACAACAGAGATATTTGTCGTAAACACGCAGCTCCGCTACGGTCAGCAGCTGCGTCCCGAACATGTAACGGCTGTTCTTTGGCCAGCCAACCACGTGCCGTTCGGCGCCTTTGCGACGATGGAGGACATCTTCCCCGAAGGTCCGGATGTTCCGCGGACGGTGTTGCGCGTGATGGAACGCGACGAACCGATCTTGCTGTCCAAAGTCACAGCGCCAGGGCGTGATGCGGGCCTGGCGTCGCGGCTGCAAAACGGCAACCGGGCCTTTGCGCTACAGGTTGATGTGACGTCGGGCGTGTCTGGCTTTCTTCGGCCAGGCGACCGCGTGGATGTCTACTGGACCGGCAATGCGCGCGGCGAAACCGTCACCCGTCTGATCCGCGAGAGCGTTCAGATCATCGCCATCGACCAGATTGCGGACGAGGACCGGAACAACCCGCTGGTCGCGCGCACGATCACAATCGAGGCGGCACCGCAGGAAATTGCTGCACTCGCGCAGGCGCAAGCCTCAGGTCGTCTTACATTGGCGCTTGTGGGCGTCGAAGACGATACCACACAAGAAGGCGAGATTGAGATGTCGACCGATGACATTATCGGCGCCGTCGAAGTTCAAGAAGAAGGGCCGCGGATTTGTACTGTGCGCACCCGCCGGGGCGCAGAGGTCGTCACCATTCCCGTGCCGTGCCCGGCAGAAGAGTAATCCACCACGGGATAAACCGGTGGATAAAAGGTGGAAAACAGTCCCCGATCTTGGGGGCTGTTTTGTTTTGAGAACCAGATTCTGCGTCTGCGTGGCCTCAAAGGCACATAAATGTCACGCCGCAAATACCTGATTATTGCGTGGAAAGCGTGATTGAGGCATTCTGCCAGCAATGATCCGGGATAACCCGGTCAAAACCCGTGATCAAAGAGGCAGGATCACAATGAGCATGACCCAATTTATACGCGCAGGCCTTGCGGCTTGCGCACTGGCACTGAGCATGGTGCCCACCGTTCACGCGCAAACACTGCGCGTGCTCGAAGGTGCTATTTCCACATCGTTGCGGGTTCCGATGAACCGCGCAGTGGTTGTTGAGAGTGACGTTATTTTTGCAGAATTGTCCGTGGCCAACCCAGCCATTGCGGATATTGCGACCCTTTCGGAGCGCACAATTTACGTTCTCGGCCGCGCGCCTGGACGGACGACCATGACGCTCTTGGGCGTCGATGGTCAGTTGATCGCGAATGTGGATGTCCAGGTTGTGCCGGATGTCGCTGAACTGCGCGAACGGCTGAACCAAATCCTCCCGGGCGAACCGGTCGAAGTGCGTACCGCCAATGACGGTATCGTCCTTTCAGGTACGCTCAGCTCTGGCGAGGCAGTGGACCAAGCCATGCAATTGGCGCAGCGGTATACTGACAGCGTATCAAATCTGATGAACGTGGCGGGCACGCAACAGGTCCTTCTGCAGGTGCGTTTTGCGGAAATGTCGCGGATAACGTCACAGGATCTGGCGTCATCTATCGGCGTTTCGGACGGCGGATTTGCCTTCGGCACCGGCGCTTTGACCGGCGGTGGCGGTACGGGCGCGCCCGATCTCGGCGCGTCAAGCTTGACCGGACGCTCCGGTGGTTTGTCGATTGCATTCGGGACCAACGGCGCACAGGTCGGCATCCTCTTGGAAGCGCTGGAAACGAACGGCTTAGTCCGCACGTTGGCAGAACCCAACCTGTCCGCCTTGTCTGGTCAAACGGCGAATTTCTTTGCCGGTGGACAATTCCCGATCCCGGTCCAAAGTGAAGACGGCGTTGGGATCGACTTCCGGGATTTCGGTGTCGCGCTCGACTTCACGCCGACCATCGTCGAGCACGGTGTCATCAATCTCTCGATCAATGCCGACATCTCTACGATTGGCTCGACCAGCGAGGTGGATGGCAACCAGATCCCATCGCTGAATACGCGAACAGCGGCAACCACGATCAACATGCGTGACGGTGAAAGCTTCGCAATTGCAGGCCTTTTGCAGGACGATTTCCGGGACTCCATAGGCCAGGTGCCCTGGCTTGGCGATATCCCGGTTCTGGGCGCGTTGTTCCGATCGACAAGTTGGCAGCGTGACCAAACAGAGTTGATGATCATCGTGACGGCGCACCTCGTGTCACCGACACGTGGAGAAGCGCTGGCCCTACCGACCGACCGTGTGGCGATCCCGAATGAACGCGACTTGTTCCTCTTCGGCCGACTTGCCGCATCGCCTCGTGGCTCCGCTGCGGCAGACGTTGCCCAGCAGGATTTCTCGGGCTCCTACGGCTATGTGATGGAGTAAGACCGATGATGATCACAAAGACCCTGAAATACACGGTGTCAGGCCTCGCGCTCGCCGCTTTGGCAGCCTGCAATATCCAAGACATTGGCGGCGGCCGCACCTTGGGTGCACATCTCGACGAAGGCGGGTTCGGCAATCCCACGATGAACAACATCTTGGTCCAAACCGGCCAACGTTCGTTCGTGGAAAGCCTGATGGAGCGCTTTGCCGCCGAGGTGCCGTCAACAATCAACTTCGATTTTGACAGCGCCACACTCGACGAAGAAGCGCGCACGATACTGCGTGCGCAAGCCACCTGGATCCGGCAATTCCCAGAGGTACGCTTCTCTGTTTACGGCCATACCGATCTCGTGGGATCGGACGCGTATAACCAAAACCTCGGGCTCCGCCGGGCCCGAGCTGCGGTCAACTACCTCGTATCTCTCGGCATCCCGCGCAGTCGCCTCCAAGCGCTGGCCAGCCGGGGCGAACGCGAACCAGTTG
Organism: Pseudomonadota bacterium; assembly: GCA_039183205.1. Lineage (GTDB taxonomy): Bacteria > Pseudomonadota > Alphaproteobacteria > Rhodobacterales > Rhodobacteraceae > HKCCE3408. Next base: position 62,833 of record JBCDBR010000019.1, on the reverse strand, counting down.
TCGCGACGCAAGACCGCGAACGTGCAAACCGGCGGACAGTGACCACAGTATCGGGCTTTGTTCAAGCACATCCCATTGTTCTTAATGGTGAATATGCCCGAATTGTTCAGCGCAACTACGTCACGAGCGCATCCGACGCGGAATAAGAAGCGTTAAGATAACCCCCCCGGGCTTCGGGCCCGCAACTTCAAGCGCTGCGTCTGTAAAAGACGTGGCGCTTTTTCAAATAGTTTCGAGTTTTTGGTCGTATTGTTGCCCCTTTTGCACGCCACAACCGATTTCGGAGCGTGGGGCGATTCCGCGAAATTGGACCGTCTCTGCCCCCTGAAGGCCATCTTCCCGTTTTATCCAAGGGAGGCGGCCGCAGGTGGCGCGCGCACCCGGAAAAGCCGGGAAGAATAGGAAGTGTATTATGGGTAGCGAACTTGCGTTGAAGTCAGAACCGGCACCGATCGTCGCATGCACAATCGCCCGCGATGTGCAAAAATTCGACCTTCTGATTGACGATATGGAAGCCGAATTAGGCGAGTCTTGGGGCGATCTACAGCTTACCGAAGCGCGCGCGTTCTTTGACCAACCCGAAGCGAAGGCCTTGGAATTCGTGGCCATTGCCGTCGATGCCGAAGACGAAGGCGATGTTGGCCTAATTGGTGAGATCATTAGCGTCGCGGCCGCACGCAAGATCAAAGTCATCTTGATCGCTGACAATGTCTCAACCGCGGGTCTACACCAATTGTTGAAATTGGGCGCCCACGACTTTGTACCCTACCCATTGCCGGAACGTGCCTTGGCCGATGCTATCGAGCGCGTTCGCCAGCCCGACCCCGAGCCAACAGTCCAAAACGGCGAAGGCGGCGTCCAAAGCAAACAAAAGCTGAGCTCACCCTCCGCGCTATTCGCCGTGCAAAAGCTTGCCGGCGGCTGCGGCGCAACCACTTTGGCGGTCAATCTTGCTTGGGAACTGGCAACGCTTGATAAAGATGCGCCATCGGTCTGCATTATCGATCTCGATTTGCAATCGGGTTCTGTTGCGACATTCCTCGACCTATCCCGCCGAGAAGTCATTACGGAGCTTCTCGCCGATACGGCCACAATGGACGAAGACAGTTTTCGTCAGGCGCTGACGAGCTACGATGACAAGGTTTCCGTCTTCACCTCACCGTCGGAAATCGTACCGCTCGATATGATCGGGCCGGAGGACGTTGAGCGCGTGTTGGAGATCGCGAAAGACTGCTTCGATGTCGTCATCGTGGATATGCCGTCGTCGATTGTGCAATGGACGGAGACTGTATTGGCGCGGTCCGACGTATTTTTCGCGGTGATGGAGCTCGACATGCGCTCGGCTCAAAACGCGATGCGGTTCATCAAAGCGCTGCAATCGGAGGATTTGCCGCTGGAAAAGGTGAATTTCGCCCTCAACCGCGGCCCCCGAATGACTGACCTTAACGGAAAGGGCCGGGTCAAGAAGCTCGCAGAGAGCCTCGGTGTGAAAATCTCGACCATGCTGGTCGATGGCGGCAAGCAAGTCACTGAATGTTCCGACCACGGTGTGCCCATGGCGGATCTGGCGAAGAAAAACCCGCTGCGCAAAGACATCATGAAACTGGCCGCGTCGCTTCACAGCGCACTGGTTGACGATTCCGCAAAAGCTGGCTGAAGCAGGTAATCCATGTTCTCAAAGTACAAAAAACCGTCCCAGCCCCGCCCGGTCGGCGCCCCAGAACCGGCCGCGACGCCCGAAGCGGCAACCGCCCCGGCCCAGATGGTCAACGATGCCGGCTCCAAGGTCACGCGGAAGCCAGCGGCACAAAAGCCACAAACGACACCCGCCGTCGCCGAAACGGATGCAAAAGAGGCGAAACGCCGCGCCCGACTTGAAGAGATCAAGACGGAGATGCACCACCGGCTGCTGGAAAACTTGAACCTGTCGGCCCTTGAAGGCGCGAAGGAAAGTGAGCTTAAGGCCGAGATTAACGCGATCACGTCGGATGAATTGTCCGATATGGGTATCGTTCTCAATCGCGACGACCGGCAGACACTCCAATCGGAACTGTTCGACGAGGTTACGGGTCTTGGACCGCTGGAAACGCTGCTCAAAGACGACGGCGTGAACGATATTCTCGTCAATGGCCCGAACCGCGTCTTTGTAGAGCGCGCAGGCCGGCTGCAATTGACGGACATCAAGTTCAAGGATGAACGGCACCTGCTGCGCATCATCGACAAAATCGTCTCGGCGGTTGGTCGTCGTGTCGATGAATCAACACCTTATGTTGACGCCCGTCTAAAAGATGGCTCGCGCTTTAACGCCATGGTCCCACCAATTGCGGTCGATGGCTCTCTGGTATCGATTCGTAAGTTCAAAAAAGAGAAGCTGGGGATCGATGACCTCGTCAATTTTGGCGCCTTTTCCGAAGAAATGGCCGCCTACTTGCAGGCTGCCTGCGCCTGCCGCCTGAATGTGATCGTCTCAGGTGGTACGGGTTCGGGTAAAACCACGACGCTCAACGCATTATCGAGCTTCATCGACAACAAAGAACGCATCCTGACAATCGAGGATACGGCGGAACTCCAACTCCAGCAGATCCATGTCGGCCGGATGGAAAGCCGCCCGCCCAACGTGGAAGGAAAAGGCGCCGTGACGCAGCGCGATTGCTTGCGCAACGCCCTGCGGATGCGCCCAGACCGCATCATCGTGGGTGAGACGCGGGGCGAAGAAGTCATCGACATGTTGCAGGCGATGAACACGGGCCACGATGGGTCGATGACCACAATCCACGCCAACTCCGCCCGGGATGCATGCTCTCGCTTGGAAAACATGGTGGCTATGGCCGGTATCGAAATGCCGATCAAAGCTGTCCGGGCGCAGATCGCATCGGCGGTCAATCTGATCGTACAGGCATCGCGTCTGCAAGACGGCTCGCGCCGGATGGTGTCCATCACCGAAGTGACCGGCATGGAAGGCGAAGTGATCTCAATGCAAGAGATCTTTCGATATCAAAGACTTGGCCTGAAGCCGGACGGCACGATCATCGGCCGTTTTACGGCCTGTGGTGTGCGGTCGCATTACTCGCAACGTTTCAAGCAATGGGGCTACGACTTGCCCATGTCCATCTACGATCCCGTCGCCGCGGAGTAAGCAGGCCATGAATATATCAATTGAGCCGCTCATCTATATTGGCATCTTTGTTGGGGTGATCCTGCTTGTGCAGGGCATCTACCTGATGGTCTTCGGCAAAACCGTGTCGATGAACGCCCGGGTCAACCGGCGTATGGCCATGTTGGAAAAGGGCTCCAGCAAAGAAGACGTGTTGGCCAAACTCCGCAAGGAGATGGACCAGCATATGACGTCGCGGGGGGTGCCGCTTTACTCTCTGATTGCCGACAAGGCGCAGAAAGCGAACATCGCCTTCACCCCGCAGCAGCTTATGATCGTGATGGTCGTGCTGTCCTTCGTCACCTTCGTGGTAATGACCTTCCTAACCGGCGCGGCGCTGCCGCTGCGTATCTTGCTGTCGATCGCATTTGGTGTCGGCGGCGTCTACGTATGGGTCAACAACAAGGCCAAAAAACGCATCGGCATGATCGAAGAACAGCTTCCCGACGCTGTCGAATTGATGGTGCGATCATTGCGCGTGGGCCACCCTTTCGTGACGGCGATTAACACCGTGGCCAAAGAGGTCGCAGACCCGTTGGGATCAGAACTGGGCGTGATCGCGGACGAAGCGGCCTACGGCATGGATATTGCCGAGTCGATTGGCAACATGGCCGAACGGCTCGATCTTCAGGATTTGCGCTTCCTCGCCGTTGCTGTGGGTATTCAGCAAACATCCGGCGGTAACCTGGCCGAAATCCTGGAAGGTTTGGCCAATGTGATCCGGGCCCGGTTTCGTCTGTTCCGTCGGGTCCGCGCAATTACCGCTGAAGCCAAATGGTCGGGCAACTTTCTGTCGGTTTTTCCAGTTTTGGCCCTCATCGGCATCAACGTAATGCAGCCGGATTACTATTCTGAGGTTATCGGCACCGTCTACTTCATACCGGCCGCTGCGGTCGTGCTGGTTATGCTCATCGTGAACGTCATCGTGATGCGCATGATGGTCAATATTAAGGTCTGAGAGGACAAAAAGATGCAAGCGATCCGCGATCTTTTCAGCTCTGCCAATGAATGGCTGGTCGGCATGTTTGGCGATTTGGCACCACTCGTCCTTGTGGGCGTGCTGGGGATATTGTTGATCGCCATTGCCCTGCCGGCGTTTCTGTTTCAGCGCAAAGACCCGCTGGAGCGATTGAAGAAAAACGCCGGGAATGGCACCTCTGCGGAAGATCGGCGCGCGCTTCGTGTTCAGCACAAATCCGACCAACGTCTGGAACGGTTTAGCCAATTCCTTGAACCGCAAAACCAAGAAGAGCTGTCCGCGGCGCGCATGCAATTGATGCGCGCTGGCTACAAATCCAAAGGCGCGGTACAGACTTTCCACTTTGCGCAATTTGCATTGGGTATCGGCGGGCTTTTCATCGGGCTTGGTTTGATGCTGGCATCGGGCGGCGGTGACACGACACAAGCCGCCATCTTGATGGTGCTGGTGCCCGGCGCAGTTGGCTATTTGGCGCCCAAATATTGGGTCGCGAAGCGGGTGCAAAAGCGTGAGGAAGAGATCACGTCAGGTTTTCCTGACGCTCTCGACCTGATGCTGGTATGTGTCGAAGCCGGCCAATCCCTGGATCAGGCGATCATCCGCGTCGCCAAGGAAATGCAAGCAGCCTATCCAGCCCTGGCCGAAGAGTTTGAAATTGTCGCCTATGAGATGAAAGCGGGTAAGGATAAAACCAACGTTTTGCGCGATTTCGGCGACCGCGTCGGCGTCCAGGATGTGAACTCTTTCGTCACCGTCCTGATCCAATCCGCTAGTTTCGGAACCTCGGTTGCCGAAGCTTTGCGGGTCTATGCCGGCGAGATGCGCGACAAACGCGTCATGCGTGCCGAAGAAAAAGCCAATAAGTTGCCGACAAAGCTCACGTTGTGCACGATGATGTTCTGTGTGCCGCCGCTTCTTATTATTCTAATTGGACCATCGATCTACGGCATCGCCGTTGACCTTGGTGGCGCCGGTGGCTAGAGCAGGAACTTAAACCGGAGGGCATATGCGGGGGCAATATGTGGTCGTTGTCGCGCTGACGGCACTCAGCGCTTGCAATACGATACCGGGCGAGCGAATTGATCCAGCGTATCAAGGACTTGAGCCCCCTGCCGGGACGGCTGTGTTGCGCGATGCCGTCGATGGTATGATCGTTGGCGACAGATTGATGGAAGCCGGCGAATACGAATTGGCTCTGCGCGCCTATTACCGTGCGGCCGCAGAGAACGGCACCGATGCTGTTGCCTTGATGGCCATTGGATCGGCAAGCCTTGCGCTCGGCCGGCTTGGTCAAGCCGAAGACACGTTGCGCGCCGCCGTAGAACTTGCGCCGGATGAGCCCGTGGCCTGGAACAATCTTGGCGTTGTCCTAATGGAACAGGGCAATTACGGCGAGGCGAGACAGATTTTTCAGCGCGCTTTTGCGCTGGACAGTGGCCAATCGGACTCCATTCGGGAAAACCTGCGTTTGGCTATCGCGCGAATGGAAAATTCCGCGTATACTCCGACTGAGCAAAATGAAAACCGCTATGATTTGGAGCGGCGCGGCGGGGGACGGTATATCCTCACTGGGTCGTAACCGAGCGAAAAGCGGGACGAGCAGTATGAGGCAGAACCATGCATCTGGGCATCCGGATTTCATTTATCTGTGGCGTTTGTTACGCGTTGGCGGCCTGTGACACGGGTCCCGGCGCAGATGTTGAGCGGGCGATCGGCAACCTCAATGTTGTCGACGAGTCCAACCTAAATGACATTATGCTAACGGTGGCAGACCCGAATGAAGCGGTGGTCTATTTCCGCCGCGCCTCCGCAGATCAGCCCGAACGCATCGATCTGCGCCGCGGGCTCGGCCACAGTTTGGTCCGCGCCGGCCGAGCGACAGAAGCGGTTATCGTTTGGGAAGATATCTCAACCAATCCCGAGGCGACGGATCAAGATCAAGTTGACTACGCCGATGCGCTTATTCGTAACAGCGAATGGGAACGTGCGGAAACGATCCTAGACGCCATTCCACCGACTTTTGAAACCCATGACCGCTATCGACTTGAAGCCATGGTGGCCGATTCAAACCAAGAATGGCAGCGCGCGGACAGTTTTTACGAAATCGCGGTCGGTCTAACGACGACACCCGCCGGCGTGCTAAACAATTGGGGCTTTTCCCGCCTCACGCGGGGTGACTTTGAAGGGGCAGAGCGCTTATTCACCGAGGCGATCACCTATAATCCGGAAATGTTCACAGCAAAGAACAACCTCGTTCTCGCGCGGGCGGCGCGGGGAGAGTATGATTTGCCCTTGATCCCGGTCACGCAAATCGAACGGGCAGAATTGTTGCATACCGCCGCATTGGCCGCCATTCGCCGCGGCGAAGTGGATGTTGGGCGCGGGCTATTGTCAGATGCCATTGATACGCACCCGCAGCACTTTGAGGAAGCCGCACGTGCCTTGCGGTCGCTTGATGCGCAAGTCGTCAACTAAATTGGCGCGATTGGGGGCCACGCGCCCCCACCCTTGACCGGTAATCGCACAGAAACGAACCCAATCCTGCCCAGATTCAGCCCGATTTAATCGTCACTGTCAGAGCCAATCGTTTCCATTTCGGGGCAAGGCACGGCGATGAATATCCCGGTTACCATCACAGCGACGCAAGCTTGGATTTTTTTGCCGCTTGCACTGCCGATTTGCATTTGGGCCATCTATAGCGACGTGCGTGAATTCAAGATCCGCAATTACGCGGTTTTAGCGCTCATTGCTGGGTTTGTTGTGCTTGGACCGTTCGCGTTGGACTGGGCGGAGTATTTTTGGCGTTTCGCGCATTTTGCGGTTGTTTTCGCCATCGGCTACGGCCTTTGGGCGTTCACCGGGCTCGGCGCTGGGGACGCAAAGATTGCGGCGGCGATATCGCTAGTTGTTGCCCTGCCCGATGTCACATCCGTTTTACTGATCTGGCTGGTGGCGATGATCGTCATGGCGTTGCTGTATTCGCGTCGAGCGGTGCAGGTCGCCCAAACCGATGGCGTCCGTGCAGCGCGCAAAATGGAAGTGCCGTTCGGCATCGCACTTGCGCCGACCCTAATTGCCTACCTTGTCCTCGGCATCGCCCAAGGAGGGGCTTGATAGATGAATATGCAAGCACCCCAGGCGGCCGAAGGCAGCGCACCGCCCGCGCTCCGCAAATTGTCCGACACCGGGCTGCAACCGGTGATGATGCGAGACATCTTGCTGAAAACCGTTTTCCGTAAATCTGTGGAAACAGCAACGGAAATTAGCAAAGCAATTGCGCTGCCTGTGCCGCTGACAACGGCACTCATTGACGAATTGCGGGACATGGGCTTGATGCAGGCAACCGGCACCCTGCACGCAACATCCTCCAACGAAATGGGCTTTCAGCTTACCGATGGTGGTAAGGCGCGGGCCTTAGATGCCCTATCCCAATCTGAATATTACGGGCCCATGCCTGTCCCGCTCGAAATGTACAAGGTGCAGGTAAAGCGGCAATCCATCCGCGATATCAACCTGACCCGGAACATGCTGGTGGACTCGATGGGTCACCTCATCATTCCAGACGATCTGATCGACCAACTCGGCCCCGCCGTAGGTTCGGGAAAATCGGTGTTGATGTACGGACCGCCCGGCAACGGTAAGTCATCGATCGCCGAAGGTATCCGCGCCGCGATGGGCGACACGATCTATATCCCACATGCGCTGGCCTATTCCGGCCAGGTGATCACGCTCTTTGACCCGATTGTGCATACGCCGGTCGAGCAAGATAGCGGCCTCGGCACGTCCACGTTGCGGAAAAACACGACCAAGCATGATACGCGCTATCTTTTGTGCAAACGCCCCACCGTGATGACCGGGGGTGAATTGATGCTGGATATGCTCGATTTGAACTACAACTCGGTCAGCCGAACCTACCAGGCGAGCCTTCAGCTCAAATCCACCGGTGGCGTGTTCATCGTGGACGACCTTGGTCGACAGGAAGAGCCCCCCCAGGCATTGATCAACCGCTGGATCGTTCCGCTTGAGGTTGGCTACGATATCCTTGCGTTGCAATCCGGTGAAAAGTTCGAAGTGCCCTTCGACACGCTTGTGGTGTTCTCCACCAACTTCCACCCCAATGACATCTTCGACCAAGCTGCGTTACGCCGGATCTTCTTTAAGGTGAAAATCGATGGTCCCACGCAGGATCAGTTCCTGAAGATCTTTGCAATGGTTGCGAAAAAGAAAAAGGTGCCGCTGAACGAAGAGGCGTTGCTGTATCTGCTAAAGAAAAAGTACCCGACAGTCGACAACATCTACGCCAACTACCATGCGCCGTTTTTGTGCGACCAATTGATCGCGATCTGCGAATTCGAAGGGATCCCCTATCAAATGCGGCCCGATCTGATCGACCGCGCATGGGAAAACCTCTACGTCCGGCAAGAAAAGATCGTGCACTGACGAACCCGGGGCGATCGACGCGGTATAGCGCTGCCCCGTTTTGCATCGGCTAAAACCGGTTTTGGGCACCTGACAGCGCAAGCGCAGGGTCTATGATGGCGGCATGACCACCGTGCCCCCTCAGATCAAGACCTGGTTCAAAACTCGCGGCTGGTCGATCCACCCGCATCAGCAAGACATGCTGAACCGGGCCGACGATCCTTGCACACTTCTGATTGCGCCGACCGGCGGCGGCAAGACGATGGCGGGGTTCCTACCGACGCTCCGCGATTTGGCCGGTGGCGCCCATCAAGGGTTGCATACGCTTTACGTCTCGCCCTTGAAGGCGCTGGCCGCAGACATCAAGCGTAACCTCACAGGTCCCATCGAGGAGATGGGCCTGCCGATCCGGGTGGAAGATCGCACCGGCGACACGTCCTACGCGAAAAAGCGACGCCAACGCGCCGACCCTCCGCACATCCTGCTAACGACACCCGAAAGTCTGGCGCTGATGATCAGTTACGAAGATGCCGGGCGCACATTCGCCGGATTGAAGCGCATCGTCGTTGATGAGATCCATGCGCTTGCCGAGTCGAAACGCGGCGATCAGTTGATGCTGGCGCTATCGAGGCTGTCGACATTGGCGCCAGCTCTGCGCCGTGTCGGGCTATCGGCCACCGTCGAGGACCCACCAGCCATCGCTCAAATCTTGGCGCGTCACCCCGATCCTTGCGCTATCCTACAGGCCGATCCAGGACCCGATCCGGATATCGCCATGTTGGATACAGACGGCGCGCCGCCTTGGGCCGGGGGCGGCGGCAAATATGCGGTCGGCGCCGTGCTCGAGGCCGTCAAGCAGCACCGCACCACTTTGATTTTTCATAACACGCGCGCACAAGCTGAGATTTTCTTCCACGAATTATGGCTGCGGAACGAAGACGATATCCCCATCGGCATTCATCACGGGGCCCTCGCGCGGGAACAGCGGGAGCGTGTTGAGGCCGCTATGGTGCGCGGCGATTTGCGGGCGATTGTTTGCACCGGATCGCTGGATTTGGGCATTGACTGGGGCGACGTTGACCTTGTGATCCAAGTTGGCGCGCCCAAAAACGTCAAACGTCTGGTGCAGAGGATCGGGCGCGCCAACCATCGCTACAACGCCCCTTCCAAGGCGCTGCTGGTCCCGGCAAACCGGTTCGAAGTCGTGGAATGCGTGGCCGCCCTGCAAGCGGTTAAGGACCACACATTAGATGGCGATCCGAAAGGCACTGGGCCGCTTGATGTGTTGTGCCAGCACATATTGATCCGCGCCTGCGCCGGTGCGTTTGCCGCCGATGAGCTTTTTGCCGAAATCACCACCGCCGGCGCCTACGCCGATCTTGATCGGGAAACGTTCGACCGTTGTTTGGATTTTTGCGCCACCGGGGGCTACGCATTGCGCGCCTACGATCGTTGGCAGCGACTGGCTCAAAGCGACGGACAGTGGCATTTGCGCGATCCCAGGATGGCGCGGCAAGTGCGGATGAATATCGGCACGATCGTCGATGCTGATAAGCTGAACGTACGGATGCGCCACGCGCGTGGCGGCGCGCCTTTGGGCGAGGTGGAAGAATACTTCGCCTCAACCCTGCGCAAAGGGGACACGTTTTTGATGGGCGGCCAAATCGTACGTTATGAAGGCATGCGCGAGATGACCGTCGAGGTTACCAAAACGCCGTGGGAAAAACCAAAAATCGCGACCTTCATGGGCACGAAATTTGCGACATCGACGCAACTTAGCGACCGCATCCTGACGATGTTTCGGCAAGAAACCTGGCCCGATTTGCCGGCCCATACCGCCGATTGGTTGGCGCTTCAGCGGCAGGTCAGCCGACTGCCCGAACGCGAAAGGCTTCTGGTTGAAAGCTTTCCCCACGATGGGCGCGAACATGTTTGCGCCTACGGATTTGCCGGACGCAACGCGCAGCAGACATTGGGTCTGTTGCTGACCGAACGCATGGAAAAATCTGGGCTGGAACCATTAGGTTTTGTGACCACCGACTATGCAACCCTGGTTTGGGGCCTCAAACCTCTGGCCGATGCCGCCCCGCTTTTTGAGCGGGAAAACCTGATCGCCGCGATGGAGACCTGGTTGGCCGAAAACCAGGTGATGAAACGCACCTTCAAGGCTGCGGCGTTGATCGCGGGCCTAATCGACCGGAACACGGCGGGCCAGAAGCGGAAATCGGGCCGACAGGCCACATTTTCCACCGACATCCTTTACGACACGCTGCGAAAATACGACCCAAACCATGTCATGTTGGACATTACCCGCCAAGAAGCGATGCGCGGTCTGGTCGATTTTGGCCGGATCGAAGCGATGCTGGAACGGATCGGCGACCGGATTGATCATGTCACGCTTGACCGTGTCACGCCATTGGCCGCGCCGCTGTTTTTGGAAGCTGGACGGATACCAGTCAAAGGCCTGGCCGAGCGGCGGTTGCTAGAAGAAGAGGCCGCACGCCTCATGGCGACCGCGGGGCTCGGCAACGAAGCGTGAGGATGCCATGATCTGCGTTTTCGGTTGATCGCCACGGGACACCATGGCATCGAACGAAGCATGAACGGATATGACTTTGACCTGGCTGGCGCGACGCTGACCGTCCTGCCAAGTGGCGCGCTTTACTGGGCCGCGGCACGCCTGCTTTGCGTCTCAGATCTGCATTTGGGAAAATCCGAACGGTTGGCCCGTCGCGACGGTCTGTTGCTCCCGCCATACGAGATACGGGAGACCTTGCAGCGCCTGGAGGCCGACATAACAGCATCCGCGCCAGAGATCGTGGTGTGCTTGGGCGATAGCTTTGACGATCTGGACGCAGCCAGCGCGCTCAACGAAGACACCAAGGGTTGGATCGATTCATTGATGGCCGGCCGCCGCTGGATATGGATCGAAGGCAATCATGATGCCGGGCCGGTTGAGCTTGGCGGAACGCATCTCGAAACCTTTTACCAACCGCCCTTGCTGTTTCGCCATATCGCCACGCATGGGACGCGGGGCGAAATTTCTGGTCATTATCATCCCAAGGCACGTGTTGTGGCACGGGGTCGGACCCTGACAAGACGCTGCGTTTTGACCGATGGCGTCAAGGCCATCTTACCGGCCTATGGCACGTATACTGGTGGCTTGCCCTCCGATCACGAAGATCTCGCCGCGCTGATGGGGGCTGAAGCCATGGCCATTCTCCTCGCAGAGCCGCCACTTGCCATTCCCATGCCAAAACCGGCGCCCAACACATTTGGTTGAGACGATGATCCCAGAAATCAAAGAAAATTTCGCGCGGCAAGGCATGATGCACACGCTTGGGGCGCGCATTGACGAAGTCGGCGACGGCTATGTGCTCCTGTCCGCACCGATCACGACGTCGGTCAGCCAACAGCAAGGTTTTGCCCATGCAGGTCTAACCTTTGCACTTGGCGACAGCGCCTCCGGCTATGCCGCATTGACCCGTATGCCGCGTGGCGCGGACGTTCTGACCGTTGAGATGAAGATTAATCTCATTGCGCCCGCCACGGGCGTCCGGCTTTGGGCGCACGGCGATGTGGTCAAGGCGGGGCGTCGTCTGGTGATCACCCGCGCACGTGTAGAATCCGAAGCCGAAGACGGCACCCGCCGCGATGTCGCGATATTGCAAGGCACGATGATCCCGGTCTTAGACGGTTAGACCTTCCGGCGCCGGCAGGTCGTGGGCACGGCAGCATGCGGTTAGCGTATTGGCGAGCAGGCAGGCAATTGTCATCGGTCCCACACCGCCCGGGACCGGCGTAATGGCGCCGGCAATCTCGGATGCGCTGGCAAAGTCGACATCGCCCACCAACTTGGTTTTGCCGGGCTTTTCCGGATGCGGCACGCGATTGATGCCGACATCGATCACCGTGCCACCCGGTTTGATCCAATCGCCAGGGATCATGTGCGGACGCCCAACCGCGGCAACAAGAATATCCGCCGAACGACACACGCTCGCCAGGTCCCGCGTGCGCGAATGCGCGATCGTGACGGTACAACTATCGCCCAGCAACAGTTGCGCCATAGGCTTTCCCACCAAGTTCGACCGCCCGACCACAACCGCATTCAATCCGGAGAGGCTGCCTAGATGGTCGCGCAGCAGCATCAAACAGCCAAGCGGCGTACAGCTCACCAACGCGTCTTGCCCGCTTGCGAGACGGCCAGCATTTGTCACGCTCAACCCATCGACATCCTTTGCCGGGTCGATCCGCGCCACAATCCGACGTTCATCAAGATGATCCGGCACTGGAAATTGGCACAAGATGCCATGAACGGACGGGTCTGCATTCAATTGGTCAATCAGCGCAAAAAGCGCGGGCTCCCCTGTGTCGGCCGGCAATTTGTGCTCAAACGATGCCATACCGACCTCAACGGTCTGCGCGTGCTTATTGCGCACATAAACCTGACTTGCCGGGTCCTCTCCCACAAGGATCACTGCGAGACCTGGCACGATGTCATGGTCGGCCTTCAGCTGCACCACATGATCGGCTATCTGGTCGCGAACTTTCGCTGCGAAGGCTTTGCCATCAATTACATGCACCATCAGCGTCCCTTTTTCTAATCGGCCCGAGACTTCACGGGATGGTGGGCGGGGCGACGCCCGAAAGGGAGAGCGTCGTCCCATCCATCATCAAAAGAGCCCCTCGATCTGGCCAATGTCGTTGAGCATGATCGCTTCGGCGGACGGTACGCGCGGCAGGCCGGGCATCGTCATGATCTCGCCGCAGATAACAACGACAAAACCTGCCCCCGCGCTTAGCCGCACCTCCCGGATCGGGACCGAATGCCCAGTGGGGGCACCACGCAAATTCGGATCGGTCGAGAACGAATATTGCGTTTTGGCCATGCAGACCGGCAGACCGCCGTAACCGGCCTCCTCCCATGCCCGCAATTGGTCGCGGATCTTCTTGTCCGCGAGCACGTCGTCAGCCCGATAAACGCGCTTGGCGATGGTTTCGATCTTCTCAAATAGCCCCATATCGTCGGGGTAGAGCGGCGCAAATTGTGACGACGCACCCTCGGCGAGTTCCACCACCTTGTGCGCGAGCGGCTCAATCCCGGCAGAGCCGTCGGCCCAATGGCGGCTGACAACGGCTTCGGAACCTTGACTTGCGACATAGTCGATCACTGCTTGCACTTCGGCGTCGGTATCACCGGCGAAATGGTTGATGGACACTATCACCGGCACGCCAAAACTTTTGACGTTTTCGATATGTCGGCCGAGATTGGGGCAACCCGCTTCGACCGCGGCCACATTCTCGGCGGCCAAATCGGCCTTTGCGACGCCGCCATTCATCTTCATTGCGCGCACCGTCGCGACGATGACAACTGCGTCAGGCGCAATACCTGCCTTCCGGCATTTGATGTTCATGAATTTCTCTGCACCCAGATCGGCGCCGAAGCCTGCTTCGGTCACGACGTAATCGGCAAGCTTCAGCGCTGTGGTTGTCGCGATGACAGAATTGCATCCATGGGCGATATTGGCAAATGGCCCGCCATGCACGAAGGCGGGATTGTTTTCTAGTGTTTGGACCAAATTGGGCTGCATCGCGTCCTTCAATAGCACCGTCATGGCGCCATCGGCCTTGATATCACGCGCATAGATTGGGGACCGGTCCCGGCGATAAGCGACTATGATGTCGCCCAAACGCTGCTGGAGATCGTCCAGATCTGTCGCCAAGCACAAGATCGCCATGACCTCAGAGGCCACAGTGATGTCAAACCCGGTCTGGCGCGGAAAGCCATTGGCCACACCGCCAAGCGAGGTCACCGTATCGCGCAAGGCGCGATCGTTCATATCCATCACGCGCCGCCAGGCAACGCGACGCTCATCGATCTCAAGCGAATTGCCCCAATAGATATGGTTGTCGATCATTGCAGACAGCAGATTGTGGGCCGACGTGATCGCATGGAAATCACCCGTGAAATGCAGGTTCATGTCCTCCATGGGCACCACTTGTGCATAGCCGCCGCCCGCGGCACCGCCCTTCATTCCAAAACAAGGGCCCAAGGATGCCTCGCGGATGCAGATCGCGGTTTTCTTGCCGATTCTGTTCAACCCGTCGCCAAGGCCCACGGTTGTTGTCGTTTTGCCCTCACCGGCCGGGGTCGGGTTAATCGCCGTCACCAATATGAGCTTCCCGTTTGAGCGGTCTTTGACGCTCTCGATAAAGTCCTGACCAAGCTTTGCCTTGTCATGGCCATAGGGCAGCAGACTTTCCGTCGGGATATCAAGTTTTGCACCGATGTCCTGGATCGGCTGTTTGACCGCCTCGCGGGCAATCTCGATGTCGGATTTGAAGGCCACGTTGTTCCCCGTCTGGCAGTCTTGTTTCACTCGCTATAGCCGCTACGCTCAATTATTTTTGCGACGTTTCCGACATTCTTCATTCTTGTGCCGCCATCCTTTGAACCGAATAGCTGCCCGCGCCGACGCATATGCGCACAGGCGCATTGAAAGGATTTGAACATGAACGCGGTCGCCGTCCTCCTCCATGTCGGATATCTCCTTGGTTTAAGCCTGGGACTTTTGCTGACGCTTTGGGCAATGTGACAGAGGCCTTTCGGACATTTCTGGCATGGTCTACCGTCGCCACCGGGGCATGACGGAGGAAAACAGCCCATGGACCAAGACGCATTTATTAAGCACGCCAAAGCACAGCTCGATGCCTGGAACGCGGAGTTGCAGAAGATGCAAGAGCGGATGGAGAAAGCGACGGCTGACGGCAAGACACAGATCAAGGCTCAGATCGCGGCGTTCGAAGCGCAGCGCGGACAAGCAGAGAAGACGCTGGAAAAGCTCGGCCAGGCCAACGCCGCCGCCTGGGATGACATGCAAGGCGGGATCCAGACGGCCTGGACAGCGCTTGAAAAGAGCTTTGCGGATGCGCGGAAGCGCTACGAAACGTGAGTGACGCGACCGGAAAAAAAGCCCCGCTCGAGCGGGGCTTTTTCGTTAGGTCGTGGGCTCCGGTTCTAGGCTGGGATCGGGCTCCTTAGGCTTTCGCGTCTTTGGAATGGCCGTAATCGAAGACCCGCCGGACGGGGTATCGGCATTGTCATCATCTTCGCCGCGATTGAGCGGCTCACCGGCGATCACGCGCGTAATCTCCGTGCCAGTTAGGGTTTCATATTCCAATAGGCCCTGGGCCAGACGTTCGAGGTCTTCGGCCTTTTCGGTCAACACCCGTTTGGCTGTTTCGTAGCCTTCATCGACCAAGGCGCGAACTTTATCGTCAATGGCCTTTTGCGTGATCCCGGAATGGTTCGATCCGCCGCCGTAGTTACCCAAATAGCTTTGCTGCTCATTCGCGTAATCGACGTAGCCCAATTCGGCATCGAACCCGAATTGGGTGACCATGGCGCGGGCGATTTTGGTGACTTGCTGAATGTCACTGGCCGCACCAGACGTCACGTTTTCCTTGCCGAAAATCAATTCCTCCGCGACGCGACCACCCATGGCCATCGCGATCTTGGATTTGTATTTGGTGAAGCTCACCGACAGCTGATCGCGTTCCGGCAGCGATAAGACAAGGCCAAGCGCACGGCCACGAGGGATGATCGTCGCTTTGTGGATCGGGTCATGCTGCGGCACGTTCAGGCCCACAATTGCGTGGCCTGCTTCGTGATACGCGGTGAGTTTCTTTTCGTCCTCGGTCATCACCATGGAGCGCCGTTCGGAGCCCATCATGACCTTGTCCTTGGCGTTCTCAAAATCCTCCATCGTCACAAACCGCCGCCCGACGCGCGCCGCCATGAGGGCAGATTCGTTGACAAGATTGGCAAGATCGGCGCCGGAAAATCCGGGCGTTCCCCGCGCTATGATGCGCAAATCGACATTGGGGCCCAACGGGACCTTGCGGCTGTGCACGCCGAGGATTTTCTCGCGGCCTTTGATGTCGGGGTTTGGCACTTGGACTTGCCGGTCAAACCGGCCAGGACGCAGAAGCGCCGGGTCCAAGACATCGGGACGGTTGGTTGCCGCAACGATGATAATCCCTTCATTGGCCTCAAACCCGTCCATTTCGACGAGCAACTGGTTCAGCGTCTGTTCGCGTTCATCGTTGCCGCCGCCATAGCCGACACCGCGGCTGCGACCAACGGCATCGATCTCATCGATGAATACGATGCATGGCGCGTTCTTCTTGGCCTGTTCAAACATGTCGCGGACACGGCTTGCGCCCACACCGACAAACATCTCGACAAAGTCCGAGCCCGAAATGGTGAAAAACGGCACGCCCGCTTCGCCCGCGACTGCACGCGCGAGCAGCGTCTTACCCGTCCCCGGCGGGCCAACAAGCAGAGCCCCTTTTGGGATTTTGCCGCCCAGACGCGAAAACTTCTGTGGGTTTCTGAGGAACTCCACGATCTCTTCGAGGTCATCTTTGGCCTCGTCGATGCCCGCGACATCGTCAAATGTCACCCGGCCGTGCTTTTCGGTCAAAAGCTTCGCTTTGGACTTTCCAAAGCCCATCGCGCCGCCACGGCCGCCGCCCTGCATTCGGTTCATAAAGAAGATCCAAATGCCGATGAGCACCAAGACGGGCAGCCAAAGCGACAAGACGCTGAGAATACCGGATTGCTCCTGCGGGCGGGCCTCGACCCGCACATTGTTTTCCAACAGAACCTCGGTCAGGTCGGTCTCCGCCGGTTTGATCGTGCTGAACGTTCCGTCTGAGGTAGTGAATTGAACATCCTCGCCATCCAGCGTGACTTGGTTGACCGAGCCATTTTCAACTTCGCGAATGAAATCCGAAAACGGTACGTTTCGCGCGTTTGTGGTCGATTGACCGCCCGAAAAGAGGTTGAAAAGAGCCAGGATCAACAAAAATAGAATGACCCAGAAGGCAATGTTTCTCGCGTTACCCAAGAGAAATCTCCTCATCATGGCCCGTGCGGGGCCAGTCGCGTTGTCCTTAAGATAACCTCTGGGACCTTGAGTTCAATGTGTATCCAGGAACTCGGCGAAAGTGGGGCGAAGCGTCGCTGTCCAGCCGTTCAAGAGCCCGGCAAGAGGTGCGGCAATCACCTTCTCGCCTCGCCAAATGGCAGGCGTTGTTTCAAGGCTGCGTCGCGAATGACCCGATGCGCGCCAATTCGGGCATTGATCTAGCCCTAAATTCAAGGCGCCGATCATCAATCCGGCCCGCGCCGGCGCATAACTTGTGACCTGCCAGCGGTGATCCCACGTGACATCTTTCGCACCGAGCGGCAACGCGGTCGGCGCGGTGACCGCGACGGGTTCGCGTCGAAAGACAACCCTTTTCAGGTCGGGTTTCACCAAAACACCTGAGAGCGACGCGCTTTGCCCGTCGTCGATCCGTTGCCGAACCATGCGCACAGAATCGAGGCGCGGCTTATAGCCATCACCGGAAAACCAACAAAAGATGGCCGCCAAAAGGCGCAGGTATCCCGCCTCACCCAATTCAGGCAGAAAATCCGGCACAGGCACCGACAGGTCGCCGGCGCGGACCTCGGCATGCAGCTTTACAGCGCGGGCCACATGCAGTCGTGCGTCCTCCGCCTCGGCTTGCATCAGGTGCATCGTTCGTTCAATGCGCTGGCCGGTTAGGCCAAGCCCGGAAAGGATGTCGATCATTTTGCGGGCTTTCACGCGATCAAATCGAACATCCTCATTCGAAGGATCATCGGCCCAATCGAGCCCTTCCTGCCGCAGCCAATCGCGCAATTCCGCACGACCCGTCGTCAGAAAGGGGCGCTGGAAAAGTCCATCTATGGCCTTCATCCCGCGCAGACCATCGATGCCAGAACCGCGCGCAAGCGCCATCAGGAAACTCTCGACATTGTCATCGCGGGTATGACCCAGAAGAACTGTAACGGCGTCCCAAAGTGCGGCTTCCTCGGCCAAGATGCCACGGCGCGCATCGCTGGCTTTTGCTTGCAGATTGCCCTGCCCATCCCAGTGCCAATTCACAATTCGAAGGCTGACGCCAAGTTTTTTGGTATGGCGTTCGACAAGCGCGATCTCGTCGGCGGCCGAGGCCCGCAAATTGTGGTTCACGGTGCAAACATGCACGCGATCTGCGCCGAGACTGGACACCGCCATATGCAGCAATGCGATGGAATCCCCGCCGCCAGAACACGCAACAATGACGGGTCGTCCGTCAGAGACCAGATCGGGCTGCAATGTGAAGCTCTGGCGCAGGTCTTGTCGTGTGGAACCGGGGCGGCTCAATTACACCTCAGCCCTGCCATCGCGCGTTGGGCATCGATCACCGCCGGAGTTCCGGGATAGCGGTTTTCAACCTCGCCAAGGGTCAGGCATGCTTCTTCGGTTTGACCAAGTTCGGCCAAAGCGACGCCCAAGCGTTGCAAGCTATCAGGCGCGCGGCTTGCATCCGGTGCGCCTGAAAAACTATCAAGATAGGCCCGCGCCGCGACCGACCAAACGCCTTGCGCGGCTGCTGCTTCGCCGCGCAAAAAATGCGCCTCTGCCGAAAGCGGACCGCCCGGATATGTTTCGGTGAACGCCGAGAAAAGGTCCTGAGCTTGGGCGTAATCGCCGGCGTCATAAGCGGCGCGAGCGCGGTCAAAGTCGGATTGTTCGGCAACGGCCAAGCTGCCACCGCCGGTATCGGGCGCGCTATCGGGCAAAGGATCGGCGCCTGCCGCCGGAAGTTCACCGCCGCCCAAACTTGGCGTCTGCCCAAGCGAGCCGATATCGCAATCCGGCTCTAACTCGCATAAGCGGAACTCCAAATCGCCCACCCGGTTGGTCCCGTCGCGAACGACGGCGCTTAGGCGCAATTCCAGGTTCTCAACAAGCCCGGTTAACCGGCGAATTTCCAACTCTAGGGCATCTTGGCGCGCCAAGAGTTCACCTGAAATCGGTGGCCCGCTAGGCGATCCCGTCGTCGAAAGCTCTGTCCGAAGCCGCTGGAGTTCAACCCAAAGCACCGTCAGTTCTTGGCGGATATCAGCCAGCGTTTCGCCACGGTCCTGAGCCATTGCAGGGCTCGCAAGCAGAAACAATGCCAGAACCAGGCCACGCATCATTTCAAGACCCCGCACCGATCTCCAGCACCGTCACCGAACGGCGGTTTTGCGCGTAGCAGGCCTCGTTTGAGCAGATCTCTAACGGGCGTTCTTTGCCAAAAGAGACAGTGCGCAATCGACCAGGTGCCACACCTCGCGATGCCAGATACTGGCTGACGGACGTGGCCCGACGTTCCCCAAGCCGGAAGTTGTATTCCTGTGTGCCCTGTTCGTCGGCATGGCCTTCGATGACAGCGACATATTCGGGATTGTTGGCCAACCATTCTGCCTGTGCATCCAGGATCAAACGCGCTTGATCACTCAATGTATGGATGTTGACCTCAAATAGAACGCGATCACCAACCGTTTGGTTGAAATAGGCCACCGATGTCGGATCGGATACGCCACCAATGCCAGCCGTGTTGGTCGCACCCGCGCCGCCGCCGATGCCAAAGCCGCCCTGCGTACAGGCCGACAGACCCAACACCGCCGCCAAGAGCGCTAGTTTGTGAAGCTTTATCATGTGCTCTTTCCTCGCTTTATACTTTTGCCGACTTTATCACGCGCCGGGACTGGGGGAAATCAACTCCGTGCAATGTCATTGCAGCCGCGGCGACCAGGCCGGATCAGATGCCATGCCCGGCGACGCGACCCGCTGTAAGTTTCTGCCGGAAATGTCCACACTATAAAGCGCGGGAGCCCCATCGGCACCCGCCGTTTCGCGGGTAAACATAATCACGCGGCCATTTGGCGACCAGGTCGGGCCTTCGTCCAGGAACGACGCGGTCAGGAGCCGTTCCTCCGATCCATCGGTCCGCATCACGCCGATATGGAACCGGCCTTCCGCTTGATACGTGAATGCAATCAAATCGCCCCGCGGGCTCCAGACAGGCGTGCCGTACCGGCCCGAACCACGCGAAATGCGCTCCGGCTCACCGCCGGAGGCCGGCATGATGTAAATCTGCTGGCTGCCGGTGCGATCGCTCTCGAACACGATCTGGCTACCATCGGGGGAGAAACTGGGGGCCGCTTCGATTGATGCCGCGCTGGTGAGCCGTTGCCGCGCGCCGGTCGCCAAAGTTTCGATGTAGATATCAGAATTGCCAGCCTCGGAGATCGAAAATGCAATCCGGCCGCCATCCGGCGAAAATCGTGGCGTAAACGCGGAGCTGCCATCGTCCACAGCAAGCGGGCGGTTGGTCACACTGCCGAGGTCCATGTAGTAAACTTGCGGGCCCTGATCTTCGAGAGCCGTGTAAAGCAACGTCGTTCCGTCTGGCGAAAACCGCGGAGCTAGCACGATGTTGCGGCTGTCGGTCAGGTACTGAACGTTGGCACCGTCGTAGTCCATAATAGCCAGCCGGTGGAGGCGCGCATTCTTCGGGCCCTCTTCGGCGATGAAGGCCACGCGCGTATCGAAATAACCCGTCTCGCCGGTGATGCGTTCGTAAACCTGATCGGCCACGGCATGTGCCATGCGCCGCCAGCTTTCGGGGGCGCCGACAAATTGCAAGCCATCGCCTAAGGGCTGTTCGGAAAACACATCAAACAGGCGAAACCGCACGATCAGTTGACCGTTGGAGGCAGCCTCAACCGATCCGGTGATCAACGCCTGGGCATTGATCGCTTGCCAGTCGTTGTACTGCACCGGCGCGGCGAAGTTCGAAACGGTCGAGATATGTGCATCAGATGGGATTTCGCGGAACAATCCCGTGCCGCGGAGATCGGCTGCGATAACGCGGGTGATGTCTTGAGCGGCGTCAGCGGCCGCACCGTTCTCGGCCACAAAAACAGGCAGCGCGAACGGCAACGGCTCGACCACGCCTTGTGTGATTTCGATGCGCAAGGGACCGGGCGATTGCGCGAAGGCCATCGGCGCACAGAGCAAAAAGAGCAAGGTTGGGATCAAGCGTCTCATCAGAGCCTCATTCGATCATTTCGCCAAGGGCGCGTCATCGCAACTGCATCCCTTGAGGGTTAAAAACCGCTTCGACACGTCGCCAGCGTTCGTAGCTCTCATCGGGCAGATCATAGCCATCATTTTCCTGTAGCCCGCAACGGATGATTGCGCGACGCGCTGTTTCAAAGGCTTGTCCTGCCGACGTTGCATCGCCGCTGAGCGTCTCGGACAACCGGATCGAACTAGGGATCGGTCTTCCGTCTCGTTCCAGCTCGAAATAGACGACTATCGCGGTTTCGAGCTGCGCCGTGCCGGATGCGCCCAAATTCCAACAGGCCCCCACTTGCCGTTCGAAGCCTGCAATTGCGTCGTCCCCGAGTGCCGGGCCAAGTGCGGCAGCCGGTTCTGCCGATGGCGCCACTTCGAGCGCTTGCTCAAGTGCCTGTTGGATCGGATCCACAGCCGGCTCGGGTTCAGGGTCGGGGGCGGGTTCGGGCTCTGGCTCAGCGGCGACGTCGACCGGCGCCGGGCGATCCGGCCGCGCCGTTGGCCGAAGCGAGGCAAGGGGTGCTGATGACGGCTCTTCGGCTTCGGTGACAATCTCGGTGGTCGCTTGTTCAGGCGCCGTTTCCGGTTCGAGCGGCTCTGCCGTCTCAGACGGTGTGCTGACGTCGGGCTGTTCGGCAAGCTCGGGCGCAATCTCCGCCTCCGGTTCGGGCGCGGGCGCGGGAGCTGGCGCAACGATCGGCGCCTGTTCCGGTGTCGGCGTGTCAGATGGGGGGGCTGTAGGATCGCCGAGGCTCGGCTGCGGCAGAACAGCAACGATGTCTTCGACGGGTTCAGGCTCTGGCGCGGGTTCTGGGTCAGGTTCTGGCGCGGGTTCAGGGTCAGGTTCTGGCGCGGGTTCTGGGTCAGGTTCTGGCGTGGGTTCAGGCTCGGGTTCTGGTTCCGGCGCGGGCAACGCTTCGACCGGGGGCGCCGTTTCCGCCACCGATGCATCGAATTCCGCGGCAGAGATCAACGTCACGCCCGTAACCTCAAAAGGTTCTGACTGTTCTGTTCGGGTCAATGCATCGCCAAAGACCAGCCAGAGCAATAACGCACCATGCAGCGCGGCGGACGCATAAAGTTCGCGCCGCATGCGTCCTCACTCCGCCAAGGCCGGGCCGCCGGCATCGGTGACAAGACCGATTTCCCGAAACCCGCCAGCGTTCAATGCGCCCATGATCTCCATGACGTCATCGTATGCCAAGGCACCATCGGCACGTAGGAAAATCTGATTGGTGTCACGTTCGGCCGCAATTGCCGTCAGCCTCGTGACCAACGAGTCCCGCGACACTTCAGTGGTTTGGATCAGCACACCACCCTCCGCGGTCAGCGTCACCGTCAAAGGCTCTTCATCCGGTGACGGCAGCGCTTCGGCCGCAGTTTCCGGTAACTCAATCGGGACACCGACCGTCATCAGCGGTGCCGACACCATGAAGATGATTAGCAAGACAAGCATGACGTCCACGAAGGGGGTAACGTTAATCTCGGACATCGGTTGCGCGGCACCGCGGCGCCGGCCCCGTCGCCGTTCTCCGCCGCGATTTACCGTCGACATACCCATCAATCGAGCTGCCGCGACAGCAGGGTAGAAAACTCGTCGGCAAATCCTTCGTAAAGCTGCACCATCCGGTCGGCTTGGCGCGAGAGCGTGTTATAGAGAATAACCGCTGGGATCGCCGCCAAGAGACCGAGCGCGGTTGCAAGCAGCGCCTCAGCGATACCCGGGGCGACAACGGCAAGTGATGTATTCCCCGACACCGCAATTTCCTGGAACGCCCGCATGATACCCCACACGGTACCAAACAGGCCCACAAACGGTGCCGTCGCACCAGTTGTCGCCAAAAAGCCCAAACCGAGTGTGAGGCGTTCGTTTTCCCGCGCGATAGCCACATCCATGGACCGATCAACGCGCTGCTGCACGCCGGGGATTAGTGCACCGTCGTCGCGGATCGACCGCCGCCATTCGGTCATGCCGGCAACAAATACGCGTTCTGACGCGCTGCGGGGGGCCTCAGCGATCTGATCATAAAATTCATCAAGCGGCTCACCTGACCAAAACGCTTGGTCGAATGCGCCAGCATTCAATCGCGCGCGGCGATACATACGGAACTTGGCGAAATAAATCGCCCAAACCCAAACCGAAGCCACGATCAGCCCGATCATCACCAATTGGACGATAAGGGTGGCCCGAAAAAATAACGCCAGGAAGCTAAAGTCAGCCGCCTGCGCTGCGTTGAGCGCTTCCGTTTCCATCGATACTCTGCCCGTCCTGTCTGCCCACGGTCTTGCGCCGCTCTGCTTTGGCTATTCAATAGCAGGCACGAACGGCATTGGCCATGCCAGGCACATCACGGCGAGGTTGGCGGGACAAGACCGGCAATCTTTTGCCGGATATCCATCGGCAAAGGCTTCGGCTTTCCAGCCGGATCGAGGCAAACGATCTCAACTTGCGCGGAAAACAGCGTCATGCCATCGCGGCAGACAACCTGATCCATGTAAAACCGTGCGCGTTTCAGTGTGTTGAGCCTCGTTTCAACCGTCAATTGATCGTCGTAATGTGCGGGCTTGAGATACTCCGCAACCAGGCGTCGGACGGCAAAAACCAGACCTGTCGCTTTCATCGAAAGCTGATCGATACCGGCCTCACGAACCATTTCAGAACGCGCGCGTTCGATAAACTTCAGGTAATTTGCGTAGTACACAAGCCCCGCGAGGTCGGTGTCTTCGTAATAGACGCGGATCGGCCAGCTGTGAATCATCTCGTTGTTTTTAACCAAGCCGAAAGGGTCAGCAACCGGCAAAGCCGCCAAGCGCGGCGCCGATTGCCCCCGCGGCTTTGCATCTTTAGCGGGTTTTCCCGCCTGCTGTCCGGCCCCTTACTGTACATTCGACATCCGCGCCGCGAGCCGCAGCCCGTGGCTCGGGTCTTGCGCGGCGACCGGCATGACCGGATCATAAGCGGCCCGGATCACTTGCGCGATTTCGGGTCGCAGGAGAGCCGGGCCATCATCGGACAGGCGCGCCAAGGGGCCGGCATCGCGGAAGGCTTGGTCCGACCACAACAAGATGGTCTGCACAATCTGGCTCAGCGCTATGGTGTCCGCAGGCAAAGCCGCGATATTTTCGTCAACGCGAATAAAGACAAACGCCGCTTTGATCGCGCCGGTCTCATCGAACCGAAAGCTACGGTATTGGTTGGCGCCAGCCGCCTCGAGCCTGGGCAAGAGCGTTTCGAGATCGGCCAGGATGCGGTCAAGATTAGGGGTTTGGGCCAGTTCCTGCCAATCGCGCAGAAAGAAGATCATCAAATTGGCGCCCAGTTCAGGATCGGTATCGGCCATTTCATGGCCCGCCAACGTGATCACGGCCTCAATCGCGCCCTTGAACACGCCAATGGTCGGGTCATCAACGCCAAAGACAACCGGCGCCAACGGCCGACCCCAACGCGCAAAAAGATACGAATTGTCCGACCGGGTGAAAAGCTCGGTCACCGCCTCCGGCGTCATCAAAACGCCTGCTCCGAAAGCCATGCCTGGAATACAGGGTCAAAGGCGGCGCCGTACACAACCGGTGCGATGCCATTGGCCAAAATGGCCGACGCCGCCGCGCCATCAGAGAGCCGGATGCCCCAGGCCCCGGCATGAATATTGCACTGATGCGCCATGCAGGCAGCACCAAGCACCCAGCCATCGCGCAAGATCGCGCCGTCACCCGGTCCACTCATTTGTCCGGCAAGGTTGCGCATTTCAGTATCCGACATGATGCGCAGAAACCGGGCTTGTTCGGCGCTGTCTTCAAAAACGCGGTAGGGGTGCTGGCCAAGCCATCGCCGCGCATCAGAAACGGTCGGATCGCCCGCGCCAAGCGCCGGCGCGTCGATCCGCGCGCTCAATGTCGTGCCGTCATAGATGAATGTCTGGCTCTCGATGGCGATGTCGCCGTGCGGCATATCAAGCTCAATCCGATCGGGAAAAACCCGGATATCCTGGACGGAATAGATGCAATCGGCAAAGGCTGGGCTGACCGAATACCCCTCGGACGAGATGCGCAAGATGTGCCTCGGCGGATCGCAGGCATTGCCGCCATTGTGGCTGTGGATGACGACCCAATCCACCGCTGGTTCCGCTAGGCCCCATGCGCCATGAATGGCAATCGACCAGTTTTCGAGCCCCGGCACAATGGTGCCGTTAAACGCCAATTGTTGGCTGGGCGGTTCTCCAATCACAACCAACTGGCCAAATCGCGTTGTCAAACTGTCGTGGTATCCAAACTCGACCTGGGCTGCGGCGGGCCCCGCCAAACACAAGATGACCATCAAAGAACGGATCACGTCGGCGGTCCCTCCGGTTCAGAACAAATCGCGCTGGCTGGGCGCCTCTGGCGGCGCAAGGCCCAGATGCTGCCAACCCTTTGCGGCCAGAACCCTGCCCCGCGGTGTCCGCGCGATCAAGCCTTGCTGTAAGAGGTAGGGCTCGATCACCTCTTCAATGGCGTCGCGCGCCTCGCTGAGCGCGGCCGACAACGTCTCGACCCCTACCGGTCCTCCGCCATAATTCTCTGCAATCAACGTCAGATACCTTCGGTCCGCCGCATCCAGACCGATCCGGTCTACGCCGAGGCGCGTTAAGGCCGCGTCGGCCAAAGCTGCGGTGATGCGGCCACCGCCTTCGACCACCGCGAAATCGAGAACGCGCCGCAAGAGCCGACCGGCAATCCGCGGCGTGCCGCGGGCACGGGTCGCGATTTCCTGCAATCCCTCCGCATCGGCTTCGATCTGCAAAAGACGCGCGCCGCGCGTGACAATTTGGGTCAATTCCGATGTCGCGTAAAACTGAAGCCGGACGGGTATCCCGAACCTGTCGCGCAAGGGAGTGGTCAAAAGGCCAAGCCGCGTGGTGGCCCCGACCAGGGTAAAGGGCTGCAACTCGATCCGTACGGTGCGGGCTGCGGGCCCCTCTCCGATCACGAGGTCTAGCTCAAAATCCTCGAGCGCCGGGTACAGCACCTCCTCGACGGCCGGGTTCAGGCGATGGATCTCATCGATGAACAACACATCACGGGGCTCCAGGTTGGTTAGAATTGCAGCCAGATCACCGGCGCGCGCCAGCACCGGGCCCGACGTCATGCGGAAATTGACGCCGAGTTCGCGTGCCATGATCTGCGCAAGGGTCGTCTTGCCCAAACCGGGCGGGCCATGAAACAGCACATGGTCCATCGCCTCGCCGCGTTGGCGCGCGCTTTCGACAAAGACGCGCAAATTGGCCCGGGCCGCGTCTTGGCCGACAAAATCCTCAAGCACCTGCGGCCGCAGCGCGCGGTCGGGCGCGGCGTCGTCCGGCAGCGCATTGGGGCGCAAGTTGAGATCAGGCTCGCTCATGTCATTCCTTCGGAGCCAGCGCTTGGAGCGCGGCTCGGATGAGCGCCTGTGTCGTTGCATCCGGCGTCTCAATTGTTGCTTGAGCAACTGCTCCGGCCGCCTCAGACGGCGCATATCCCAGATTGGTCAGCGCCGACAGCGCTTCTGCCTGGGCCGCAGCGTTCCGATCCGATTGCAGCGGGGATGTGGGCGCGTGGGTGGGCTCGGTCGCCGGCAGCTCCGCTGACGGCGCCGGGGCCGCGGTCGCGCCGCCCAAGGCCATCGCGGCAGGTGCCTTGTCCTTCAATTCATTGACCAGTCGCTGTGCGATCTTCGGCCCCACACCGGGTGCCGCGCGGATCGACCCCCAATCACCGATTGCAATCGATCGAGCCAAAGCCTCGGGCGTCAAAACACCCAAAATCGCCATCGATGCCTTCGCGCCGACCCCTTGAACCCCGGTCAAAAGCCGGTGCCATTCGCGCTCATACACCGTTTCAAATCCAAATAGCTGCAAGAGGTCCTCGCGTACCAGCAATTCAGTCCACAACGCGGCAACCTCGCCCTCGCGAGGCAGATTCGCCAAGGTTCGATCTGAGCAATAGACCACGTAACCTACGCCGCCGACATCAATCATCGCGTGATCGGATGCGCGCATCGCCACCCGGCCCGTGAGACGTCCGATCATTGCGTGGCCTGAAGCGCAGCGGCAAGCCGGCCGGAATTTCGGGTATGAAAGACATGGCACAACGCAATGGCCAGTGCATCCGCAGCGTCCGAACCGCGCGGCGCTGCGCCCGGCAATGTCAGCCGTACCATATGATCGATCTGGTGCTTATCGGCATGTCCCACGCCGACAACCGCCTTTTTAACGGCGTTTGGCGCGTATTCCGATACAAGAACGCCGAATTGGCCAGGCACAAGCATGGCCACGCCGCGCGCCTGTCCCAATTTCAGCGTTGCCGCGCCGTCTCGGTTGACGAAGGTCTTTTCGATTGCGGCTGTCTCGGGGTCGAATTGGGTGAATATTTCGGTCAGGCCCGTGTGGAGACTCAGCAAGCGGTCCGCAAGGCTCGCACCATGCCCTTCGCAAATCCCGCTGGCGACATGGGCGAGGCGCCCGCCATCGCAATCGACAATGCCCCAGCCCATCCGCCGTAGTCCTGGATCAATGCCGATAACCCTCATCTGCCCTCCTCCGACCGCCGGTTCACGCCAGCCAGTCACTTTTTCTGTTGCATTTGAGCAGTAGCACGAAAGGCGAACATTGGCCAGGGGCAGCCTGTCCGCGACATCGCTGATGTCGGAATTAGCACCTGCTGCTTAAAGCACTGGCATGGGCGCGCCAAACGCGTCACGCAATGCACCAAAACCGACATCGTTCAGTGATTATTAATGCATTTTTTTCAATGGTTTGTTTGCAATTCGAGCTATGCAATTCCGTGATGATAGCCATGCAAAAATCGCCTATTGATTAAGCAACAACGCCAGACTAATTGCCGATTCAGCACAGCAATATCGCACGTGCACAGACCATGACCGGAAAGGAACGCTCCATGGCTTTGATTACCAATCGCCCCGTTGTCGCTGGCTCCAGCGTTGTCACTGTTCTTGCCGGTTTGTTCGGCAAACTTGCCGCCTGGAACGACGCACGCGTGACGCGCGCCGCGCTGTCGAAGCTGTCCAACCACGAATTGGAAGACCTCGGCCTTGTTCGCGGTGATATCGACGCGATCGCCTCCGGCGAATACCGCCGCTGATCTCATCCCAGAAACGTCAAAGGCCGGTCCTTTCGGGGCCGGCCTTTTTCGTTCAACATGCGAAAAGTCTGAGCTAGATCTCAGGGTCCGATGCCCACGCGACCAAGCCGCCAATTTGGCTCGCCACCCACAGCGAGACAGGATCCGGCGCCAAGATGGTCGCGGCCGCCTCTGCATACGCGCTGCCGGTCAAAACCTCCGTCATCCGTGTCTCATACCCCGGCGGTGTGAGATAGTAGATCATGAAGGCTTTCACAGCGACAACGACAAAAAAGCCGGCCAAAATTGCGCGCCAAGGAAAGTAAAAACGAAGGCGGCTTCGCGTCCGAGGGACCATAAGGCCATCAGGGCGAACTGTGAACGTATACGGGACCTTGCGCTTATGGGTTCGGTTTATCCGACCCACGCGCTCCTGAAACGTGTCATACTGATCATTCATAGGACAACTCACAAACCGCGTTGCCCCCACCACCCTTTTTGTTAGCATGTTCCGATGCAAAAATCGACCCTTTGGGCTACCCCAAGGTCAATGTCGACCATTCACCAATTTGTTTCTCATCAAGAACCAATAGCCCGAGGTCGCGGTAGGCTGCGATCACTTCAGGCGCCTGAGACGTGAGCAGCCCCGAAAGGATCACGCGGCCGTCCAGTGCGCGCCGGCGGGCGAATTCTGGCGCCAGTGCAACCAAAGGCCCCTTCAAAATATTGGCAAAGACCAAGTCGAACTGCGCCTCTGCCAGGCGCGGGTGTTCAAAACCTGCCGCTTCAACGCATTCCACCCGGGCCTTTAGACCATTTGCCGCGACATTGGCCGTGGCAACGTCCACGGCCACGCGATCGATATCGGATGCGATGATGGTTGTGGCCTCTGGCCAAACAGAGGCGGCCGCCATGGCCAATACCGCGGTACCGCACCCGATATCGGCAATGCGCGTCGCCTCAAATCCTTGCTCGACGAGCGTATCGAGTGCCTCAAGGCACCCTTGCGTTGTGCCATGATGACCGGTTCCAAAGGCCATCGCCGCCTCAATCAAAAGCGCGATGCGATCTTCCGGCACACGGTCTTTGTCATGACTGCCGTAGACGAAAAACCGGCCGGCTTCGACCGGATGCAATTCGCGCCGCACATGGGCGACCCAGTCGGTCTCCGGCACTTCCGATACGGCAAAATCCTTCGCGCGATGTGCGGCTGACAGGATTGCAAGCGCGACTGTGTCGGGGCGCTCAGCGAAATATCCGCCGACTTCCCAGAGGCCTGAGCCGTCTTCGAGCTTGAACACACCGACGCCGGTCGGGGCAGGCGTAAGGTCCTCTAGCGCCTCGCCGAGCATCGCGGCCTCTGCCTCGCCCAGCACCGTGGTCAGCGCGGTCCAGGTTGTCATTCTGCGGCTTCGGGCGCGCGACGCACAAACGTCGTTTCGACGCCTGGCACCGGATGGCGCGGCACGAAGGTCGACAAAAGCAACGAAACCATCGCCATTGCCGCGGCCAGGTAATAGACGGCGATCGGAGAGACGAGCCAAACATAGCCCAGCGCTGCCGGCAAAAATACCGCCGCGATGTGATTGATCGTGAAGGCAACAGCCGCTGTCGGCGCAATGTCTCCGGGATCAGCGATCTTTTGGAAATACGTCCGGATAGCGAAGGCCAGCGAGAAAAAGATGTGGTTCACGACATAAAGTACGGCGGCAAAGGCCGCGCCCCAATCGTAAAGGTAAAGACCGGCATAGAGGATGAACACCAAGGTCAGGCCGGTATATTCGAAGATCAGTGCGGCGCGTTCACCAAACCGACCCACCAGCCGCCCCATCACCGGCGCGATGGCCATACCGACCGCGTAGGTGACCATGTAGAGCAAGGTGATTTGGTGAACTTCATATTCGTAGCGTTCCACCATCATGAAGCCCGCGAACACCACGAAAATCTGCCGTCGGGCGCCAGACATGAATTGTAGCGCGTAGTAGAGCCAATAGCGTTTGCGCAGCACCATCTTCTTGGTCTGCGGCTCGGGGCTTTCGAATTGCGGGTATGCGAGAAGGCAAAATACCGCAATGACCGCAGTTATTCCACCAGCGACCCAATAAACGAAGGAAAAGCTGAGATCGAAGGTTTGCCAGGTCAGCACAACCGCGCCATAGGCGATAAACGTGCCCGCCGAGCCGGCCGCCAAAAGCCAACCCAGCACCTGGGGTGCCCGCCCCTTTTCGATCCACTGCAATTGGAGCGATTGATTAACCGTCTCATAGTAATGAAACCCGATCGAGCTCACGAGTGTGACAATCAATAACCCGCCAAGCGTCGGAAACTGCGCTGTGACCGCCGTGGCCACCCCCAAAAGCAAAAGCGATATCAGCCCTAAAAGCTGTTCGCGAATAAAGACGATCAGAAAGATAACCCCGACGGCCAAAAAGCCGGGGATTTCGCGCACTGTATGAAGCCAGCCGATATCTGCGCCGTCGAAGGCGACGACCTCGATGACAAAATTGTTCAGCAGCGCGGACCACGTGGCAAACGAGATCGGCATGGCAATCGCCATAAGGACCAAAAGCGCAACAGGCTGGCGCCAGACGGGCAAGCTTTGGGCGTCGGCCAGCGACATGCGGGGGGCGCGATCTCCGATCATAGGGTCTCTCTAGTCGCGCCGGTGGGAAAAGGACAGTCTCGGCGACGTGCATGGTTGCACAATGGCGCGTGCGTGGCATGTTATTCCAATGGTCAGCACATTGCCGGATTTAACGGATCGCTATGACGCCGCCGCCCCGATGTGGGGCGATAAAATGCGGGCACTTGGCTATTTCGACGCCTATCTGGGGTTTCTTGCCCATCGCCCAGATGTTCCCGCCAAGGGCACCCGCGTAGTTGATATCGGTGCCGGCACGGCTGCATTTACGGAAGCCTGGGCTGCAATCCACGGCACCGCGCACGAGATCACGCTGGTTGATCCGTCACAACGGATGCTTGATCGCGCCGCGCTGCAACTGGCAAAGAACGGGGTCGAAGCCGATTGCATCACCTCCGATCTGGCAAGTCTTACGTCCGACAAAACGTTCGATGTCGCGCTTGCGGCACATGTGATCGAACATGGCGATCCGATCAGCATGCTGGACCAGATGCACCGCCTTGTCCGACCCAACGGGCAGCTTTGGCTTGTGGTGTCGAAGCCGCATTGGTGCAACGCAATTGTATGGCTGCAATGGCGCCACAAAAGTTACAAGCCTGCGCAGATCCGTACTCTGCTGGAAAGCACCGGCTGGCAGCTTGTATCGGAATACGCTTTTCCCGCTGGTCCGCCGTCTCG
The DNA here is from genome assembly GCA_039183205.1 of Pseudomonadota bacterium. Classification (GTDB taxonomy): domain Bacteria; phylum Pseudomonadota; class Alphaproteobacteria; order Rhodobacterales; family Rhodobacteraceae; genus HKCCE3408. The sequence continues at coordinate 30,881 of JBCDBR010000019.1, read as the reverse complement.
GACGTCGCGCGGCTATATCTGTCGGCGTGCCTAGGACCTGCTAGCTGGCCAGGACATTCCGAAAGAGCCACGGGTCGGCATCGTCGATATCTTCTGGAAATTGCTGCCACCGATCAGTGAGCGGCGTCCAATCGGTGTAATGCGCCTCAACCGGACCAAGGTAGGGGCGTTGCACCTCCAAGCATCGCGCATGATCCATCTCATCGGTTTCCACGATTCCGGACTCTGGGTTTTCTAGTGCCCAGACCATACCTGCCAGGATCGCCGACGTGACCTGCAAACCAGTTGCGTTTTGATAGGGGGCGAGGGCCTTTGTTTCTTCGTTCGATAATCGAGACCCGAACCAAAGGGCATTCTTTTCATGGCCATAAAGCAGAATGCCAAGCTCATCGATGCCGGCGGAGATTTCATCAACATCCAAGATGTGATACTGGCGCTGCTGCGTTCCGGCCCCGAACATCTCATGCAGGCTAAGCACCGCCTCGTCGCAAGGGTGGTACGCGTAGTGGCAGGTCGGTCTGTAGCTTGGGCGTGCCGGCTCCCCCACTGTGTAATAATCGGCGATTGAAATCGCCTCGTTGTGGGTCACGAGAAAACCAAACTGCGGTCCGGGCGTCGGGCACCAGCTGTGAACGCGCGTCACCGCGCCGGGCCGGTCCAACCAAATCGCCGCCTGGCAGCCCGTCGAATGGCGATAGCCGTTTTCGGGAAACCAGGTCTCATGCGTGCCCCAGCCCAACTCCGCAGGCTGGAAGCCTTCGGCAATGAACCCTTCGACGGACCATGTGTTTACAAAAACATCCCGCGGCCGGGGCGCATTTCGCACCTGCGTGTCGCGCTCTGCGATATGTATGCCTTTGACGCCAAGATCGCGCATGAGCGCGGCCCACCCGGCGCGATCTGCCGGGGTTGTGTCGTCGCGCCCCGTATCTCGCGCCAACGTCAGGAGCCCTTCTTTGACAAACCACGACACCATCCCGGGATTTGCGCCGCAGCAACTGACGGCCGTGGTGCCGCCCGGATTTGCCGCCTTTTCGTCCCGCACCGCTTGGCGCAATGCATAGTTGGACCGCGCCTGGTTGTCCGCGGTCTCGAAGTAAAAGCCCTCCCACGGCTCCACGACGGTGTCGATGTAGGGAACGCCGATATCGCGGCAATGGCGCAAGAGATCCAAGGACGAGGTATCGACCGAGACGTTCACGCAAAAGCCTTTGCCGGGCTCAAGATGGCGCGAAAGGACCGCATTGAAATTGCTTGGCGTCAGCTTCGTATCGTCGAATCTGAGACCGTTTTCGCGCAGAAATTCATGGTTCGATTGATCCGGTTCAATCACCACGAATTTTTCCCGATCAAACTCAAAATGCCGCTCGATCAACGGCCATGTGCCCTTCCCGATTGAACCGAAACCGATCATCAAAATCGTCCCGTCGATGCGGGCGTAAACCGGGGCGTCGGGCATTCGTGTAGTCCTTTTTCGGCGTCACGGTCCAAGGCTTAGCGAAGCCTGCAAGAAGTTCAATCGCAGATCAGAACATCAAGCTTTGGAAATAGGCCGCCTGGTCCTCCAGACCTACGGTGTCGGGACCGCCAATTAACAAAAACTCGTGGCGTCCGTCCGACCAATCTGCTGCGGCCAAACCTTCGAGCCGGCTGCCGGTTACAGGCGTCTCCGGACCGGTTGCACGCGAGATACAGAGCGCATGGGGCGTGCCGTCCGGGTCGAGATAGGCCATCTGAATAATCGGTGCGCCCTGATAGCCCAGCACTTGCGCACGCAAAAACGTAATCTCTGAAGCCTCGGCGAAGGATTGCAAATCAAGACCGATGACATCTGAAACTAACGAGAAATCGGCCTGCGGCGTGACGCCATCCAAGGTCGCGGTTTGGTAGAGCACGTGATAAGCTGCGGCATAGTCCTGCCATTCACGATCTGGCGCGGGAGGCGACAGAAAATGCACGCTGCCGCCACCGATCGCCAAGCCAGCGATAAGCGCGGCAATCATGGGCAATTGGTTCCGCCGTTGACGTGGGAATAGCGGCGCAGGCGGTGCAAGATCTGTAAGCCTTGCCATTCCAGTCCGGATCTTTTCAAGCGGCAGCTCCAGCGCAGAGAGCCGCCGGCGCAAGGCCGCATCCTCTGTGAGCGCTGCCGCGATTGCCGCATGCAATTCGGCATTGGCCTCGCCATCAAGATACGCGGTCAGGTCTTCGTCGCTGTAATCCGCCTCACTCATTGCGCGGCTATGCCCTTTGTTGTGCGATCCTTCAACGCCTTACGCGCTGCGGCCAATCGGCTCATGACAGTTCCGACAGGAATTTCAAGTACATCTGCCGCCTCCCGGTAGCGAAAGCCTTCTACATAAACAAGCATCACGACGACCCGCTGCGCTTCGGGCAAGCCTGTCACTAGTGATAACACCTCACGCGCCAGAATATTCGTTTCGGTGTCGGCGCCCAATGCTTCAAGGCCCGCCTCTTCGGCCGGCACCAATCCTTGACCTCGCCGTATGGTTGTCGCCCGCAATTCGTTTAGCCAAATCCGTTGCGCAATCCGAAAGGTCCAGCGATCCAAATGGCTATCGGGATCGAATTGCGCCGCGCGCTCAATCGCACGCAGGCACGTCGCTTGAACCAGATCGTCGGCCGCGCTTTTGGTGCCCGTCAAAGTCAGGGCGTACCGCCAAATCCGAGGATGCAAGGCGGGAAGACCCCGCCGGACAACCTCTTGGGCTGTGTTTCGGCCTATGCCTCGAATGACATGCCCCCTTGCTACAACCTACCAGCGTCCAGCAGTCACGCCGACACGGCTGGCATTGAGCCTCAAGATAACCACGAAAGCCCGCGCAACCGCCAGCATATCGTGTTCACATGTCCTTGCACGGTCACCTTAAATGGGGTGCTTAGACATCGGAATTCAAAGCCGAAACAAAAAAGGCCGCCCCGAGGCGGCCTTTGCGACGTGTCCGCCCGCTTAGTTCTTGGCGTAGTATTCGACGACCAAATTCGGCTCCATCATCACCGGATAGGGGATATCTCCGAGGCCAGGTGTCCGCACAAAACTCGCCACCATTTTCGAATGATCGGCGTCGATATAGTCCGGCACGTCCCGCTCAGGCAATTGCGCCGCTTCCAGCACCAATGCGAGTTGCTTCGATTTCTCCCGCACTTCGATCACGTCGCCTTCTTTGACGCGATAGGACGGAATGTTCACGCGCTTGCCGTTCACCAAGACATGCCCGTGGTTCACAAATTGCCGCGCCGCAAAGATGGTCGGGACAAATTTCGACCGGTAAACGACAGCGTCCAAACGCCGTTCCAGCAAACCGACAAGGTTTTCACCGGTATCGCCCTTCACGCGTTCCGCTTCTGCATAAATGCGGCGGAACTGCTTTTCCGTCAGATCACCGTAATGGCCTTTGAGCTTTTGCTTGGCGCGCAATTGAAGGCCAAAATCAGAAAGCTTGCCCTTGCGGCGCTGTCCATGTTGGCCAGGGCCGTATTCCCGGCGATTGACGGGGGATTTGGGGCGACCCCAGATGTTTTCCCCCATCCGACGGTCAATTTTGTACTTGGCAGAGGTGCGTTTGGTCACCGTCTGATCTCCTTCTCATTTGGGAAGGGCGTTGTCCTTTCTTCGGATTTTGCCGAAGCGACAGGCATTCCCTTGCGGGGGCCGCCAACACCAATGAAGGCGCCGATATATAGATCGCGCCTTAGGTGTCAAGCGGGCAAGATCAGTGTTTGCCTTTGTAGCGCAGGATTTCTGCCTCAGCTTGGCTTAATTGCCGGCGCGCAGAGGGGCCGAACCGATGTGGGTCGGCCGCCAGGTCGGATCGGACGTCGATCAAACTCTGTTTGGCCTCATCCGTCATGCTTGCAAACCCGGCGAAACCGGGATGAAAACTTTCGACCTCAAGTCCGTTGGCCCAAATCACTTCGTGGTTGGGAAGCATCAGGTTCACGTAAAAGGTCTCAGTCAGGCAATGATCGCGGCTGACCCCAGGTTGTCCGACCAAATCGGCCGCGCGGACGAGCACTTCGTGCTCACCCCACAGCGCGCGCGCGCCGACATCGCGCCGTAGCACCCGGTGATCTGGCGAGACCAGCACATCTTCGCGCGGAGCGGCGCCATTGAGCGCGCCTGCCCGAATGCGGATTGGCCGTTCACCCGGCAAAGCGAAAAGACGCGCACCAGTCATGCGCCGATGCCCGATCCAAATCACCTCTTGCGGCCCGCTATCTCGGGTCATGACCCGATCGCCCGGTCCTAAATCCTCGATCTTGACCGGGCCTTCGGGCGTCGCGATTTCCGTGCCTGGCGTGAAACACAACAATGCCGCAGGGTCGGGCTCTGTCGGCACGCGCAATAGCGCAGGTTCCGCTTGGATGATCTTTAGGTCTGTTCTGGAAGGCGGAAGCCCATCATGAAACACCAAAAGTGGCGCATCGACGCCTCCAGGCGTAACCGGTAGACCACTATAGGCGCGCTCGCCATCGGTCACAACGAAAGAAGACCCGTATTCCGGGCTGGACAGCATCAATTGCGGTGGTGTTGACGTGTGTGGGGCCTGCGGTTTTGCGGCCATCGCCCCGGTAAGCAACAACGCCCCGGACCGTCCCGCCAGAGACAATGCCTCACCATTCCAACGCCAGGTCAAACCTTCGGCGACGCTGTTGTATTTATCTGCCGGAATGCCTTCGATCTGGCTTTGCGCCCATGCGATCATGGCCGCGCTAAGAACGGCTCCGCCCATGTTTCTGCCTCGCTACCGCGTTTTATTATCCCAGGGTTATCCCCGGCGTTATCCACAAGATAGCATGCTGATTCGCCAAAGCAAAGCGGAATGGTTAACAAGCGGGATCAGAATTCGAAGCGGATATTGATTGACCCGACAAGCTGACCTTCGGATTGGCCTTCGAATTCTTCAGACAAATAGGTCAGTCCATAAAATCCCGATGCAAATACACCGAAATCGCTATTCACGCCTGCGCGCAATCGGTAGCGCGTATCTTCAAGCTCAAAACCCTCCGACGACGGCAAATAGAAGCTGTCCGCCACGTAGGCGATATCGCCGCCGAGCACAAAGCTCAAACCCGACGGAGTGTCATTTTCGATCGCTATGTATCGTTGTCCGGTAGAGACATCGCGGACGAGCAACGCGCCCTCGCCAAAGGCGCCAAACGTCAGATCAACGCCGGCCCGGGCAAGGGTCTCCACGCCCGCTTGTATCTCTACAAATGGTCGGGCATTGACCGGTCCGAGATCGAAGGTTCGCCCGGCCTCGCCAGTGGCATGCAAAAGGAACTGGTCGTCCACTTCGTAGCCCGAGATCTCGACATCGGGAAAACCAAACTGGTCGTGCAAACTCGATTGAAATGAGCTCAATCCGGTTTGTTCACCGATCGCCAGGATATCCGCACCCGCCGCGACCTCATAGCCGCGCCAGCCAAAATGCAAATGCGCCCCGGCGCTCAAGGTACCAGCGTAAAGCCGTTCTGGCGCGGCCGGCATTGTCAGATCAACCGGGCTGATGACATCGGCGCGAAACCGGAATTCGATGATTTGGCCTGGCATCTCGGGCAAGCTCCCGCTCCAGCCCTGCCCGCGCATCCAGCTTACGGAATACCCGCCCGTGCGCCAGCGATCGTCGCCGTCCCCCCAAGCATCGTTATTGGCAAATCTGCCGAAGCCGAGCGTTTCAGAGCCCTGCGCCACAGCATTGCCGGCAAAGCCGATCATCATCGCACAGCTCAGCGCGTATACTACTACAATTTTCATTATCGACGGACCTGCCCAAATCACTTTTGCGCAACCTTGCAGATTTGCGCGCGGGCGTGAAGCACCGTTCTCAAAATGCAAGCCGCACCATGGCTTTCAGGTCACCCACATTTGGAATATCCACATGAACCGCAGGTCAAACACCCCTCCGACATGCGCAAATCGAATTCGCCGCAAGTCGGACAGGCCGCGCCGGGTTTTTGCCCGAGATTGACGACCTCGGCTTGCGGGTCGCTCTTAAGCGCGAAACCTTCCCCTTCAAGAAATCCGATCGCGATGAGATGCCGTTCAATCACGCCGCCAATGGCGGCAAGAATTGACGGGACATATTTGCCCTGCATCCATGCACCGCCGCGCGGATCGAAAACCGCCTTGAGTTCCTCGACCACAAAACTGACATCTCCGCCACGGCGGAACACGGCCGAGATCATGCGCGTGAGCGCAACTGTCCAAGCGAAATGCTCCATGTTTTTCGAGTTGATGAAAATCTCGAAAGGTCGCCGCTGCGTGCCCTGAATGATATCGTTGATGGTGATATAGAGCGCATGCTCGCTGTCCGGCCATTTTACCTTATAGGTTTGACCCGGCAACGATTGGGGCCGGTCGAGGGGCTCTGACATGTAAATAACATCGCCATGCGGTAAAGCCGGTTCGTGATCTGTTGTGGCGGTGACCTCTGGCAAACCCTTCGGCGCTTCTTCGGACACGGTCAAAACAGAGCCGGTCACGGCGTTTGGGCGATATGTCGTGCAGCCTTTGCAGCCGGTATCCCAGGCCAGCATATAAACATTCTTGAACGCCTCGAAATCGATGTCTTCGGGGCAATTGATCGTTTTGGATATGGAGCTGTCGATCCAAAGCTGCGCCGCGGCCTGCATCCGGACGTGTTCGGCCGGGCTGAGCGATTGCGCGTCCACGAAGTAGTCCGGCAATTCGGCATCGCCATGGAGATCGCGCCATAATTGCACGGCATAGTCTACGACCTCCTCTTCGGTGCGCGTCCCATCGGGTTGCAGCACCTTTCGCGTATAGGCATAGGCAAAGACCGGTTCGATTCCGGACGAAACATTTCCGGCCAAGAGGCTAATTGTCCCGGTCGGTGCAATCGACGTCAAAAGCGCGTTGCGAATGCCAATTGTTTTGATCTGACCGCGCAGCTGGTCATCGAGCCGCGCCAATGACGGGCTCTGCAAATAGGCATCGGCGTCGAACAGCGGAAACGCGCCTTTTTCGGCTGCCAAATGCACGGAGGCTTGGTACGCGGCGCGTGCGATCCGGCTCAACCAGTCCGACGTCTGCCGCGCCGCCTCCTCGGAGCCATAGCGCAATCCGACCATCAGTAAGGCATCGGCAAGCCCCGTGACGCCCAAGCCGATACGCCGCTTCGCTTGCGCCTCCGCGGCCTGTTCAGGCAAGGGAAACCGCGACCCATCAACGACGTTGTCCATCATACGAACGGCCGTGGCGACCAAATCGTCCAAAACCGCACCGTCGATCACGGCGGCGTCGGAGAACGGATTTTGGACCAAACGCGCAAGGTTGATCGACCCCAAAAGACAGGCTCCGTAAGGGGGTAGTGGCTGTTCGCCGCAGGGATTGGTCGCCGCGATGGTCTCTGCATAAGCTAAATTGTTCGTGGCATTGATCCGATCGATGAAAATAACCCCGGGTTCGGCAAAATCATAGGTCGCCTTCATGATCTGGTTCCAAAGGTCCCGCGCAGGCAGCCGACGATATAGCTTGCCCCCGAACGTTAACTCCCATTCACTGTCCGACTTCACCGCGTCCATAAACTGGTCAGTGACCAGAACGCTCATGTTGAACATGCGCAGCCGCGCAGGGTCGGATTTTGCAGCAATGAATTCCTCTATGTCGGGGTGATCACAGCGCATGGTCGCCATCATCGCCCCTCGACGCGACCCGGCTGACATGATTGTGCGACACATCGCGTCCCAGACATCCATAAAGCTCAAAGGGCCTGAGGCATCAGCCGCCACGCCCGCAACCGCGGCGCCCTTCGGTCGTATGGTTGAGAAATCGTAGCCGATGCCACCGCCCTGTTGCATGGTCAGCGCGGCCTCTTTCAGCGCATCGAAAATCCCGCCCATACTGTCGGGCACCGTGCCCATGACAAAGCAATTGAATAAAGTGACGGAGCGTCTGGTACCCGCCCCGGCGATAATACGACCGGCTGGGAGGAACTTGAAATCCTCCAAGGCGGCATAGAACTTTGGCGCCCAGGCATCCGGGTCATCCTCGACATCTGCAAGCGCCACTGCAATCCGCGCCCAACTATCCTCGATCGTATCGTCGAGCGGTGTGCCGTCGATGTCTTTCAGACGATACTTCATATCCCAAATTTGCTCAGCGATGGGGGCGGCGAATTGGCTCATGGGCAGTCTCCAAACAGAAGCGCCCACTGTGGATAAGTCCACAACGGGTTGCAGTGCGCTTTGAGTATCCTACAATATATAGCCAAAGGGGATTCGGGGAAGTGCTAAATCTCATCAAGCTTTGCGTTGGCGCCGACGCAGTGGACGATCTTAAGCACTGGCAGCGGCAGGCGCGCGCCAAGGGCCCCGATGGCTTGCCGCGTCACGTCACGCGAATGTGGCCCAAACGTGCGTCGGAATTGACCGATGGCGGATCGCTCTATTGGGTTTTCAAAGGTCTTGTCCTGTGCCGCCAACGCATATTACGGCTCGACGAAGTGGTTCGAGACGACGGCATTGGGCGCTGCGGGATCGTGCTCGACCCGTCGGTGACGCGGGTTGTGCCCACGCCAAAACGGCCGTTTCAAGGGTGGCGGTATCTCACCCCAGGCGATGCTCCGCCCGATATTGCCGAAAGCCGCATGCACCAAGGTTTGCCGCCCGAGGTTGAACGCACCTTGGCGGATATCGGTGTGGTGTAATCCGTCACCGGCGTCCTAAACACCCAACTTGGTTTTGAGACGATCAAGCGCGTCTTGGGCCAAAGGGGGCCAGGATGCCGCATGCGACCGGAAAAGCACAGCTTGGCTGCGGTGGATCAGACCGTCGCGCAATGGCTTTAGGTGATTTGCCCGCAACGTCTCGCCGGTCGACGTGATATCGGCGATGGCTTCGGCTGAGCCATGCCGCACGGTGGCCTCCGTTGCACCTTGGCTATCGACGAGCTGGTAATCCGCAACGCCCGCGGCGCGCAGAAATTCCCGCACAAGCCGGTGGTATTTGGTGGCCACGCGCAAACGATGCCCGTAATCCTCGCGAAAATCGGCCGCGACGGCATCAAGATCGTCCAAGGTTTCCACATCAACCCAGAGATTCGGAACCGCGATCACAAGATCGGCAAAACCGAACCCAAGTTCTGCCCATTCCTCGATTGCTTGACCCCAACCGGGGATCCGATCGCGCACCAGATCGCTTCCCGTTACGCCAAGATGCAAGCGCCCAGCCGCCAATTCGCGCGGGATTTCACCCGCTGGCATCAACAGTAACGTCAAATCCGATCCGTCGGCTTCGGCAGCGTATTCGCGCATATTGCCGGTGCGCTTAATCGCAACACCGCGATCGGCAAACCAAGCAAGCGAGTGCTCCATAAGGCGCCCTTTGGATGGCAATCCGAGTTTGAGTGTCATAGCCCTACCGACCCTTTTTGATCGGCGGCCAATATTTCTGGCCGCACGACACCACCGACGGCCGGAATGCCAGTACCCTGGCCAAGGACCGCTGTCAGCGCATCGTACCGCCCACCCGTGGCCACCGCTGGCAGGTCCGGCCGAGTGCGGACGCTAAAGCCAAAGACGAAGCCGTCGTAATATTCCATGTTGGTCCGACCAAAGCTTGCCTCAAATGGCAAGGTATCGGGGTTGATATCAGCGGCATCCAGCGCCGCCATGCGCTGTGCCATCCCGTCAACGGCCGCATCGATACCTGGCAGGTCCGGTGCCATATTCCGCAAGGTTGCATGTGCCTTTGGAAGGCTATCGCGCAGGTCCAGCAACAGGTCGATTGCATCGGCTTGGGCCGCCGGGATCGCCGGTGCATCTGCATCTTCGGCCAAACGCTCCAACCGCAAACGCACAGCTGAGACATCGCGAAGCCCGTGCGCGGGCCCTGCATCCGCGACCATCGCATCAATGCCGCTCTTTCGCATCGTGCTGACCATTTCTTGACGCGCGGGCGTGGGATCAGCACGACCGGCAAAGCGATCAAAAAGGGCACGGAACCGGCGCGGCCGCCATAGATGCCGACGCAGCGCGCGACGGCGCCGCGCCGTCGTTTCCAGGCTATCAATCGCGGACAACAAAATGCCCATGTCGCCGGTGGCCGGCGCCAGGTCGAAACCCGCAAGCGCGCGCGAAAAAAGAGCGAAAACCTCCGCGTCCGCGGCGGCTCGGTCCTCTTGACCAAAAAGCTCATAGCCCACTTGCAGGGTGTCACGTGGCCGACCAGAGCCCGCCGGCGGAACACGAAACACAGGACCGGAATAGGTGTAGCGCGCAGGGTTAGCGCCGGCCCGCATGTGCCGCTGGACGATCGGCACGGTGAAATCCGGGCGCAGCATCATCTCACCTAAATTGGGATCGTAGGTGGTGTAGGCGCGGGCGCGTATGTCTTCTCCGTAAAGGTCAAGCAGTGCCCCGGCCGGCTGCAACAGGTCGAGCGAGACGCGGGTCGCGCCAGCCCCGACGAAAGCCTCTGCGATGGTCTCAGTGAGGCTGTCTAATGCAACTTCGCCCCTCACCCGTGACGGTCCAAGATTGCGCGGACCTGGGCCACAATCTCACCGCGTGGGGCTTCGGTCTGTGCTGGCTGCGCTTTCCATTCTTCAAGGCTTGCGCTTTCCGCGATCTTCGCACCCAGGATCAGATCCTTGATCTGGACAACGCCACGTTCGGCTTCGTCGGAGCCTTGAATGATCGCCACCGGGCTTTGTCGCTTGTCGGCGTATTTCAGTTGATTGCCAAAGTTCTTTGGATTGCCGAGATACACTTCGGCACGGATACCCGCCGCGCGCAGATCAGCCGCCATCGATTGATATTCAGCCATGCGGTCGCGATCCATAACCGTGACGACGACGGGTCCATGGGCTTCGGCACCAATGCGACCGGTCGCGCGCAGCGCCGCCAGCAACCGGTCGACCCCGATGGAAATGCCTGTTGCCGGGACCGATTGGCCGGTGAAACGCTTGACCAGATCATCGTAGCGGCCGCCGCCAGCAACCGAGCCGAATTGGCGCGGTTTGCCGTCATCGCCTGTTACCTCGAACGTAAGCTCGGCCTCAAAAACCGGGCCGGTATAATACCCCAATCCACGCACCACGGCAGGATCGATGACAACGCGGTCGGGCCCGATGCCTTGGTCGTCCAAAAGTGCCGCGATCTCTTCCAGTTCCGCGACCCCGTCTTGGCCGGTTTTGCTGTCGCCCACGAGCGCGCGCAGCCGGGCACAAGTTTCGGCCACTGTGGAACCGCGCGCTTCGGTGAAATCGAGGATAACCTGCGCCCGCTCCGCCGACAGGCCCGCGCCCTTGGTGAAATCGCCACTTTCATCGCTGCGCCCGTCGCCGAGCAACGCCCGCACGCCATCGGCGCCCAGTCGGTCGAGTTTGTCGATTGCGCGCAACACGATGCCACGTGTCACCTCTGCGTCGGCGCCCGAAAGGCCCGCCACCTCCATCACGCCGTTTAGAACCTTCCGGTTATTGACGCGGATGATGTAGTCGCCACGCGCGATGCCGACCGCTTCAAGCGTTTCGGCCAACATGCCGCAAATCTCCGCATCCGCCGCGATTGTCGTGGCGCCCACAGTATCTGCATCACATTGGTAAAACTGCCGAAATCGTCCGGGCCCAGGCTTTTCGTTGCGCCAAACGGGACCCATTGCGTACCGCCGATAGGGGTTTGGCAAATCGTTCCGAAATTGCGCCGCGACACGGGCCAGAGGCGCGGTCAAATCATAGCGAAGCGCAAGCCAATTGCTGTCATCTTCTTGCCAGGCAAAGACACCTTCGTTCGGGCGGTCGACATCGGGAAGGAATTTACCCAATGCCTCGACCGTTTCCACGGCGCTTGTTTCCAAAGGGTCAAACCCATGCGCCTGATAGACAGCAGCGATCTTTTCCAACATCGCATGGCGCTGGCGGACATCCGCACCGAAATAATCCCTAAAGCCTTTTGGCGTCTCCGCCTTTGGGCGCGGCTGTTTTTTTTGTTTGGCCATGGTGGTTGCGTCGCATTCGCTGGTGTCGCGCACGCTCTATCCGAGCCCTCGCGGCGGGGCAAGCAAAGCCAAAACAAAATAAAAGCGGCAGAGAACTGCCGCTTTGACAAGGTGTACCCACAACCCCAGAACTTATAACTTAGACTTGTTACTGCATACCATGCGGCGAGTTGCATCGCTCTATCTTGACGCACGGTTAACAAATGTTGTGGACAGAGTGAAGGGGATTATCGGTATTTTTTCCCCTGCGGAAACGATCTGGAGCGCCCGATGATGCAACTTTGTGCAGATATGGCAAAGCGTTACGCAGAGTTACAACAGGTATGAAAAACGTCGAAGAAATAGAGGCACACGTGGCTCATCTGCAACGCATGGTTGAAGACCTGTCAGATGTGGTCGCGCGACAAGATGCGGAGGTGTCCATGCTGAGGCGCCAGGTTGCCTTATTGCTCGAACGCGAGGCCACACGTGAAGCCGCCGAAACCGGAAGCTTCACGGTCGCCGAACGCAAGCCACCGCATTACTGACCACCTGGCGCGCAGGCGCCAGGTAAATCGCGCGCGTCGACATTGTCAGTGACGGTCGTATGCCCGATCGGCGGGTGATCCACCGCCCCATCACAATTCGCGACATCAACCAATCTGTGGTGCAGACGCCAAGTATCTGCTTGTCAGTATTAAAGCTTCAGTTTTCATGCTGTTGGACAATTGCCGCGCGCGCAGTATCGGCGGTATAGGCAAGACTTGCCGCCATCAGCATCCCGGCAAAAACGCTCCCCAAAATCACGAATTTCATCCTAGAACCCTCCCGCATAAACACGCCACCCGGTGCCCGCGTGGCAAGTGGGAGATATGGATCGCTTGGCATCGCAACAGTGGGAAAATTCGACGATTCGTCGCAGAAATTGGCGTCATGTGCGCTACATCTCTTCGACCGTGATGACGCCTGGTAAGCTTTTTAGGGCGCCTCGAATCTGCGGCGACACCGGATAGTCGGCGCCGAGCAAAACCTCGACCTCGCCCGGCAATCCGTCGGCCATCAGGCACAAATGGATCGGTCCGCGTATCTGCGCCTTGGGCTCCGCAAGGCTGCTACCCAAGAGGCCTGCGATGGACGTGATCCCGGTTTCCTCCTCGACGAATATACGCAGACCTGCGCTCACCTCTCCGGCGATGCTGTCATCAATCGGCTGGATGTTGCGGGCAAGCAGCTTCAACTGGTCTGCCTCTAGCGTTGCCTCCACTTGAATGACGACATTGGCGCCGGTCTCCAGACAGGGTCGTGCCGCCTCCAACGTATCGGAAAACACCGTAACCTCATAAAGCCCTGTCGGATCGGACAATTGCATGAACGCGAAACGATTGCCGCGCTGGCTTTTGCGTTCTTGCCGGCCGGACACGGCACCCGCCATGCGCGCAACAAAGGGGCCGGACTGAGCCTTAGCTTCGACCTCCGTTAACGTCAGACACCCTTTGCGCTTCAAAGCGCCCAAATAATCGTCAAGCGGGTGGCCCGACAGGTAAAACCCGATTGCCGTATGCTCCGCGGCTAAGCGTTCATTTGGCAACCAATCCGCCCGGCTGCCCAAGCGCGGTTCGGGCAAATCGTCGCCGGCCTCGCCGAATAGCGACACTTGGTTGGAGGTTTTTTGTTCGAAAATGGCCGCGGAATAGGAAATCAATGCATCGAGACTGTCAAAGACGCGCGCGCGGTTCCGGTCAAGCTCATCAAAAGCACCCGCACGCGCAAGCATCTCAAGACTACGCTTGCCCACGCGCTTTAGATCAACGCGTCGCGCGACATCGAACACGGTCGCAAAGGGCCTATCCCCGCGCGCCTCAACAATCATCCGCATCGCGTCAACGCCGACGTTCTTCAACGCGCCTAGCGCGTAGACAATGCGGTTTTGGTCAACCGTGAAGGTCGCGCCAGAGCGGTTGACGCAGGGTGGAATTGTCTCAATGCCGAGGCGGTCGACTTCTTGTTTGTAAACGCCCAGCTTGTCCGTCAGGTGGATGTCGCAATTCATCACCGCGGCCATGAATTCGACCGGGTGATTGGCTTTCAACCATGCGGTCTGATAGCTGACGACCGCATAGGCGGCGGCGTGTGATTTGTTAAACCCATAATTGGCAAACTTGTCGAGAAGGTTCCAAACTTCGAGCGCCTTGTTTTCATCGACCCCGTTTTCAGCGGCGCCCTTTAGGAATTTTGGCCGCTCCGCATCCATGGCCTCTTGAATTTTCTTCCCCATGGCACGGCGTAGCATGTCGGCCCCGCCGAGGCTGTATCCGGCCATTTTGCGGGCGATCTCCATCACCTGTTCCTGGTAGACGATAATGCCTTGGGTTTCGTCCAAGATCGGGTCGATCAACGAATGAATGCCCTCGCGCGGGGTCAGACCGTTTTTGACTTCGCAGAATTTCGGGATGTTCTCCATCGGACCCGGCCGATAGAGCGCCACAAGCGCGATGATATCCTCGATCTGAGTGGGTTTCATGCGCCGCAGCGCGTCCATCATGCCGGAACTTTCAACCTGGAACACGGCAACCGTTTTGGCCGATGCATAAAGCGCATAGGTCGCAGCGTCGTCCAGCGGGATTGCAATAATCTCGTTTTCGGTTCCGGGTTCGGGCACATAAAGGGCTTTCCCGTCCGCCGCAACGTGGATACCACGCCCCTGCCCTCGGATAAGGTCGATCGCGTTCTGGACCACCGTCAGGGTCTTAAGCCCCAGAAAATCGAATTTAACCAATCCCGCAGGCTCGACCCATTTCATGTTGAATTGCGTCGCCGGCATGTCAGAGCGCGGATCTTGATAAAGCGGCACAAGCTCGTCAAGCGGACGGTCCCCGATGACCACGCCAGCGGCGTGGGTAGAGGCATTTCGCAAAAGACCCTCGACCTGCTGGCCATAGGTCAACAAGCGATCGACAACCTCTTCGTCTTTGGCGGCCTGACGCAGACGTTCTTCTTGCGCCAACGCCCTCTCAATCGAGACGGGTTTCACGCCCTCAACCGGGATCATCTTAGAGAGCTTATCCACTTGACCGAAGGGCATTTGCAGCACCCTTCCGACATCGCGCACCGCAGCCTTGGACAATAGCGCGCCGAACGTGATGATCTGGCCGACCTTGTCGCGGCCGTATTTTTCTTGAACGTAGCGGATCACCTCTTCGCGCCTGTCCATACAGAAATCGATGTCGAAGTCAGGCATGGAGATGCGTTCTGGATTCAAGAACCGCTCGAAAAGAAGACCATAGCGCAGCGGATCAAGGTCGGTGATCGTGAGCGCGTAGGCAACCAAGCTGCCCGCGCCGGAGCCGCGGCCTGGACCCACCGGAATGTCGTTGTCCTTTGCCCATTTGATGAAATCGGCAACGATTAAGAAATATCCAGGAAATCCCATATTCTCAATCGTGCCTAGCTCAAATTCGAGGCGGTCTTCGTAGTCTTTGACCGATGCGGCATGCGGGATGACATCAAGACGGGCGGCAAGGCCGTCGCGCGCCTGTTTGCGCAGCTCCGCCACCTCATTTTCGGCAAATTTCGGCAAGATTGGTGGATGAGTGCGCGCGCGAAAGGCGCAACGCTGTGCGATCTCCACAGTGTTTTCAAGAGCTTCGGGCAAATCCGCAAAAAGCGCCGCCATCTCTTCGGCCGTTTTAAGGTAATGCTGTTGGGTCAGCCGCCGGCGCGGCGCTTGCTGGTCAACATAGACGCCTTCGGCGATGCAGATCAGCGCGTCATGCGCTTCATACATGTCCTGCTTGGGGAAATAGACATCGTTTGTCGCAACGATGGGCAGGTTCTTTGCATAGGCAATTTCGATATGACCTTGCTCGCTCAATGCTTCGGATTTGGGCAACCCGCCCTCGGATGGATGACGCTGAAGCTCGATGTAAAGCCGGTTTGGAAAGGCCGCGGCCAGACGGTCCACCAGCGTTTCCGCCGCGACCCGATCGCCAGATTGCAGGGCACGACCCAAAGGGCCATCCGGCCCGCCGGTCAAACAAATAACGCCGGCATTGTGCGCATGAAGTTCTTCCAGAGTGATATAGGGCAACGCGCCGTCCCCGCGCAGATAAAGCGCAGAGTTTAACTTCATGATGTTGCCGTACCCCACTTCAGATTGCGCCAGCAGGACAATTGGCGCCGCCGGAATCGGCGACTCGCCCGGGCTGGGGTCAACCGACCTGAGGTCGATTTGACAGCCAACAATCGGCTGAACGCCTGCTTTTGCAGCTGTTTCGCAAAACTCCAACGTGCAGAACATGTTGTTGGTATCTGTGACCGCAATTGCTGGCATGCCCATCGCTTCGGCTTGACCTGGCAGCTTCTTGACCCGCATCGCACCTTCCAGAAGCGAATATTCGGTATGAACACGGAGGTGAATGAAGCGGACAGGGTTGGTCATGATCTGACGCTATATCGGAAACAGACTGTTTAGGAAGTGGAAATGCCACATTATCTTGTGGCTTGGCAAGGCGTAGCCACACTATATGCCATGCTGCACCGCCGCAAATGCTTGCGATACACTGTGTTCACGTGGTAGTTCGCCCTATGGCTAAACATTCCGACCCCTTGCTGGATAGCCTGTTCACGGCATTGTCTGACCCAACGCGCCGGGCGATCATTGCACGTTTGGCGGAAGGTCCGGCCGCCGTCAAGGAATTGGCCGCACCGCATCCTATGGCGCTTTCGTCGTTTCTCAAACACATCGCTGTGTTGGAACGTGCGCATTTGGTCAGCACATCGAAAAAGGGCCGCGTCCGAACCTGTCGGCTTAACCCGGATGCGTTCCGCCCGGCAGAGACGTGGCTTGCCTCTCGCAGGCGGCAAACCACCGTCAAAATCGACCGGCTGGCTTCCCTTCTGGAAGGCATGCGGGGCGGCGCACCTGATGGGCGTTAGCGCGCTCAATTTTTAACCATCTGCTGTCAGAGCGAGCGGCGAAGGCGCGTCCGACCCTTGAATTTGGGATGAATCCCGGCTTTTCTCTAGCTTGGTCAACGAAACGGGGCCGCCTTCTACGCCGCATCGAAGGCCGGGTGACCACCCCGAAGATAGGGTAACGCGGCGGGTTTGGCCCTATGTCGATCCGGTTTCATTTAAACGGGACCCCGGTGGAGGCGCATGCGACCTCCACGACAACTCTTTTGGATTGGTTGCGCGAGTCTCAAGGCCTCACCGGGACGAAGGAAGGATGCAACGAAGGCGATTGCGGCGCATGCAGTGTCATGGTCACCGATCAAGCGGGTGCTAGGGCACTGAATGCGTGCATCCTTTTTTTACCCCAGATCGACGGCAAGGCCGTGCGCACCGTTGAGGGCATTAGCGGACCAGATGGTCAACTGCACCCTGTTCAAGAATCGATGATCGCCCATCATGGTGCGCAATGCGGGTTTTGCACCCCAGGTTTCATCGTCACCATGGCAACCGCACATCTAAACGGGCGCCGCGATTTTGACGACCAATTGGCCGGTAACCTTTGCCGATGTACGGGCTATGCGCCCATTATCCGCGCCGCCGAGGACGCCTCCGAAGCTCCCGTGCCAGATTGGATGTACGATGCGGGGTCCAGCAATGCAGACACGTCCGCGCCGCAATCGTCGGACGAATTAGCCGATTGGTATCTGGCGCATCCCGACGCGACTCTCATCGCGGGCGCGACCGATGTCGGTCTTTGGGTTACGAAAGGCTTTCGCGATCTCGGTTCGGTTGCATTTTTGAACCAATGCGCGGATTTAAGCGGGATTGATGTTTCAAGCGAAACAATCCGCATTGGCGCAATGACCACGCTTACGGATTTGGGCGCCGCCATCGCGGACCACCATCCCAGTTTTGCCGAACTGATCCGGCGGTACGGCTCGGTGCAGGTACGCAACGCCGCGACGGTCGGCGGCAATATAGCCAACGGCTCGCCGATAGGAGACAGCCCCCCGGCCTTAATTGCGCTTGGTGCGCGGTTGCATTTGCGCAAAGGAGCGGACCGGCGTGACATCGCGCTGGAGGACTTTTTCCTCGATTACGGCCGCCAGGACCGCCAGAAAGGCGAGTTCGTCGAGGCCATCACAATACCGCGCCAAGTCGACCGACTACGCTGCTACAAGCTGTCAAAACGGTTTGATCAGGACATATCGGCCGTGTGTGGCGCATTCTCGATCCGCGTCGAGGACGCGCAGGTGACCGAGGCGCGCATCGCCTTTGGCGGGATGGCCGGCACGCCCAAACGCGCCGCAGCAGCAGAAGCCGCCCTTTTGGGTCAGCTCTGGACGGAACCCACGATCGCATCCGCAGCGGACGCAATGGTCGAGGATTTTGCACCACTATCCGATATGCGCGCCTCGGCTGAATATCGGATGCAGTCGGCGCAAGGCATGTTGCAACGCTACTTTCTTGAAGATACCGGCATTGCGACATCTGTTTTGGATATCGCGCCGTGAGCGTCGGGCGCGCCCTGCCCCATGACGCCGCAGCCCTTCACGTGACCGGCCGGGCGCGTTACGTGGACGACTTGGCACTGCCGACAGGCGCGCTGCATCTTGCATTTGGGCTTAGCCAAATCGCGCGCGGACGGGCAAAGCTGGACCTGCGCGCTGTCCGACAAGCACCCGGCGTGGTCTTGGTTTTGGGTCCAGAAGACATCGATGACATGCCGGATTGTTCGCCTTCGGCTGAAGACGAGCCGCTTTTGGCACAGGGCGATGTGTATTACGTGGGCCATCCGCTCTTTATCGTTGCCGCAACCAGCCATTTGGCGGCGCGGCGCGCGGCGGCCCTGGCAAAGGTCGATTACGAGCCTGCACCGTCAATACTGACGATCGACGCGGCACTGGCCGCCAACAGCCGTTTTGAGGATGGCCCACGGGTCTACACGAAAGGCGATGTGGACAGCGCGCTTTCGGCT
This sequence comes from Pseudomonadota bacterium, assembly GCA_039183205.1. Classification (GTDB taxonomy): domain Bacteria; phylum Pseudomonadota; class Alphaproteobacteria; order Rhodobacterales; family Rhodobacteraceae; genus HKCCE3408. The sequence goes on along the minus strand of JBCDBR010000019.1, from coordinate 11,986 downwards.
TCGGACTGCATCGTGGAAGGTCAGTTTGAGATCGGTGGGCAAGAGCATTTCTACCTTGAGGGTCAGGCTGCCCTGGTCGTGCCCGGAGAAGACGGCACGATGGTCGTGCATGCCTCAACGCAGCACCCGACAGAGATACAGCACAAGGTCGCCCATGCGCTTCATGCGCCGATGCATGACGTTCGGGTCGAGACGCGGCGGATGGGGGGCGGCTTTGGCGGCAAAGAGAGCCAGGGCAACCACCTGGCGATTGCCTGTGCCTTGGTGGCCGCGCGCACCGGTCGGCCGACCAAGATGCGCTACGATCGTGACGATGATTTCATCGTGACCGGAAAGCGCCACGATTTCCGCATTCACTACCGTGCCGGTTTCACTGCTTCGGGGCAGATTTTGGGGGTGGATTTCACGCAATACGCGCGCTGCGGCTGGGCACAAGACCTTTCGCTGCCGGTTTGCGACCGTGCGATGTTACATGCCGACAACGCCTATTTGCTGCCCACAGCGCGGATCACGTCCCATCGACTTAAAACTCACACGCAAAGTGCGACTGCCTTTCGCGGGTTTGGCGGCCCGCAAGGCATGGTTGGGATCGAACGCGTCATGGACCATGCATCGCATGTTCTGGGGCTCGACCCGTTGGCGCTTCGGCGGGCGAATTACTACCGTGGCGCGCGCCCTTTGAATGGCGCCGCGATCAATACAGATCCGCCAGACACAGCATTGCGCGACAACACAACGCCCTATGGCATGCGCGTCGAGGATTTCATCTTGCACGAGATGACGGCGCAATTGATCAAGGACAGCGACTATGCCGCGCGGCGAACGGCAATTGATGCGTGGAACGCACGTCAACCCGTAGTGAAGCGCGGCTTGTCCCTCACGCCGGTGAAATTCGGCATCTCTTTCACGCTGACGCATCTGAACCAAGCCGGGGCCTTGGTACACGTTTATCAAGACGGCTCAGTCTCGATGAACCATGGCGGGACCGAGATGGGCCAGGGCTTGTTCCAAAAAGTGGCGCAAGTTGCCGCTGACCGCTTTGGGCTGCCGGTTGGGGCCATTAAGATCACCGCGACCGACACTGCAAAGGTCCCAAATACATCGGCAACGGCGGCGTCATCCGGGTCGGATTTGAACGGCATGGCTGTGAAGGCGGCATGCGACACGATCCGCGACCGAATCGCGACCGTCGTTGCCCCAGAGCTGCAAGCAGAACCTGCGCAAGTCCGGTTTGAGGATGAAATGGTGCGAGCCGGCCGTGCCGAGATGAGTTGGACTGAGGCTGTCGGCCGGACGTATATGTCGCGCGTATCGCTGTCAGCGACGGGCTTTTACGCTACGCCCAAAATCGTTTGGGACAGGATTGCCGGTAATGGACGCCCGTTTTTCTATTTCGCCTATGGCGCGGCCTGTTCCGAAGTGGTGATTGACACGTTAACCGGCGAGAATCGCATTCTTCGCACCGATATCGTCCACGATTGCGGTCGATCGATGAACCCCGCCTTGGATCGAGGCCAGATCGAGGGCGCTTTTGTGCAGGGCGCGGGTTGGCTGACCATGGAGGAGCTGGTCTGGGACGACAAGGGGCGTCTCCGGACGCATGCGCCATCGACCTACAAAATCCCCGCCTGTTCGGACCGACCGCCCGTATTCAATGTCACTTTATGGGACGAGGCAAATCGGGAAGAGACCATCTATCGTTCTAAGGCCGTTGGGGAGCCTCCGTTCATGCTCGGCATATCTGTGTGGTCCGCACTGCAAAACGCCTGCGCCGCATGCGGTCCAGCCTGGCCGGACCTCCAGGCCCCCGCAACGCCCGAGGCTGTTTTGGCCGCTGTTGCGAGGGCTCGAGCATGAGTTTTGACCTCAATGGCCTGAGAAACGCGCTGGAATTCGGGCCTGTGGTCCGGGTGGTCCTGGCGGACGCGCGGGGTTCGGTGCCGCGCGGCGCCGGGACATCGATGCTTGTTGGCGCAAACCGGCAATGGGGCACCATTGGCGGCGGCGCGTTGGAATTCGAGGCCACCCGGCGGGCCCGCGCCATGCTTGCGGCCCAATCACCGTGGGAGGCCTGGTCGCTGCCCCTTGGCCCGTCTTTGGGTCAATGCTGCGGTGGCGCGGTCAGCATCTTGGCTGAGCGGTTCGAAACCGCCCCAGAGCCAGAGCAATTCCCCCGCGCGCGCCCGGTTCTGGCCCCCGACGGCGTAATGCCGCTTCAAGTGGAAAAAGCCCGCCAAGCCGCAACCAAGCCGCTGATGGTCGCCGGTTGGTTCATTGAGCCGCTGGACCGGGTCGATCAATCGCTCTGGATTTGGGGGGCAGGCCATGTCGGCCGAGCGCTTGTGGATGTCCTTGCGCCCTATCCGAGCGTGTCGCTCACATGGATCGACGATGCGGCGTGCCGTTTTCCAGATGCGCCCGCGCCTGCGGTGCAATGCTTGCCTGCACCGGACATGCCCGCGGCGATGGCTTTGGCCCCGCTTGATGCCCATCACCTCATCCTCACCTACAGCCACGATATTGATCTGGCGCTCTGCCATGCCGCCCTGCACCGTGGCTTTGCAAGTTGTGGTTTGATCGGTTCCGCCACCAAATGGGCGCGCTTTCAGACCCGGTTGCAGGCATTGGGCCATGCGCCTGCCCAAATCGCACGCATCGATTGCCCCATTGGCATGCCGGAACTCGGCAAGCACCCGCATGCAATTGCAATTGGCGTTGCGGCCCGGCATCTGCAAAGCTGGGGGTCGCGCAGCCTTGCAACCGCGCAGACGAAGGTGGGATGAAACAACTCTTGGCAATTGAGGGTCTGACCAAGGCCTATCCGGGCGTCATTGCCAATGACGACGTTTCGTTCACCGTGGGTGCAGGCGAGGTGCATGCGCTTTTGGGTGAAAACGGTGCCGGCAAGTCCACGCTCGTGAAGATGATTTACGGCTTGGTGCGCCCGGATGCCGGCAAGATGCGACTTTCCGGTGCGCCATTTGCACCACCCAAACCATCGGCCGCGCGCGAAGCCGGCGTTGCAATGGTGTTCCAACACTTTTCCCTGTTCGAGGCGCTGGACGTCGCGGAAAACGTCGCGCTCGGCATGGAACACCCCCCCGCTATGCGGGACCTGGCGGCACGGATTGCCGCAGTATCGCAGAGTTACGGCCTGCCGCTCGATCCCGCGCGTTTAGTCGGTGACCTTAGCGCGGGGGAACGCCAACGGGTGGAAATCATCCGGTGCCTCCTGCAAGAGCCAAAACTGCTGATCATGGACGAACCGACCAGTGTACTGACGCCACAGGAGGTCGACGTTCTGTTTCACACCCTTCGCCAATTGGCGGCGGAAGGGACATCGATCCTCTACATCAGCCACAAGCTCGAAGAGATACGCACGCTGTGCGATGCCGCAACTATCCTGCGGATGGGCCGTGTTGTGGGCCGGGCAGACCCGCGTGAAAGCTCCGCCGCTGACATGGCCGAAATGATGGTCGGTCGAGCCCTCAGCCAACCAGCCCGCACCGAGATCAACAAGGGTCCGGCCCTTTTTGAGATCGCGGATTTGTCCGTCGCGTCGAGCTCTGCATTCGGCACATCCTTAAAGGGTATAAATCTGACGCTGCATGCCGGCGAGGTCGTTGGCATTGGCGGGGTTGCCGGTAATGGGCAGGACGAATTGCTTGCGGCCTTGTCCGGCGAAACGGCGGCAGCGCCTGGAACATTGCGGTTTGAAGGCACCGACATTGCGACAACCGGGCCTGAGGCGCGCCGCAAATTGGGCATTCTATCGGCACCCGAGGAAAGACTTGGCCATGCCGCGGCGCCGGACATGAGCTTAACCGAAAACGCCGTGCTTACGGGACGCATCCGCCGCGGATTGGCCCAAGGCGGTTTTCTCAACTGGGCACGGGCACGCGGATTTGCGCGCGACATCATCGAGCAATTTGATGTGCGCACGCCGGGAACCGAGGTTGCCGCACGCGCATTGTCCGGCGGGAACTTGCAGAAATACGTGATCGGCCGCGAAATCATGCAAAACCCCCGTGTCTTGGTCGTCAACCAACCAACTTGGGGCGTTGATGCGGCCGCGGCCGCTGCGATCCGCCAATCGATCTTGGATTTGGCCCAATCGGGTGCGGGCGTCCTGGTCATCAGCCAGGACCTGGATGAGCTTTTGGAGATTTCCGACCGGTTTGCCGCACTCAACGAGGGTCGGCTGTCGGCACCTGAGCCCGCACGCGGGCTGTCTATGGAACGCATCGGGCTGATGTTGGGCGGTGCAGAGACGCAAGCGGAAGCAGCTCAATGATCCGCCTGGAAAGACGCCCCTCCCCGAGCCAAACATGGGTCTACGCCGCACCAATTCTCGCGGTAATTTTGACGATGCTCGCCGGCGGCCTGTTGTTTGCGAGCCTCGGCACAAACCCGGTCGACGCGATGCGGACGATCTTTTGGGAGCCACTCTTTCACCCGTCTTTCGGCGGCTATCTCCGGGGTCAATTGCTCGTCAAAGCCGGGCCTTTGATCCTGATCGCAATCGGTCTTTCTCTCGGCTTTCGCGCTGGCATTTGGAACATCGGGGCCGAGGGTCAGTACATCATCGGCGCCGTGTGCGGGGCAGGTTTCGGGCTTGCCTTCTATCCGTCCGAGGCATGGTGGATTTTTCCCGGCATGATCTTCTTTGGCGCCGTCGGCGGCTGGGCATGGTCGATGATCCCCGCGATCCTCAAGGTCTGGCGCGGGACAAACGAGATCCTGGTCTCCCTAATGCTGGTTTATGTCGCCGAAAGCATCGTGGCGCTCGCCGCGACCGGATTTCTGCGCAATCCCGATGCACGCGGCTTTCCCGGCTCGCGCAATCTCAGTCAGCATCCCGGTACCGATAATCCTGAGATTTTTGCGGGCACAGGCATCCATCTGGGCATTCTGACCGGCTTTTTGATGGTGGTTTTGGCCTATATCCTTCTGACCCGGCATCTCTTTGGCTACCGCGTGCAGCTTGCCGGCCAGGCCCCCCGCGCCGCCAGGTTCCACGGCGTAAACCCGATCACCATGGTCCTGATCTGCATGGGCTTCTCAGGTGCACTCGCGGGGATGGCAGGTCTTTTCGAAGCAGCCGGTCCGGGAGGCCAGATCGTCATCGATTTCGGCGTGGGATACGGCTTTACCGCAATTATCGTAGCATTTCTGGGCCGCTTGCATCCGGTTGGTATTCTCCTTGCGGGCCTTTTGATGGCCCTGACATATGTCGGCGGCGAACTGGCGCAATCCAGGATGGGCCTGCCGGCATCCGCCATCCAGGCCTTCCAAGGCATGCTACTGTTTTTCCTTCTGGCGCTCGACGTTCTGGCCAATTTCCGGGTGAAATGGGCGCGTGAGGTGGCGGCATGACGCTTGGCGATGGACTGAATTCAGCGGCAAGTTTCGCGATTGGGTTTTTCGTAGGCATGGCTGCGTACTTGCTGTCGCAACTTGTCTTTTCCGTCTTTTGGCCGGTCACAGTGATCCTGGTCCTTGGCTTTGGCGGGCTTTTGTTGCTCGACACCATCCTGACCAAACGCGCCAATCGCGTTCTGCCAACGGGCCTACAACCACAAGAGAACCCGGTTTTCAGACCCAAACCGCTAATCCGGCGCCTTAGTCTGCCTGTCGGCTTTGCAATCGGGCTTTGTGTTGGGTTTCTGGGGCTATCCCAAACGATCCTGGAGCTGCCGTGATGCTGATCGATCCCGTCACGCTGATCGCAGCGCTCATCGGCGCCTCGACGCCGATCCTTCTTGCCGCAATCGGTGAGCTTGTGGTGGAAAAGTCGGGGGTCCTGAACCTCGGCGTGGAAGGGATGATGATCACCGGGGCGATCTGCGGCTTCGTTGTGACCGTCAATACGGGCTCACCCTGGCTTGGCTTTGTAGCCGGCGCTTTGGGAGCGGCGGCCTTGTCGTCGCTGTTTGCCCTGCTCACTCAGGTTTTGCTGTCGAACCAGGTGGCCACGGGACTGGCGTTGACGCTGTTTGGCCTCGGGATCTCGGCGCTGTTGGGGGAGAGCTACACCGGGATTAATCCGCCGCTGACGCCGAAGCTCTTTCCCGAGGCAATGCAGCAATTGCCCGTGGCCGGACCGATTATTTTTGGCCACGATCTGATGGTTTATCTCTCCGTTGGTCTGGTTGCTGGCGTCGCGTTCTTTCTGCGCCGCACCCGCGCGGGCCTAATCTTGCGCGCGGTCGGGGAAAGTCACGATGCCGCACACGCGCTTGGCTACAAAGTCGTCACGGTGCGCGCGGCGGCAATCCTCTTTGGCGGCGCTTGCGCCGGTCTGGGCGGCGCGTATCTTAGCCTCGTGCGTGTCCCCTCTTGGACCGAGGGCATGACGGCGGGGGCCGGATGGATTGCGCTCGCGATTGTTGTTTTCGCATCGTGGCGGCCGTGGCGCGCATTGATCGGAGCCTATCTCTTTGGCGGCATTGCCGCCCTACAGCTTCGCCTGCAAGCCGCGCAGATCGAGATACCGGTGGCGTTGCTGGATGCATCGCCCTACTTGGTCACAATTCTTGTCCTCGTTGTTTTGTCGTCCAACAAGGGACGGGCCAATGCGGGGGCACCTGCGGCGCTTGGTCGAGTATTCCATGCCAGCGGATAGACATTCAAAACCTACCTCAAACCAATCAGCGGAGGATCCTCAATGAAATCACTCTCTCTCACGCTTGCAGCGGGGCTATTGGCGGCCGGCAGCGCCTTTGCCGACGGGCATGAACCGTTCAAGGTCGGTTTTGTCTATGTCGGACCGGTCGGCGATCTCGGCTGGACATACGAACATGATCAAGGCCGCTTGGCCGTCGAAGACGCCTATGGCGACGCGGTCGAAACCGTGTTTGTGGAAAACGTGCCGGAAGGCGCGGATGCGGAACGGGTGATGACGCAAATGGTGCTTGATGGCGCTGATATGATCTTCACCACATCCTTCGGTTATATGGAGGCCACCAACGCCGTGGCCGCGCAATTCCCGGACGTTCTTTTTGAACATGCCACCGGCTTCATGCGCAACACACCGAACGTGTCGACGTATTCTGCCCGGTTTTACGAAGGCCGTGCCGTCATTGGGCACATCGCCGGGCATATGACTGAAACCAATACGATCGGCTATATTGCGTCCTTCCCGATCCCCGAGGTGATCCGCGGCATCAACTCCGCCTATTTGCATGCCCGCGAGGTCAACCCGGATGTCGAAATGCGTGTGGTTTGGGTCTATACATGGTTCGACCCTGCCACCGAGGCCGATGCGGCCCGCGCGCTGATTGATCAAGGGGTGGACGTGCTGATGCAACACACCGATTCCACGGCCCCGCAGACGGCGGCATCCGAGGCCGGCATCCTCTCCTTTGGCCAAGCCTCCGATATGTATCAATTCGCACCTGAGCCGCGAATTTCGTCAATCATCGACGATTGGGCGCCCTATTATGTCCGCCGCGTTGGCGAGGCCATGGACGGGACGTGGGAACAGGCCGATACCTGGGAAGGCATTGGGCCGGGCATGGTTGAAATCGGCGAGATGACTGAGGTCATCCCAGAAGAGGTTCGGGCCTCGGCCACGGCCTTAATGGAAAGCATCGCTGATGGCAGCTATCATCCCTTTACCGGACCGATCAACATGCAGGACGGATCGGCCTGGCTGGCTGAAGGTGAGATCGCAGATGACGGCACGCTTGCCGGCATGGATTTCTATATCGAAGGGGTCGAGGGCGAGATCCCGAACTGACCTTGCCGCCAACCGCAATCTGAATACTGGGCCCGCGCCGTCGGCGCGGGCTTATTTTTCGGCGCTGCATCCCTTGCGACTGGTGCTGCACCCGGTCAGTGTGCACCGATGGACGCAGATTTTCTGATCATCGGCGGCGGAATAGCTGGCGTTTCCGCCGCGGCCCGGTTGTCGCATCTGGGTAAAGTTATCCTTCTGGAAGCTGAACAATCGGTCGGTTGGCATGCTTCCGGGCGGTCGGCTGCGCTTTTCGAAGAAACATATGGCAAGAACAGCACGATCACGCTGAACCGCGCATCGCGAGATTACCACATGACGGCGAATGGCGGTGTGCTCAGCCCACGTGGCCTGATGCTGCTCGGTGGGCAAGACGCCACAACTTTCGAAGCCGAACGCGACGGGATGCAAATGCGCGAGCTGACGCTTGATGAAGCCCTTGCACATGTGCCGATCTTGGACCCCGCAGCCTTTGTCCGCGCAGGGTATCGAGCGGAAGTTTGGGACATCGATACTGATCTTTTGATGCAGAACTTTGTTCGCGAAACCAGGTCCAATGCCGGAGACATCGTGACCAATGCCGGCGCCACGAGCATCGCGTTTCAATCGGGTCTATGGTCTGTGACGACGTCGTTGGCGCAATATACCGGACGGGTTTTGATCAATGCGGCAGGTGCCTGGGCGGACCGTATCGCAGAGATGGCCGGGGTGCCGCCACTAGGCATTCAACCCTATCGACGATCCATGGCGCGGATTGCGGCACCTGGTGGGCACGACACGCGGAGCTGGCCGATGATGTTTGGCACTGGCGAAAGCTGGTATGCGAAACCCGATGCTGGGGCGCTTTTGGTCTCACCGGCCGACGAAGATCCGATGCATCCTCATGATGCCTGGGCGGACGATATGGTTTTGGCCGAAGGGTTTGCCCGATACGAAGCTTGTATGCAGATCAAGGTCACTCGCCCGATCGCGACATGGGCCGGCTTGCGTAGCTTTGCACCTGACCGGGAACTGGTCATAGGATTTGCGAACGACCATTCTGGATTTTTTTGGCTTGCGGGCCAAGGCGGCTATGGCATGCAGACGTCACCCGCAGCGAGCCGACTTGCCGCCGATCTCATTGGCGGGACCACGCCAGAAATTGACCCCGCAAGTGTCACTGCATTGTCGCCGGCGCGCTTTACGTCTTCTTAAGCGGCCAACGGCCAACGGCCGACACGGTCGCCCCCGGCGGTGCGCTTCTGCGGAATTCATCCATCCTGCCGAATGCGTTCGTTTGTGGGGTCGTATGGGCTGTCCGCGACAACCTCGGCATCCCAAAGAGCATCGAACATGCGCACTTTCAGTTGTCGACCCGGCACAGCCAATTCCGGCGCCACATATCCCATGCCGATGGACTTTCCGAACGCGACGGAATAGCCGCCCGAGGTGAGGCGCCCGACCTTCGTCTCACCGTCATAAAGCGCCTCTCGGCCCCAGGGATCGGCATCAGCTGTCCCATCGATCAATAGCGTTATGCATTTCGACCGCACGCCAAGTGCTTCCATGGCAGCCTTACCGCGAAACGCCTTTGTGGGGTCAATGAACCGCGGCAGATCAGCTTCCAACGGCGTAGCGTCCCGGCCAAGTTCAGTGCCAAAGGCACGATAGCTTTTCTCTTGCCGAAGCCAATTCTGCGCCCGCGCACCGACGGGTTTCAGCCCATGCGCGGCGCCGGCGGTCATTAGTTGATCCCAAAGATAGGTCTGCATTTCGATCGGGTGGTGAAGCTCCCAGCCCAATTCACCGGTATAGGCCACGCGGATCGCCATCACAGGGCACATGCCCAACTCGATATGCCGCATCGAAAGCCAGGGGAAACGCTTGTTTGACAACGCGGTCTGCGGCTCAACATCCCGGACCAGCGCGTTCAAGACATCTCGCGAGTTTGGACCGGCCAGGGCGAAAACGCCCCATTTCGTTGTGACGTCTTCCGCGTTGATGCGTCCGAACTCATCCTCTTTGTCGGCAATGGCCTTATAGAGGTAATCCTGGTCATATGCCGCCCATGCGCCAGCCGAGACGAGATAGTAATCATCCTCTGCCAACCGCACGATGGTGTATTCTGTCCGCGTTGTCCCGGCCTCGGTCAACGCGTAAGTGAGGTTGATGCGGCCGACCTTTGGCAGCTTATTGCAGGTAAACCAATCCAGAAACGACGTTGCACCCGGACCGCTGAGCCGATGTTTGGCGAATGCGGTCGCATCGATGAGACCTGCGGCCTCACGCACGGACTTTGCTTCTTCGACCGCAAAGCGCCACCATGCGCCGCGACGGAAGGACCGCGCGTCATGATCGAAGTTATCCGGCGCATCTTTCGGGCCGTAATAATTCGGTCGCTCCCAGCCATTGACTTGGCCGAACTGCGCGCCGAGCGCCTTTTGCCGATCATAGGCCGGGGCGGTGCGCAGTGGTCGCGCAGCCTCTCTCTCTTCGTCTGGGTGGTGCAGAATATAGACGTGCGAATAACATTCCTCGTTCTTTTGAACGGCGTATTCGGTTGTCATCCATGGCCCGTAGCGCTTGGGATCGAGTGAGGCCATGTCGATCTCGGCCTCGCCTTCGACCATCATCTGCGCGAGGTAATACCCAGTGCCCCCGGCCGCGGTGATGCCAAAGGAAAACCCTTCGGCCAGCCACATATTCCGCAGCCCCGGCGCCGGTCCGACCAACGGATTGCCGTCGGGCGTATAGCAGATCGGACCGTTATAGTCGTCTTTGAGACCAACCGTTTCCGAGGATGGAATGCGATGGATCATCGACATGTATTCTTCCTCAATCCGATCTAAATCCAGCGGGAAGAGATCGGCACGGAAGCTCTCGGGCACGTCGTAGGCAAAGCGGGCCGGCGCCCCAAACTCATACGGACCCAAGATCCAACCGCCGCGTTCCTCCCGAACATACCATTTAGCATCGGCATCGCGAAGAACGGGATGTTCCCGGTTGGCCTTGCGCCATTCGGCCAAGGCCGGGTCCGGCTCGGTCACGATATACTGATGCTCGACCGGGATGGCGGGGATCTTCAGCCCCAAAAGCCGCGCCGTGCGCTGCGCGTGATTGCCGGTGGCCGTGACCACGTGTTCGGCGGCAATCACCATTTGCTCATCGGTGGGGACCAGATTGCCACCCGTTTCGGCCATTTTGGTCACCGTCACCTTCCAGTGATCGTCCGCCCAAGCATAGCCGTCGACTTGCCAGCGCCGTTCGATGGTCACACCGCGTTGCCGCGCGCCCTTTGCCATGGCTTGCGTGACATCGGCGGGATTTATGTAGCCATCTGTCGGATGGTAAATCGCACCCACCAAATCTTCGGTACGCACGAGCGGATAGCGGTCTTTGATTTCCGCCGGTGTCAACCATTCATAGGGAATACCCACCGTCTCGGCCGTGCTGGCATACAGCATGTATTCATCCATTCGCGACTGCGACTGTGCCATGCGCAGATTGCCAACGACGTAAAACCCAGGATTGAGCCCCGTCTCTTCCTCTAGCGTTTTGTAGAATTTCACGCTGTAGTCATGGATGTGGCTTGTGGCGTAGGACATGTTGAACAGCGGCAAGAGGCCCGCGGCGTGCCAGGTCGATCCACTGGTCAGTTCATCACGCTCCAGCAACATTACATCCGACCAACCTGCGCGCGCCAAATGGTACGCGATGCCGGTGCCCACCGCGCCACCGCCGACAACCAATGCTTTGACTTGGGTTTTCATTACGCCCTTCCCGCAATTCTTTGCCCTACCACTGGTGCCAGAGCGCCAAAATTCAGGCCCCACCCAATCGACGTGACCGGGCGCAAAAGCGACACCGGAAGCTTTGAATTGTGCGCCGAGATCACCTGGCCTGGCGGTATTGGGCACTTTTGTACGGTCATACTTCTTGCGGTAATGACGGCTCTTTTCGGTGTTAATGAGCTGATGCTTTGGGCGAGGTCGGCGTGATCATTGCCGTGGTTACCGCGCTGTGGTCGAACGGGTTCGCCTTCCAGCCATCTGACAAAGCAGTCCTGCGGGGTGCATAATGCCGTCGAGGACGATGTGCGTACGGCGCCCGGTTCTGCACGATCTTGCGGACAGGGCCGGCAGGCCGGGGCCGATCGTCTATGTCGTCTGGATCGATCCGCCGAACACGTTTGCGACCGGACGGTCATCGCGACGCGCAGCGAACCGGGCTAGTGCGCGCGCTAAACCCCTAAGAACTATCGGCGTCATG
>JBCDBR010000018.1:0-75643 GCA_039183205.1 Pseudomonadota bacterium | reverse complement strand
GCGGCGACGTTGACGTTGGCAGGAAAGGCACGGGCCACCTCGGTCACCGACACCTCCAGGATCAGGGATGGCTCCGTCAGGGTCGCCAGGTCGATGTCCATCTGCGCCACGTAAGGTGCCTTGATCAGGCCTGCGACCGGCTTGCGGGTCTCGACCACAACAGAGTCGATGTGCCCGACTGCGACTGCCTTGATGGCATCCAGACCGAGCATACCACCCGGCGGGATCACGATCTTTGCACCGGTGCCCTCCGCCAGGTCAATCAGGTCCTGCCGACCCAGCAATTAACTTGCCGACAATACCACGAGGATCTTGCCGACGCGCAGAAAGGATGTGGCAAGTTCATTGAAGCGCGTCGGCGGAAGCCTCTCGATCACCAGATCGCAGTGATGGGCGATCTCGGTGAGCGCATGATATGGCACCGCCGCGGTGAGTTGCCCGTTCAGTTCAGCGGCGCGTTGCGCGTTGCGGGCCGAAAAACCGGCCAACTGGAGCCCGCCGGTGCCGCCTCGGTTCAGCTCTTGCGCAACGCGCATGCCGACAGCCCCCATCCCGGCGATGCCGACCTTCATGCGCGAAACCTTCCGACCAATTCCACGATGCGATGTGCCGCGGCCACGGATGCCGCATGATCTTGCGAGAAGTTGAGCCGGATGCTCGATGCCGTATGCGGCGAGAACTCGGACCCCGGTTTCACGGTGACCCCGGCTTGCAGGCGCAACAGACCGACAAAAAACTCCGGTGAGACCACCAGTTTTGGCAGTTCGGGGAACAGGTAGCTCCCCGCCTGTGGCGTCGCCGTCGGGAAGCCCGCATCGCGGAACACCTTGAGCGGATCGTCCCGGATCGCCTGATGCTTGGAAATCCGCTCTGTAACCCAGCCGGCAGGTTCATGAAGCCACGTCGATAGGGCCGTCTGACTATAGCCTGCGGCCCCGACCGACACGATGGCCTGCAGCTTTTCCATCCGCTCGATCAAACCGGCCGTCCCGAAGGCGACGCCCAGACGGAAGCCACTGAGCGATTCCGTCTTGGATGGCCCATGATCGTCACGAGGTTTCCCAGCCGCGTCGCACAGGCCCGGAGATGGGTGTAGGTCTCATGGCCGTAGAGCAGCCTTGAATAGAGCTGATCGACAATAACCGTGACAGCACGCTTTGCCGCCAGCGCCGCGATGCAGTTGACGGCGGTCTCGGAATACACATGTCCGGTGGGATTGCTCGGCGTGGAAAAGACCAGAACCTCCGCCCCTGCGACAAAGGCGGCTTCCAACGCCGCCGGATCGGGTCCGCCCTGCTCATCCGTGCCATGGTAATGTAGCGGGATGGGCATGATCTCCTCGCCGAAAAATCGCACCAGTTTCCGTTTGGCGAATTAGTCCGGCTCCATGATGGCGACCTTTGCGCCGCGATCGACGACTGAGCCCAAGGCAACCAACAGAGCGCCTTGATTGCCAGATGTGATGATGAGTTCGTCCACACAGTCCAAGGGAGCGCCGGTGAATGCCGCAAGCCGACGCTTCACCTGAATCGAAAGCAGCGCTGACTCCAGGCGCCCAACTGGTGAGGGAATGGAATGGGCGGGTATATCGGGTCAGGGTGATCAGGGATGGTTACGACCTGGATGATCGGAGCTTTCGTTCGCTACGCGCGGTTGCCAAGCACATCACCGGTGCCGAATGGAACGGGCCGCGCTTCTTTGGTTCGAAGAAAGCCTCCTGATGCGCCGCATTCGATGTGCAATCTACACTCGGAAAAGCTCCGAGGATGGTGTTGAACAGGACTTTAATTCTCTTGACGCGCAGCGTGAGGCCTGTGAGGCCTACATCGCTAGCCAAAGGCACGAGAGCTGGGAGCTGATGTCAACGCAATACGACGACGGCGGGCTCTCGGGTGGCCATCCCGACCGGCGGGCCTTGCAGCGTTTGATGGCAGATGTAGACGCCAAACAGGTCGATCAGATCGTCGTTTACAAGATTGACCGGCTCACGCGGTCCTTGGGAGATTTCGCCTAGCTGGTGGAGAGGCTCAGCCTCTTGACCGGGCGGCGGCGCGGTGTGGAGATGAAGATGTTGGTGTGCCATGCGGCGCGGCAAGTCGACCAAAAGCTCTCGGACAACATTCGTCTAGCAAGTCGTGTTTATACGGCTCTCAAGCTTGGGAAGAGCTTCGACGAGGTTGCATCTTCCGAGCAAACCGCAAAGCGGCGCATCCAGCAAATTGTAGGTCTGGCATTTCTAGCACCGGAAATCGTCAGGGACATCACGCAAGGCGCGCAAGCAATGGGCCTGACCTCCGACTGGCTCCTCCGCCACGACGTGCCTGCCGACTGGGCGGCGCAACGCGAGCGCATCGCCTCCCTATAACCAAACCTCGTCGCGTATCGCGAAAGTCCCTGTTCCAGACAAATGGGCATTGGCCGCCGCAATCACCACGCTTCCGCTGTCTGCATTTCGGCACACCCATCACAAACCGCCGGAAAACACCGGGGAATTCCGGCCGGTCTGGCGTAGCAATGGTTCGTGGGAAGTATTGGCTGGGGTGGTAGGATTCGAACCTACGGTACACGGTACCAAAAACCGCTGCCTTACCGCTTGGCTACACCCCAACAGTGACGAGGCTAGTTACGCCGCCGGAGAGGGTGGATCAAGACCTGTTGACAAAAAACAAGACCGAATTTGGTCCTTCGCCTTGGTGGTGGTGCGCCCGGCCTTGATCGACTAACCTTGGCGCGCAATACCGAAACCCGTCCACAGAGCGGGCCGGAAAGGGCAGAGGATCATGCTATCCATCGTCGTACCGATGCACAACGAGGCCATGAACGTCACCCCGCTGGTCCGCGAGATCGAAGCCGCGTGCGCTGACCTTGGAAGTTGGGAGCTTTTGCTGGTTGACGATGGCTCGTCCGACGGGACTGCCGACATCATCAGTGATCAGATGGCATCTCGTGCGTGGCTGCGGTTGATCCGACATGTCAGCGCAGGGGGGCAATCGGCGGCCGTTCATTCTGGTGTCTTGGCCGCAAGCGGCGATGTGATTTGCACCTTGGACGGTGATCTGCAGAATCCGCCCTCTGAAATCCCGAATTTGGTCGCACCGCTTTTGGCGGCTGATGCGCCAACCGATCTGGGCTTGGTTGCAGGTCAACGGGTCAAACGCCAAGACACATGGTCGAAGAAAATAGCCTCTCGTTTTGCAAATGGCGTAAGGGCTTGGATGCTGAACGATGCTACCCGGGACACCGGCTGTGGGCTCAAAGCCTTTCGGCGCGACGCATTCCTCACACTGCCGTATTTCAACCACATGCACCGCTATTTGCCAGCGCTTTTTGCGCGCCAAGGATTTCGTGTGGCGCATGTTGATGTGGCGCATCGCGAACGCGGCGGCGGACGTTCCAAATACACCAACTTTGGGCGCGCCCTCGTGGGGTTTTACGACTTGATCGGCGTGGCTTGGCTGATCCGGCGGGCCAAGACCGTCACGCCCGAAGAGCCGGCACGGACGGAGCCTTTGGCGTGATTGAGGGACTGCTTGCGTTTTTCAAGGTCGAAACGACGGCGGAGCTCATTTGGGTTGTCATTGGCCTATGTGGGCAACTGGTGTTCACTATGCGCTTTGTCGTGCAATGGCTGGCCAGCGAAAAAGAACGCCGCGTTGTTGTGCCAGAGCTCTTTTGGTGGTTTTCCATTGTTGGAGGGATCACGCTTTTTGCCTATGCCATTCATCGCGGCGATCCCGTCTTCATGTTGGGGCAAGCGCTCGGTGTGTTCATCTATTCTCGTAATTTGTGGCTGATCTATGCAGAAAAGCGACGCTTGGGCGCGTGATCCGCTGATACTGGGCCTGGCTGTGATCTTGGCGATCACATTCTACAGGTTGGTGATGCTGTCGTTTTCGACAGCGGACCTTTTCGTTGACGAAACGCAATACTGGCTGTGGGGTCAGACGCTGGATTGGGGGTACTATTCCAAGCCACCGCTAATTGGGTGGGTGATCCGAGCCGTGACCGACATCGCCGGGTCCGACAGCGCATTCTGGATCCGCATGCCGGGCGCTGTCTTTCATGCCACAACGGCTGTTTTGCTGATCGGAGCCGCCAGCGAAGTAACGACCAAGCCCGCAGCTGTCGTCGTGGGTTGCGCCTATGTCACCATGCCGTTTGCCAGTGTCGGCGCGTCCTTGATCTCCACCGACACGATCCTTTTGCCGTTCTTCGCAGCGGCCATGTGGTTGTGGCTACGGCTGGTCCGGGGTCCTTCAGGCGGTCTCGCGATTTTACTCGGTCTGTGTCTGGGGCTCGGCTTTTTGGCGAAATACGCAGCGCTATACTTCGTGATATGCGCAGCAATAGGGGCATGGCGGATCCCGCAGGCCCGCATCGCTTGGCGCGATCTTTTGCTGGCCGCGATCGCGTTTGCCATCGTCATTGCCCCTAACATTATCTGGAACCTTCAAAACGATTTGGTGACAATCAACCATACGGCGGACAACGCCAATTGGGTGGGTGAGGCCTTTGCGCTAAACCCCGATCGTGCTTTGGGCTTTTTCAGCACGCAATTTGGCGTGGTGGGGCCGGTGTTTTTCACAGCATACCTTTGGGCTGTTTGGGCAGGTATCAGGCACGCAGACTGGCGTATGCGGCTACTCGTGGCGCTATCTTTTCCGATCTTGCTTTTGGTGCTTGGCCAGGCATTGCTGGACCGGGCATACGCAAATTGGGCGGTCACCGCTTATGTCGCGGCGACTGTGCTTACGGTCGCGTTACTGTGGCAATCCGCGCGTGTGGTTCTAGCCCTCGGCCTTGCGATCAACATCGCAATTGCGGTGGCGATTCCGGTACTCAGCAGCAATGCGGACCGTTGGATGGCCCGGGACGGAGAGCGGCTGCTGCTGAGGCGATATGTCGGGCGCGCCGATACAAGCGCGCGCATTCTAAGTGAGGCCCAAGCTCAGGGCATCGATACGCTGGTTGCAACCCATCGCGATATCCTAGCCGATCTTTTTTATGCTGCGCGCGATTCCGATCTATCGGTCTTTTCCACGCCGCCGGTTGGCCCGCCTGATAACTACTACGCCCAGCGCTACGCATTGCAGGGTTCGGGCACAAGCCCGGTGCTCTTTGTCAGCTTTGATGCAGCGTCGCAATGTTCCGAGACGCCGCTTGCCTCTTGGAATGCCGGACCCGCCTATCGTAATCGTACGATTTACATCTACCGCACTGCAGCCGATTGCTGGGCGCAGCCGTGACGGGCCGCATTGCTGCATGTTGGCTGGCCGCTTTTTTCCTCTTTGGGGCTTTTCCGGGCATCGATCTTTGGGTTTCGGGGCTGTTTTACGATCCGGCCTCAAGCAGCTTTCCCTTGGCAGAGAATAGGCCATTGGAGTTTCTGCGTAACGCGATCTGGAATGCGGCTGAAATTGCAACTTTGGTTGCGCTCATCTTTGGCACCTTTGCACTGCTTGCAACGCCGGCTCCGGCAATCCCGGGTCGCATCTGGGCGTTTGCCCTGCTGTTCATTTTCTTGGGTCCGCTGGTCTTGGTCAATGGCGTCCTCAAGACGTATTGGGGCCGGGCACGGCCGGCCGATACAGACGTATTTGGCGGGCCACATCCGTTTACACCGGCTTGGGAATGGGCCGGAAATTGTGCCGCCAATTGCTCTTTCGTGTCCGGCGAAGCGGCAGGCGTCACCTGTTTGGCCATCTTGCTGGGGGTCGCGTTCTGGAACCGGGTTCGCAATCGCCGGGCATTGTTGGTTGCGTTGGGGGCGTTGATCGTGATCGGCGCTGGCATGCGCGTCATGAAAGGCCGCCATTATCTTTCTGACGCTGTCTGGGCCGTTTTGCTCATGGTGACGTTGGCCCATTGGTTGGCCGCGCGCCTGCGCTTGCAAGAGGTAATGGATCGCGTGACATGGTCGGGCTTGCGCGCAGACGGTGCGCGGATCGTCGCGGCGGCGAAGAATTGGGGGCAGACATGGCGGGGTTGAAGAACCGGGCACTTGTCTGGGTATTAGTTCTTATTGTGGGGTCGATCGCGATTTCTGACAAATCGGTCTCTGGCGTCGGCGATACCTTGCAAGTGACCTTGCCACTAACCGGGTTGACCTGCGCAATCGCAACCGGTCAGGGCGTCCGCTATACGGGGCGCTACATCGCCGTGACAGTGATGATGCAGTCCTCCAAACATGGCCTGGGAGAGACCGAGATCAATGCCCGTCCCAATGGTGGTTACCACGGCATGCCGTCGGGTCATACCACAGCCGCCGCGTTCGGGGCCGCTGGCATGGCACAGCATTGTTTAGCGGGCAATCCACCTGCGCAGGTGATGGCTGGAATGGCGGCCGGCCTGGTTGGCGGCAGTCGCATTGAGGTCGGCGCCCATGACGTTTGGCAGGTCATGGCGGGGGCGATCTTGGGGTGGGTCGGCCAGGTCGCAGCCTTTGTGGCTTTTGATGCATGGTTTCGCCGCGTTTGGTTTGGCGCCGGTCGGGGCCTTGCACGAGGGTTCCGAGCACTCCGCAATGGCCTTAGCCGTCTTGGATAAAGCCCCAAGCGACAACGGAGATTTCTTCAGCGCGCCCCATGTTGAAGCCGTCAAATCTACCGATCTCTACCGGCACGGCTGTCCCCAACGCGTCTTGGAATTCCTGGGCATGGCGCGCCTCGACATAGACAATCGCACAACCTGAGGCGCTGGCCTCTGCCACCGTGACGTCGGCGGATGTGAATGCCGGCCAACTTGATGTGGCAAAAATCAGTGACGCCTCATGATAGCCGATGGAAAATACCCGTGGCGCGGGGCACGGCATCTGGCTGATCATGGCAGCCAACGCGTTGGCCGGCCACAGAGGCTCGAACCGGGCGAGGCTCGATAAAACCGCTGTCATGGCACCGATGCTAAGAAGGCCGCCGGCACATGCAGTGGCATATTTTAGACCTGCGCGGAACGCCGACCAAAAAACCAAAGCCCCACCAACCAGGATGAGCGTGCCCAATATCCAGTAAAGCCCCGGCCATCCGCCAAAGCGTAGTGTGAAGACCAAGGGCGCCGCGACGAACACGATCGCGATCGCCAAGACGAGGGCTGCGCCGATCCGCAGGGCACGACCGGGCGCCTGGGAAAGTTGAAGCCAGCCTGCGGCTGTCAAGATCGCAAGCGCTGGATAAAGCGGTAGGACATAGTGCAATAGCTTCGTTGCGGTGAGCTCAAAGACGATCCATGACGGCACAACCCAAGCAAGACAGAATATGACCGCGGGCTCTTTGCGATAATGCCAACCGTAGCGAAGCCCGAGTGGCAGCAAGATGGCCGCCGGCCAGAATGTGAACCAAACCCCCAAAAGATAGGAGCCCGGCGGCGCGCCATGGCTTTCCTGGCCCTCGCCGATCTTCGACAGAAAATCGTCGATTAGGGCGGCTTCCCAGAATGCCCAGCCAGACACGAATGTGATGGCGAGATACCAAGGCAGGACAATCGCAACAAAAATTGCGGCACCCGATTTCGGCCCGAGAGGCGCGATCCAGCCAATGTCGCGGCGCAGGATCGATAAAACGCCCAGAGCCGATCCCGCGACCATGACGCCGATGGGGCCCTTGATCAACATCGAGACGCCGAGCGCGACCCAAAAGAGCCCTGGCCGGGCCAATGTGCCGGTCATGTAGAGTTTACCCAGCGGCCACATCGCAAGCAGGATCGTCGCCAAAAGGGTAGCATCGGTTTTGGCAATCCGTGCCTCGGCGCCAAGGGTCAGCGTCGAGGCCATCAAGAGCCCAGCAAGCAACGCAACACGGCCACCCATTAAACTGAGGGCGATAAGGTAGGTCAGCACCGATGCAGCAACCGCGGAGATCAACGAAGGCAACCGGTACACCCACATCTCCCGGCTTTCGCCGGTGATCCAAACGGCCGCGCTCTGCAACCAGTAGATGCCGACAGGCTTATTGTAACGCGGCCCCGCGCCAAGGCGGATGTCGATCAAATCGCCCGTTTCAGCCATCTGGCGGCTGGCTTGGGCATATCGCGCCTCGTCGCGGTCGGTGAGCGGCAAGCTCACAAACGCCGGAAGAAAGAGAACGATCGCAAAGACAGCGACGGCCACGCCGGCCGCAACGCGCCGTTCGGTCAGGTGCGAAAGCCATGCATCAAGCCGAGCGAGTATTGTGCTCATTCCTGCGGTGCCTGGCGAGCTAACAGATCCTCCTCGGCCAAGACCTCGCGTTCAGCGTCGACCATGCGTTCGAGCTCCGCACCTTCCGGCGCTTGGATCTTTTGCACTGTGACAGGCGCGGGAGCTATGGGCGTGCGCTGTGGTGCGGCCCCGTCGGTCAACAGCCGAAACGTCGGCTCTGGCAAGCCAATGCCAGCCGCCTCTAGCCGCGCCTTAGCAATTCGTATGGCCTCGCCTTTGGCCATCGAAATCGAGGTTTCGTGCTGTGCTATCCAGCCCGCCCCGGTGATGGATGTGGTGCTGTCACCCAGACCGTTAACCCAAACAGCGGGCGCCGGGGATTTCAGAAGGAACGGCAATTCTTGCAGCGCAGAAAGGATGATCGCTTGCGCATCGGCAATGTCGGCATCGGCGGCCACACCCAGATCGAACGTGAACCGTCGTTCGTCATTGCGACTGTAATTCACGATCCGGGCCTTAAAGACGGTTGCGTTGGGCAGGCGGATATGATTGCCGTCAAGGCTCAGCAGAATTGTGGCACGACTTGTCAGGCGGATGACATGGCCCATGTCGCCCTCAATCTCCACCAGATCCTTTGGGCGAAACGGTTGCCGAACGCTCAGCATGATGGACGCGATAAAGTTCTCCACGGTATCGCGCACGGCAAACCCGATGGCCAAACCAACGATACCGGCCGCGCCGAGGAATGTTCCCAAAAGGGCGGTCGCCCCAAGCAGATCAAGCGCCAAAACCACACCAGCCACGGCGAAAACCAGGCGGATCATTTGTCGATATATGTCGGCGATGAAGCGGTTCGGTGCAATCCGATCCCAGGGATGTTTCGCCCGCGCGATGAACAGGCCCAACAGAAAAACGGCGATCCCTGCGCCAATGGCCACAAGCAAAAGCGGCGACAGGGCCAGCAATTGAACGACACGGTTTCGAATGCGATCAACGGCGGGGTTGAGCCGCTGCACCACATCGGTTGTCTCTGCCACGTTGTTTTCGATGGCCACAACGCCCTCAACGCGGCCAACCAATTCAGTGAGCGCCGTGATCTGGGCGGTTTCCAAGGCTGTGCCTTCCAAAGTGACGATCCCATCGGCGACGACGACCGTGACATCAGTGTACCCATCCAACTGGCTGAGAATTTCGCGAATTCGGTTTTCCATCCGCGCATCGGCCGCGATGTCGTTTTGAACTGAAATCTCGCCCTGCGGCTGTTCGGACTGGGCCAAAACCGGGCTCGCAAGCAGGACAATGAAAATGAGCAGAATAGTGCGCATCGAAGCCTCGTTGGGTCTTGCGCAACCTAATCGGGCGCGCGTCCGGGGAAAAGGGGGCGGTAGATGGTGGGTGTCCACGGAAAATGCCGGACCGCTTCGGCGTTCAAAACGCCAATGGGGCAGCTTTTGCCACGCGATCGAATGCCATGAGCGTCTCGACCAACATGCGCATTTCATCCAATGGGATCATATTGGGCCCATCCGACGGCGCCGTATCCGGTGCTTCGTGGGTCTCGATAAAGACGGCCGCGACGCCAATGGCGACAGCAGCACGCGCCATCACCGGCGCGAATTCGCGTTGCCCGCCGGACGCGCCGCCTTGACCACCGGGCTGCTGCACCGAATGGGTGGCATCCATCACAATGGGATATCCGGTTTTCGCCATTTGCGGCAGGCTGCGCATATCTGCGACCAGGGTATTGTACCCAAAAGACGCGCCGCGCTCGGTCAATAGGATACGCGCATTGCCCGTGCTGGCGACCTTAGCAGCGACGTGTTCCATGTCCCAAGGGGCGAGAAACTGGCCTTTCTTGATATTCACCGCCGTGCCGGTTTCACCGGCCGCCACGAGCAGGTCTGTTTGGCGGCAAAGAAATGCGGGGATCTGTAAGATGTCGACCGCCTTTGCGGCGGTGGCACAATGTTCCGGCGCATGCACGTCCGTCAAAACCGGAACGCCCACGCGCGTGCCGACTTCTGCCAAGATTTCAAGACCCGCCGCCATGCCCGGTCCACGTTTTCCGGCAAGGCTTGTCCGGTTGGCCTTGTCGTAGCTGGCCTTAAAGATGAACTGCGCACCCGCGGCCGCGCAAATGTCGGCCATGGTTTGCGCGATCATGACGGCATGATCTTTGGTTTCGAGTTGGCAGGGGCCCGCAATGACGGTCAGCGGTTGATTGGCCCCACAAACCACCGAACCGATGGTCACATCGCTCATGCTGAGATTTGCTCACGTAAGATAGATGCCGTCATCGATAGCAACAGGTAAATGCCGGCGAAGACCAACAGCGTCAGCAGCGTGTTTTCAAAGGCTTTCGGATAGGCCGCGGCATCGGGAGAAACCGGGAACACACTAATCGAGAGATAAAGCGATTGCCGATTTGCCTCGATCCGGGCGGTCTCCATCTGCTGCAATGCTTGGGCCAGAATGAGTTGCCTGGTTTCCATATCGGCCTGCGCGACAACAAGTTCAGAAGAGATGCGCGCCAGGGAGACATCTTCGCCGTCGGCGGTCGTCAAACCGCCGCGGAGATCAGCGATGATATCCTCCAGCCGCGCGATATTCTGCCGGCTGACATCGACACGCGTTTCGTTTGGTCGTTCCACCGACAAAAGTTCCGACAAGCGCAAACGTTCTTCCTGCAATTGCAATTCGAAGGTCGAGATCTGTTGGAATACTGTCGAAACCTCTGCCTCGGTCGACAATACCCCGCGCTGTTCCTGAAGCTCCAACACACGCTGCTGCGAGGCTTGCAACTGCGCTTCGGCTTCGTCGAAGCTATCGCGCGCACCGGCCATTTGGTCTTCGCGCACACGTTGGCTCATTTGGTCAACGCGCTCTTCGGCATAGCCAATCAAGGCCTCGGAATATCGTTGGCTTGTGGCCGGGTCTGCCGCCCGCACTTCCATGCGGATAAGGCCTTCGGTCGGATCGTATCCAATGCGCAAGTTGCGGCGGTACACGTCGAACATGTCTTCGTCTGTCGCATTGCGATCAAGCCGGATCAACGGGTCGATGTTGCGCGCCGAAAAGTGTTCGCGGAACCCCAACTCCTCGTCGAGGCGCAGCATTGCTTCTCGGCTTTCCAAGAAGCTCTGCACAGCAATGGACTCTTGGACCGTGCCGAAGGAGGTCCCGCCGAAAAAGCCCGATAGCGGGTTCGCGCCGCCGCCGCCCGCTTCGGCCTTTTGGATCACAAATTCGGTATTCGTGGCGTAAAGCGGCGTGGCAACAACGTAGAAATAAAACGCAGCGATCAACGTCGGCAATCCGACAAAAAAGGCCAAGCGCGTCGCCAGCAAAACCATGCGGCGCTGGCGTCGTTTTGCAATGTCACGTTGGACGACCATGATCTCTGCCGCGCGATCATTGTCGCTGATCGGCAGACCAGGTGCGCGCTGGACAGCGGGTTCGGTCGTCTGGCGCTCCGCTGGCAGGCTGCCACCTGACGCTTGCGCCTTTTCATCGTCGCTTACAATCAACTCCAGCATATTCGATCTGGCAAATGGATCGATCCCGCGGGCGCGCAACTGTCGTACGGCATCGTAGTCAGAGGTCGCAGTGACCCCATGCTTTAGAGCCGTGCGTCGGGCCATGCGCAATTGCCGACCGGTCAAACCTTCCGCCTTAATCGCCAAGATCTCCGGATCGTCGCCGGGGCGGTCTGGCGGCTTTGGTGGTGCGGGCGGCATGGCCGCGTCCGCCGCATCGGCGGTGCCGCCGATTGCCGGTTGCGCTCCGCCTGATTTGGCTCCTGCATTTGCGATAGCGGCGTCGCTGGTTGGTGCGCCGGCAAGCCTTTCTTGGGCGGGCGGTTCGGTTTGAGACCCCGCAGACGGCGCATTGATCGGTTCTGACGTGGCCGGATCTGTAGATGCCGCTTCGGCGGCGGCCGATGTTGCGTCATCCGAAGCGCCAAAGCCTCGGCGTATCCGGAATTTCCGGCCCTTAGGTCGCGTAGTCATAAAGCTGTTTCGCTTCTTCGAGCGTGTCGAAATGGTGGAGCGTGCCATGCTTTAGAACAGCGGCCCGATGTGCGAACTTTTCCAACACTTCGGCCTGATGGGATACGATCACCACGGTTGAGGTTTTCAGACGGTCCGACAGAATGGCCCCGGCGCGGCGGTTAAAATCGACATCCACCGATGCCGGCATGCCTTCATCGATCAGGTAGATATCAAACTCCAATGCCAGCATGATGGCAAAGTTGACCCGCGCGCGCATACCTGCGGAATAGGTGCCGAACGGCATGTCGAAATATTCCTTTATTCCGCACAGCCAACGGCAAAACGCAGAGACATAATCGGGGTCTAGTCCGTAAAGCTGGGCGATGTAGCGCGCGTTTTCATGCGCCGACAGCTTGCTGATGACGCCGCCCATAAAGCCCAGCGGGAAAGAAATCCGGCATGCCCTGTAAATCTCTCCCTCGTCAGGTTTTTCGAGGCCGGCCATCATATTGATCAGCGTGGTCTTGCCGGTGCCGTTTGGCGCCAAGATTCCCAAAGACCGCCCGAGCGGCACTTGGAAAGATGCGCGATCCAAGATGACTTTGCGTTGGGTCCCGGTCCAAAAGGATTTCGAGACATTCACAAACTCGAGCATTCGGCCAAAGCCTTCCGGTTAAACGTCGACCTGGATAGGACGAGAGAGTTCTTTTTTCGTTATTGACCCTCTAGGGCAGGATTATGTCGATGAACACGTCGACTTCCAAGGCAAATAATCCACAGGCGGCATACCGCCGGATCGCGGGAGTGGATTGAGCCAACCTGCGCCTGTCAGCCGTGTTGCCGTTGCACACGGCAGACGCGCCCAACAAAAAACGCCAGCACCGCGGCAAAGAAGCTAAAGAGTGCGCCCATCTTTGCCGCGTCCTGTATCGGCCCTGCGTCAAATGCAACCGAGGCAACAAAGAGCGATACGGTGAACCCAATCGCCGCGACAAATCCAATCACGACCAGATCAATCAGCCGCATGCCATCTGGTATGCCAAGCTTCAAAGTGGTCGCAGCGATGTAGCCGAAGAGGAATATTCCGACGGGTTTTCCCAAAAGCAAACCGGCCAAAACCAACCACGTCGCCGATCCCATGGAACTGAATTCGACGCCCGCGTTCATGAGGCCAAAGAGACCCAGAATGATCTCGACCGGGACTTTGAGGGCGTGTTCAATCTCGTTTAGCAGGTCGTGCAAATAGACCTCTGCGGCGGCGAAAATGCCAAATGCCCGGTCGGCATGGGGGATCGTTGGCACGATGGGCAAAAGACCGAGGGCGGGATGAAGACCCGATTCCTGAAACCCATACCAGCTGAGACAACCGGCAAAGAGATATGGCCAAAACGAGAGTGTTTTGCGCATCCAGGTCGAATTCGGGCGCAATTGATTGCCGCGATCCAAGCGGCGGGGTAGCCAATTTGCCAAAACAAACACACCAATTGCGGCGCCGGCGCTGAGCAGAAGCCACTGAGGTGCCAATTCGGCCGAGGGATAAAATATCGCCAAAATCAAAAGACCTGCGGCATCGTCGGCGATTGCCAAAAGCAGCAAGAACCGCACGGCCGGATGGCCTGCACCAAAGATCATGCGGCCAACAAGGTAGGAAAACGCGATGTCGGTTGCCGTCGGGATCGCCCAGCCATTGGCCACGGCGTCGTAGGTATCCGATCCCAAGACCGCCGCAATACCCAGATAAACCGCGATCGGTCCGAACATTCCGCCTGCGGTTGCAAAAAGGGGCGTTGCCGCCTTCCGGCCGCGCAAGCTGCCGTTCTTGAGAACAACGGCTTCCCACACTTCCTTGGCGGCAATGGCAAAAAAGAACGCCATCAGCACATCGTTCACGAGGTAATGCAGCGTCAGGGACCGAACGGCATGGCCCGATTCATCGACATGTAGGTGACCGATTATGAAATCATGGAAGATCTCAAACTCAACGAAGTGATGGTAACTTTCCGCGTCTATATTGGCCCAGACCAACGCGATGACGGCGCCGCCGATGAGAAAAAGCGAGTATTGCGAGATGAAATCCCAGACGCGATACATCGGCGCTCTCCGGTTGTGTTTTCAACGCGATACCGGAAGAGGCGTTATCGTGCAATTAACTGGGCGCGATTTGCTACACATCGGCCATCACGAAACGGGCATGCACGTGCGGAGGCTAACCGCTTAGGTCCAACATTTGCGCACTCTAGGCGATAGCGCCCCAGACGATCCCTGCGGTAATCGATCCCAGTATCGCCAGCGACAGATAGGCTGCAAAAACCCGAGGCTTCACCAGCGCCCACACAGCGACCATGGCCGGGATGCTGCTGACACCGCCGGAAATCATGAAGGCCATTGCCGCGCCCGAGCTCATCCCTTGTTCAAGAAGACCGGCCACCAATGGAACTGCTGCATAGCCGTTAAGGTAGGCCGGTGCACCAAGTGTCGCGGCAAGAAGGACCGGTCCAACGCCGTCACCACCGATGATCGCCGCGATAAGCTCTGCCGGGACGTAACGGATTAAAAGTGCTTGCAGCAGATAGGCTAGCGCAAGCCATTTTCCGAGAAACAAGAAGTTCTGCCACGCTTCTTTTGCGAAGATGATGCGGCGGTTCGCCGCTCTCCAGAATTTCCAGTCCAGAGACAGTTTCTTTGCGCCGCAGCAGCCGCCGACTTGCATTGTTTCGCGCAGTGGGTTGGCAAAGACTGCGCTTCGCGCCAGGAGCATCACAACGAGCCCGCCCAAAAGCCCGATGGAAATTGCCGCGATGGTTTTTGCCACGGCAAACCCCATCCCCAAACCGCCGACGGTGATGGCAAACATCGCCGGGTCCATAAGCGGGGATGCAAGCCAAAACGCCATGACCGCAGACAGCGGCGCACCGGCCGTCAGTAGCGCTGCGACAAACGGAATGACCTCGCAAGAACAGAACGGGGACAGGCCGCCAACCGACGCGCCAACACCAATCATCCGGGTTTCGCGACCGGTAAAGGCGCCATCAAGCAGTCGTTCCGATCCGGTGGCCTTCAAAAACCCGATCGCGCATACTGCAAACAGGATGAACGGCAGGGTTCCCCGGAAATGATCCCACGCCTCCACCAAAACAGGTGACGTTGCGGCCGGCTCGAAGACCGCAACGAGAGCCAGAATAGCAAAAAAGGTGAGCACAACCTTGTCCGTCCGGCGCCAAAATGCGCGCCAATCGCTGCGCGGGGCTTGGGTGATATCAGCCATGTCGATGATCCCATGTGTCAGCGCCCAGATCAGCGCAGCATTCCATAACCAGATAGTCCGACAGCCCCTCGACGGCCGAAAAGTCTACTGTGCAAAAGATCTGTCGTCCCGCGCGCCGCTGCACCACAAGGCCGGCAGAGGCCAGTTGCTTGAGGTGGTGCGTCAGCACCGAGCCCGAGACATCAACGTCCTCGCCCAAAGCGCCGATTGTCAGCCCATCGGGTCCGGCCTTAACCAACCGTCGCAATATCGCGAGCCGGTGTTCCGAACCAAGGGCAGCAAACGCGGTCGCGGCCGATGTGAGGGAGGGAAGATCATTTGCAATTTTCATGATTCTATAATTATAGAAATAACGAATTTTTGTCTAGCCCTTTTCGTTGCAAACGATCCTGCTATCCCTTCTGATCATGCTTGATGAGCTGACACATCAAATCGAGACCTGCCGATTGTGCAAAGACCGCTTTGCCGCGACGGCCACGCAGCATGCACCGCGCCCGGTCGTATGGCTGAGCCGCGCGACGCCGAGGATTTTAGTCGCAGGCCAGGCGCCGGGTGCACGGGTCCATGCCTCTGGTCGACCGTTTACGGACCCGTCAGGTGATCGATTGCGCGCATGGATGGGGGTCACGGCAGAGACGTTCTATGATCGTGAAAGGATTGCGATTTTGCCAATGGCGTTTTGCTTTCCAGGCTACGACATGTCGGGGGCCGATTTGCCACCGCCGGTGCTTTGCGCCCGGACATGGCGCAGCACGGTTTTGTCAGGGCTGGGTCCGGCGACTTTGACCCTGTTGGTCGGCCGTTACGCGTTGGATTGGCATCTTGCTCGGGGGAAGAGCGTGCGCGACCACGTTAAAGCCTGGCGGGATCACGCACCCAAAACGTTTCCTCTACCGCACCCTTCATGGCGCAATAATGCATGGCTGAAGAAAAATCCGTGGTTTGAGACAGAGCTCTTGCCGGCTTTACGCACCGCTGTCGCCGAGGCCTTGGCATGACGCCACTGGACGCCGCCGTTGCAGCGCTGTCAGAAACGCCCGAGGACGAAAGCCGGACGCGCGTGCTTTATGCAACCCTTGCGGCAAGCGAACTTTGTCTGCTTCTCCAAGCCGAAGCCAAGGCGGGCCAGGTTGTGCCGCTGCTCTTTCCCGCAGGTGACGGACAGGTGGCATTGGTGTTCGACCGCGAAGAGCGTTTGGTCGATTTCGCCAGCAGTGCGCCCTTTGTTGCCCTGTCCGGCCGAAGTCTTGTGAATATGCTCGCCGATCGCGGCATCGGCCTTGGTCTCAATCTGGGAACGTCGCAGGAATACCTGTTTCCGGACAGCGCCGTCGATTGGCTTGCACAGATGCAGGTCATTCCAAAAGTCATGATGGGTAAACCGAGCCGCCTGGCGGCGCCGCGTGGCTGGACGGACGCGCTCCTGCCGCAAATCGAGGCGCGCTTTGCTGCAACGCAAGGCTTGGCGCAATCGGCGGTACTTGCTGAGGCAGAATATAGCGGTTCGGACGCGCGTCCTTTCATCGCGTTTATTGGCGCCAACGAGGAGGCTGAGCCCGTCCTGGTGCAGCTCATCGGAGAAGTGCTGGCCATCATTGGGACTGATCCTGCATCTGTCGATCTGGCGTTTTTGCCCGCAGGCGGCGTGGCGGCCGAACGCGCCATGGCGGCAGGGCTAACGGTGGATTTACCACGACCACCACAGCCGAAATTGCCCGAAGCGCCAGGCAAAGACCCCGCGCGGCCGCCCAAGCTGCGCTAACCGCCCGTCCGCGGTGTTAGGCCTTGCCAATTCAGGCGGGAGCGCTGCCGGCGGCGGTTGCAACACCCTTTGCTAATAACCTCGCTCGCGATCGACGAGATGCAGAAAGGGCATGCCTGCCTCTCCTCGACGAATATTTTCGGCAATCACGCGGGCAGCGGAGTCCGGCCGCGTTTCAGAGGCGATATGCGGGGTCACGGTCACTTTGGGGTGGGCCCAAAAAGGGTGGTCGGCGGGCAGTGGTTCGATCCGAAAAGTGTCCAATGTTGCATGCCCGATTTGGCCCGCATCAAGCGCGTCTAAGAGTGCTTTGTCGTCGATCAACGGGCCACGGCCTGGGTTAAGGACGACGGCTCCGGGCGCCAGATATGCAAACGCCGCGGCATCCATGACGTTGCGTGTAGCGGCTGTGTCGGGCAGGAGAAGAACCACGATCTCGGCGTCACGCAGCGCGTCGTCAAGGCCGTTCGGACCGGACAGGCATTGCACGCCAAGCAGCTTTTTTGGGCTTCGTGACCAACCGGTGACCTTGAACTTCAAAGCAGCAAGAGCTTGTGCACAGGCTGCGCCGAGCGCGCCGAGACCCAATACTGTCACACGCCGGTCGCGCGCCAAGGGCGGCGCACCCAAACGCCAAATGCCATCTTGGCCAGCGACGTGGGCGTCGATGCCGAGATGATGACGTAGAACATGGCCGCAGACCCATTCGACCATGCCTTCCTCCAACCCGGGATCGACCATCCGCGCCAGCGGCACTTTGAGGCTTTGGTTCCCGACAACATCCTCAACCCCCGCCCAAAGGTTCAAGACCGCTTTGAGCTTTAGGTAGGGTGTGAAGTCCTGCAATTTGGAATTCGGCGCGTAGACGATGTAGTCAACCTCTTCCGGTTCGGCCTTTATGCCCAACCATGCCGCCCCAAGCCCCACTTCAGACAGCGCCTTGCGCAGCGGCGTCTCGTAGGTATCCCACCTTTCTGTGTGGGCGGCGAATAGGATGTTGGGCATGTGGGTTCCTTTGGCGTTTTAGGTGACGGCTTGCGTCACCTCGGCCGATGAATATGGGCTGATTGCACCAACCCGAATGCGGTCATCAAAACCAACATGGCCGATCCGCCAAAGCTCACAAGCGGCAATGGCACGCCAACAACCGGTAAAAGCCCCATCACCATCGCCATGTTGACAGCGAAGTACAAAAAGAACGACACGGCGATGCCGAAGGCCAGAATGGACGCATAGCGATCCTTGGTTTGCAGCGCCGTGGCAATACAAAAGACCAAGATGAGAACGTAAAGAAATAGCAGCGATGCGGAGCCTATGAAGCCAAATTCTTCGGCCAACGTCGTGAAGATAAAGTCTGTCTGTGCCTCGGGCAGAAAGTCGTTTTGCGTCTGCGTGCCTTGCATAAATCCACGCCCGGACATGCCTCCCGCGCCTAGGGCAATCTGGCTTTGTGTGATGTGATATCCGTCGCCAAGTGGATCGATCGATGGGTCCAAAAAGACGTCGATCCGGTCATATTGGTAGTCTTGCAAGGGTTGCCATGCGGTACCACGCAGCAGGAAAATAGCGTTCACAGCACCGATTGCAGGGACCAACGCCACGGCGAAATAAATCCAATGCACGCCGGCCATAAAGACCACCGCCGCCCCGCCGCACATCAGCAAAAGCGCGGTTCCCAGGTCCGGTTGGCGCAGGGTCAGCAGAACCGGAACCAAAATAAAGGCAACCGGAAGCGCCACCCATAAGGGCCGCGATGTGCGATCGGACGGCAGCCAATCGTAGTAGGCCGCAAGCAGCATGACGATCGTTATCTTGGCAACCTCAGAGGGTTGCAGCCGCATAAAACCCAGGTCGATCCAGCGCTGTGCGCCGCCGGCTGTGAACCCGAAAAACTCCACGTAGATCAGCAGCAAGACAGAGCCAGCATAAGCCAAGACCGACATATTGCGCCAAAACCAAATGGGCACCAGCGCAACACCGAACATGATAACGAAGCCTAGGGTAAAACGTTGGATTTGAGGGCCAGCCCAGGGGTTCATCGACCCGCCTGCCACGGAATACAGCATCAGACAGCCAATGCCGGCCACAGCGGAAACCAAAACCACCAATGGCCAATTGAAGTAAAGGAACTTTCGAAGCCCGCTCGGGGTCGTCTTGACCGTGTATTCCAAAAAGCTCATGCCTGAGACCGCCCACCTGACGTGTTTGACGGGGGCGCAATCTCAATGAGCGGCATGTTGTCATGCATCCTTTCAATGCCGGGCCGGTCTGCCGGAGGGTAAAGCTCCGTGGGGGGTACGTCACCGACTTGCGCACGCAGCAGCAGATCGCGCGCGATGGGCGCTGCAACCGCCGCACCGCCGCCGCCATGTTCGACGACGACTGAGACCGCAAATCGTGGCTCCGAAAGTGGCGCATAGCCGACAAAGAGCGCGTGGTCCCGGCGTTCCCAGGGCAGATCTTCGTTTGCCGTGACGCCTTCGGCGCGCTCGGCAGCCGTGATGTTGCGCACCTGGCTGGTGCCGGTTTTCCCAGAAAACACATAAT
Organism: Pseudomonadota bacterium; assembly: GCA_039183205.1. Classification (GTDB taxonomy): domain Bacteria; phylum Pseudomonadota; class Alphaproteobacteria; order Rhodobacterales; family Rhodobacteraceae; genus HKCCE3408. The sequence continues at coordinate 55,946 of JBCDBR010000018.1, read as the reverse complement.
CGGTGATTTCCGCACGGCTGCTATAAGCTGTACCATCGCTGTCATTGACCGCCCGGTACATACCGGCGCGGACAATTTCGAGATGAGATGGATTGAGGTCCAATGGCTCAGGCATGGCCGCTTGGGTCGCGTCTCCAGCCAAGGACTTCACCACGCGCGGGCTGATTGTCAGACCAGTTGCTACCCGTGCGGTCATGACCGCCAATTGCAATGGTGAGGCCAGAACGAAGCCCTGTCCAATGGATACGTTCAGGGTATCCCCGACCAGCCATTCGCTGCCGCGGTTCTCCCGCTTCCACGCCATTGTTGGTGCAAGGCCCGTTGCCACCGCCGAGAGCGGCAATTCGTGGCGAACGCCGCATCCGAGCCGCCGTGCCATCGCCGATATGGCCTCGATCCCGACCCGTTGCGCAAGATCGTAAAAATACACGTCGCAGGATTGGCTGATGGCCTCAATAAGGTCCATCTGCCCATGGCCGCCGCGCCGCCAACAATGGAACCGCCGGTCGCCAAGCTCCACAAATCCGGTACACCGGACAGTTTCCGCAGGATCAACGTGACCGCCCTCCAAAGCCGCAAGCGCGACGATCATTTTATAGGTTGAGCCGGGAGGATACAGCCCTTGTGTGGCCTTGTTGGCGAGCGGCCTGTACCGGTCTTCGTTCAACCCAGTCCAGGCAGTTTGGCTAATACCGCGGACAAATTGGTTAGGATCAAATGTTGGGGCGGAGGCAAGTGCCAAAATCTCACCCGTAGTGGCATCCAAGACAACGGCTCCCGCACTTTCGTTGCCCAAACGCGCCTCAGTGTAGTTTTGGAGCCCCGCATCGATCGTAAGTTGCACGTCGGAGCCGGGGCTCGCTTCCGCCCGGTCAAGCTCTCGCATCACACGACCACCGGCATTGACCTCCACCCGGCGTGTGCCCGCGCGCCCGCGCAGCGGCCGTTCCATCTGTGCTTCGATATTGTAGCGGCCGACCTGGAAGTCTGGGATTTGCAGGACTGGATCGCTGTCGCCCGTGGTTTCAAGATACCAGTCGGAAACGGGGCCGACATAGCCCACAACATGGGCGAAGTCCGCGCCGAGGGGGTATATCCTGCTGAGACCGAATTCCGGCGTGACACCGGGGAGTGCTGGTGCGTTCACGGCAACGGTTGAAAGCTCTTCCCAACTCAGCCGATCTGCGATTGTGACCGGCACAAATGGTGGGCGGCGAAAGATCTCTTCGCGAACCCGATCCAGCCGGCGCGTATCGAGCGTGACGAGTTCTGTCAGGCGGTCGAGCACAGCGTCAACATCGCCCGCATCTTCGCGGATCAGCGTGATGCGGTAATTTTGCTCATTGTCGGCCAACAAGACGCCATTTCGGTCATAAATCAGACCGCGTGCCGGGGGCAGCAGTCGGACCTTAATCCGGTTTTCTTCTGCCAGTAGCCTGAAGTCGCTCGCACGGTCGACCTGGAGATGATGCAAGCGGAAAGCGAGGACGGCCGCCGTTGTGCCCATCAGGACGCTCACGATCAACCCACGCCGGGTTACTTGGCGGGCGCTTTCCTCAATCTCCTTGGGTGTGCGTTTCATCTGTCACACGGATTCCGCATCGGTCGGGCCCAATCTACGCAACCCGATTACATAATGCGAGATAAGGACGATGGCAGGATAAACCGCCGCTGTTGTCAGGCCGTAGACCAGCGCCAAGCCAAGCGAGCTTTGTGGGGCCAACAAAACCCACAAGACAAATCTTTCCCCGACGATGATCGTAAAGATGGCCACCGTGACCCAGGCCCATTCCACAATGAAGTTGTATTCCGTTGTTTGCGCGCGCCGTGTTCGGAGCGATTCCGTGACCAGCAAGACCAGGGCTGTCCACAATCCCGGTGGCCGCTGAAGCAAAAAATCGGCCGTAAGAAACAAGGCCACAATCACGCCGATTGGCACAACCGACGGTTGCCGCAATATCCATGCCAAGGTGAATGCCAGAAGCAGATCCGGGCCGACCAAAACACCGGTATTCTGTCCAAGTGGCAACAGCGAAAAGGCAATAATCGCCAAGCCCAGCACGACAAAAGTCAGCCGGTACGTCCAAATATGCCAAGCGCTAGGCCCCATCTACTGACTTATCCCCGCTGTTGGCAGTGTCGTTGGGCGGGGCACAGGCGCGTCGACCGTATCGCTGACGTGCGGCTCCACCTCGGGGCCACGCGCGTTAAGCGGCCATGGCGGACCGATCAGCCCACCAGGATCGCTGAGCGTTGTGCCTGGATGGCTGCGCATGACGCGCAGGAAATTCAGCCGTGCGTAATCGGCCGCAAGCAATGTTCGATACCGCCCATCGGGCGTCACAATGACCTGGCCAACCAACAACGACGACGGAAACAGGCCGCCATCGCCGGAGGTTACAATTCGGTCACCGGGGGCAATGTCGCCTGGGTCTTCGATGAATTCCAGCATTGGCGCCGATGAGGTGTCGCCCATCAAAAGCGCCTGTTGACCCGAAGGTTGAATCGTGACAGGCACGCGGCTGTTGCTGTCGGTCAGCAAGATCACGCGGCTTGTGGATTGCCCCACACCCGATATCCGGCCCACCACGCCCAGCCCATCCATCGTCGCCCAGCCGTCCAAGATGCCATCGCGTGCACCCACGTTCAGCAAGACCGACCGCCGAAACGGCGATCCGCTATCGGCCAAAACGATCCCGGTAACAAAGGTCAGCTCAGGATCCAGTTGGACGCGAACGAGGTCGCGAAGTCGGGCGTTTTCTTCCTCAAGTTGAAGTGCGGCTTCGCGCCAGGCACGGGCATCTTGCAGCGCTTGGCGCAATTCCTGGTTCTGATCGTAAAGCCGCTGATAGCTTTGGAAGTCATCAATCATCCGCGCAATGCCCGTGACCGGCGCCATTGCCCATTCCATGTTTGGTAGCACGCGGTCCGTTATGGCCGCGCGAACCCGTTCCATGCGGGGATTATCGATCCGCCAAATCAGTGTGAGCGAAATCAAAAACAGCACCAATACGGTCAACAGCAATCGCCGGACCGGGCGGGCGTAGTCGTCGTCATCACGGTCTTTCGCCATCGGTCACCCCTGGCGCGCGGTTTAGCTGTCGTAATCTATCGCATGGCGGAGCAATTTTTCATACTCCAACGCTTTGCCTGTTCCGAGGGCGACGCAATTTAAGCTTTCGTCAGCGACCGAAATGCCCAAACCCGTCTGCTCACGCAGCGCCAAATCGAGCTCCCCCAGAAGCGCGCCGCCGCCGGTGAGCATGACGCCGCGATCGACGATATCAGCCGCGAGGTCAGGCGGCGTTGCTTCAAGCGCACCCATGACCGCTTCGCAAATCTGCTGCACAGGTTCAGCCAAAGCTTCGGCAACTTGCGCCTGATTGATCTCGGTCTCCTTCGGCACGCCGTTCAGCAAGTCGCGGCCGCGGATCTGCATTGATGTCCCACGTCCGTCATCGGGCATCCGAGCAGTTCCGATCGATGTCTTGATCCGTTCAGCGGTGGATTCGCCAATCAGAAGGTTCTGCTGGCGGCGCAAATAGCTCACGATAGCGTCGTCCATCCGGTCGCCGCCAACCCGAACCGAGCGTGCGTAAACGATGTCGGCCAAACTTAGAACCGCCACTTCGGTCGTTCCCCCGCCGATATCAACCACCATCGAACCCGTTGGATCAGTGATAGGCATGCCCGCACCGATGGCGGCAGCGATGGGCTCGGCGATGAGGCCGGCCTTGCGGGCCCCTGCCGACAAAACCGACTGACGGATCGCTCGTTTTTCGACTGGCGTCGCGCCATGCGGGACGCAAACGATGATCTTGGGCTTTGTGAAAGTCGATCTCCGATGCACTTTCCGGATGAAGTGCTTGATCATCTCTTCGGCCACGTCAAAGTCGGCAATCACGCCATCGCGCATCGGCCGGATCGCTTGGATGGATCCAGGCGTGCGCCCCAGCATCAGCTTGGCATCTTCACCAAAGGCCATCGCCTTTTTTACCCCGTCCTTGACTTGGTAAGCCACAACGGACGGTTCATTCAAAATCACACCTCGGCCCTTGACGTAAACCAGCGTGTTCGCCGTACCGAGATCGATTGCCATATCGGCGGAAAAGAGGCTGCCAAATCCAATGGCCATAAAAGACGTGTCCCCGTCGCTCACCCTTTGGTCGCAAGCGACTCGGGCTTGAGACCGGCCTGCATATAGTCACTGCGGATCAGGGGCGTAAAGGGGGTTGCCGGCATCGTCGGCGGGTAAGTGCGCTAGCACCGGCGTCGTCCACGCCCACGAAAACGCCTGGGGGCGGGATTGGGCTCGCCCACTCCCACCCCGATCCGGACAAAAGAGACCAACTGGAGGGCTAAAATTTACGGACCGCATCAGATGGCGGTTTAGACCCAGCCCGTGGATCGGAACGGGCAAAAATCAGCATGCCTAGCCCGCGTCTTTGTAACTTACCTCAGCCTTATCGCTGCCACCCTTTTCGCGCCGCAGGATCAAGCGGTTCAATGCGTTCACATAGGCCTTCACGCTGGCAACCACGGTGTCGGTATCCGAAGATTGGCCAATGGCGATCCGACCGTCTTCTTCGAGACGGACCGTCACCGTAGCCTGCGCGTCAGTCCCCTCGGTCACGGCGCCGACTTGGTAAAGCTCAAGCCGCGCGCCATGGGGAAACAGCTGTTTGACGGCGTTGAAGCAGGCATCGACGGGTCCGTCACCTTGGGCGGTCACTTGTTTGTCTTCGGCGCTGACGCGCAACGTCAGATCCGCTGATTGCGGGGCTTCGGTGCCGCAGATCACACGCAGAAACTTCAATTCAAGATGGCCCTCCCCGTCGCTGCCTGCATCTGTGACAAGCGCGATGAGGTCATCGTCGAACACTTCTTTTTTTCGGTCGGCCAAATCCTTGAAGCGTATGAAGAGATCGTTCAGCTGATTGTCAGCCATTTCGTGCCCCAACTCTTTGAGTTTGGCACGCAGCGCGGCGCGTCCGGAATGCTTGCCAAGCGGCAGGGAAGTGCCTGACAGGCCTACATCCTCGGGGCGCATGATCTCGAACGTTTCGGCATTTTTCAGCATTCCGTCTTGGTGAATGCCGCTTTCATGGGCGAAAGCGTTCTTGCCAACGATTGCCTTGTTAAACTGCACATTGAAGCCGGAGACCGTCGCGACGCGACGCGAAATTTGCATGATCTTCGTCGTGTCGATTTCGGTGTGATACGGCATGATATCGCGGCGCACTTTCAGCGCCATGACAACCTCTTCAAGCGCGGTATTGCCGGCCCGTTCGCCCAGGCCGTTGATCGTGCATTCGATCTGCCGCGCCCCGCCTGCCACAGCAGCCAGTGAATTGGCCGTCGCCATCCCAAGATCGTTGTGGCAATGGGTCGCGAAGACCACGTCTTCAGCACCAGGCACTTCGGCGATGAGGCGGCGGATGAGATCGGCAGATTCCACCGGCGCGGTATATCCCACTGTATCGGGAATATTGATTGTTGTCGCGCCGGCCCGGATGGCAATCTCAACAACGCGCGCAAGGTATTCCCATTCTGTGCGCGTGGCATCCATCGGGGACCACTGCACGTTGTCGCAGAGGTTCCTGGCATGGGTCACCGTTTCATGGATCCGCTCAGCCATTTGATCTTGCGTCAGATTGGGGATGGCGCGGTGCAACGGTGAGGTTCCGATAAACGTATGTATGCGCGGAAACCGCGCATGCCGAACGGCCTCCCAACACCGTTCGATGTCCTTGAAATTGGCGCGTGCAAGCCCGCAAATCATAGCGTTTTGGGCGGCCTTGGCGATGTCGGAGACCGCGGCAAAATCGCCTTCCGACGCGATCGGAAAGCCCGCTTCGATGATATCGACGCCCATATCGTCAAGCAGGCCGGCAATCTCCAGCTTTTCAGCGTGGCTCATCGTCGCGCCAGGGGATTGCTCCCCGTCACGCAAGGTGGTGTCGAAGATCAACACGCGGGATTTATCTGTATTCATGAGTTTTCCTTAGCCTAATTTTCCGGTGCGTCGGCGCTGTCTCCCCTCTGAGCGGTCGCGCCAGAAGGCACGCTCAGAGGCGGCTAAGAAGGCGTAGACCGAGCAGCCCCAACGGCGCCGAAGGCGCGCAATTCGGGATATGGGGCTGCGAGATCATGTGCGCATAATACTTTGTGTTGTGCGAAAGGAAAGCCTTGGATTTGTTCGGCGCGCCCGACGTCAAAGCGCGACCTTTAAGCGACACACCTTGATCCGAGCCGCCGGCCCGCTAGATGGCCGCGCCATGGCGGAAAAAGCACTGATCATTGGCGCAACGGGTGGGATTGGATCGGCTCTGTCCAAGGCGCTGACCGCGCGCGGTGTGGATGTTACGGGCGTGTCACGCAGTGATGGTCTCGATCTGACCGATGCGGCATCGATCGAACGGACCTTGGGATCGCTTGATGGCCCGTTTGATCGCATCGTCGTGGCAACCGGCATTCTTGCACCCGACGGTCAGGCACCTGAAAAAACGCTGTCCGCAATCGATGCGCAGACAATGGCCGCTGTCATGGCCGTGAACGCCATCGGTCCAGCCCTCGTGCTCAGCGCGATTTCGAATTTGCTGCCTCGCCAGGCGCGTTCGGTCATCGCGGTGTTAACGGCGCGGGTCGGGTCGATTGGCGACAACAAAATGGGCGGGTGGTACAGCTATCGCGCATCAAAAGCGGCGGCGAACCAAATCGTGCATGGCGCGGCGATTGAACTTGGACGTAAATATCGCAACGCCATATTGGTCGCGCTGCACCCTGGAACAGTCGCCACCGATTTTACGGCAAATTACCCGGCACACAAAAAAAACACGCCGGACGAGGCGGCGGAAAGCCTCATCCGCGTGATGGATGGATTGTCTCCATCACAGTCCGGAGGATTTTTTGACTATTCCGGCGCGGAGATTCCGTGGTGAGCCGTTTGGTACTGGTCCTCGGGGATCAACTCACCCATGGTGTTGCAGCACTGACCGAGGCTGATCGCGACCAGGACGTGGTCATGATGGCGGAAGTTATGGGGGAGGCAACCTACGTCCCCCACCATCCCAAAAAGATCGCGTTCTTATTCGCGGCAATGCGTCAGTTTTGCACCGAATTGCGTTCGGAAGGTTGGCGGGTTTTGTACACGCGGCTGGATGATCCGGACAATACAGGCACGCTCGTTGGCGAAATTCTGCGCCGCGCGGCAGAAACCGGTGCGGTCGAAGTGCTTGCCACCGAACCCGGCGAATGGCGCGTGATCTCTGCGCTGGAAGATTGCCCGGTGCCGGTGCACATGTTTCCCGACACCCGGTTTTTGTGCAGCCACGCGGAATTCGAGGCATGGGCCGAAGGCCGCAAGGAGCTTCGCATGGAATGGTTTTACCGCGAGATGCGGCGGAAAACCGGACTTCTGATGGACGGTGACAAGCCGGCCACAGGCAAGTGGAACTACGATCATGACAATCGCAAACCAGCGCGGGCTGAGACATGCTTTGCCGGACCACTTCAGTTCGAACCCGGTGCCGAGGTCAGTGCTGTGCTTGATCTTGTGGCGGCGCAGTTTGGCGAGAATTTCGGCGAGCTAAGGCCGTTTTGGTTCGCCACGACACGGCGACAAGCGCGCCTTGCATTGGATCACTTCGTTGACAACGACTTGGAGAAATTCGGGGATTTTCAAGATGCGATGCTGCTCGAGACATCGTTCCTCGCGCATTCGGTCCTCTCAATGTATCTCAATGCGGGCCTTTTGGTCTGGCAGGACGTCTGCGACGCGGTGGTTGACGCTTGGCGCGCGGGCAGGGTTCCGATTAACGCGGCGGAGGGATATGTCCGCCAGGTGATCGGCTGGCGCGAGTTCATGCGCGGCATTTATTTTCGAGAAGGACCCAACTACGCGCGCCGGAATGTTCTGGAACATCGACGCGACCTGCCGGGGTTTTATTGGACGGGCGAGACGCGTATGACCTGCATACGTGCAGCTGTCATCCAAACCCGCGACGAAGCGTATGCGCATCACATTCAACGACTTATGGTCACTGGGAATTTCGCGCTTTTGGCTGGGGTTGACCCCTATCAAGTGCATGAATGGTACCTGGCTGTGTACGCTGACGCATTTGAATGGGTCGAGGCGCCAAACGTCATTGGCATGAGCCAGTTTGCAGATGGCGGGATTGTGGGTTCGAAGCCCTACATATCGGGTGGTGCCTACATTCATCGCATGTCGAATTATTGCAAAAGTTGCCAATATGAAATTGCGGAGAAATCGGGCGCGCACGCATGCCCCTTCAACTATCTCTATTGGGCGTTTCTGCATCGTCACCGGGACCGTTTTGGGAAGAACCCTCGCATGGCGCAAATGTACCGCACCTGGATGCGCATGAGCCAAGATAAACGCGACGCGACGCTGTCTTCGGCCGATGCGTTTTTAAGCAAGTTGGAGTCCGGCGCGCCGGTATAGAGCCGCAACGCCGGCTGTGTTACGATCGCCAAATGGCACGTTATCAAGCAAAAACAGTAAAGACCGGCGCTTCGGTCGATGCATTTTTGGCAAATGTCGAACATCCGATACGGCGCGCCGATGGCATGGCGCTCGATGCCGTTTTTCGGCAGGCGACAGGCTGGTCGCCGCGTATGTGGGGACCAAGCATGGTGGGGTATGGCAGCTATGCCTACACCTATAAAACCGGGCATTCCGGTGTATCGCTTGCCACGGGATTTGCGCCGCGAAAGTCCAATCTGTCGATCTACATCATGCCTGGCTATGCAGAGTTTGGCGATCTCTTGGCGCGCTTGGGCAAGCATAAGCATGGGAAAGCCTGCCTTTACGTCAACAAGCTGGCCGATATAGACTTGGAAGTTTTGCGGGAGCTCATCACCACGGGCCTAGATCGGCTCGGCGGGATTTACCCCGTCGAACCGTCCTAGAGTCGATTTACAGCTTCGGTCAGCCGGCCATAAGTTGCCCGGTTTCAGGGATCCAGCGGTAGCCGTCGCCATCTGTATCTACATAGCCGATGGCGGGGAACGGCACGTGGTAGAACACCGATGGTATGCGATCAACGGCGGCCATATCGAGCATGCGCCGCCGCGTTGCCGAAGCGGCCGCCTTGTCCATGTCAAAGCGCAATTCCCAATCGGGATTGGCGATCGACCAGATCGGGTGGGCGGCAAGATCGCCCATGATCAAAAGTGCCGCATCGCCGCTATCGACCCGATAAGCCATGTGGCCGGGCGTGTGCCCGTGGCTGGCAACCGACGTCACGCCGCCTGTCACAGCCGCATCGTCCCCGACAAAGCTGAACCGATCCGCGAGCGGGCGCACGTTCGCCTCAAACCCATCGTTCCCGGCACCTGCCCAGAAATCAAACTCGGTCTGGCCGGTTACGTAGGTTGCGTTCGCAAAGGTTGGTGCCCCGTCGGACATCAATCCGCCGATGTGATCGCCGTGCATATGGGTTAGAACGACCTTGTCAAATTGCTCTGGAGCGTAGCCCGCAGCTGCCAGCACGGCTGTGGTGCCAGGGCCCGAAAGGCCGGTGTCAAAAAGCACGAGTTCCGCACCGGTATTGACCACTGTTGGTGTGAAATAAAACTGCGCCACCTCCGTCGACAGAAAATTGGCATCGCTTACTGCGGCAAATTCTTCGGCCGAGACGTTTGTTCCGAAGATCGATTGCGGATCTTCGCGCGGTGTCGTGCCTGCGAGGATCGTTGTCACTTCGAAATCACCAAGCAAGAAGCGGCGATGTTGAGCGAAGGAGACGCCGAGCATCGGCGCCTCGGCACGCAACAGGTTCGGGGCCAAGGGTATAACGGCGGCGGCACCAAGTACGGAACGGCGGGTCAATCGAGACATAATGCTCTCCGGGGTTTTGGGAAAACTCTACACGGTTAACATAGTCTCATTTTGGGGCATTGCCCGCTCACGACCTCGTGCACGTCATTCCCACCATCGGTCAATCGCGGCAATGTCGTCATCGGACCATCCGAAATGATGCGCCATCTCGTGGACCAAAACATGGCCAACCAAGGCGCCCAGACTGACGTTGCCGCGATCAACCCATTCCTCCAACATTGGGCGCCGGAAGAGCCAGATTGTATCGGGTCCCAAAGGCTGATCGAAGGAGGATTTTTCGGTCAGCGGCGTGCCTTCGTAGAGGCCCGTGAGGTCAAACGGATCCTCAATATCGAGTGCCGCAAGCATCTCAGCTGTGGCAAAGTCCTCGACCTGCAGAACAACGTCTTTGGCTGCTTGGTCAAAGGGCGGCGGCAGTCTGTCGCGCGCGGCAAAGGCCAGAGCCTCGATCATCGCGAGGCTGGGGGCCGTTTCAAATGTCCAGTCCATCATCTGAGCGATATGGACAATTTGGCCGGCCTATGAAAGAGCACGCGCGGCAAAGGAGAGCGCAATGACAACGACCCGCTTCGCGCCGTCCCCGACGGGTTACCTGCACGTTGGCAACTTGCGAGCAGCGTTGTTCAACCACCTCATCGCGCGCAAGGCGGGCGGGCAATTCATTTTGCGCCTGGACGATACCGACCCCGAACGCTCGACCGTGGAATTTGTAGACGCAATTCGAGAAGATCTCGAATGGTTGGGTTTGACATGGGATCGTGAGGAAAGGCAGTCAGAACGGCTCGATCTATATGCCGACGCAGCAGATAAGCTGCGCCAAGCCGCCCGGCTCTATGAGGCCTGGGAAACCCCGACCGAGCTTGATCTAAAACGCAAAAAACAGCTCAACATGGGTCAGCCTCCGGTCTACGACCGCGCTGCACTTTCACTGTCGGGCTCTGAACGCGACGCGCTGCGCGCGGAACGCGGGCAAGGGGTTTGGCGCTTTAAACTCGACCGTGAACGGATCGATTGGACTGACGGGATCCTGGGCGAGACCTCCATCGACGCATCGTCTGTTTCTGACCCGGTATTAATCCGCGCAGACGGACAGGTGCTATATACGATTGCCAGCGTCGTGGACGATACCGATATGGGTGTCACAGACGTGGTTCGTGGCTTGGACCACGTCACCAATACGGCCACCCAAATACAGATTATGGCCGCGCTTGGGTTCACGCCGCCGGCCTTTGCGCATCATTCCCTGCTAACCGGGCCGCAAGGCGAGCCGCTGTCGAAACGTTTGGGCACCTTGGCGCTTCGCGATCTGCGCGCGGCGGGCATTGAGCCTATGGCATTGCTCAGTCAAATGGCCCGGCTCGGCTCCTCTCAGCCAATTGAATTGGCCAGTTCGATCGAAGACTTGGCCGCCGGGTTTTCGCTGGACCATTTCGGCGCAACACCGACAAAGTTCGATGTCGATGACCTCACGCCGCTGACTGCGCGGTATTTGCATGGTCTGGACTTTGAAGCAGTGGCTGCGGACGTCGCCGCGGCAGGCGTCCCACATGACTTGGCGGCACAATTTTGGTCGGTCGCGCGGGAGACCGTTGCCACACGCGCGGATATTTCGTCTTGGTGGACGCTGTTTCGGGATGGTGGCACACCGATCGTGGCCGAGGAGGACTTGGCCTTCGTAACTGAGGCGTTTGACCTGCTCCCAGAGCCGCCCTACACATCCGAGACTTGGGGCGCCTGGACCGGTGCAGTGAAAGAGGCCACTGGGCGTAAAGGCCGGGCCTTATTTATGCCGTTGCGCTTGGCCGTGACGGGCCGGCCACGCGGGCCGGAAATGGCGGATGTGATGGCGCTGATGCAGAAAAAACCTGCACTCTAGGTTTTTGGACGACCGCTTATCCGCAACCGATACAGCCAGCGCTTGCGTGCGTAAGTGCACGGTTGTCAGGCGATCTCCGCGCATTTCTGCGCTGGTTTGTCCTGCAACGCCGTGATTAGGCTTGGAAATGGCAGAAGCGGCGAAATTCCGAACGGGCTCCTTGTTCAGGCACATCACGGTGATGTCGCTGACTGCGTCGGTCGGATTGATGGCGGTCTTCGTGGTCGACCTCGTCGATATGCTGTTCATTTCAATGCTGGGAAAGGACGAGCTTGCCGCAGCCGTTGGGTATGCCGGCGCGCTTTTGTTCTTCACGTCGTCCTTTGGTATCGGAATGGCCATAGCCGCGGGCGCGTTGGTAGCGCGCGCGCTAGGCGCCGATGATGCACCGCTAGCGGCACGCCGGGCCACCAACGCGCTAATTTTGGGTGTGGTTTTTGGTGCGCTCTTTGCGGCCATTGTATGGTCCTTTCTGCCGCAGCTGACATCGCTTGTCGGGGCAAGTGGCCTGACGCAGGACCTAGCGGTCAGCTATCTGCAGATTATCGTGCCGTCTCTGCCCCTTTTGATCGTGGGCATGGTCGGTGGCGCGATCCTCCGCGCCCATGGCGAGGCGCGGACATCCATGATGGCAACGATCTGGGCCGGGGTTGTCAACGCCGTGCTCGATCCGATCTTGATCTTCGGCCTCAATTTGGAACTTCAAGGCGCGGCGATGGCTTCGGTGGCGGCGCGAATAACCATGGGCGCAGCCGCGCTTTGGCCGCTGCTAAAGCGCGGCGACGCGCTGGCGCGACCGCATGTGCCAAACCTTTCGGCCGACTTTGGTCCGATCGTTACGATCGCCTTTCCCGCGATCTTAACGCAATTCGCGACACCGGTCGGACAGGCCATTGTCACACGTTCCATGGCGGCGTTTGGCGAAGAGGCCGTGGCGGGCATGGCGATTGCTGCGCGCCTAACGCCGGTGGCTTTTGCTGTAATCTTCGCCCTATCCGGCGCGGTTGGGCCAATCCTGGGCCAGAATTTCGGTGCGGGCGATCACGCTCGGGTGCGCCGCGGCTTTCGCGATGCGATTGTGTTCACGGCACTTGCCGTCGGATTGGCAAGCCTCATCCTATTCGTTCTAAGGGCACCGATCGCCGACCTATTTGGCGCCGAGGGCGCGGCCCGCGAGATCGTGTTTCTCTTTTGTGGACCGCTGGCCTTGATGTGGTTCTTCAACGGAATGATTTTCGTCTCTAACGCCGCATTCAACAATTTGGGCCATCCCTATTACTCCACCTGGATAAATTGGGGTCGGCATACCATCGGCACAATCCCGTTTGTCATCGGGGGTGCAGCACTTTTGGGCGCGGGCGGTGTTTTAATCGGGCAAGCTATCGGTGGCGTTTTATTTGGTGGACTTGCTGTTTGGCTGGCCTTGCGCACCATGTCACGCGAAGCGGGTCTTGCGCGCGACGAACCCTTTCAGCCTCATGTCCGCATCATGCAAGTATTGCACGTTCGGCGCTAGGCGCGGCGCGGGTCTTGCAGAACGATTTTGCACCCCACATCGGCCAGATGGCGGTCGATCATGTCCCTCTCCGAACGAAGCAGCGGCTGCGTTCGTGAATAGATCGGCGCATCACGGTCATTCAGAATGCCGAGCTCCCATCCGGATGTGGTCGCAAAGAAATCGGCGACACCGCTAGGTCCAAATTCTTGGGCATATCCCTGCAAAACCGTATCGAGATAACTGAGCAAGATCGGGTGGGTCTCATGATCCTCGGTGACGTGGTTGGCGTGGACTTGATAAATTTCTGCCCTTTGGGTCGCCTGCGCCGTGCGGACCGCCACCTTTTTGCGAAAGTAGGCCGCCTCCCTCAGATCAAGTGCTGCCCAATCCTGGCCGGGGACCGCAGCAATGAGCCCGCCCAATTCTGCACCGACGACTTGCGTCACGCTTAGGAAGGCTGCCATTCTATAGGCGGTTTTCTTCCATTCGCGTTGCCATCCGATTACCCAGGCTGGCTGCGCCTCGGGGTAATCATGCGTCGCACGGTTCACCAGGCTGCCATAGCCAAAAAAATATGCCGTTTCCATGGTTTGCTTGTGGCCGAAGCCCACGTGTTCAGCAAGGGGCTTGTCGGTTCGGCCCGAAGCATGCTACGTCGCATCGAACTCATGCACGGGAGACACTGGCGACGCGCCAGGGCCGAAGGGGAAACCGCCCCGGTAAACTCTCAGGCAAGCGGACCGCGCATGGGACCAACGATCTGGAGAGAGAGGCCACGTGCCTCCGCCGAAGGGATAGCGATCTCAGGCAAAAGGACAGATGGGGCATCCCGGCCGCGTTTTGCGGCCATTTGCTTTTGCTGGCGCAAAGCGGAGGATGCTAATGACTGACCGACTACATGCACTGCCGCTTGATGCTTTGCACCGTTCGCTTGGTGCACGCATGGTGCCGTTCGCGGGCTGGTCGATGCCCGTTCAATACGACCGAGGCGTTATGGCCGAGCACCTATGGTGCCGCCAAAAGGCTGGCCTGTTCGATGTCAGCCATATGGGCCAAATCCTGCTGCCGACGGATGCCGCCATGGCCCTTGAAACCTTGGTACCGACCGATGTCGTGGGTCTTTCGACCGGGCGCCAGCGCTATGGCCTTTTTCTCGACCAGGACGGCGGCTGCTTGGATGATTTGATGATTGCGCGGCGCGAAAATGACCTCTTCCTGGTCGTGAACGCGGCCACGGCGGCCGCAGACATGTTGCATCTCAGGGCGCATATCGAAGGTGTCTCTGAGGTTACGGACCGGGCGCTGTTGGCGCTGCAGGGACCAGCGGCGGTCGACGCACTATCGGTTTTGCTGCCCGCCGTTGGCAACATGCGTTTCATGGATGCCGCAGAGATGAAATGGCAGGACGCCGCACTGTGGATTTCACGGTCCGGCTATACCGGTGAGGACGGGTTTGAAATCTCTGTCCCCGTTTCTGTAGCGCCCGCATTTGCCCAAGTGCTTCTAACCGACCCAAGGGTTGCACCCATTGGCCTTGGCGCCCGGGATTCGTTGCGCCTCGAAGCCGGCTTGCCGCTCTATGGTCAGGACTTGTCGCCGGACATTTCGCCAATCGAAGCGGGTCTAACCTGGGCGATCCCAAAGGTGCGCAGGCCCGGCGGCGCCAGAGAAGGCGGATTTTCCGGCGCTGACGCGATCTTTGAACAGATGCTCTACGGTGCGCCCCGCCGCCGTGTCGGTCTACGGCCGGAAGGCCGGGCGCCGATGCGCGCCGGTGTGGTCTTGTTTGATGCCGCCGATGGAGGAACGGAGATCGGCCAGATCACATCGGGCGGATTTGGGCCAAGCGTCGCGGGACCGATCGCGCTAGGATTAGTCGACGCAAGCCATCCCAAAGATGCCATGATCTGGGGGGAGGTGCGCGGCAAGCGCCTGCCGATCCAACAAACCGCAACACCATTCGTAGCCCGAGGCTACAAACGCTAAAGCGATCAGAGGAGACAGCGATGAAATTCACCGAAGAGCATGAATGGTTGCGCATCGAAGACGATCTCGTCGTGGTCGGGATTTCCGAGCACGCGGCCAGCGAGCTGGGAGATGTGGTTTTCGTGGAACTGCCAGAGGAAGGCACCGAGGCTGCCAAGGACGACGAAGTTGTCGTCATTGAAAGCGTAAAGGCCGCGTCGGATATCCTGGCACCCCTTGACGGCGAGATTGTGGAAGTAAACGCAGCATTGGCCGACAATCCTGGGCTCGTCAACGAAGACCCGCTTGGCAACGGGTGGTTCTTCAAGATGCGGGTTCAGGACCTGGCTGCGATCGATGAATACATGGACGAAGCCGAATACAAGGATTTCATTGCCGACTAGCGAGCTACGTCGGGCGACCAAGACCGCCGCCTATCGAACAATCCCAAGCCACCGGAGTATGCCATGCCTTGGACGACCACTGACTACGATCCGACGGACTTCGCCAATCGGCGCCATATTGGTCCATCGCCGTCTGAAATGGATGAAATGCTGGCAGTGGTCGGGGCCCCCAGCCTGGATGCGTTGATCGACGAGACTGTTCCGGGCGACATCCGACAGCCCGAAGCGCTAGAGTGGTCGCCGATGTCCGAGGCCGAGCTGCTGGCGCATATGGCCGATATTGCGGCCAAGAATAAGCCGATGGTTTCGATGATTGGGCAAGGCTACTACGATACGCATACCCCGCCTGCGATCCAACGGAACGTGCTGGAAAACCCCGCTTGGTATACGGCCTATACGCCGTATCAGCCCGAGATCAGCCAAGGTCGGCTTGAGGCGCTATTGAATTTCCAGACAATGGTCGCCGATCTAACCGGCATGGAAATTGCCAATGCCTCGCTACTGGATGAGGCGACCGCCGCCGCGGAGGCAATGGTCATGGCAGAGCGCGTCGCGAAGTCAAAGGCGCGTGGTTTTTTTGTTGACGAAAATTGCCACCCGCAAACGATTGCGGTCATTGAAACGCGGGCGGCGCCGTTGGATATCCATGTAATCGTTGGGGCACCGGAAAACCTGGACGCGTCGACGGTGTTTGGCGGGATCTTCCAATATCCCGGAACCTTTGGCGGGTTGACGGACCCAACGGATGCGATCTCGGCACTGCGTGCGCAAAAGGCGATCGCCATCGTGGCAACCGATCTTTTGGCC
This sequence comes from Pseudomonadota bacterium, assembly GCA_039183205.1. GTDB lineage: Bacteria > Pseudomonadota > Alphaproteobacteria > Rhodobacterales > Rhodobacteraceae > HKCCE3408. Next base: position 39,534 of record JBCDBR010000018.1, on the reverse strand, counting down.
CTGACGCTCGTCAAAGAACCCGGTGCGATGGGTGCGGATATCGCTGTGGGCTCGGCGCAGCGGTTTGGTGTGCCGCTCGGCTATGGCGGTCCGCATGCCGCATTTTTGGCAACCAAAGAGGCCTATAAGCGTGCCCTGCCCGGCCGTCTTGTGGGCGTTTCGGTCGACAGCCATGGACATCCCGCCTACCGCTTAAGCTTACAGACCCGCGAGCAGCATATTCGACGAGAGAAAGCCACCTCGAATGTGTGCACCGCGCAGGCCCTGTTAGCTGTCATGGCGAGCTTTTATGCTGTATTCCATGGGCCAAAGGGGCTACGGGCGATCGCCGAACGGGTGCACATGAACGCTGTCCGACTGGCGGCGTCTTTAGAGGCCGGTGGATATGCTCCTGAGGCCGAAAGCTTTTTCGATACCATCACCGTTGCCGTTGGCGCCAAGCAATCGCGGATCATGGCGGCGGCGGTTGCCCGCGGGATCAATCTGCGGGACGTCGGACAAGATCGCATTGGCATCAGTATCGACGAAACCACGACCGAGGAGCACCTCAGTGCCGTAGCGCGGGCCTTTGGTATCTTGCTTGTCGGACCACAAAGCCTCCCCGCGATCCCTGAGGACTTGCTGCGCCGGTCGGGCTATCTGACCCATCCGATATTCCATATGAACCGCGCCGAATCCGAGATGATGCGGTATATGCGCCGGCTGAGCGATCGTGATCTGGCGCTTGATCGAGCGATGATCCCGCTTGGCTCCTGCACGATGAAGCTTAATGCTGCTGCGGAAATGATGCCCATTACGTGGCCAGGTTTCGGTCGGCTGCACCCCTTTGCTCCGGCAGACCAGGCTGAGGGTTATGCGGACATGCTTGAAGATTTGTCCGCCAAATTATGCGAAATCACTGGATATGACGCCCTATCGATGCAGCCGAATTCCGGGGCACAAGGCGAATATGCGGGGCTCTTGACCATCGCGGCCTATCACAAAGCGCGCGGAGATCATGACCGAACGATCTGCCTCATCCCCGTCTCTGCGCATGGGACCAATCCGGCCTCTGCCCAAATGGCGGGTATGGATGTGGTTGTCGTCAAGGTTGCGGAGAACGGCGATATCGATATCGCGGATTTTCGCAGCAAGGCGGAAGCTGCCGGCGCGCGATTGGCGGCCTGCATGATCACCTACCCATCAACCCACGGTGTGTTTGAAACCACGGTTCGGGAAATCTGCGACATCACCCATGAATTCGGCGGTCAGGTGTATCTCGACGGGGCCAATTTGAACGCCATGGTCGGTTTGTCAAAGCCTGGCGGGATTGGCGCCGACGTTAGCCATTTGAACCTGCACAAGACGTTTTGCATCCCACATGGCGGCGGTGGGCCCGGAATGGGACCCATTGGCGTTAGGGCCCATCTGGCCCCGTTCCTGCCCGGCCATCCAGAAACCGGCGGCAGAGAGGGTCCCGTTGCCGCCGCGCCTTATGGGTCAGCGTCGATCCTTCCGATCTCCTACGCCTATATCCGCATGATGGGCGGTGCGGGTCTCACGCAGGCAACCAAGGTTGCGATCCTGGCGGCCAACTATCTCGCAACGCGGCTTTCGGGCGACTATGATGTGCTTTACCGTGGTGGCCATGATCGCGTCGCACATGAATGCATTCTGGATACGCGTCCCTTTACCGAACATGGCATAACTGTCGACGATATTGCCAAGCGGTTGATGGATTGCGGATTTCATGCGCCCACGATGAGCTGGCCCGTTGCCGGAACGCTCATGATTGAACCCACCGAGTCCGAGACCAAGGCCGAGTTAGACCGGTTCTGCGATGCGATGTTAGCGATCCGTGCGGAAATCGAGGATGTCGCGACCGGACGCATTGACGCAACCAACAATCCTCTGAAAAACGCCCCCCACACGATGGAAGATCTGACCCGAGACTGGGACCGGCCATATAGCCGCGATCAGGCGTGTTTCCCGCCCGGAGCCTTCCGGGTCGACAAATACTGGCCGCCGGTAAACCGGATCGACAACGTCTATGGGGACCGCCACCTCGTGTGCACCTGTCCACCTTTGGAAAATTATCAGGAAGCGGCCGAATAGAGAGACAAACTTCGCATGCATAGCTTTGGCCGGATATTGTGGCCAAGACACGGGCGTTCGCCAAATTGGTGCCCAATTGTCAACAATTTGCCCCGCGAAACTCGTGGCTTGGACTGGTCGGCGCCTGGGCGGCTGCTCGTTGAGCGGCGCGTTAAAAGTTGAACGCAAATTGGAATTTAAGGCATGTCAAATCAATCTCGTCCCGAACAAACGTTTGAATTCCGCGGGACCGCCCGCGAGTGGTTTGGTATTTGGATCGTCAACCTTCTGCTCAGCATCATTACCGTGGGCATCTATTCGGCCTGGGCTAAAGTGCGTCGGCTTAAGTACTTTTACAATAACACCTACATGGATGGGCGAAACTTCAACTACCATGCCACCGGTAAGCAGATCTTGATTGGGCGGCTCATATTCATTGCTGGGTACATCGTCTTTTCTCTGGCGATAAGCCTTTCCCCGATCGTAGGCGGTGCGTTGGCCATCGCTTTGCTTGTCGTGATCCCTTGGCTTGTCGTGCGGGCTATGAAATTCAACGCGCGCATGACGAGCTTTTCTAACGTGCGGTTCGATTTCGAAGGTACGGTGGGCAAGGCTGCTGTGGTCTTTATCCTTGCACCGATCTTGGCTTATGCCCTCATATTTGGACTGGCTTTTGCCGCCATTAGGATCATGGCCAACGGCAACCTTGGCGGCGGGGTTGCCGTGTTAATTGCCGCGGGCTTGGTGCTGCCCTTGGCATTTGCAGTGTATGACAGGTTGCTAAAGCTCTTCTCGATCAACAACCATTTGCTGGGCAGTGCCGGTTTCTCGCTGCGCATATCGCTCGGTCCCTTTCTCGTCGGTCAATTCGTCGCCTTGGCTTGGATTTTGGCGGTCGGCGGCATTGGCGTGTCGGTGACGGGCTTCAGCTTTGCCGCATTCGAACAAGCCATCGCGGGTTTGGAAAACGGAGATTCCGAACCGGGCGATCTTGGTGTGATAGGTTTGTTCTACTTCTTAGTTTTCGCCGCGTTCATCCCGGCAGGTTTTATCTACCAAACCATCGTGCGAAACGCAGTCTATAGCCGAACAACTATGGACGGCGGACACAGCTTTCGATCCGACATTCACCCGGCCCGTTTCTTTTGGATTGGCGTCAGTAACTTCGCGATCACCGTTTGTTCCTTTGGCCTCTTGCTGCCGTGGACGCAGATCCGCATGATGAGGTATCTGACCGCTCACACGCATGTAACACCCGGTGGTTCACTCGACGATTTCATTGGCGAACAGGTCGCCGCAGGCAATGCCGTCGGTGACGCGTTTTCCGACTTCGAGGCTGTCGATGTCGGCTTGCCGATCTAGTTGGGATGGCACATGCCAAACAAGCTTGAAGACCTGCAACTTGTTGGCACGACTTATCCTCCAGGATCATCGCATCGGCAGCGCGCGCGTCTTGTGCTCCGCCCGACATCTCAGACGCAAGATCAGGACGGCATCGTTGATCTTATTGATGAAAATGGGAATCGCCTAGGATCGACGCCCCGCCAGGAACTCATTGTCGACCCTCCGCTTGGGTCGGCAGCGCGGCGCATGACGTTCCCGGACGGGCGGTTATTCGAAACTGAGGATCACGTTGGTGTTGAGGCGATCTTTGGTCGCGACCGATGGTCAATCCTACACGGGCTGGAACAATTCCATCCTCGTTTGATCGCCATCACACTTGCCGCGTTTGTTGGAATTTTCGTCGTTTACCGCTTTGCCTTAGGGTATTTGGTCGCGGCCGCGATCGCGCTGACCCCTCAGCCTGTTATCGAACAGATAGACCGCGGCACATTGCAGACCTTGGATGTTGCGCTAACCGATCCGTCCACCCTGCCCGATGCGCGCCAAGAAGAGGTGCGCGCGATCTTTGAGCAGATGCTTGGTGCCCTTCCGCCGGACGACATCGACCGACACGGATTTGAATTGCACTTTAGAGCCAGTGAGCGAATTGGACCCAATGCCTTTGCGCTGCCGGGCGGGACCATTGTCTTTACCGACCAGTTCATCGAGATGTTTCCCGACGACGACATGATCGCGACCGTGATCGGACACGAGATAGGGCACGTCGTCGATGAACATGGATTGCAGCAATTCTATCGCGCCTTAGGACTCTATTTCCTGATCACGATGCTGGCTGGGGAAACAGGCCCGCTGATGGAGGATGTGCTGTTAGAGGGCAATGCGCTTTTGTCCTTGTCGTATTCGCGTCAGCATGAACGGGAGGCTGACGAATTCGGGCTTCGTCTGAGCCACGCCGCCGGGTTCGATCCATCCGCACTAGCGGATTTGTTCAGGCAGCTTCCAGATGGGTCGCGCGGAACGCCGGAGTTTTTGCTGACCCATCCGGCCAACGACGCGCGATTAGAGGCCATCGAACGGTTTATCGCCGAAGAGTTGAACTAAGCGTCCGCGTGAAACGCTGCCTAGAATTGCCCAAAGCGCCGGCGCAATTCGTCGAGCGTGTATTCCTTTTCCACAGGCCCGTGTTCTTCGGGGAAAAAATTCGGGTCAGAGGGAAGGCAGTCGCGCCCACACACTTGGCGCATCGTTCCAGTGGTGCCGTCAATGAACCAAAGTCGCCCTCCTGGCGTTGCAACCCAACCATTTACGCCAAAACGCATGTCACCCTCGACGTCGATTGTGGACGGGACCTCACCGTCATAGCCGCGCCCCCACGCGGCATGCGTGTGCCACGATGATATCGGCTCCAGCTCCGGCGGGATCGGCGACGAGGCGCATGAGGCCTCTGTGCCCCAGCTCATTTTCGTTGAATCGAGCCCTCCATCGGGGCGGCGAACAATGAAGCCGCAGACCTCACGGTTAAACTCAATCGACAGCGGATTAAGGTTTGTCAAAAGCGCTGTCGCAAACTCCGTCTCCTCGGCGCTTTGGGCATGGGCCGGCACGACAAGCGTGGCCAAAAGCGCCGCGGCCGCGAGTGTCTGCAAAGATCTGGGCATGCATTCCCTCCGCATCGAATGTGCTTGGCGCAGAATAGGCGTCCGTTTCAGTGGCGCCAAGCCCTGGTTTACTGGATGGCGGGCCAATCTATCTAGACGCCGCAGCGCATTGCACGGCATCGTATCAACCGAGACATCGCAATGGTCTCTGTGCGCGCGGCACCACGGTACGCGCAGCGGCAGTTTTGACCTAAACGGGTGACGCCCGCCTGTTGACAAGGGACCAGACCCAGCCGCAAGAACGATGTGTGACAATAGGAGTTCGGGCATGTTTCGCCGGGCATTGATGATCGGTGTGATCGGGGCATTGGGCGCGTGTGGCGCGCGGGATCCGCAAACCGCCCCGCTTTTATCAATTTCCGGAGGTACATATGCCGGTGTCATCGGCACCGCCTGTGCAAGGCTCGAATTCGGTCGGCGCGACCGCATCACCTACAGCTTGGATGCCGATTGCAATGGCACGGTTGAATTTTCGACCCAGAATGTCGCAATTGACGGCGCAATCTTGCGCGCGGGCACGGCAGTCATGGATGTAACGGCCGTCGGAGCAAACAGTTTCTCGGGCATTTGGTCCGAGGCTGACGTCGCAACAGATGTGCGGTTTGAGCGCCAAGGCACCTAGATCGAAGCCCAATCGGTGAACTGGTATTCCGTGGGTTTTCGGCCGGTCCCAGGAATTGGTGCGGGTGATTTGCGTGTCTTTGCCATGTCCGAATGCCTCTTTTGGATAAGAGTGCGTCGGATGGCGCAGCCAAAGGGTTCAATCGACCCTGGATGGGCAAGAGTGCGCGGAACCCAAAAGCTCCGCGCGCTGAGCTTAGATTAGCGAAAGATTTGTCGCGCTCTGGCGGCCGTCGCGTCCGGCTTCAAGCTCGTATTCAATCTTCTGGTCGTCGGCTAAGCCAGTCAGTCCGGCCCTCTCAACGGCGGAGATGTGCACAAACACATCCTTGCCGCCCTCATCGGGCTGAATAAAGCCGAAGCCTTTTGTGGCGTTGAACCATTTCACAGTGCCTTTGGCCATGTGATGTCTCCTCGTAAGTGCCGCTCACGTTATGCAGCGGCCCGGCCCGTCAGTCGCGATCGAGACTGGCAGCCAATGGGGTAGACAGGGTCGAAAGAGATAGAATAGCACGGCTGATCTAGGCTGATCGCCGGCGTTTTGCAAGAGATTACCAGGTAACCCCGGCAGCATTTAGCCGAGCCGCGACGCGGTCTTTGAAATGCACCCGTTCCCAGCAAAGGTCCTCTCCGTGAAATGGACCCGTCGGCGCCAGATTAATCACGGCCGGTGGGACCGCGCGGTTGATATCGTGATACCCTACGAAAAGCCGGTCACCCCCATTTGTCATCTTAAGGCGCTGGATCTGCGCCTCATGGCCTTGAAGCTCCTCTGCAAGCTCATGGGTCTTAACGATCCTCCGTTTGCGGATTGGGCGGAGAATTGAATGCCGCAAAGGGGAGGTGCTTTGACTTGGATAAAGCGAGGCGCATGGGCAATGCGAACCTCAAACAGCGGTGGCTTCGGTTTCAGCATGTCGCGCTCTGCTACCGTGCGCCCGAATACTCTCAACCCGGATCAAATAGTCTTTCGTGTAATTGGCTCGGATCCAGAAGCTAATAGGGAGCATTAAAACGCCGTACACAAACGCCGCCAAAATCATCCCACCAACTAAGCCTGCGGCATCTCCTGCTGCGCCGAGAAAAACTCCCACAACTAGGAATAGCAAAGCGACCAAACCAAAATAATAATACAAAATAATCGAAAACCAGCCACCTAAACTCCGACGAAATGGGGGGAAAAACCAGCGACGCAGGACGGTGTGTGAGTCCCAACTTGGGATCGGCGAGCGTTCAGCCTGAGTGCTTGGTTCGCCAGGTGACTGCATCAGAAGTTGATCGCCACTTTCGCCAAGCAGTTCGCTTACCGTTTCATCAAGTTCCCAGCGAATTCGTTGTCTCGTCGTATCGTCGATCGTGTCTTGATCAAGTAGAAATGAATACACTTCGACCCTACGCTGAAACAGCTCAAGTTGCCTGATTTTTCCAAGATTCCCGATCCGAGCAAACAAAAAGGCGATAACGCCAGCTATAAGCGGTGCAACGAACGCGACGGCGAAAAATTCAATTAGCGCGTCATCCTCCAAGCATCACCTCACAAATTTTTTGTATTTTACCCTTTTTGGCTCCAAAGCATCTGGCCCCAATCGCCGTTTCTTGTCTTCTTCGTAATCACTGAAGGCGCCCTCAAACCATTCTACATGCGCTTCACCCTCAAACGCTAAGATGTGCGTGCAGATGCGGTCAAGGAAATAGCGATCGTGGGAGATAACCACAGCGCAGCCGGCGAAGTCGGTCAGCGCGTCTTCGAGGGCGCGGAGGGTTTCGACGTCCAAATCGTTGGTCGGCTCGTCGAGGAGCAGTACATTGCCGCCAGCCTTCAGCAGCTTGGCCATATGCACGCGATTGCGCTCCCCGCCTGACAGAAGTCCGACCTTCTTCTGCTGATCGCCGCCTTTGAAGTTGAAGGATCCGCAATAGGCGCGCGAATTGACCTGGGCATCGCCCAAATCGATGATCTCGGCCCCTCCGGAAATTTCTTCCCATACGGTCGCATCACTATTCAACGCATCGCGGGATTGGTCGACATAGGCCAGATCAACCGTATCGCCGCATTCCAAAGTGCCGGCGTCAGGCGCTTCCTGCCCCGTCAGCATGCGGAACAGAGTGGATTTGCCGGCGCCGTTAGGGCCGATCACGCCGACAATGCCCCCGGGCGGCAAGGCAAAGCTTAGGTCTTCGATCAAAAGCCGGTCGCCATAGCCCTTCTTGAGCCCGTCGATCTCAATGACCTTCTGGCCAAGGCGCGGACCGTTTGGGATAACGATCTGCGCGCGCGTGATCCTTTCGCGTTCGGATTGTCCGGCCAATTCCTCATAGGCGTTGATTCGCGCTTTCTGCTTTGCTTGGCGTGCTTTCGCCCCGGCACGGATCCATTCAAGCTCGCGCTCCAGTGTTTTTTGACGCGATTTGTCTTCGCGGGCCTCGTGCGCAAGCCGTTTGGCTTTCTGTTCAAGCCAGGCCGAATAATTGCCCTCATAAGGAATGCCGCGACCGCGATCGAGTTCGAGGATCCAGCCCGTGATATCGTCGAGGAAATATCGATCGTGGGTCACGATCAGAATTGTACCTTTGTAGTCAATAAGATGCTGCTGCAGCCACGCGATGGTCTCAGCGTCGAGATGGTTCGTCGGCTCATCGAGAAGCAGCATATCGGGCGCTTCGAGCAAGAGTTTGCAAAGCGCGACGCGCCGCCGCTCACCTCCTGACAGCTTGGTCACATCCGCATCGTCCGGCGGACAGCGCAGCGCCTCCATGGCGACGTCAATTTGGCTGTCCAGGTCCCATAGGTTGAGCGTATCGATCTCGTCCTGAAGCTCAGCCATTTCATCGGCGGTCTCGTCGGAATAGTTCATCGCGAGTTCGTTGAAACGGTCCAATTTCCCCTTCTTGTCGGCAACGCCAAGCATGACGTTTTCACGAACGTTCAAGGTTTCATCCAACTGCGGCTCTTGCGGAAGGTACCCGACCCGAGCCCCTTCTGCGGACCAAGCCTCGCCAGTGAAATCTGTGTCGAGACCGGCCATGATCCGCATCAATGTGGATTTCCCCGCACCGTTGACACCCACGACGCCGATTTTCACCCCGGGCAAAAAGCTTAGTCGGATGTTCTCAAAGCACTTTTTTCCGCCTGGATAGGTCTTTGAAACACCGTCCATGTGATACACGTATTGATAGCTGGCCATTGCGTGATCCCTCTTGCGGCAAAGCACATGGCCGAGATAGCGGAGCCCGACGCAGAGGGCAACGCGGCTGGTAGATCGATCCCCCTGTGGCGCCGATCCGCGCGGGTCTTGGCAGTCCACGCCTGGGCCAAAAACCTGCGTATTGTCAGCGATTTCACGTCTGGGCAATTGACAGGCGCGCGCACCGATCCCACAACGCCCGCGATGTTTCGCCATGACCTCCCTTATGCCGCGCGTGGCCAAGTGATCGGGTTGTTCGGTGGGTCGTTCGATCCACCGCATGAAGGCCACGTCCATGTCAGCTTAGAAGCGCTGAAGCGGTTCAAACTCGATCGGCTATGGTGGCTTGTTTCACCTGGAAACCCGCTAAAGGTGGAAGGACCAGCAAGCCTGGAACGCCGGATGGCGACGGCCGCGGCCTTGGTCCGACATCCACGCGTTGTCGTCACGGATATCGAGGCGCGGATCGGCACGCGTTATACCGGTGCAACCATCGAAAGGTTACAGGCGATATACCCCGGGGTTCGGTTTGTTTGGCTGATGGGCGCAGATAATTTGACGGATTTCCACCACTGGCAAAGGTGGGATTGGATATTGCGAAATGTGCCAGTTGGCGTGCTCGCGCGTCCAGGGCAGCGAATATCTGCCCGCACGTCCAAAGCCGCGCAGGTGTTTAGCTCCGCGAGATTATCGCCGTCCTTCGCGCCGGGATTGGCCCGCGCACGCCCACCCGCATGGTGTTTTCTAAACCTTCCGATGCGGGACATTTCGTCAAGCGCAATCCGTGCCAGAGGCGACTGGGTGCGATGACAAAAGCCCAATAATCCGGTGCAGAACCCCTTGAGCGATCCGCTGTCGTTTGGTTAGCTTTGTCCATCGTTGTGAAGGGTGATTTTAAATGGTGAGCCGCCGACAATTCTTAGTTTCAGGCTTAGCTTGCACCGCAAGTCCAGCATTGGGCTCACCACCGGCGACGTCACCGTTCCCGCAACCGCGTCCCTCTGGATTTGCATTGCGCGCCGTTCCTGGCATTGCCAGCGTGCTTGCCGACGCCAATCTAGGCGGGCGCGTGACCTGTGCTGTGGCCGACGCGCGCACCGGTGCGTTGCTGGAAGCGCATGATGCGCTCGTGGGGATGCCACCAGCCAGCACGTCCAAAGCGATCACATGCGCCTATGGCCTCGATCGCTTGGGCGCCGATTTCCGATTCACCACACAAGTTGTCGCAGATGGCCCGATCAGCAATGGTCGCCTCGAGGGCGATTTGTGGTTGGTCGGCGGCGGCGACCCCGTTTTCGGAACGGATGATCTAAATGGCCTTGCGCGCCAATTGGCAGAGGCGGGATTGCGCGAGGTCACCGGCGACCTGAGGCTCGCAACGGGGCTCTTTCCCCGGGTGCATGAGATCGACCCCGATCAGCCCGAACATGTCAGCTACAATCCGTCGGTCGGAGCGCTCAATCTCAATTTCAATCGCGTCCATTTTGAGTGGGAACGGGCGAGTAACGGCTATTCGGTACGCATGGATGCACGATCGGAAAACGTCCGCCCGCCGGTCACGCGGATGCGGATGACGATCGAAGATCGCGGTGCGCCGGTTTATACGTATCGCGAAGCGCAAGGCCGAGAGGAATGGACGGTTGCCCGTGCCGCCCTGGGCAACGGGGGTGCCCGCTGGCTGCCCGTGCGTGACCCAGCACTTTATACTGCGGAGGTGTTCCAAGTCTTGTGCCGCAGTCGCGGTCTTGTGCTGAATAGCGTGCGTCAGGGCGGCAGCCCCAGTTCGAACGCCACCGTCTTGGCGCAATATTCTAGCGCGCCTTTACGCGACATCCTGCGCGGTATGATGCGATTTTCCACCAACATCACGGCCGAGTGCATTGGACTGATGGCCAGCAGGGTTGGCGGCGCCTCGCCCCGGAATTTGGCCGCGTCCGGGGGTGAAATGGGGCGTTGGATGCGGGCGGGTCTTGATGCGACGAACCCGCGATTCGTCGATCACTCCGGCCTAGGAGAAGAGAGCCAGTTGCGCGCGCGCGACATGGTTGCGGCCCTTTCGGCCACGGGCGCGGACAGCCTTGTCCGCGACCTTATGCGCCCTGTGCGGATGTTGGATGCCAATGGTTCACCACTGCAAAACCCACCCGTTTCCGCGGTCGCAAAGACGGGAACACTGAATTTCGTGTCGACATTGGCTGGATTTGTTCGGACGTCGAGTGGGCGCGATCTCGCATTTGCGGTGTTTTGCGCGGATCTTCCGCGCAGGAATGCCTTACCAGATCCGCAGATGGAACGCCCCGATGGCGGGCGTGCTTACAACCGCAGGGCCAAAGCGCTCCAGCAGCGGCTGATCGAACGGTGGGCCGAGATTTTTGCCTAAAGCACGATATGGCGCGCGCGGGATCCACGCTCAATCGCGGCAGCATGTAGCCGGTCGATTTCGAATTCGTCGCGTATCTCTTGGAGGAATTGCAATTCGGTCTGTGCAGTACGGCCATCCGCGGCCGCGACGTCACAGGCCAGAGCATAGGCTGTTTCGTACAACCGATCTGGCAGCGCGTCGCGCACCAAGCCAAACAGCGCATCTAGACCATCCTCTTCTTCGAAGATGTCGAACACAGATTTCGAAACGCGTTGAATGCGATCAGTGTCATAGCCTGCAAAAACCGGTAAGTGGTTGACGACGCGTTCGATTGTCAGCAATTCGGCCGTGCGGATCGTCATGTCCGACACCGACACTGCCACCATGAGGGCGACCAGAGCGTCTTGGGGTGAAAGAAGTGTGTCTTCGGACATGTCGCGGTTTCCTTTGGCCTGCGCCTTTAGCGGAATTTATTGACGTCGGGCCAGCGGGACAATAGGGGCTGCGCGAATGCTTGAGGACAATGCGATGACTGATTTGCGCGATGCGGCGATGACTTCCAAGGCTTGGCCTTTCGAAGCGGCGCGCCGCGTGCTCAAACGGTACGAACATGCGGCGCCCGAAAAAGGCTATGTGCTGTTTGAAACTGGTTACGGCCCGTCAGGTTTGCCCCATATCGGCACCTTCGGCGAGGTTTTACGGACGACGATGGTGCGCCGCGCCTTTCACCTCATCAGCGATATCCCAACCCGCCTGATCTGTTTTTCCGACGACATGGACGGTATGCGCAAGGTCCCGGGCAACGTCCCAAACCAAGAGATGCTCGCAGATTATTTGCAGAAGCCGCTCACTTCGGTTCCCGATCCGTTCGGTGAATACGAGAGTTTTGGCCATCACAATAACGCCATGCTCCGGCGGTTTTTGGACACCTTTGGGTTTGAATACGATTTCATTTCTGCGACCGAGTTTTACAAAACCGGGCAATTCGATACGATCTTGTGCCGTGCCGTGGAACGCTACGATGCGCTTATGGAGGTCATGCTAAAGTCCTTACGCGAGGAGCGGCAGCAGACCTATTCGATCTTCTTGCCAATACACCCAGAAACCGGGCGCGTGCTTTATGTGCCCATGAAGTCGGTCAACGCAGCCGATTATACCCTTACCTTCGACGACGAGGATGGGCGCGAATGGACCGTTCCAGTGACGGGTGGGCAGGTAAAGCTGCAATGGAAGCCGGATTTCGGTGCCCGTTGGGCGGCTTTGGGCGTCGATTTTGAGATGTTCGGAAAAGACCATTCCACCAATGCCGCGATCTACGGTCGCATATGCGAGATCCTTGGCGTACCCGCGCCGGAAAATTTTACTTTTGAGCTCTTTTTGGATGAGCAAGGTCAAAAGATTTCAAAATCGTCGGGCAATGGCATCTCTATTGACGAATGGCTGAGCTATGCGTCGTCGGAGAGCTTGGCCTACTTCATGTACGGCAAGCCTAAGACCGCCAAGAGGCTCTATTTCGATGTGATCCCGAAAGCGGTCGATGAATATCATCAGCAACTGCGCGCCTATGCCGATCAAGACGCGACGCAACGATTGGCCAATCCGGTGTTTCACATCCATGGGCACAACGTTCCAAGCTCGAACATGGTGGTTAGTTTCGCGATGCTCTTGAACCTAGCCAGTGTCGCAAGCGCTCAGGACAAAGAAACGCTCTGGGGGTTTATCCGCCGCTACGCGCCAGACGCCGCGCCCGATACGCATCCCGACCTTGATGCAGCAGCGGGTTTTGCAGTTCGGTATTTCAACGATTTCGTCAAACCCACCAAGCAGTTCCGCGCGCCCAATGAAGCTGAGGCTACGGCCATGCGGGACCTTGCCGGACAGCTTCGCAGCTATACCGGCCCACTTGAGGATGAAGCGTTGCAGAGTATCGTTTTTGCCGCAGGCAAAGCGCATGGATTTGAACCCTTGCGCAACTGGTTCAAGGCACTCTACGAGGTTCTGCTTGGCGCATCGCAAGGGCCGCGGTTCGGCGGTTTCGTTGCCCTTTATGGAATTGCCGAAAGCGCCGACCTGCTCGAAGCGGGGGCGTCAGGTCAATTGGCCAGCTAGCACTTTGTCGAAAACCAAATGGGCGCCGGGCACGTATCCTTTAGGATAGGATACCGGAGACACATCATGTTGCGCGCACTCATTCTAGGTCTCACCTTTGTTTTTGCAGGCTTTTCGGCCAGCGCGCAGGAGCAACTGCCGCCAAACCCTGCAATTGAAACAACCATTCAGAACCAATTTGACGCCTTTGTCGCGCGCGACATCGATCGCGCGTTTAGCTTCGCGAGCCCCAACATTCGCCGGCTTTTTCAAAACTCCGAGAATTTCGGGCGAATGGTGCAAAGTGGGTATCCCATGGTGTGGGATCCCGGCGAAGTCGATTTCATCGATCTGCAAACATTGGGCGGGGTAATCGTCCAGCTTGTTGAGGTCATTGATCAGGCCGGCACGGCGCACTATTTGGGCTACGCGATGATCGAAACCGAGGCGGGTTGGCAGATCAACGGTGTGCAAGTGTTGCGCGCGCCAGATGTCGGAGCATAGACAAGGTTAAACCTGCATTAAGGTTATCTCAGTATCACGCTTGCGTCTCTGATCCGTAATGGGTCAGGAAAATCTCTTATCGAATACAGTTGAGACCGCCTTTCCGGGGCTGTCTCTGGCCAGCCGGTAAATTCCGCGGTCAGAGCAAGCTCAGGCGCCGCGACGGCGCGGAAAGGGTGACGACATGAACCAAGTGATCACGGACGGGCTTTTGCTGATGCCGCCAGCTTTTGCCGATGGCCTCTCGGTTTGGAGCCGTGCCGACGGCACGCCAGGCTCGGATACCTACGCCAGCGCCGGCAACGCCGCGCTTGCATTTGCCGACCAGGATTTTGGCACCTGTCTGGAGATCAATAAGATCGAAAGCACAACGCGCCTGAGATATATGGGGCAAACGCCGGTTCGGGCTGGTCTTTACCTCCGCGTCTCCGCGCGCGTGAAGTGTCTGGCAGGTTCCCTACCGACCGTTCGGATCGCTGCTTGGGCCGGCGACGCGAGCAATCAAAACCTCGCATCCGTCGTTCAGACTGGCCCTGAAACGATGATCGATACATACAACGACGTCGTCACCGTCAGCGCAATTATCGGCACGGGAAGCCGCACCGGCGTCGATATGCCATGGGGGTCAGAGGCGGTCTACGGCTATGTCGGACTGGACTTAACCGGCCCAAATGGCGGAACGGTGCGGATCGAATCCGTCAGCGTCGAAGACATCACGTCTGTATTCCACCGAAAACTCATGGATTGGGTCGATGTCCGGGATTATGGGGCGGAAGGCGACGGTATAACCGACGATCATGATGCGTTTGTCGCAGCGGACGCGGCCGCCATGGGCCGCGTCGTGATGGTGCCTGAAGGCGACTATCTCATTGGGTCGAATTTGACGATGTCGTCGCCGGTGCGGTTCGAAGGCCGTTTGGTCATGACAGATGCAACGCGCCTATCGCTGACACAGAACTTTGAGCTCGACAGCTATGCGGACGCGATGGGCGATGAGGTGGCCGGGCTCAAAAAGGGGATCCAGTCGCTCTTTAATCAGTCCGAGCACGAGGCGTTCGACCTCCGGGGACGGCGCATTTTGCTGTCGGAGCCGCTCGATATTCAGGCAATCGTGGCCAATAAAACCACATACTCCAACCGTCGTGTAATCCGTAACGGTCAGTTGACGGCCCAAGCGGGGACCGGTTGGGACGACCATGTTGTGACGTCAACGGCGACCTTTGCCGCCGGTCAGCCCACAACGCTATCGGGCATTTCGAACGTTGCGCAGATCGAAGTCGGCAGCTTGCTGACGGGCGCCACAGGCGTCGGTCGAGAGGTCTATGTACGCGCCAAAAATGAGGCTTCAGGTACGGTGACACTGTCGGCACCGCTTTGGGGCGCGCCAACAAGCCAGAGCTACACGTTTACCCGGTTCCGCTATTTGATGGACTTTCTAGGCTGGCAAAACCTTCAGCGTTTCCGCTTGGAGGGAATTGAATTCCTCGCTTCGGGTCATTGTTCGTGCATAATGATGCCAGCGGACGGCCTGATCTTTCAGATCGAGGATTGCTTTTTCACAGGACCAAAGGATCGTGGTTTGACGTCGGCCGGTACCGGCTGCCAAGGCCTCGAATTGGACGGATGCCAGTTCCTGTCGAACGAGCAGGCCCTGCGGGTGCAAGACCGGGTTTCCATCGCGTTTAACATCAATGCCGGAGACGCCAAAATTCGCGACAATCGCGCGGTCCGGTTCCGCCACTTTGGGATCATTGGCGGAACCGGCAATATCATCGCGGGCAATCATTGCTTTCAAGGCGACAGCGAAACCGATGGTCTTCGCTCGGCCGGCTATGTCTTTACGCAGACGAGCGGAAAAACCACCATCTCGGGCAACTACATCGACAATTGCTGTGTTGAATGGGGCAACGAACACGACGGCGCGCCGGAACAGAACGGAGAATTCAGCTTTCACGGCATGACGATCACCGGGAACATCTTCTATTCCTCCGGCTCTGCGCCGTGGTTCCGGTTCATCACCATCAAACCCTACGGTCCGGACCATTACCTCAACGGGGTCACGATCTCGGACAATTTGTTCAAGCAGACATCCGGTCAAGCGCTTGATCGTGTTGAGATGGTGGATGAGACGCTGTTTCCTTTGGATATTGCCCGTACGCGCGGGCTTTTGATGGTTGGAAATACGTTCCACGGCATCACGCAATCATCTGGCGATCCGGTGACCGTTCAGGTCAACGCACCGGCCGAGGAACAGGTTTGGGAAACCGATTTGGTCGGGCGCCTGCCGTTTGGCGGGCTGGCCAATACCGTGATTGCAACAGTGCCGCATGGGCCGGTCACCAATAGTGCCAACGCGACCGTCTTTACGATGCCTTACGCGACCGTTCAGCAAGGTAGCGACAGCACGGCGTTCCGGCTTAACTGGCCTGAACCCGTAAAGGGGACCGTCACTGCCACGGCAAGCTCGAACGCAATTTCGTGAATGCTCAAACTGACGGCCGAAGATCTTCGGCCGTCAGTTTGTATGCCTTGCCAAAGCCGCCATTTAGTAGCCCTCGAACCGGGGTGAGTCGAAACAGGCGGAAATCTCCAAAATCGTAGTAAAGCTGCGCCTTGGGATAGGCCGAAAGGTAGTGTGGTTTCAACGCAACCTTGTCGGCCTCGTCGGCCTCGGCAAGAATTGTCAGGCGCGGATGGGTCAGCGGATCGCCTTTCGCGCCCGGCTCTCCGATCAAGATCGAACAGCGCGGATCGGCGCGCAAAGCTGCCGTATGGGGTGATAGGTCCGATATCAGCGTCAGCGGTGCGCCATCCAAACCGGGCACCATTCCGATGCGGCTGACCACCGGAAAGCCTGAGGATGCGTCCATCACGGCCAAGGCGCCAAACCGCGCGGCGGCGATCAACGAGCGGGCTTGCGCGCGCGCCGCATCGTCGACGTTTCGGAATGGGTTCGGCTCAGGCATCCGCCTGCCCTAGCATGACGCTAAAACTCGCGCCACACGCCAAGGCGCAAGCCCACATCTTCGGACCCTTCCACGCCAAATCGGCCACCGGCCTGCAATGTTGTTGCCTCGCCAACCGTAGCCAAGACACTTGGGCTGATAAAAACCGAGAAATCGCTTCCAGGGTATTCCTCGACTTTGAGCTGCATCATCGCGGCATATCGATCTGTGAAATTGACGCCAAATGTCGCCTCCGATTGCCAAAGCGATTGGTCGCCATCTGGGTCGATATAGGCAGAGCTATCGATCGAAAACCATCCGCCGCGTGGATCGACAAAGGGCAACCAATCCAACGTACCGCGCGTGAATCCGCGCCCAACGGAAAACCCAGTGCGAAAAAGCTCAGCCTCCTCGCCCCCGTCCTCCCGCAGCCCAAAGCCTAAATCCGTTGCAACCTGCCATATGGCGGCATTGCGTGTGAACGTATATCGCACGAATGCGGCCCCCAACGTGTCCTCATCGTCGCCGCCCACATCAACGCCGAGCGTCAAGCGGCGTCCGAGGCCAACTTCGCTGTAGAGGCTTTGGAAAATGTCGGGGTCGAGGGAGCCGCTGGATATCTCATCACGCGTCGTGTCGACACTGACCGAATAGGACAGAAAGACTTCGGCCGGATCGCGGGCCCAAGGCGCAGCATCGCCGGGCTGGCCGACGCCGCCCAACGTCACCGCACCAGACGCCACAGCGAAAAGAGCCCCCAAGGCATTCTGCCGGACGCAACCCGTGTTCGCGCTGCAACGCGCCTGAAATAAACGCCAAAACACCTGCTTTGATCGCTACTGCTCGTGTGCCGTGTGTTTGCCTCTTCGGGCATTTGCGGCGAGTGTACCTCAATGACGCGGAAAATGAAAATTGTTCTCGTTTCACCTGAAATCCCCGGCAATACCGGCACAATCGGGCGAACCTGCGTGGCGCTCGATATGGAGCTGATCTTGATCCACCCTTTGGGTTTTGATCTCAGCGAAAAATCCGTGCGCCGGGCGGGCTTGGATTATTGGCGGCACGTGGACCTGACCGAATATCCCGATTGGGCGTGGTTTTTGGACGACCGCCAACCGCGACAGGATCAGCTGTTCTTTTTCGAAAACCATGGCGGACAGAGCTTTTATGCGCCCGACTATCCCGATGACGCCTTTCTGATCTTCGGGCGTGAAACCAAAGGCCTGCCTTCAACAGTGCTAAAGCGCTTTCCAAACCGGGTGTTTCATATGCCGATGCGATCGCCGCATATCCGGTCGTTAAACCTGGCAAACGCAGTATGCGCGGTGGCCTATCAAGCGCTTTGGAAACAATATCGCTAGATTTTTGCCACATTTGCCCATTTTTTGCCGCGCAATTGCCGCATAGTATCAAACCAGACGCCGGTCCACAGGTGTGTTCCGAGAGTATGTGTAGGTGGGAAGGATGCGCAGGTTTAAAGAGTTTTTAGGTAACGAGTCCGGCCAAGCATCGGGCGGCGCTGTGATCTACATGCTTGTTTTGGGTCTATTTCTTGCAACCGTCATGGCGATGGCGCCTGTTGCGGGACCACGCACGATCGCCCATAACGGCGATGCTGTGGAAGTGCAGGCGCCACGTTGGCTTACAGACACGTTCGGGCCCAGACTGCCGCAAATCGGTCCCTTGACCGCGGGGCGCTGATCCCCAAGTCAAAGCTCAGGGCCGCATTGGCCCAAAGAGGAGCGGATGACGGATCAAGATAGTCTCAGCGAAGAAATCGCCGCGCTTCGCAAGGAAGTGGCGCGATTGAACGACCATCGGTTTATCCAAGTGCAAAATTCCATGCCGCGCCTATTGGCGTTTCAGTTCGCGCGCGGATTGGCGTTCGGATTGGGAACCGTGCTCGGCGGTGGTCTTTTGTTGTCGGTCTTAGCCTGGTCACTTGCGCAGATCGATTTCGTGCCCATCATTGGGTCTTGGGCGGCGCAAATCGCTGCCGAGCTTGAGCTGTCATTGCCGCAAGCCGACTAAAATCAGACAATAGATCTCGGCCGGCCCCAGGGCTTCCATGCGGCCCAAAATTTTTCTCTGGTTCGACCTTGGGATAGGCTGCTTCTCCCCGCCTCCGGCTAACTAGCATGTTCCGTCGCGTCAGCGCCGCAGCTGTCATAAAAGTGTTACGTCAGTGTCACAAAACCATAGCTGAGGCTCATTATCGCGTTGGCATCAGGGCGCGCGCACGGGGCGCGCGCTCGTGTTTGATACCAAAATGGAGACAGGGATGATGTCTTTTGCAAAGCTTTCCGTTTCGGCGCTCGCCTTGGCTGCGCTGTCCGCGGGCGGCGCATCGGCGCAAAGCAGAACCAATTTGCAAATTGCCGGTTCGTCGACCGTATTACCCTATGCGAACATCGTTGCGGAAGCCTTCGGTGCTGAGACCGATTTCGCCACACCCGTGGTCGAAGGCGGTGGGTCGTCGACCGGTCGCCGCATGCTGTGCGACGGTGTCGGAGAAGGCACAATCGACATCGCCAATTCGTCGTCGCTGATCCGCGATAGCGAACTGGAAACATGTACCGCAAACGGCGTCACACCCATCGAAATCCGCTTTGGATATGATGGGATTGTCTTTGCGTCCGACATCTTTGGCCCATCCTTCGAATTTGAGCCGGTGCATTGGTATATCGCCCTGGCCGCAGAGCATTTCATCGACGGCGAGTTGGTCGAAAACACGCTGAGTTCTTGGGCGGAAGTAGCCGAAGTTGCGCAATCCCTTGGGATTGAGGGCGAACTGCCGGATCAAGCGATCAACGCGTTCGTTCCGGGCACAAACCACGGGACGCGTGAAGTGTTCGACGAAAAAGTGGTGCTTGCGGGCTGCGAACAAGGTGGCTTCTTTGACGCGATGCTTGAGGCCGGCGTTGACGAAGACACCGCCGAAGACGCCTGCATGGCGTTGCGCACCGATGGCGCATCGGTTGATATCGAAGGCGACTACACTCAAACGCTTGCCAATCTCGATTCCACACCGACCGGTGTGGGCGTGTTCGGCCTTTCCTTCTACGAAAACAACACAGACCGGCTACAGGTCGCGACCATGTCCGGCATCGTGCCGACCGTGGAGGCGATCGCCGAAGGCGTCTATCCAGTGTCCCGCCCGCTGCAATTCTACGTCAAGGCAGAGCATATCGGCGTGATCCCGGGCTTGCAGGAATACGTTGCATTCTTCGTCTCTGATGAAATCGCGGGCGCAGGCGGTCCGCTGGCCGAATACGGCTTGGTGCCCGATCCAGAACTGTCTGCAACCCAGGACCTGGTGGACGGTCTCTAGATCGACCACTGAAAAAACGATGGCCGGGACGGTCCCGGCCATCCGCCTTTGGCAGACCTGACGGATACGAAACTCGATTGAATGAAGGTGCCGTGATGGCCGATCTCCTGACACTCGCAAACGTTTTGGTGTGTGTCACCGTGCTTGCGGTTGTCGGGTTCGTTCTGGGTCGACAGAGGGCCATTTCGAGCGCCGGTGGCGATCCGAGAGAACTTCATTCATTGCCGGTTCAGCACGGTTGGCATGTCGCCTTGGCAAGCTTTGCCCCGGCGGTGGCGTTTTTGCTAATCTGGGCATTTCTCGCGGGGCTCTTGGCAAATACTTATGTGTCGTCGAACATTCCCGACGATGCGCCCGAGGTGCGCCTTTCCGAGGCGCAACGCAGCGATCTGACCGAGCGCGAGATCGAAATACAAGAAGACGGGCGGCGAGGCTTGCTCGTGGGGCATATTCAGACGCTGGCGATCGCCATTGACGGCTATGTCGCAAGCGGTGCCGGGACCGAAGACGAGATTGCCAATTGGGATGCCGATGCCACGGAGCTGCACACACTGCTGCGGGAAGCCGGGCAGGTTGTCAGCGTCGATGTCACACCCGATATGCTGAGCCGAGCCCAAGACCTGCGAGGCGTTAGCAGCACGTTGGCTTGGTCCGGGCCGGCACCGGCGCTGGTTATGGGGCTCGTGGGGTTTGCTCTGTCCTACCTTAAGGTCGGACGCGCGTTCCGCGCCCGCATTTCGGTCGAGCGTTGGACGCTGGGTTTTCTGGTTTTTGCCTCCTCAATGGCGATTTTGACAACGATAGGTATTTTGGCCGCTCTTACGCTCCCATCGCTGAGCTTTTTCAGGGAATACGGCCTTTTCAATTTCCTCTTTGGCCTTGAATGGGCGCCGGCTGGGGATGTTGCCGGGGTGCCGGAGGGCCGTGACGGCGGGTACGAATCTGCACTTGGATTTCTGCCGCTGATTTGGGGCACGCTCTATATCGCGTTGGTCGCGCTTTTGGTCGCGGTGCCATTGGGCCTTTTAGCTGCCATTTACCTGTCGGAGTTTGCCAGCAAAAACGTGCGGGCTTTTGTCAAACCGGCCCTGGAAATTTTGGCCGGCGTTCCCACGATCGTCTACGGCATTTTTGCACTTGTCGCTGTTGGTCCGTTTTTGCAGGCCGTTGTTGGATCGACGATCATGCCCAATACCGTCTCGATTGTGACGGCAGGCGTTGTGATGGGCATGATGCTGGTCCCCTTTGTGTCGTCACTGTCGGACGACGTTATCAACGCCGTGCCGCAGGCAATGCGTGACGGCTCTCTCGGCCTGGGTGCCACACCAACGGAAACGGTGACCATCGTCATTTTACCAGCGGCCTTACCGGGTATCGTCGGAGCCATTGTTCTAGCCGCTTCCCGCGCAATCGGCGAGACCATGATCGTGGTTCTGGCAGCCGGAGCCCTCTCAAACGTCACGGGGCTTGAGGCCAATCCCTTTGGCGCCGTGGTCACCGTGACAACTCGGATTGTCGCGGTGCTCCTTGGCGAGGGGTCCGGGTTTGACTCGATTGATGTTCTTGCGGTCTTCGCGCTCGCGTTCACGCTTTTCTTCATCACGCTCGGCCTGAACCTTTTGGCCCAGCGCATTGTCGCCAAATATAGGGAGCAGTACGAGTAATGGCCGATACATCTGCCGCCGATCTGCCCCGGCCGAAGGCGTCGCGCACATCGCTGTTTGGCACAACCGACCAAATCCGCCGGCGTCATCAACGTGGCACGGTCCTGAAGTATCTGGGGCTCGCGGCGATTTCGGTCGTCTTGTTCTTTCTCGCGGTTTTGCTCTTTTCCATTGTGTCGCGCGGCATTCCGGCGCTGTGGCAGTATCAGGCAGAGATAGACCTGTTCTACGACCCGGCGATCTTGAACGAAAACGGGGGTGAGGTGACGGCCGAAGAGATCGGCAGCGTCAGCCTCCGTTCAGGGTTTGAGCGCGGCCTTTTTGCACAGTCTTTCCGGGCCACCCTGGAAACTGCGGACATCGACATTCAGGCAATTGTCGACGCGGCTTGGACGGCGGAGGCTGTGGATGCGCTTGAGGCGCAGGGATTATCCGGAGCGACCGACGTTATCGCCGATCTTGGCGGGGCAAGCGAGGCGTGGGGCACGTTGGGCCGGACCGGTGCCGCATTGCGCGCCGCGGACGCCGCACTTGGCGGTGATGACGCCGACACAGCAACCGCCGCATTAGCGGAAGCTCAGGCCGCGTTGACCGATGCGGGGTTCGCCGATGCCGCAGACGACATCGCGCAGATCGCGGGCGGCGATCTTTCGTTGGCGGCGGACGCCCTTGCAGATACAGGTTATCAGCAGGCGCTTTTGGATGCGGCCGGGTTTTTGCGCCAATCTACAAGCTTCGACGACGCCGCCCTGTCGTCGATCATTTTTGCCGCGAACCGGCGGGACGTCCGTGACCGTTTGGTCGACAATCTTGATTTGGTTGGAACGACCCAGTCGGTCGGTGTTCCGGTCGCGATCTCAATGACGCGATATCTTTCAGGCGAATTGTCGGGCGAAAGCCGTGCAACGATGCCGCCCGGTTTCGACCTCGGCCACCTCGCATTGGTCGATGTGATGGTCGAGGAGAACATCATCACGCGGAACTTTAATTGGGATTTCTTCACCAATGTCTACAGCCAATCAGGTGAGGTTGCCGGAATTGGGCCGGCGCTGATGGGCTCGGCCTTCATGATGCTCGTCGTATTGGTTTTTTCGCTGCTTTTCGGGGTGGCGGCATCAATCTATCTAGAAGAATTCGCGCCGAAAAATCGGGTAACCGATTTCATCGAGATCAACATATCGAACCTTGCGGCGGTTCCATCCATCGTCTTCGGCATTCTAGGCTCGGCCATTCTGTTTGCCTTGATGGAGCTTGGCTTTGGCAATTCGATCCGCGGCACCGCCTTGCTTGGCGGGATCGTCTTGTCGCTGATGACGTTGCCGACAATCGTGATCTCTACGCGCGCGGCGCTAAAGGCGGTCCCGCCATCGATCCGCGACGCCGCACTTGGCATCGGCGCATCGAAGGTTCAAACGGTCTTTCACCATACCTTGCCGCTGGCCGCGCCCGGTATCCTGACCGGGACAATCATCGG
The DNA here is from genome assembly GCA_039183205.1 of Pseudomonadota bacterium. Classification (GTDB taxonomy): domain Bacteria; phylum Pseudomonadota; class Alphaproteobacteria; order Rhodobacterales; family Rhodobacteraceae; genus HKCCE3408. The sequence goes on along the minus strand of JBCDBR010000018.1, from coordinate 16,285 downwards.
AATTGCGCAGGCCTTGGGTGAAACGGCACCACTTTTGTTGATTGGTGTTTCGGTTTCAACCGGCGCTGATATTCTGTCCGCACCTTGGAACGGCGGTCTGTTAGAACAGGCGCAGTCGATGCCGACAGTGGTGTATCTGTTCGCCCAAAATGAGGCCGCGCCGGTACGCGAAGGTCTGGCGCAATCGGCGATCATCGTCATGTTGCTGCTGTTGTTCGCCCTGAACTTTTTGGCCATCGTTCTGAGACGCAAATTTGAACGGAGGTGGTAAACCATGGAGGATGCCACGATGAATGACATGGGCGCAGCGCGCGCGGCCGTGGGTGCCGATCAGATCAAATTCGCGGCGCGCGGTTGCCATGTTTATTATGGCGACACGCACGCGATCAAGGATGTCGATGTCGATATCAACGACAAGACGGTGACGGCTTTTATCGGTCCTTCCGGCTGTGGCAAATCAACCTTCTTGCGGTGCTTGAACCGGATGAACGACACCATTGAATCCGCACGCATGGAGGGGCTGATTGAGCTTGACGGAGAGGACATCTACGACAAACGCGTCGATCCGGTGCAGTTGCGCGCCAAGGTTGGGATGGTCTTTCAAAAACCGAACCCGTTTCCGAAATCGATCTACGACAATGTCGCCTACGGCCCGCGCATCCACGGCCTGGCCATGGACAAGGCAGCGCTTGAGGAGATCGTTGAAAAGGCCCTGCGCAAAGCGGCGCTTTGGGAAGAGGTCAAGGACCGTCTTTCCGCGCCCGGCACGGGTTTATCGGGTGGCCAACAACAGCGCCTTTGCATCGCGCGTGCCATCGCCACGAGCCCGGAGGTTTTGTTGATGGATGAGCCATGTTCCGCGTTGGACCCGATTGCCACCGGCCAAGTCGAAGAACTGATTGACGAATTGCGCGAAGGGTATTCGGTCGTGATCGTGACGCATTCTATGCAACAGGCCGCCCGGGTCAGTCAGAAAACTGCCTTCTTCCATCTTGGGAATTTGGTGGAATTCGGCGATACCAGCCAAATTTTCACAAACCCAAAGGACAGCCGGACCGAAAGCTATATCACCGGTCGGATCGGCTAATGCCCATGACACAGCAACATATCGTTTCAAGCTTTGACCGCGATCTCGAAGGTATCCAGGCGCTGATTATGCGCATGGGCGGTCTGGTTGAGGAATCCATCGCAAATGCCACGCGGGCCTTCGAAACCCGCGATGAGGAAACGGCCAACGCTGTTCGCAAGGGCGATAAGGCGATTGATGCGCTTGAGGAACAGGTCAACGAAGAAGCAGCGCGCATCTTGGCCTTGCGCCAACCACAGGCCAGCGATCTGCGCACCGTGCTGAGTGTTTTTCGCGTCTCGGCAAACCTCGAACGGATCGGCGATTATTCCAAGAATATCGCCAAAAGGTCCTCGGTGGTCATCCACATGGTGCCCATCGAGGGCGCCGGGCATGCGCTGCGACGGATGGCCGGCACGGTGGAGCTTATGCTGAAGGACGTTCTTGACGCCTACATCCAGCGCGATGCCGACATGGCCGCGGAAGTGCGCGAGCGGGATGAAGAGGTTGACCGAATGTATTCGGCCTTGTTCCGCGAATACCTCACCTTCATGATGGAAGACCCAGAGCATATTACCGCCTGTATGCATCTGCACTTTATGGCCAAAAACATCGAGCGCATGGGCGACCATGTGACATCGATTGCCGAGCAGGTGATCTATTTGGTCACCGGTGAAATGCCCGATGACGATCGTCCGAAAGGGGACCGGACGCCTTATGAACAGGGCAATGGGTTGTAGCCATGGCGGGCGAGCCGACAGTATTGGTGGTGGAAGACGAATCCGCGCAGCGTGAGGTCCTGGCCTACAACATCCGTGCCGAGGGCTTTCAAGTGGTCACGGCAGAGGCGGGTGACGAGGCGCTGATCGTCGTTCGCGAAACGCCACCTGATGCGATCATTCTTGACTGGATGCTGCCGAATGTTTCGGGGATCGAGATCTGCCGACAGCTCAAATCGGCCGGCAAGACCGCACGCATCCCGATCATCATGCTGTCGGCGCGGTCAGAGGACATGGACAAGGTGCGTGGCTTGGAAACGGGTGCGGATGACTATGTCACAAAACCCTATTCTGTGGCCGAACTTTTGGCGCGGTTGCGTACGCAGCTTCGCCGAACGCGCCCTGCTTCGGTCGGCGAACGGTTGGAGTTCCAGGACATCACGCTCGATATGGTCGAGCACCGCGTCTACCGCGCAGGACATTTCGTGAGCCTTGGACCGACCGAGTTCCGTCTTTTGACGGCGTTAATGGAACGGCCCGGCCGGGTCTGGAGCCGCGAGCATTTGCTCGACCGGGTGTGGGGACGCGACATTTACGTCGATAGCCGAACAGTGGATGTACATGTCGGCCGTCTTCGCAAAGCCCTTAAGGTCGAAAATGCCGAAGATCCCATTCGAACCGTCCGGGGCGCAGGCTATTCCTTAGGATGATACGTAGCTTGTGGCTGATCCTTTGCGTTTGTGCCGCAGCGAACGCGGCAATGGCGCAATCGATTTTGGGCTCAGAGATTAGCGTCCAGGTGGTCACCTACGATGACCCTGATGCGCCCATCTTGGAAAGCCAGGTTTATTCCGCGCAGATTGCACCCGGTGCTGAATTTGGCCTGGGACCAGAAGGCCACCCATTCGTTGATATCGTGCAGGTGACCATTGATATCGGCAATGACGGCGTCGTCTTTAGCTACGAAAGCGTGCCGGGCATTGGTGGCTTCACCCAGGCCAAATTCAACGGCTACATTCTGACGATTTCGCCTTGTGCGGCCATTTCCGCGCCCGAGCTTGTGACCGCCCAGTCAATTTCGCTCGCGCCGTCCGCACTGAGATCCGATGAAAACCAGCTCTTTGTGAACGTCGCGGGGCTGGCATATCAGCCCGAAACGCGAATTGAGATTGCTTTTGATGTCCAACCATGCCCCGTTTCCTGACGTGGATGGCGCAATCGATATAATACGATCCAAGACCGACATCGTGCCGCACGTGGCGATCATTTTGGGGTCGGGTCTTGGGGCACTGGCCGATGCCGTGCAGGGTGTTGCGCTGAACTTCTCCGACCTGCCGGGCTTTCCGCATGCCGGTGTGTCCGGCCACAAAGCACAACTGCTGATCGGTCATCTATCAGGCGTACCTGTTGCGGTGCTGTCTGGGCGCGCGCACTATTACGAGAACGGGCGCGCCGATGCGATGCGCGGACCGCTGGAGGCGTTGTCACACCTTGGTGCGAAGGCGCTGATCGCCACCAATGCCTGTGGCGCGTTGCAAGACCGAACGCCGCCGGGCGCATTAATGCTGATCGCCGATCACATCAACTATGCCGGGATCAGCCCGCTGGTGGGCGAGGCTACGGATGCGCGGTTCGTCAACCTGACGGAAGCCTACGACCCAGACTTGCGCGGGACGCTCAAATCCGCCGCGCGCGCCGAGGACGTCGCGCTCGAGGAAGGCATCTATGCCTGGTATCCTGGCCCCAATTTCGAAACGCCCGCTGAAATTCGTGCATTGCGCATTTTGGGGGCAGATGCGGTTGGGATGTCTACCGTTCCAGAGGTCATTTTGGCCCGTTTCTTGGGGCTTCGATGCGCCGCGATATCCGTCGTCACCAACAAGGCGGCGGGCCTCGGGGCCGAGCATATAAGCCACAGCCACACCAAGGACATGGCGCCGATTGGGGCTGAAAAGCTGACGCGTATCCTCGCCCGCGCATTGCCAATGATGGTGTAGCCCGTTTCTTTCGATCTCTCTAAATCGTGCACACCGCAAGTGGGTGCGCCGCGTTGACGGCCCATCGCCTTTCCGCCAGGACACAGAGAGGCGTGTAACGGGGATGGATAGAGAGGCAACGATGCGGATTTTGTTTACTGGCGGATCCGGCAAAGCCGGAAGGCATGCCGTGCGCTATTTGATCGACCAGGGTCACCGCGTATTGAACCTCGATCAGGTGCCCTATGGCGACATCCCCACCCGGTTGGCCGATATCACTGATGCGGGACAGGTGCATGACGTGATGACATCTTATGCTGGGTTCGACGAATTGGAGCCCGGGACTGGCGTGCCAAAATTCGATGCGGTCGTCCATTTTGCCGCGGTTCCGCGTCTTCTGTTGCGTTCCGACAACGAATGCTTCCGCATCAATACAATGGGTACGTACAACGTCATCGATGCGGCGTTGCGCGCTGGTATCCGCAAAATCGTCTTTGCCTCGTCCGAGACCACCTACGGCGTGTGTTTCGCCGATGGTGAACGCAAGCCCGATTATCTCCCGATTGATGAGGACCACCCAGTCGTCCCGGAAGACAGCTACGCGATGTCAAAGGTCGTCAACGAGGTCACCGCGCGGTCGTTTCAAACCAGATCGGGCGCCGACATTTACGGCCTTCGGATCAACAACGTGATCGAACCGCACGAATATGCCACGCTGTTTCCGAGTTTCGTTGCCGATCCGGCGCTGCGACGCCGTAATTTCTTCGCCTATATCGATGCCCGCGATCTGGGCCATTTGGTGGATCGCTGCCTTGCTGTGGATGGGTTGGGGTACGAGATCTTCAATGTCGCCAACCCAAACCACTCCGTCGCGCTGCCAACCGAGACCTTGCTGGCGCGTCACTATAAGGATGTGCCCCTGCGCCGCGATATCGGCCCCGATGAAACCTTTTACGCCATAGATAAAGCGCGCCGGCTTTTGGGCTATGCGCCGGTCCATGATTGGCGACAGGATTTGGGCGTGCCGGTCTAAGTGAATTCTGCCTCAGCAACCGCACGCAGGACACGCAAGGGTTGCGCCCCCAGGATTGCGGTGTGCCCCATCACCAACGCCGGCGTTCCGACAAAGCCAAATAGCTCCGCCAAGGCGCGCGACGTCGATAACGTGTCCTGGACCGCTGCACCTTCCATCGCGGCAAGGATCGGTTCGGGATCGGCGTCAAGCGAGGCGATCACGGTTGTCAAATACGCGTCGTTGATCACTACCGGCGCACGCTGCAACCTATTCCTCAGCACCGGACGCAATTCCGGGCCGGCTGCAATTAAGGCTTGCGCGGCACGGACGGAATCTTGACCGAAGATGGGAAACTCGTGCACGACCCGCGACAACCCGGGTATCTCTTCCTGCAAAACGTCCAGATCCCGTTCGAAGGGGCGGCAGATGGGGCATCGGATATCGGTAAAATAGGCCATCGCAGGCGCGGCGGTTTCACCAAAGAGCACGCGATCGGCGTTTTCCTGAACATGGGCGCGCTGCGCGGGGTCGACCCCGGCCGTGGCGCCAAGCCCAATCGTCAGGGGGTCAAAACTTCCCCTACCGTTACCCGACGTGGCCCCGATGCCGGTCAGCTTGCGATATCCTGGAAGTGAACCGACAGGGGCGAAACGCAGGGCGTTTGTAGATACCCCGCGCCCACGCCAAAGTGCCGCTGCGACCATCCCTGCCCCGGCAAGCAGGAAAACGCGCCGGGCTGTCATCCCAAACGTGCCGTAATTGCGGACAGCAATGTGAAGCACTTCAGGCAAGTGACCCATTTTCTTCCGGTCTCGGCCATCATCCCGCCACTTTTCCCACCTCAAATGAAATCAAATCGCGAAATCTAGGCGCTTTGTTTCGTGCCATTGATCAGGCCCAGGAAAGAGTGTTGACTGAACCCGAGCAACACACAAGTGACAATGCCTTTGACGCCTTCGGGGATGAACTCCCTGCGGGCGCTGAGCTGTGTGGTGGCGCCTATACTATTGAAAAGTATATAAATTCTGGCGGCTTTGGCATCACCTATTTGGCGCGCGACAGCCTCGGGCGGCGCGTGGTCATCAAAGAGTGTTTCCCCTCGGCAATGTGCTACCGGCAAAACAAGACGGTGCGGCTGCGGTCTCGGAACACCGATGACGAGTTCACAACGATTCTTGAACTCTTCGAAAAAGAGGCACGTGCGCTGGCGGAATTGAGCCATCCCTACATCGTGGGCGTGCATCAAATTTTTCACGATAACGCGACCGCCTACATGGCGATTGACTACATCGATGGCGCCGATTTGTTGCAAGTCATCGAAGATGAACCAGGCCGGCTTCAACCGGCTGATGTGCACGAATTGCTGCTGCGCTGTCTTGAGGCGGTGGATTACATCCACGAACGCGACATCCTTCATCGCGACATTTCACCGGACAATATTCTGCTCGATCCAGAGGGCAATCCGGTCTTGATCGACTTTGGCGCGGCGCGTGAAAGCGCGACACGGGTTAGCCGCGTCTTGTCCAAAGTGCTGACCGTCAAAGACGGCTACAGTCCGCAAGAATTTTACTTGCAAGGATCCAAGCAGGAATATTCGAGCGACCTATACGCCTTGGCGGCAACGTTCTACCACCTGGTCTCAGGCAAAGCGCCGCCATCAAGCCATTTGCGTATGGCCGCCGCCGCGCGCGGCGGGGAGGACCCGTTGGTTCTGCTTGATCGGGAAAGCGCTCAGGGTTATCCCGATCATTTCATTGACGCAATCAATACCTGCCTGTCGATTTTCCCGGGCGACCGGCTGCCATCGGCAATTGCTTGGCGCGACATGATCGATGTCGAACGCCGGCGGCAAATCCTGCTCGAGATTGCCGAGGAGGACCGCGATCTCGAGGAACGGGTTTACAAACTGGTCGCCGAGTATCGCCGGTCATTGAAGGATGAGGCCGCCGCCCAAGCCAAGGCGACGGCGGACGCCAAAGAAACGCCGACGCCGCCAGCAAAGCCAACCCCGCCCAAACGGCGGAGCCGAACCGCCGCGCCGATGCTGCTGCAGGAGCCTTTGGCGGCGGATGAAAAGGATGATGCACCGGACGTGGCCGCGGCACCGCGTGTTGCCGGCGAGGCGCCGCAAGGTCCTGCGCCCACATGCGAGACGACGGCGGCGGAGGCGACCGTGGCGCCACAGGCCGCACCGCCGCCGGGTCCGCCCTCGGATGCGGCAGCAGCACCAGACCCCTTGCTTTTGGGAGATCCGGTGCAAAGCAGCAAATTGCCCGACCCGCCGCCGGCGCAACAGCCCGGCGGCTTTCGCAAGCTCTTGACCGGAACGAAAACGCTTATCCTGGGCCAAGGCCGTGCCCGATATGAATAACAAAGAGGCGCAGAGGTGAAACAGATCAACGATATCCCCGTCCGTCGGCGACCCCAGTCTAAGGACGTAAATCCCGCTGACGCGGATATGCAGGGTGCCGATGTGCAGGCGCATCCTGCGGACGCGCCGCGCCGTCCGCAGCGCCAAATCTGGGATACCGGGCACGATGCGGGATTTGAGCCTGGCGCAGATGTGCCGGCGCCCAAACCCGCGCGGCCGCGGTCGACCCCGTTGATCTTGAGAAATTCGACGCCGGCCGAAGCGACGGAGCCAAAAGCTGAGCCCGCGCCCGTTCAAGCCAAGCGAACGGTATCGCGCCCCCGCGCAGCAGAACCGATGGCCGATCCGACACCACCGGCCACTGCGCCGCCACAGGGCTCCATGCGGCCACGGTCCCGTCCGATCATGCCACCGCAAGGGCCGAGCGACGCTGCCGCGCAAACGGTTCCCGCATCACCGCCAGCGCATCCGAATGATGTACCGCCCGCGCCTGTGCCCCAGCCGCCCAATCCGGCGCCCAATGGTGGACCGGTAAACCGTGCAAAGACGCGTATACTGGGCTTTCACGCTCAGGATATTGCGGCCGATCCCTTGGCGGCAGGCGCACAATCGAAGGCCGAAGCCGGGCAACTTCCGGCCGGGTGGATCGTCATCGTCGACGGGCCGGGCCGTGGTGCGTCCTTCACCGTGGGACCCGGTGTGTCGACCATTGGACGCGCCGAAGACCAGGCTATCAGCTTGGATTTCGGCGATATGAGCGTGTCGCGGACGGCACATGCTTCGGTGGCCTACGATGAAGAACAAAACAAGTTCTTCATCGGGCATGGCGGAAAGTCGAACGTGGTGCGCCGCAACGGCAGCCCGGTTTTGGCAACCGAAGAGCTTGAGGCCGGCGATCTTGTGCGGATCGGCAAAACAACGTTGCGCTTCGTTGCATTATGCGGCCCGGATTTTTCTTGGGAAAACCCCATGGGCACAGCGACGGAGGGCGGCCATGGATGATGAAGCCGGCATCGGCCTCGATGTCTCCTCGGCCTTGGCCCTTGGTGCCCGGACCCGTCAGGAGGACGCGCTTGTCACCTCATTCGCGCAAGGCGCAGATGTGGGCTTTGCGGTGCTGTCCGACGGAATGGGCGGCCATGCCGCGGGTGATTTGGCCAGCCGGATTATCGTTACAGAGATGTTTGCCGAACTGACCTTGCGCACGGCAACCGGGCAATTAGGCGATGACGATTACCCTACATTGCTGCGCTATGCCGCCGAGGTGGCCAATGAGTGTTTGGCAACGCATATCAGTGCCAACCCGTCCACGCGCGGGATGGGTGGGACCGTTGTCGTTACATTGGTGGTCGGCAATGATCTCTATTGGCTTTCAATCGGCGACTCCCCTTTGTGGCTTTGGCGCGATGGCGAGCTGACGCGCCTGAACGAAGATCATTCAATGGCGCCGCAAATTGATATGATGGTGGCCCAGGGTCTGATGGATGCCGAAACGGCCCGAAACCACCCGCAAAGAAGTTGCCTGACCTCCGCGATCATCGGCGAGAATTTGGCCGCGATCGACTGTCCAACGGAGCCGTTCGAACTGCGACCGAACGACGTCGTTTTGGCGGCCAGCGACGGTTTGCAATACCTTCCGGAGGCCGGGATTTCGGCAATCCTAAAACGCGGCGCGCGGTCGGAAAGCCGAGCTTTGGCAGATGCTTTGATCGATGGCATCAGCAGTGTCGGTGATCCCGAACAGGACAACACTTCCGTTGTGGTCATCCGCGCAGAACCCTTGCCGTCGTCCCAAAAACAGACCACGTCGGACTTTTCCGTCGGCCAAATGCTCAAGACTATTCTGCGTAATGTCGCCCCGGCGCGCCATGCTGGCACGGAGGGACCGTGAACGCCTTCGCGCCCGATACCCGTGATGCCGTGGCCAGGCTCGAAGCCGCGCTGAACGCACCGGCCATGCCGCCCCGCGAGGCCGAAAGCTGCGCCCGGTTGCTTGACAAGCTGACGCGCCCGGTGCGTGTCGGCGTCTTTGGGCTCAGCACCGGCGGGGACGATTGGTTATTGCGCCAGATCATCGGGGCCGAGATATTGCCGCAAGGTGCCGACTGGCCGACACTGGAGATTGCCTTTGGCACGGCGCATGCGACGCTGGCCACATTCGAAGACGGCATGACCAGCAAGGTGGATGGAGCGGCTGATCCCGGTCTGCTCAGTCAAGCGCCGGTTTTTCTGCGCATCGAAGCCCCGATCGACATGCTCCTGCGCATGAGCTTTCTGTACCTCGCAACTGACGATGCTCCGGCAGAACAGCTTTCGGCATTGGATTGGGCCGAACCCCGCACGGATATCGCGATCTGGGCGACGACGGTCTTCGGCCAAGAAGAGGTTCGGATATGGGCGCAGGCCCCGGATCGTCTCAAAAACCACGCACTTTTGGTGTGTACCGACCCCGCGCAAGCGGAGGCTGATTTGGCCGCCCGCGCCGGGTTTGATTTCGACGGCGTTTATGCCGTGCCGCGGCAATCTGAAGCGCGCGGATCGGTGGATCGACTGATGCAGCGGCTTGATGCCGATATCAATGAGGCCCGTGCCGCAGATTTAGATGCCGCCGATCTTTTTCTGCATCGGTTGGGCCACTTGGTGCCGAGCCATGTTCCGTCAAGCGCCACGGCATCGGCCCGAGATATTGCGGCGGAGGCCGCAATTGTGCCGCCCGGCACAACAGCCGAACCTGTCGCAATTGCCGCAAAGACCGACGCCCCAATCGCGCAGCCCAAAGAAACGCTGGCTATTTCCAGCGAGGCGCAGGCACTGCTATCGGAGCCGATTTTGTATCTCAAACGACGTGCTCGGGCACTTTTGGAACTGATCGAGTGGAAAGCGGCGGATGCCGATATGACAGATGATGCGTGGGCCGAAGAAGTCCTCACTCATGCCTGCGAGACAACGGAAGGTTTGCAATCTCGGGCTATGGATTGGCCCGAAGACGATACCCGAGCGCTCACGCTGCGCCGGACCCTCGATGAGGCTTGTGACGTTGCGGTTCTGTTGCAGGTCGAAGGCGGTCCGGATCAGGCGCAGGACGCAGCGATGATGCTGCTCCAGTTGCGCGGGGATTTTGAAAGACAATTAGCGGCCTGAAGCGCCGCACGAGGAGATGGGCATGAACGCAGAACGCCAGATGGCCGCGCAAAATGCACAACCTGCGCCGGAAAACGGCTTGATCGCCCGCGCATATCGCGGGCTGCACCGCTTCATCGATGGCATGCAAGAGATCGAAGAGGTAATCGAAGATCTTGGCCAGCTGGGTGGCGACACGATCGAGCCGACCTTGCGAAAACTGCGGCGCCAGATCCGGGATTTTGAGCCTTCGGTTACGATGATCGGGCAGGTGAAGGCCGGAAAGACGAGCCTCGTGAACGCGATGGTCGGCCGGCCTGATTTTCTGCCGGCGGACATCAACCCTTGGACATCGGTGGTGACATCCTTGCACATGTCTCCGGCGGCGACGTCCGCGGCACAGAAAGCAAAATTCAGTTTCTTTTCCGAAGAGGAATGGAACCATTTGCTCAGCCGGGGTGGCCGCGTCGGGGAGCTTGCCGAACGCGCCGGTGCCGACAAAGAGCTTGAGAAGGTACGCGCCCAGCTAGAAGAGATGCGGGAGAAATCCCGTCAGCGTTTGGGCCGCAAGTTTGAAATGTTGCTCGGCCAGGAACATGAATACGGCTATGCCGACGAAGAACTTGTGCAGCGCTACGTTTGTCTGGGCGACGATGTGGACGGCGAAGAAGACGGCGACCCGTCGGACACAAAACAAGGCCGGTTTGCCGATATCACGAAATCGGCCGATCTTTATCTGGGTCAGCCCGAACTGCCGACGAAGCTGTGCATTCGCGACACACCGGGCGTAAACGATACCTTCATGATCCGCGAACAGATCACGGTGAACGCGATCCGCCAATCGCGGCTCTGCGTTGTGGTCTTGTCAGCGCATCAGGCGCTGTCGACGGTGGACCTGGCGCTTATCCGGTTGATTTCGAACATCCGGTCGCGCGAGGTGATCATTTTCGTCAACCGGATCGATGAATTGCAAGACCCGGCCAAGGAAATCCCGGAGATCAGGAATTCCATCACGTCCACGCTTGAGGCGCATAACGGACCGACCGAAGCCGAGATCATCTTTGGGTCCGCATTCTGGGCCAGCCGCGCTGTCAAAGGCGAATACCGAAGCTTAGGAAAGGCATCCGCGAAGGCACTTCTCAACCTCGCCGAGAGCGAGATCTCGAAGGGGCTTTCGGAGTCCAAGGTGGAGGAGATGGTTTGGACGCTTTCGGGCCTGCCGACCCTCTGCGCCGCCATTTCTGATCGCGTGCAATCCGGCGAAGGCGCGGAGTTTCAAGACCGGTTGGTTCGCACGGCGCAAAACATCGCCAATGGTCTGAACCAATCCTACATCGCTGCGGCAGATCGCATTGCTGGTGGGCCGCAAAAGGCCGTGGCACCGGAGGTTATCGATCGGGAAATGGCCGCGATAGGCGCGCGCGCGCAGCACATGGTGGCCGAAAAGTTCTCAAGCCTGACCGCGTCTTTGGAAAGCCGGCTCACGAGTTCTCGCCGCACGTTTCTGAGCCGAGCAACCGCATCGTTGATCAAGCACCTCGAGACCTACGGCGAAAACGAGGTCTGGACCTACGACCCTTCGGGCCTTCGGGTGCTGCTGCGGTCGGGATACCAGCTTTTTGCGGCGAAGGGCGCGAAGGCGGGCGAGCAGGCGATGAAGGATATCTCGTACGAAATCCGAACGCTCTACAACGGCGCGTTTGAACCTCTCGAAGACAGCTATACTATCGAAACGCCGCGGCTTCCGCGTGCTCCAGCGCCGGTGATGCTGGGGCAGACAATCGCCTTGGATATCAAAGGGAATTGGTGGACGCGGTGGTGGCGCCGCCGGCGCAGCTATGATGCCTTTGCCGAGGAATTCTCGGGCCTGATCGATGCCGAAATCGCGCCGCTGATCACCGGTATGACAACCGATCATGCGGTGCCTTATCGCGACCAAATCGCCGCGGCCATGGGTGACTTTGTCGAAGTGCAGCGCAAAAGCCTGCACGCTTTGGCTGAAGAGACGCAACACGGCATCGAAACCCTGCGCGAGCGCTATGCCGAAGATGCGACCGAACGGGCCGACACGTTGAAATCCGCGCTTGCAACCTTGGCGCGTTACCGCCGAGCCGAAGATCCAGGAGAGTGATGCCATGACGGACGCAACCGAAAAACACCGGCCGCGCGTCGCGCTTTTGGGAGAATTCAGCGCCGGGAAGTCGACGCTGGTCAACGTGTTGATGAAAGAAGCACGCTCTCCGGTCCGGGTCACCGCAACCCATTTGCCACCCATCTGGTATTGCTATGGAACGGGGCCGGCGATGCACATTGCCCGTGACGGCACGGAAACCGCGCTTCCGGGCAACGATTTATCCGCCGCACCTTTGGAAGACACGCGCGCGGTTCGGGTCGAAGTGGCGGCGGATATTTTGAAATCCTGTGATCTGCTGGATATGCCAGGAAGCTCCGATCCGAATATGACACCAGATATTTGGGACGCGCTGCTGCCAATGTCTCAAGCTGTCATCTGGTGCACACCAGCCACGCAAGCTTGGCGGCAATCGGAGGCAGCGATCTGGGAGGAAACCCCCGAGACGCTGCATGCGCACGCGATTTTGTTGCTCACCCGATTTGATAAAATTCGAATGTCAGATGACCGCAAACGACTTTTGTCGCGAGTCCGGCGCGAAACCAAGGGGCTATTTCGCGGTGTCTATCCGGTATCGCTCTTGCAGGCGCTCTCGGGCGAAGACGACGCCGAGGCCTGGTCGGACAGCGGCATGGACGCGGTTCTTGAGGCGTTAGTCGGCATCTTGGAGGAGCTTAACGGCGCCCCAAAACGCGATCTGGCCAATGTCGTGCCGCTGCCGGGAACCTCTGCAAGCGGTGTGGCAACACGCGCCGCGGCTTCTGCGACCGAAGAACGGACGGGCCCCGTGGTGATGCCGCGACGGGTGACCCGTGCCGGCGGTCGCACGATGCGGCCCCGACGGGCGGGCGGCGAGGGATCGCTTATCTGATCTCGTCTGCGCGGGCTTGTGGGCACCGGTCCGAAGGCGGTAAAGCGTCTTGACCGGCTCCGACAGAGATTACGCGCGCCATGACACCCGAGGCACTTGCTGATTTCCGCGCTCAATTGCCCCAGTGCGAACTGGCGGTCTACGCGGATATCCGTTCCGGCACCGTGCTGTTGACCGATGGAGCGCTGCGATATCCACAGGAATATCTGGACGCGTTGAGTGAATGCGCCGCGCAGCTTTTTGCAGAGGCGCCTGCATTCGACGATCACGTCATCGATCCGGTTTTGATTTTCGGGCCGACCGGAGGGCGAGCTTTTTTTTGCTCGTCCGTTGATCCGTCTGAGGCCCTGTGTTGCCTGTTTGGTACAGGCGCCGACATTACCAAACTCTTGGCTGCGGGTCGCGCACTCGTCTCTCCGGCGGCGACGTAGGGTAGCATGGCGGACCTTTCCAAACTCAAGGCAGCTTTACGGCGCACCGCCGCGGACGGGATAGCGCCGGTCGCGTCGGTGCCGTTTGACGCGCCTGACCAGGGTGTCGCGCTAATCTTGGATGCGGTCGACCGCGCTGTGATGGGCCGGCGCGTCACCGTGGCCTTCAATGCGGGCGCGGCCCTGTCGTTTGAAGCGGCGGGCCGGCGGCTTATGCGTTTTGTTGCGCCGTTGCCTATGGGTGTGCCGCTGAGCCCGGGCGAGGAACTGAAGGCCGACGACACCGACATGGTCGCGGCGGCCTTGCTCGCCTTGTGCACGGCAAAAGCCAGTCTCACAATCACATCCATTCCGACCGCTGATACGCTGGATCCGACCGAAGGTGGCTTGGACCCTGACAAGCTGCGGGAGGCGGCCGGGCTTGCGCCGCCCGCAACGATTGATACGGCCGCCGATCTCAATATGGAGCCCTTTATCGATGGTCTGTTGCCGTCTTGCACCGTCGCACTTTGGATCCAGGACGAAGACGTGTCGCTGGTGACCGGGGACGAGACGCGCGCCGCGGCCCTGTCGCAATGGGCAGCACCCATGCTCGAGCGCCTCTTGGCGCCGGAATTCCCATTGGCCGCCGCGCTCGAAACAGATGGTTTGGCAGTTTTCGTATTGCCCAAAGCGGCGGCGCGTCATGCAATTGTGGCCGGCCGGTTGGGCGCGTATCTCGTCGCGGAGATCACCGGCGACGACCCATCCGAAACCGTTGATCTTTGGCAAAAATTACACGTCTAGCGCGCTCTATGACGGCCGAAAATCGTCGCGCCGAAACGCGCGGTTACGCCATGGAGAATTGCGCTGATCCAAACCGCATTGACCGCAAGATGCAGCACCGCTTCGCCCCAATCATGCCCAAGCTGTTCGGCAACCAACAAAGCAAAAAGCGCAGTGGCCAACCCTCTCGGCCCGAACCAGCCAAAAAACAACCGCGTTCGGATATCGGCATCCGTGCCGATCAGCGAAAACCAGATGGCGAGCGGCCGGACGATCACGAGGCTTGCGAGGATCAGACCGAACATGGTCCAAGTCAGGTCCGCGATTGCCGGCGGCACCAAAACGGCGCCGAGCAGAAAGAAAGCGGTCCACGACAGCAATTGGCCTTCGCCTTCGGTGAATTCGAAGACAAACTTGCATCTGTCGCCCACCACCATGCCAAAGCCGAGGCCGGCCGCGAATGCTCCGATAAAACCGTTGCCGCCGATTTGCGTGGCGCCCAAATAGGCCGCGACCGCCAGGGCAAGCGCGCCAATGCCTTCGAAAACGTCGGATGTCGCGCCGGTGCGCTTGGCCCAAAGCAACACGTGGCCAGCCCCCCAGCCCATCGCGCCGCCGATCAACGGGCCGAGCGTCACCTGTAGCACCGCGAAAAGCGCCCAACCGCCTGGCGGTGCCATGCTGCCGGGGGCCGCAAAGGCGGCGACGACCAGGATCAACGGCAAGGCCAAGCCATCGTTCATACCAGATTCGACCGTCAGCGCCCGGCGCGCGCGTTCCGGGACCGCGTGGTTGGTCACAACTGCTTGTCCAAGCGCGGCATCGGTCGGCACCAGTATGGCGGCCACCAAAGCGATCAGCGCAAAGGGCCAGTCTGGCAGCAAGATCACCCCGGCAACAATGCCGATCAAAAAGCCTAAAGGCAGGCCGATGGCCAGCATCCGCAGCGGCCAAACGCTGCGCTGAAACAGGGCTTTTTGATCGATTTGCGCGGCATCGAGAAACAGCAGGATGATCAGCGCGGCTTCGGCTGCCAGGTGCAAAGCGGTTTCGCCTGCGGGGTCCGGCAGCATCCCGAATTGGCCGAACGCGGCGCCAAATCCGAGGAATACCATCGGCGCTGTGATGATCGTGCCGGAAAGCCGGTTGGCGATCATCGAAAAGCCCATCACAAAAGTCGCAACAGCCAAGAGCCCCATCATCGTGCCATTTTAGCCGGCGCGCGCGCCGCAGGCGATGGCTACTTGGTAAGGGGTGTGATCAAAAAAAGACCCGACCATAAAGGCCGGGCCCAGGGTGCAGTGTCGGCTGCTGCGTCAGCTGGCCATTGCCAATTCGTCGTCTTCGATCGTTTCGGCTTCTGGCATCTCGTCTTCTTCGATTTCGACGACAGGGATCAGATCGGTCAGCAAGGTTTCGACCTCTTCGATATCTTCGATGATGTCGTCTTGACTTGCCGGCTCGGCGTCTTCCTCGCCGTCGGCGTCGATGCCAAAGATGCTTTCGAGGATTGCGATGAGTCTTTCGACCAATTCAACGAACATCTCTTCGACTTCGCTTAGCTCCTCCTCGGCCGGTTCTTCCTCGGCGGGCTCTTCCTCAGCAGGTTCCTCTTCGGCGGGCTCTTCCTCAGCAGGCTCCTCCTCGGCGGGCTCCTCCTCAGCAGGCCCCTCCTCGGCAGGCTCTTCCTCGGCGGGCTCCTCCTCAGCAGGTTCCTCCTCGGCGGGCTCTTCCTCGGCGGGCTCTTCCTCAGCAGGCTCCTCCTCGGCGGGCTCTTCCTCGGCGGGCTCTTCCTCAGCAGGCTCCTCCTCGGCGGGCTC
>JBCDBR010000017.1:0-78226 GCA_039183205.1 Pseudomonadota bacterium | reverse complement strand
CGCAACAGGATCGAGATCATGTTTGGAAGGTTGAAGGATTGGCGGCGTGTTCCAACTCGATACGACAGCTGCCCGAAGGTCTTCCTCTCGGTAATCGCACTCGCCGCCCTTGTCATCTATTGGTTATGAGTCCTGACCCTAAGCATTATCGTTTTCCGATCGCCACAAGAGCCACGATTTCGCGAAACATATCACAAAAGAGTTGGGGGAAAATGCTGAAACCCCTTTAAACTCGTAACAACCTGTGACGAACGACGTCCATTTTCCGCGAACATGGCTGAACGTTTTCCTCCAAGGGCGGGGTGTGGGCGGCTTTGGGTGTTGAGATCGCACCACTTACCGACGCCGCCCTGTATCCGCTTAGTCGGCGTCTCGCTCGGTGTCGCGAAGCGAGCGATTTTGATGCCGTTCAGTCAGCTATACGGAGGTTCGATTGAACCGCGGCACCTGTCGCTTTGGGTGCGCATTAAAACTCCACGCCCTTTTGCGCCTTTACCCCAAGGTCTTTAAATGGGTGTTTGACCAGGCTCATCTCGGTGACCAGGTCGGCGGCTTCGATCAGTTCAGGCTTTGCGTTGCGACCCGTCAGACAGACATGGGTCATGTGCGGCTTTTGTGCCAGCAAAAAATCCACCACCTCATCGATATCGAGATAATCATAACGCAGCGCGATGTTAATCTCGTCGAGCAGGACGAACGTGATCTCGGGGTCGAGGATTTGTTCCTTGGCGATGCGCCATCCATTCTCGGCCGCCGCGATATCGCGTTCGCGATCTTGGGTTTCCCAGGTGAAGCCCTCGCCGGAGACAAAAAAACGGCAGTCCTCGGCAAAGCGTTCGCGTAGGAACGTCTTTTCGCCGGTCTCCCAATTGCCCTTGATAAACTGCACCACGGCGCAGGGAAAGCCATGTGCAATGCAACGCATGATCATGCCAAAACCGCTCGACGATTTGCCCTTGCCCGGTCCTGTATGGACGATGATCAGCCCTTTTTTCTCGGTCTTGGTTTTCATCATCTCGTCGCGCGCGGCCTTGATGCGCTTCATCTTTGCGTTATGGCGCAGGGTCACGTCGTCCATCGGGGCGCTCCTCTTATCTTGACACTGGCCAACAGGCCTGAGCATCTAGAGATGCTGGTGCCTGTGCTAACAGGTGAAAAGGGAATGCGCGAGGCCCGTTCTGGCGGGCCGAACGGCAGCCGCCCCCGCGACCGTGACCGGAGAGGATGCCCCGGGCCACTGACCGCAAGGTTGGGAAGGCCGGGCAACCGCCAGGGCCCGTGCCCTGACATCCGCAAGCCGGGAGACCTGCCAGCGGCATGATTGAACCGGGCGGGGTGTTCCGGTGCAGGATGTCCCGTGTGCAGGCCGCCGGGTCTCTGTCTGTCCCCGCCCCAAAACCGACGGAGCGTGCATGGCGCAACATTCTGATCCTGCGGACCTTTTGGTGTGCGTCAAATGCCGACAAGCCGGCGCGGCGCCAGACGATGCGGAGCGCCCCGGTTCTGTGCTGTTCCGCCGGCTTGCCGAAATGCCCATCGACGGTGTCCGGGTTTTGCCGGTGGAATGCCTGTCCAATTGCAGCCAAGGCTGCACGATTGCGCTGCGTGGAACGGGCCGCTGGAGCTATGTCTACGGACGTTTCGACCCCGCGCAGGATGCGGCGGTCGTTGTCGACGGTGCAGCCAAATACGCCGCGACGGGCGATGGGCTAGTGCCGTGGCGCGAACGCCCAGAACACTTCCGCAAGAACTGCATTGCGCGCATTCCACCGATTGACCCCGTGCCCAGCTTAGGAGATTGCTGACATGGCAAGCCTAGAAAAATTGCCCGTCACCGTGATCACCGGCTTTTTGGGGTCGGGTAAAACGACGCTGATCAGCCAGTTGATCCAGAACCCCGGCGGCAAGCGGCTTGCGGTTGTTGTCAATGAATTCGGCGATGTCGGCGTGGATGGGGACATCCTCAAAAGCTGTGCGATCCCGGATTGTCCGGCCGAGAACATTATGGAGCTTGCGAATGGCTGCATCTGTTGCACGGTGGCCGATGACTTCATCCCCACGATTGAGGCGTTGATGAAGCTTGATCCGCGGCCAGAGCACATTTTGATCGAGACCAGCGGTCTGGCGCTGCCGAAGCCGCTTTTGAAGGCCTTCGACTGGCCCGATATCCGGTCGAAGATCACGGTCGATGGCGTGATTGCCCTGGCCGATGCCGAGGCCGTCGCGGCTGGTCGGTTTGCGCCCAATGTGGCCGCGGTCGATGCACAGCGGCTGGCGGATGAAAGCATCGATCACGAAACACCGCTCTCAGAGGTCTTCGAGGACCAGATTTCCTGCGCCGATATCATCCTGTTGACCAAGCCCGATCTGGCAGGATCGGAAGGTGTGGCCAAAGCGAAGGCCGTGATCGCCGCCGAAGCGCCGCGCCCGGCGCCTGTGGTGGAGGTCGCCGAAGGCGTGGTCGACCCGCGCGTGATCCTGGGACTTGAAGCTGCGGCAGAGGACGATATGGAGGCCAGGCCCAGCCACCATGATGGCCACGACGATCACGAACATGACGATTTCGATAGCGTGGTGATCGATATCCCCGAAATGGCTGATGCGGACGAGCTTGTCGCGCGGATCGAACGGATGGCGCGCGAACAGCATATTCTGCGCGTGAAAGGTTATGCGGCGGTGGCCGGCAAACCCATGCGGCTTTTGGTGCAGGCGGTTGGCACACGGGTGCGACACCAGTTTGACCGTTTGTGGTCGCCCAATGAGGGCCGGCGGGGCCGTCTTGTGGTGATCGCCGAACATCACGATATCGATAAAGCAGCAATCCAGAGTATGCTGGCACCCGACGCACACGCCGCGGAGTAGGACCAGGACGTCTGCATGCATGTCATCTTTCGCGAAAGCCACGGGCTTGAGGAAACCGAGACGCCGACCGATCTGGGACAATCCCCGGCCGATCTGGTTGTTTTGTCGTTTTCCGACAGTGACCTGAGCGCGTTTGCGGCGGGATGGCATCGCGGTGGCGGACCTGAAGGTGGGCTGCCGGCATTGCGGTTGGCCAATATTGCCGCGCTTAAGCATCCGCTGTCGGTCGATACCTATGTGGAGCAGACATTGTCGGGCGCGAAGGGCATTCTGATCCGCCTCATCGGGGGTGTGCCCTACTGGCCCTACGGGTTGCAACAAATCGAGACGTTGGCGCGGCAAAAGGGGATCGCGCTTGCCGTGTTGCCAGCGGATGGCAGGGCCGATACGCGCCTTGATGCCGTCTCGACCGTGCCGGCATCGACACGGCACCGATTGGCGCAGCTTTGCGACGCAGGCGGCGCGGTGGCGGCACAGGCCGCCTTGGCGCAAATGGCGTTGGCGGCGGGGCTTTATGCAGGACCGGTGCCGGGGCCCAAAGCCTTGCCGCAATTTGGCACCTGGACGCCCGAGGACGGCGTAGACTGTCCGGCGTCGGCCCCATCGGATCCGACCTTGCCGCTTGTGGCTATCGTCTTTTACCGGTCCTATTTGGTCGCGGCGGATGTGGCGCCGATTGAGGCGCTTTTTGCGGCGCTGCGCGGCCGCGGCTTTCGCTGTCTGGGGCTTTTTGCGCCGTCGCTGAAGGCGCCGGATGCGCGGGCGTGGCTGGAACTTCAAATGCGCCAATTGGCACCCGCAGCCATTGTGAACGCGACCTCGTTTTCGGGGCGTGGCGACAGCGGATGCTCACCGCTTGATGCCGCAGGCGTGCCGGTCTTTCAAGTTGCGCTGGCAACCTCAACCCGCAAGGCCTGGGACGAGGCCGAACGTGGCCTGTCGCCGGCCGATCTGGCCATGCATGTTGTGCTGCCTGAAGTCGATGGTCGGCTTTTGGCGGGTGTTGCGTCCTTTAAGGAGCCTGGCGCGCGCGACCCCGATCTGCAATTTGCCCGCTATGCCCACCAGCCTGAGACAGCGCGTATCGCGGCGATCGCGGACCGGGTCGCCGCCTGGCACCGGCTGGCGGTTACGCCCGCAGCGGATCGGCGTCTTGCCTTGGTGCTTTCGACCTATCCGGGGCGGGAATGGAACATGGCGCATGCGGTGGGCCTTGACGCGTTGGCTTCAACCGAGGCGATCTTGGCGGACCTGGCCGGGGCAGGGCACGACATCGCGCCGGGACAACCGCTGGAGCGCGCGCTCGCGTCGGAGCGGATTTCGTGGCCCATGGCGGCCTATCGGGCCGCGCTGCACCGCCTTCCGGAGACCTTGCAGAGGGATTTGGAGGCCGCATGGGGCGCGCCGGAAGACGACGCAGAGGCCGGGCCGGGTGGTTTCCGCTTTGCCGCTGTCAGACGCGGTGCAGCGCTTGTTGCCCTTCAACCCGAGCGCGGGACGCCACAAAGCCGCGCCGACGACTATCACGATCTGTCGCGGGTGCCGCGACACGCCTATGTGGCGTTTTATCTGTGGTTGCGAGAGCGGGCGGACGCGCTGATACATATTGGTGCGCATGGCACGCTGGAATGGCTGCCGGGCAAAGCGGTTGCGCTGTCCGATACCTGCTGGCCAGAGGCGCTGATCGGCGATCTGCCGGTGATCTATCCCTTTATCGTGAATGATCCGGGTGAGGCCGCGCAGGCCAAGCGCCGGATCGGCGCGGTCACGCTTGGCCATGTTCCGCCACCCTTGAAGGCGTCGCGCACCCCCGCGCGGCTGGCCCGGCTTGAGGCGCTGCTTGACGAATTTTCCAATGCCGATGGGCTCGATCCGCGTCGGCGCGACCGGCTTATGGCGGATATCCGCGACGAGGCCCAAGCATTGGGGGTGGAGGGGGATTTGGGTATCCAGACCAGCGCCTGCACCGCGGATGCGATCACGCGGATCGACCGCTTTGTCTGTGACGTGAAGGAAAGCCAGTTCGGGGACGGCTTGCATGTCTGGGGGCGGGTGCTGGGCCGGCAGGGCGACACGCCGCGTCAGACGGCCTCGGTCTCGGCCGCGGCCGAACGGCAGGGATTGCTCGACGCCGTCGCAGGCCGCCGGATCGAACCGGGACCCTCCGGATCACCTGCGCGCGGGCGGACCGATGTGCTGCCGACCGGGCGGAATATCTACACCACCGATCCGCGCAGCGTCCCCACGCGGGCGGCGTTCCGCCAAGGCGTTGCACTTGCCGACGAACTGGTCCGGCGCCACCTGCAAGACGATGGCGATTGGCCGCGTGGATTGATCGTCGATCTTTGGGGCTCGGCCACGATGCGTACGGCCGGCGAGGACTTCGCCATGGCGCTGGCGCTTTTGGGCGTAAGGCCTCTATGGGATCCGGGATCGGAGCGGGTGTCGGGTATCGAGGTCGTTCCCATCGCGGAACTTGATCGTCCTCGGATTGATGTCACGTTGCGTGTCTCGGGCCTCTTCCGCGATGTCTTTCCAACGCTTTCGGCGCTCTTCCAGCACGCGGTGCGGACACTTGGCCAGCGGGACGAGGCGCCGGATTGGAACCCGTTTGTCGGCCGCGAGGGCGCACGCGTCTATGGCCCGGCGCCCGGCAGCTTTGGGCTGGGCATGGCGCCAAGCCTGGGGGATTTTTCCGCCGATGGACGCCGCGCGGCGGGCGATGCCTGGATCGCGGCGTCAAGCTGGGCCCTTGATGGGGACCGGCAGCATCACGACACAGATGGGATCAAGGCCCGATTGGCGCAAGCCGACACATTCGTACACGCCCAAGACCTGCCGGAAACCGACCTGTTGCTGGCCGAGGATTACGCCAGCCACGAGGCGGGTTTTGCAGCGGCCAAAGCCAGCCTGGGTGCAGGCGCAGCGCGGCTCTATCATCTCGACAATACAGACCCGCACCGTCCGCGTGCCCGGGCCCTGACCGAAGAGATCGCCCGTGTCGTGCAGGCCCGGGCTGCGAACCCCGATTGGATCGCGGGCATGCGCCGGCACGGATTTCGCGGTGCGGCCGAGATCGCAGCGACGCTGGACAATATGGCCGCTTTTGCCCATCTCGCCGGTGTGGTCGGTGCGCATCTCTTCGATCAATTCTGGGATGCGACCTTGGGCGATCAAGGCGTCAGCGATTTCTTGGAAACCGCCAATCCCGAGGCGTTGGCGGCGATGCGCGCGCGATTTGCAGAGCTGCATGCAGCCGGCCTGTGGCAGTCGCGGCGGAATGCAATTCTGGCCGAATTGGACACCGGAACATGACCAGGCCCGCCATCCGCGGCTGGTGCCCAAGCGCGCACCGTCCGATGGCCTCCGGCGACGGCCTGGTCGTGCGCGTTCGTCCCCCGATGGGTGCGTTGACAGCGGCGCAGGCACGGGGGCTTGCCGGTTTGGCAGAACGGCAAGGCAATGGCCTGATCGACCTGACAACCCGCGCCAATCTTCAAATCCGTGGCGTGTCCGAAAACGGCCATGCCGCACTTTTGGACGGGTTGCGGGCGTTTGGTCTGCTGAGCACGGACGGCCCAGCAATGAACCGCTGCAATATCGTGACCGACCCCTTCGGCACCGGCACGACCGATGATCGCCAAAGGCAGATCGCGCGCGCAGTTGATGTGGGACTGCGCGCCGGCGCGTTCGATCCCTTGCCGTCGAAATTTGGCTTTGTGGTCGATATTGCGCCGGATCGGCAATTGTCAGCGATCAGTGGCGATATCCGCATCGAGACATCATCCGATGGCCTGATCGTGCGGGCCGACGGCGCGGCCACGGGGCGGTCGGTGCCGGATGCCCGCGCCGCAGCCGCCCTTGCGCTGGAGATCGCCCATTGGTTCATCGCCTCAGGTGGCGTCGGTGCCGATGGTCGCGGCAGGATGGCCGGCCATCTTGGCAGGGGTGCTGTGCTCCCCGATGCGCTTTCGGGCACGTGCGTGCCCGCACCCGCAGCGTCGCGGCCAAGCCCGGGCAAACGGTCCGGTGGATATCTGGTCGGCGTGGCCTTCGGTCAGGTGTCTCCATCCACGCTCGTCGATCTTGCAGAGATCAGCGCGGGCAGCCTCCGGATAACACCGTGGCGCATGTTTTTTTTGCCCGGCATTGCCGATGTAACGGCGCTGGCCGGTAGCAGCAGCCTTGTGCTCGATCCCACCGATGCGCTGCTGCGCGTGCATGCTTGCACCGGTGCGCCGGGCTGTCCACAAGCCAGCGTCGAGACCCGCGGATTGGCGCGCGCCGTTGCCGCCATTTTGCCCCCATCGGCATCTTTGCATGTATCGGGCTGTGCGAAGGGATGCGCCCATCCCGCTGGCGCCGATCTGACGCTTGTCGGACGCGCGGGCCGCTTCGATCTTGTCAAGGATGGCCGGCCGTGGGATGACCCCGCCTACCGCGAGATCGACCCGCGGCAGGTGGCGAAATTCATCGGCGGATAACCATGCCATATAGCTACGAAACCAATGGCGCGGCGATCTACGCGGAAAGCTTTGCCACGATCCGGTCCGAAGCCGATTTGGCGCGCTTTGATACCGATGAGGAACAGGTCGCGGTCCGCATGATCCATGCCGCAGGGCTTGTCGGGCTTGAGGCGGACGTGCGGTTTTCACCGGGCATGGTTGGCATGGCCCGCGCAGCGCTTGAGGCCGGAGCGCCGATCCTATGCGATGCACGCATGGTCAGCGAAGGCGTCACACGCAAACGGCTCCCGGAGGACAATAGGGTTCTGTGCACCTTGCAGGCGCCGGAGGTCGCGGATATGGCCGCGCGACTGGGTACAACGCGCTCGGCCGCTGCGTTGGAGCTCTGGCGCCCCCATCTCGGCGGCAGTCTCGTGGCCATCGGCAACGCACCGACGGCGCTCTTTCATCTTCTGGAGATGTTGGAAGACCCTCGCTGCCCACGCCCGGCTGCGATCATTGGCTGCCCCGTGGGGTTTGTCGGTGCGGCGGAATCCAAATCTGCGCTTTGGGCTGCGCAGCCGTGCCCATGCTTGATTGTCGAGGGCCGCTTGGGCGGCAGCGCGATCACGGTTGCGGCGATAAACGCCATTGCGAGCCGCGCGGAATGAGCGCGAAAGCGGGCACGATCTGGGGCGTCGGATTGGGCCCGGGTGACCCCGAACTCATGAGCGTGCGCGCAGATCGGATGGTCCGCGACGCCCGGCACGTCGCTTATTTCCGTAAGGCCGGGCGCCCAGGGCGGGCCCGAACGATTGTGGACGGCATGATGCGTGCGGATGTGACCGAACATCCGATGGACTACCCCGTCACAACGGAGATTTCGCTGACCGATCCGGCCTATAACGCCTGTCTGTCAGGGTTCTACGCAGAGGTGTCCGTGAGCCTGCGCGATCTGGCCAGGCGTGGTGAGGATGCGGTGGTTCTGTGCGAAGGCGATCCATTCTTCTATGGTTCTTTCATGCATCTTTATACCCGTCTGAAGGACGACGTGGCGGTGCAGATCGTGCCAGCGATTACGGGGATGTCGGCGGCCTGGACGGCAACGGGTCTTCCCATCACCTGGGGCGATGATGTTCTCACGGTGCTTTTGGGAACGATGCCGGAGCCCGATTTGGTGCAGCATATGCGCGTGGCCGACGCGATTGTGGTGATGAAGGTTGGGCGCAATCTGCCGCGGGTTCGGGCGGCCTTGGACGCGGCGGGAAAGCTCGACAATGCCTGGCTGGTCGAATGCGCCAGCATGGCCGAGGAACGCGTTGTGCCGCTTGTTGAAGCCGGAGAGGGTACGGTGCCGTATTTTTCCATTGTCATCGTGCATGGCCAGGGGCGTCGGCCATGACCGGTTGGCTGGTGATCGCCGGTCTTGGACCCGGAAGCGATCAGCTCATCACGCCAGAGGTGACCGCGGCGCTGGATGCGGCCAGCGATCTTGTCGGTTACGGGCCTTATGTCGAACGCGTGGCCGCGCGCCGGGGCGTCCTGCGCCATGTAACCGACAACCGCGCGGAGATCGCGCGCGCCCAGCATGCGCTCGATCTGGCGCGCCAGGGCCGACGCGTCGTCATCGTCAGCTCCGGCGATCCCGGTGTTTTTGCGATGGCCGCGGCGGTCTTTGAGGCGGTGGAGGCGGGACCGGCGGCTTGGCGGGATTTGGACATTCGCGTGCTGCCGGGCGTGACAGCCATGCTGGCCGCCGCAGCGCGCCTCGGCGCGCCTATTGGCCATGATTTCTGTGCTATAAACCTCAGCGACAATCTCAAACCGTGGTCGCTGATCGAAACCCGCCTACGGCTTGCCGTCGAAGCCGATTTTGCCATCGCACTTTACAATCCGCGATCCAAGGCGCGGCCTGATGGTTTCGCGCGCGCGCTGGAGCTTTTACGCGGGATATGCGCGCCGGAGGGGGTGATTGCCTTTGCCCGCGCGGTCTCGACGGCCGATGAGGAATTGCGCGTTCTCCGTCTGGCCGATGCAAAACCCGACATGGCCGATATGCGCACCGTTGTGCTGATCGGGTCGGCCAAAACGCGGATCATCGAACGCGCCGGCGCGCCGTTCGTCTATACGCCGCGGGCGGTGCCGGGATGAGCGATCCAGGTCAAAACGGCATCCAGGTCGTGAAATTCTATCCGTTCCGGCATCTCCGGTCGGTCGATCATGATCACCGGAAGTCCCAGCAACCGCGCAGCGGCGATTTTCGCATAAGCCCCGTCGCCGCCAGAGTTTTTCGATACGACAAGATCTATGGCGTGCGCGCGCAGCAGGTCGAGATCACCGGCCAGATCGAAGGGACCGCGGGCCGTGATGATCGTCGCATCGGGAAACGGGAGCGTCTTGGCCGTGCGATCCACGAGCCGCAGCACGTAGTGATGCTGCGGGTTCCCCGCGAAGTCGGCCAAATGCATCCGACCGACAGCCAGCAGCACGCGTTGCCGTGGTCGATCAAGCGCTGCAACCGCACCGGCAATATTGGGCACGCATTGCCAGTGATCGCCCGGTTCGGCGCGCCAAGCCGGACGGCTCAGCGCGACCATCGGCAGGCCGGTTTGCGCAGCCGCGGCCACTGCGTGCCGGCTCATCTTTGCGGCAAACGGATGGGTTGCGTCGATCAGATGGGTAATGCCGGCGTCGCGCAGATAGCGCACAAGGCCGGCCACACCGCCAAATCCGCCGATCCGCAATGGCAGCGGCTGGTCCAAAGGCTGCGCGACACGCCCGGCCAACGATACGGTGCCGGAGATCCCCCGCGCGGCGACAGCGCGGGCCAGAACACGCGCTTCGGTCGTTCCGGCGAGGATCAACAGGTTCGGCGCCATGGGTGAGATTTCAACGTCAGAGGCATGGATGACCATTATCGGCCTCGGCGAGGATGGCCCAGATGGGCTTTCGCCTGCAAGTCTTCGCGCGCTTACGGCTGCTGAGATCGTGATGGGACCGCCGCGGCATTTGGCATTGCTGCCACAATTGCAGGCCGAACAGGTCGAATGGCCGGTGCCATTTGCTGATGGGATCGCGATCCTCCAGCAATTCCGGGGGCGCCGTGTCGTTGTTCTGGCTTCTGGAAACCCGTTCTGGTTCGGCGCCGGCAGTACCATCGCCCGAAGCTTTGATGCCGGTGAATGGACCGTCATCCCCGGCCCATCGACATTTGCCCAGGCCGCTGGCCGTCTTGGCTGGCCGATCGAAACGACCCTTTGCCTTGGTCTTCACGCAGCACCTATGGCGCGGCTCCGGCCGCATCTTGCGCCGGGCATCCGGGCGATCGTTTTGCTGCGTGACGGGGCCGCAGTGGCGGGGCTGGCGCGCTATCTTGTGGAGGCAGGCTTTGGCGACAGTCGCCTGACCGTTTTGGAGGCGCTCGGCGGGGCCCGCGAAAGAACGATTTCGGCCACCGCCGCGACACTGCCCCAAGAGGCCTTCGCGCATCCCGTCGCGGTTGCGCTCGAGGTTGCCGGCGCGGGGGCCAGCCTGTCGCGTGCCAGCGGCATCGATGACGGGTTTTTCGACAGCGATGGGCAGATCACAAAACGCCCGATTCGCGCCCTGGCGCTTTCAGCGCTTGGTCCCCGTCCCCATGAGACGCTGTGGGATATCGGTGGGGGATCGGGCTCGATCTCGATCGAATGGTTGCTGGCCGATCCGACGACCGAGGCGATCTGCATTGAGCCACGCGCTGATCGCGCCGCCCGCATTCGCGGCAATGCCGATCGGTTGGGCGTCGACCGATTGGGCGTCGTGGAGGGATCAGCGCCGAACAGCTTGGACGGCCTGGCCGCGCCGCAGGCTGTGTTCATTGGCGGGGGGCTTTCGGAGGATTTGTTGCACGACCTTTGCGCGCGCCTCGCGCCCGGAACCCGGCTCGTGGCGCATGCCGTCACGCTTGAATCGGCCGCGCTGCTCTCGGCTTGGTCCGCGCGTTTGGGCGGCGCGCTTTTGCGGATTGAGTTGGCCGAGGCCGCCCCGCTTGGCGCCAAGCGGGGCTGGAAACCGGCCTATCCTGTCGTTCAGTGGCGGACCCAGCTGTGATCGTCGCGGGGTTCGGATTTCGCCGTTCTGCAACGGTCGAGAGCCTCGCCGATGCGCTTGAGATCGCCGGCGCGGATAAGACGATCACAGCGCTCGCCACCGCAGATGACAAAGCATCAGCCGCCCCGTTTCGGGGCTTGGCCGACAGGCTCGGCCTGCCGGTTTTGGCCATTGACGCCGAAACGTTGGAGACGCAACAGACGATCACGCGCTCAGCGGTGTCGCAGGCGGCACGGGCAACCGGTAGCCTTTCGGAGGCCGCAGCACTTGCCGCGGCAGGGGTCGGGGCGCAGCTGATTGCACCCCGCACCGTTTCGCGCGATGGACTGGCGACATGCGCATTGGCGAGGGGAAAGATCGCATGACGGTGCATTTCATCGGGGCCGGACCGGGCGCGCCAGATCTCCTGACCCTGCGGGGCCGCGATCTGATCGCGCAGTGCCCCGTCTGCCTCTATGCCGGCTCTTTGGTGCCCCAAGCGGTGCTGGCCCATTGCCCGCCTGAGGCACGCTGCGTGAACACCGCACCGCTTGATCTTGATGCCATCATGGCCGAGATCGATGCGGCGCATCAAGCTGGCCTGGACGTGGCGCGACTTCATTCCGGGGATCTGTCGGTTTGGTCGGCCATGGGCGAACAGATCAGCCGGCTCACGGCATTGGATATCCCCTATACCGTCACGCCGGGCGTTCCGTCATTTGCGGCGGCCGCCGCAGCGCTTGGGGCGGAGCTGACACTGCCTGGCGTTGCGCAATCGCTGGTGCTGACCCGGACGCCGGGGCGCGCCACATCGATGCCGTCGGGCGAAACGCTGGCCGCCTTCGGCGCCACCGGCGCGACACTCGCCATCCATCTTTCGATCCAAAACCTCGCCGCTATCGTGACAGAACTTGCACCGCATTACGGGCCGGATTGCGCGGTCGCGGTGATTTGGCGCGCAAGCTGGCCGGAGGAAAAAATCGTGCGGGCGACGCTCAGCACGATTGAGGCGGCCATGCCCGAGGGGATCGAACGCACGGCAATGATCCTCGTTGGGCCGGCGCTAAGCGCGTCGGGCTTTGCCGAAAGCCGGCTCTACGCGCCCGATTACGATCGCCGTTACCGGCCGCAAAGCGCGGACAGCCCTTGGGTCGATTGGAGCGATGGCAATGCGTGACAAAGCCCTGCCACCTGGTCTGCTGGTATCCGCCCCGGCATCCGGGACGGGGAAGACAACGGTGATGCTGGGCCTTTTGCGCGCCTTGTCCGAGGATGGATTGCGCGTTCAGCCCTTTAAATCGGGGCCGGACTATATCGACCCTGCCTTTCATCGCGCCGCAACTGGGCGTGCGTCCTTCAACCTCGATACGTGGGCCATGGATGCGGGTCTTTTCAACGCCATTGCGGGCCATGCGGCGGATGCCGATATATGTGTCGCCGAAGGCTCCATGGGCCTGTTCGACGGCGTGGCGACGGCGGGGCGGTCCGGTTTCGGCTCTAGCGCTGAGACCGCCAAAGCGATGGGCTGGCCGGTGGTTTTGGTGCTGGATGTGGGCGGGCAGGCGCAATCTGCCGCAGCGACCGCGCTTGGATTTGCAAGCTTTGACCCGGACCTGCCGATCGCTGGCGTCATCCTCAACCGTGTGGCCAGCCCCCGGCATGAGCGGCTGACGCGCGTCGGGATGGAACGGGCCGGGATCAAGGTTCTGGGTGCGTTGCCCCGGCGCGGCGACCTGACGCTTCCGGAGCGGCATTTGGGCCTGGTTCAAGCGGTCGAGCATCCCGACCTAGAGACCGCCATCGCGAGCTACGCCACATTTCTGCGCGATCACGTGGATTTGGCGAGCATACGCGCGGCGGCCGAGGGGGGGCTTTGCGGCGATGCCGGCGGGCTGCCTGCGGCGCCGGGGCAACGGATTGCCTTGGCCCAAGATGCGGCCTTTTCCTTTGCCTATCCGCACCTTTTGGACGGATGGCGCCGATCCGGTGCGGAGCTGATGCCGTTTTCGCCCTTGGCCAACGAAGCGCCGGACGGATCGGCGGATCTGGTCTGGCTGCCCGGCGGCTATCCGGAGCTGCATGCCGGCCGGTTGGCTGCGGCAACGGAGTTTCTGAGCGGTCTGCGCAGCCATGCCGAAACCAAACCGATCCACGGGGAATGCGGGGGATATATGGCGCTTGGCACGGCGCTGATCGACAAGGACGGTGTGCGCCACGAGATGGCAGGCCTGTTGGGTCTGGTTACATCTTTCGAGACGCGCAAGTTCCATCTCGGCTACCGCCGCGCCATCTTGCATGAGGCAATGCCAGGCCTTGCAGCCGGGGCCGCCTTGCGCGGCCATGAGTTCCACTACACCACGATCCTGAGCGAGCCCGATAGCGCTTTGGCCGAGGTCCGCGATGCCGACGGCAAACCGGTGCCGGAGACCGGATCGCGAAGGGGCCATGTGACCGGCACCTTTTTTCACCTCATCGCGGGGGAGGAGGCATGACTGGGTTTGTCAGTTTCGTCGGAGCTGGCCCAGGCGATCCGGAGCTTTTGACGCTGAAAGCGGTTGACCGGCTGAAGCGTGCCGATGCGGTGCTCTATGACGATCTGTCGGCCGGTCCGATCCTGTCCTTTGCGCAGCCGAGCGCGGATCTCGTGGGCGTCGGTAAACGCGCGGGTCGCGCCTCGCCGCGGCAGCATCATGTCAGCCGGCTTTTGGTGGATTACGCGCAGGCCGGTGGCAGGATCGTGCGCCTCAAATCCGGCGATGGAGGTCTTTTTGGCCGATTGGAGGAGGAGTTGGTCGCGCTGAGCGCAGCAAGCATTCCCTACGAGATCGTGCCGGGCGTGCCGTCCCCATTTGCCGCTGCGGCAGCTGCGGGCATCCCGCTGACCCGGCGGCTGACGGCACGGCGGGTACAATTCGTCACGGGCCATGACGTGGATGGCAAACTGCCGCCCGATCTTGATCTCGACGCGCTCTCGGACCCGAATGCCTGTACGGTTATCTTGATGGGCAAACGGACATTTCCCGCGCTGGCCGAGGCGCTGATTGCCAAGGGCCTCGATCCGGAAACGCCGGCAATGCTGGCCGAGGCCGTGGGCACGCCCGCGGCCGATTACGCCCGCAGCACGATTGCTGAATTGGCGCAGGGCCTGTCGCGCGGGATCAGCGACAAGCCCGCATTGATCTTTTACGGACCATTGGCCGATGGCTGAGATTTGGCTTATCGGGATTGGCACCGGCAACCCCGCACATGTCACGCAGGAGGCGCGCGTCGCCTTGCGCGATGCAGCGCTTGTGATGGTCCCGCGAAAGGGGCCCGACAAGGCCGATCTGGTCGATCTGCGCCGTACCATCCTTGCCGAAAGCGGCAGCACTGCGCCGGTTGCCGAATTCGATATGCCCCTGCGCGATGAAACGCGGCCCTACGGCGAAGCCGTGGCGCGCTGGCATGATGCGATTTCGGATATTTGGACAGCAACGATTGCGGCGGCCCAGCCCGTTGGGCCGATTGCGCTGATGGTCTGGGGCGATCCAGGCCTCTACGATTCAACGCTCCGCATCGCGGATCGGCTTTCGCCGCGCCCCCGCCTGCGCGTTGTGCCCGGGATCACCGCGCTGCAAGCGCTGACCGCGGCGCATGCAATCCCGTTTAATACTGTCAATGGTGCGATCACCATTACCACAGGACGTCGGCTGCGCGAGCATGGCTGGCCTCAGGCGGCCGAGACGGTGGCGGTCATGCTGGATGGCGCGTGCAGTTTTACAGGCCTGCCGGCCGATGGCCTGCATATTTGGTGGGGTGCGTTTTTGGGGATGTCCGAGGAAGTGCTTGACGCTGGACCTTTGGTCGAGGCCGGGCCGCGCATTGTCGCCACGCGCGCGGCTGCGCGTGCGCGGCACGGCTGGATCATGGATAGCTACTTGTTGCGACGGGTGTGACCATCAAGGAAGGGATCATAACGCCGCCACAGCTGCCGTTTGCCCCGGGCACGACACTCCGCATACACGCACCGATCAAGGCTGTCATGCCTCGGATTCCACTCCGCGTAGCCTTGCGACTCGTTACATTATAGCATATCAACATGACGGCTATTCTTGGGGACGTCATGCGCAAACGCGGCGAAGAAATGCAATCCGAAGTGTTCGACGCGTTGCGGCGCGCCGATGCACCGATGTCGGCCTACGATATTCTTGCCGCGCTGAGCGCAAATAACCCCAAAATCGCGCCGACCACGGTCTATCGGACCTTGAACGCGCTGATCAAAAAAGGGCGCATTCACCGTCTGGAGTCGCTCAATGCCTATATGGCCTGCCAATGCGATGCCCACGATCATCAATCGATCCTGTCGATCTGCGACGATTGCGGGTCGGTTGAAGAAACCGTTGCGCCCGAACTCTTGGCGCGTATGTCGACGGTCGTTGGGCAATCCGGTTTCGCGCCATCGCGACACGTGATCGAAGTGCACGGCACCTGCGCCGATTGTGGCCCGGAACGGCCGGCATCATGACCCCAAAGAACCGCACGCTTGGGCTCTTGCTCGTCGGGGCCGGACCACGCTTGGCGATGGCTGCGTTGATCATGGCCGTCCTTTGGGCCGGCTTTTTCTGGGCAACTGCCACGCCAGGGGCGCTGTGATGGCGGCGCTGGCGTTTCAAGACCTGACGCTCGGATATGATCGCCACCCGGCCGTGCATCACCTTCAGACGGAGATCGAAGGTGGCAGTCTGACCGCAGTGGTCGGCCCGAACGGCGCCGGGAAATCCACGCTGCTGAAAGGCGTCACCGGCGCGCTATCGCCGCTTGAGGGCCGGGTGGCGCTCGGCGGGCTGACACGTGACGACATCGCCTATCTGCCGCAGCAATCCGATATCGACCGGTCCTTTCCGATCTCTGTCGTTGATCTCGTCGCCATGGGACTTTGGCGGGAAATCGGGGCGTTCGGCTGGCTTGGCACCACGCGGCGTAACCGGGTGGACGCCGCCATCGCCGCTGTCGGCTTGACGGGGTTTGAGCGTCGACCGATCGGGTCATTGTCCGGTGGCCAGATGCAGCGGGCCCTGTTTGCGCGGCTTTTGCTGCAAGATGCCAAGCTGGTGCTCTTGGATGAACCCTTTACCGCTATCGATGCACGCACCATGGCCGACCTTATTGGCGTCATCCGAAGCTGGCATGGCGAGGGGCGGACCGTGATTGCGGTGCTTCACGATCATGAAATTGTGCGAGCCCATTTTCCCCGCACGCTCATGCTCGCGCGCGAGCTTGTCGCCCATGGCCCAACCCATCGGGTTTTAACGTCCGAAAACCATGCGCGGGCCCGCGCGATGTGCGAGGCATGTGACAGCACGCCTCATATCTGCGGAAAGACCGCTGCATGATCTGGGAGACGGTTTTTGCGCCGTTCGCAGATTTTGCCTTCATGCGCCGCGCGCTTTTGGGGTGTTTGGCAATTGCCGTTGGCGCCACGCCGGTTGGCGTGTTTCTCATGCTTCGACGGATGAGCCTCACGGGTGACGCGATGGCGCATGCCATCCTGCCTGGCGCAGCGATCGGTTACCTCGTCTCTGGCCTGTCGCTTGGGGCTATGACGATTGGCGGTCTGGTGGCGGGCATGGTCGTGGCCCTTGCCTCTGGATTGGTCTCACGCGCAACGGCGCTCAGAGAAGATGCGAGCCTGGCGGCCTTCTACCTCATCTCGCTGGCTTTGGGCGTGCTGATCGTTTCAACGCGCGGCAGCAATGTGGACTTGATGCACGTGCTTTTTGGCACCGTCCTGGCCTTGGACAATGCGGCGCTGATCCTGCTCTGTTCCATCGCAAGCCTGTCGATCCTGACGATTGCGACCCTCTTTCGGCCCTTGGTGCTCGAATGCGCCGATCCGCAATTTCTACGCTCGGTCAGCAATCTCAGCGCGGTCACGCATTTCGTCTTTCTCAGCCTCGTGGTGGTCAATCTTGTCGCCGGTTTCCACGCCTTGGGCACGTTGATGGCGGTCGGCATCATGATCTTGCCCGCCGCAGCGGCCCGGTTCTGGACCACGGGCATCGGCGGGCTGATTTTTACCGCCGCACTCATTGCCGCCATCTCCAGTCTCGCAGGCCTGTTGCTGTCTTATCATTTCAGCCTGCCATCGGGCCCGGCCATCATTCTCGTCGCCGGTATTTTCTACGGCTTATCCGTCTTTTTCGGTTCGGTGGGCGGGGTGATTACCCAAGCCTTGCCGCGTCGCCACTTCGAAACCTGAGGTTCTGTCTATGTCATCGCGTCGAACACTTCTAAAATCCGCAACCGCGCTGGTTGCGGCATCTGTCTTCCTGCCGGGGGCCGCAGCCGCGCAGGACGCGCCCATCCCCGTGGTCGCCACCTTTTCGATCTTGGGCGATATGGTGGGCCGCATCGGTGGGGATCATATCGCGCTGACCACGCTGGTCGGCCCGGATGGCGATGCCCATGTTTATCAACCCACGCCGCAAGCAGCTGCCGCGGTCAGCGAGGCGGACATTCTGTTCATGAATGGTCTCGAATTTGAGGGTTGGTTGGAACGTCTGGCCGAGGCTGCTGCCTTTGACGGCGCATTGGTCATTGCAACCGAGGGCATCGAGCCGATTGCCTTCGATGACCACGGCGATCATGACGACCACGGCGATCATGATGATCACGATCATGCCGACGGCGACGATCACGATCATGATGATCACGCCGAACATGACGACGATCATGATCACGATCACGATGATCACGCCGAACATGACGACGACCATGATCACGACCACGACGATCATGCCGAGCATGACGACGACCATGATCACGACCACGACGATCATGCCGAGCATGACGACGATCACGATCATGACGATCATGCAGAACACGATCACGATGATCATGACGACCATGCCGGCCACGATCATGGAGCGTTTGACCCACATGCCTGGCAGAGCATTGAAAACGCAGTGATTTATGTGGATAATATCACCGCAGCCTTGGCGATGGCCGACCCGGATAATGCGTCGGATTTCTATGCAAATCGCGCTGATTACGTGGCTGAGCTTGAGGTGCTCGAAGGCGAGATCGACGCCATGATGGCGGCGATCCCCGAGGATCGGCGGACCATTGTAACGTCGCATGATGCCTTTGGCTATCTGGGCGCGCATTACGGGTTGGAATTCGAGGCGCCGCAAGGGCTCAGCACCGCCAGCGAAGCCTCCGCGGCGGATGTGGCCGAACTGATCGAACAAATCCGCGCGGAGGGAATCTCAGCCGTCTTTGTGGAGACCATTACCGACAATCGGCTGATCGAGCAGATTGCCGATGAAACGGGCGCGACGGTCGGTGGAACGCTGTATTCCGATGCCCTGTCGGATGCCGATGGGCCGGCGGCCACCTATATCGACATGATGCGCCACAACGCGCAGACCCTGTCAGGCGCGTTAGGTGAATAAGGCGACTGACTAGGCTTGGTCATGCCTTGGTTGCGCGCTGCTTAGGGTGTGCAGCCAGGCTTTCCCAGACGGCATGCACATTCCCAGAGATCAATCGGTTCAAGATATGAGCAGCAACAAAAACCTCGGATCGACGAGCCTGAAGCGCAAACGGCGCGCGGCCGATCCGATGCGGGAATACGACAACTTGCCGCCGGAATTGCGGGCGTGGTTGTCGACGGCGATCCTGCCGTGGCGCCCACGCTCGGTTCAACGCAGCTTTGAGAGGTTTTACGCCCAATCAAAGAACAAGACCTCGGCGATTTTGGAATTGGACAAGCTGCAACACCGGCGGGTGGCGCAAGATGGCCGAAAGGTTTGGGGTGCGCATTACCCCGACCTCGACACCTTGTCGGAGCTGCGCTGAACCGGCCTGCGATCCGGTTTGGTGGGTCAAACCTCGTGGCTGGGATCGTCGACCGGGTCGAGGACAAGCACGCAACGTGTCGCGCCTGTCCCCTCGATCGGGGGCGAGCGGTGTAAAAGGCCCGATCTGGGCGTTTCCGGCCACAGGGTGCCGCGCAGCATGATCGGGGCGCCGGTTGGGACAGTGAAAATGCGTTGCGGCGCGGCGCCATCGCTTGAGATGCCGTATCGCGTGCCTGCGCCACGATAGGTGCAGACTAGGCGCGCGGTGATGGCGTCGATATGGAATTTTCGACACGCATTTGTATGGACCGCGGCCAGCCGCAAGCGCAGCCAGCGGGCCCGCATGTGCTGGGCAAAAATTTCGGCAAGCGAGGCAATATCATCGATCAAATCGTTGCAATGCACCGTCTGCGGCATCCCCGCAGCCGCGCACATATCAGATACGGCGCGGCCGGCATCCGCAGGACGCAAAATCACCCGCCCGCGCGGCAGCGCGTCCGGCGTCACGCTGTCGATCCACCTTTGGAAGTCCGCCTGCACCGGCCGGCGCCAGATCACCGCGGCACAATCGGGGCGGTGAATTGCCGCCAGCGCCTGGGGCGTTTCGACCTCGTCAATCCCGATGGCCATGGCCGCGGCGTCGCGGACCGGGTCTTGCGCCAGCATCACGCCGCGGCCTGCGCGCGGCGCCAAGGTGGGAACGGGTCGGGCATGTTGCTCAACGAGTCCAGGTCTGATGCGGCAATGTTCGGCAGCAAGGCTGCGTCCAATTTCGCTTTGAGCGCGGGCCAGTCGATGTCGACACCGATGAAGACGATCTCTTGGCGCCGGTCGCCCCAAGGCTCTTGCCAATGCTCGGCAATGTAGGCGCGGGCACTGTCGTGTTCCGGCCATCGTTCTTTGGGAACGGCCGCCCACCAAGTGCCCAATGGCTGGATCGAGCTTAAGCTTCCGGCAAGCGAGAACTCCGCCACCCAGCGTGGCCGCGTGGCGATCCAAAGAGGCCCCTTGGCGCGGATCACCCCGGGCATTTCGCCGTCCAGCACATCCAAGACCTTTTCCGGGACGAATGGCCGGCGCGCCCGATAGACGTAGCTGGTCACGCCATATTCTTCGGTCTCTGGCGTATGGTTGGCAAAGCCGTAAAGCTCTTTGGCCCACATCGGATGTTCATGGGCTTTGTCGAAATCGAACAGACCCGTATCAAGGATCGCATCCGATGCCACATTGCTGTGATCGGTCTGAATAATTTGCGCATCGGCATTGAGGCTGCGGATGATTTTATGCGCCGCATCGGTGCGTTCGGGCCCGGCATCTCCCACCTTGTTCAAGATCACGACATCGGCGAATTCAATCTGTTCGACCAAAAGGGTCACCAGCGAACGTTCGTCATCCTCGCCGAGGCTTTCGCCTCGGTCGCTGAGAAAGTCTTGGCTGGAATAGTCTTCGAGCAGGTTTACCGCATCGACGACGGTCACCATCGTGTCGAGGCGCGAGACATCGGACAGGCTGTCACCATTTTCGTCGCGGAAGTCAAAGGTTGCGGCGACGGGCAGGGGCTCAGAAATGCCAGTGGATTCAATCAGCAAATAGTCAAAGCGGCCCTCTGAGGCGAGGCGCCGGACCTCATCGAGCAGATCGTCGCGCAATGTGCAGCAAATGCACCCATTGGACATCTCCACCAGCGTCTCGTCCGTACGCGAGAGTTCTGTATCAGCGCGCACCAAATCGGCATCGATATTCACCTCAGACATATCGTTGACGATGACGGCGACGCGGCGGCCTTCGCGGTTGTTCAAGACCCGGTTGAGCAGGGTCGTTTTGCCCGCGCCGAGAAATCCTGAAAGCACGGTGACGGGAAGGCGGGTGTCTGTCATGAGATGGATACCTCCGTATTGTCAGAGTGGGCCGCCATGCGCGGCGGCTTCGGTATCCATTTTGTTACGTTATAACATTATAGAGAACAAGCGGATTATCTGTGTGCAGACCTGGATGGGCAGATTAGATGCACCCGATGCATTGGGCTGTGAGAGCTCGGATGCGGCGTCGCAAAATAAGACGCACCCCCACTGTCAAAAATCTGCTATGCAAGTTGGACTGTCCGCTTTTTCAGCCTGATTGAAGGAGAAATCGGTGACCCAAAACGAGACTTGCGCCTGCGACACATGCGAGCCGTCTTGCGCCTGCCGCCATACGGCCGCCGAGGGCGACCAGTGCTGCTGTGGCGATCAATGCACATGTGATGGCTGCACCTGTGGGCCAGAATGCGGCTGTCCGAACACAGCCAAATAGAACGCGCGGCGGCACTGGCCGCGGGTGACACGGAATGGCTTTCGCGTTGCTGGCGCGCATGGTTGGGTCCTAGGCGCTCCGTCTTGCTGACACGTCTGGATCGCAGGCCAGGGGACTGCATTGCTGTCGCACTGGGCGGCCGTGACGCCGGGCGATGCGGGTCAATGATTTGTCAACTCGGGCGCGTGACGGATCTCTGGATACGAGCCATCCACCGGTTGCGCGGTAGCCACCACAGGCCAGCGCGGCACAGATAGGGCCGTTTCCCGCGCCATCGCCAGACGGGACGCCTTATACATTCGCTATTTCACCGCGATGTCCGGGATTAGGAGATGCGCGTCATACACGCCGCCGAAATGCAAGATATGCGTTCCCGTGTTTTGGCTTGTGTCTTTGCGAAAGATCGGCGCGCGCACGATTTCTGTGCTGGACACAATCAGACGGATGCCTTCGCCTGCGGCGAAAAACGTGCTGCTCGGGCAGAGCGAGATATCGACCGCCACAACCTCATTCTTAGTGAGCATTTGCTCGGACGCGCCGGTCGGCACGGGCAGGAAGTCTGTTGAACGCAGCGGATCGAGCGCGCGACGGGAGACGCGGATATAGCCGCGTGTGACCATGTCGTGGACCTGACCGACCGCACCGTTAAAGCGCACCGACCGGCCCGTTCTGTCGCGTTTGTCGACAAAGGCACATATCACCATGTCGTCCGGCGCGGCCGTGTTCGGCTGATCGGGCGCGGTTTCCACCGATAGCCGCAATTTCATATAGCCGCTGAGCTCTGTTTCCTCGGTGAAGGTGAAATCGAACATCGCCGACCCGCCTGTGCCAGAATAGCTGACGCGCTGGGCCACGTCCGGCGCGCTGCGCGAGAGCCCGTCGGGCGCAAGAAAGAGCTTTTGGTAGCGTGTCTCGGGGAGCGGCCAGTCCGACGCCCACCGGACGCCCTGGACCGTGTCTTTGCCCGAGCGCACTTCGAGACGGACCGGCGGCAGCGTGTCGAACCGGTTGCTGACGCCCTTTAGGTGGTGGTCCATGAAATCCTTCAACAGCGCTTTGACCTCGTCGGAATAGAACGATGCCCATTTGCCGCCGCGATGGGTGTAGACCCACTTTTTCGCCGATGCTGCTTCTTCGTAGGCGCGGAACGATCCGCAGGTGTGCAATTCATGGTCAGAAAAGGAGGCGCAGACCAACATCGGGGTGCGAAGCTTTGCGAAGTTAACCGCCTTGTCCTGCCAATAGGCATCGAAGAGCGGGTGAATAGACAGGATATCCGGCGGCAACGCCCCCTCGCGCGCCGCAAAATCCTCCACCGGGTTGTTGAGGCTCTCCTTAACTTCGGTGTGCCACCAGAAATTCAAGAACCCATGATCCTCCACACCACCTCTGCAAATGACATCACGGTATGGATCGGACATCCCTTCCCAAGGTGCCATGCACTTGAGCGGCGATGCGTCCCCGTCATCGGCGGCCGCGACCGCAGCGTGGTATTGGCTTATTGCCAGATAGCTGACACCCAGAAGGCCGATATTGCCGTCACACCATGGTTGCGCGGCCACCCATTTAAGTGCGGCATAATAGTCGTCGCCTTGACGCGGTGAGACAAAACCAGCTTGACCGCCACTATTGGCGTATCCAGGCAAGTTCAAGTTAACGAGCGTGTAGCCGGCCTGCACCCAAACGTTCGGATCGGGGGCCTCCCAGCTCGTGAGCGTTGAGAAGGCAGGTGTGTCGCCGGCCTGAGGGATCAGGCGGTATTGCTGCGGCGGACCGCCAAATGGTGTTTTCCCGAGCGCTGGTGTGAGGTGGTTGTCGTAAGGATGGGCGCACATCACGACAGGGTCTGCCGTTCCGGCCGCCGCCCGGCTGTGGGACCGGAACACGTTGGCCGTCAGCACGACGTCATCGCCGATCGGGACGGCGATGTCATACTGGCACAGAACGTCCGGATCGGGGTCTTGCAAGGTGCATTGCGGGCGTAACACTTGGCCCGACCGGATCGCGTTTTTCAAGATGGGCCAGGCCGCGGCAAGCGTCTTTGCCGTTTCGATCATGATGCTGTGTCCTTCGCTGCCGGCAAAGGGCCGGTTCAAATGCGCATCTCTTTACGGCGCTGCGTGGGACCCAGGATGAAACTTGTTTAATCCGCCGCGCACTTCCGACGTCGCAAAAAGCGGCACAGGCCTTGCGGCGTTACGCCCAGAAAGCGCGCGATATCTTTCTGCTGCACGCGGCCCAATACCTCATCATGGAAGTGTTCAAGGAA
This sequence comes from Pseudomonadota bacterium, assembly GCA_039183205.1. Classification (GTDB taxonomy): domain Bacteria; phylum Pseudomonadota; class Alphaproteobacteria; order Rhodobacterales; family Rhodobacteraceae; genus HKCCE3408. The sequence continues at coordinate 54,449 of JBCDBR010000017.1, read as the reverse complement.
GGCATAGCGCGGCTCTATGGTGATATGCGTCTTGGCACACAGCACTTCTTTGGTGAACAAATGCGCCTGCATCGCCTTGACGCGCAAATACTTCCCCAAAGTGCCCCCCTCAAGATACGCGCCGCGCATGATCGTGTCGGAAAAGCTGACGCCGGTGACATCTGTCAATGCAAGCAGATCGTCCGCCGCGTATTGCTGGTTCCAAGCGCTGGTGAAGTTGGAACAAATCTGCCCGCGCTCAAAAAACCGGGCAATGGAGGTGGCGCCGGTTTCCCAAGTTTGTTCTGAGGCGGCCACGCCGCTGGCGACAAACAGATATTGATCGGCAATGCGCGCTTGGCTGAGGATCTTGCTGCCGGCCCGCACATTGATCTCGGACATGTGCCGACGCGCATGCGTCCATTCAGCGGCGTCTATGGAATACCCCGTTGCTGCAATGTCTTCCTCAAGAACATCCATTGGCCGCATTCGTTGACCCTTCTGCGCGCAAGCGAGGTGGATTTGAAAACCACGTATCTCGGTATATTCGCGGCACCGGGCAATCGCCAATCCCGCGTGAAACTCGTTGGGGTAAACTATTGCGCCAGTTGGAAATGTCAGCGGTTGTGGCATCGAAAGTGATCTCGTGCGCTGATTTTGGCCGGCATGGATGCGGGGCTATGCCGGCCAAGCGGGCCCAGGATCACGATCCCGCTGTGTTGCGAACGAACGGGTTGCCCCGTTCGGCGGTGACGCTGAGTGACATGGCGTTGACCTTCCAGCCGTCTGGCGCGCGGACGAAGCTGTGGCTGTAGACGCCCCATACCTCCCACATCGGGTTTCCCCCGTTCTCGTCGCGTCCGCCGCGTGCCATCTGGTTCCAGGCATAACCATGCGACAGCATCGTGGCGTTTTGCCGGTCATGAAACGTGATCCGGTGATTGCCACGCAAATGAAATGAGGTTTTTTCCGCTGTGAGATTTCCAGCCCAGCCCTCAATGAGACTGTCTGCGGGGATTTTTGCGGGCGCGCCACCGACCAAAGAGGTGAAATCCACCTCAATCTCGTCGGTGAAAAGGCTGCGTGTGAAGGCCCAGTCTTTGGCATCAACACCGGCATCGATCGCATCGGCGATGCGCACCAATTCGGCGTGATCGATCAGCAATTCTGCCGTGAGGGGAGAGCCGCCCGCGATCGGTGTGGCATGGGATGTATCGGATGCAGTCAACGCGATTGCACGGTCTGTATTTTCAGAATTCATAGGATGTTCCGTTCGTTTTTGAGGCAAAAAGCATGCGGTGACCGGCGCATCGATTGCGCCGGTCCATACGACGGGCAGGATCAGGCGTTGCCCTCAGGCGCCGCGGCGAAATGCTCCGCCATCGTGTCGGCGGCGCGGGTCACGTTTGCGGGCACGTCGTAGAAATCGAATTGCGCGACATGGTCCAACATGCGCAGGCTTGCTTGGCCTGAGATGCCGGCAAGGAAATGGTGCGTCCCTTCCGGGATTGCGGCACTTTCGGAATGCACGATCGCCAGGGGTTGGGTCAGCGCAGCGGCATGATCTGCGGGATAGTACGTCAACCAACCTTCCCAACCGGCATTGCTCCATTTGTTGTCATAGGCGGGGATCGCGCCGCGATCTTCGTCGTCGTAATAGCCGCCAATGGGCATCAAGACGCCACGTGCGCCTTCTGGACCGGCCGCCGGGATGATCTCGCCGCCCTTGGCCTCGGCCGCGCGGGACATCTCGATGAGGCTTTGCACGCCCTCCGCACCGCCATAGACCGATTGCACGATCTCTGCATTTTGCAACCACGGTGCGACCAGGCCGATCCGCGCGACCTGTGCGTTGCCCGAGACCGCATCGACCATGTAGCCGGCAGAGGCACAAATCCCGAGCCCATTGATCCGCGTGGCATCAATCTCGGGCAGGGCCGCCACGGTGTCGAAGGCCGCGCGAATGTCTGAGGTCTTGGCGGACGGACTTTCGACGAACCGCACGTTTTGCGGTAGATCGCCCGATTTGCCCCATCCGCGGAAATCGAAGGTAAAGGCGGCAAAGCCCCGCTTGACCATTTCCTCGGCATAGACCGTTGGCATTTGTTCCTCGACCGTGGTCCAGGCGCCGGTGACCACGACCACCGGCAAGGGCGATCCGTCGTGACCTTCGGGCAGATAAAGCGTGCCTGCCAGCGTGGCGCCGGCATTCTGAAAGGTGATGCGGCGGGTCTCAACTTGCGGCAGCGTCGCGGCGTTTGCCATCAGGTTGCTGGCGGTGTTCAAGGCTGAATGTTCCATGTCGTTCGCTCCATTGTCTGTAGAAAGGGGCGCGTAGCCCGATGACAATCGAGATACCGTTTGGACGCGATTAGGACTTGCACAGGACCATCCGATTTTTGGAAGATCCTGCTGCGATCTCCTCAGCGGGCCCGAAACTGGCGCGGCGTCTGCCCCGTGATCTGCTTAAAGCTGCGTGAGAAATGCGCCTGATCGGCGAAACCGCAGGCCAAGGCGATATCGCCCAAGGGGCGCGTAGGGTCCTTCATCATCTCAATGGCCTGTTCGATACGGTAGGCCAGGACGTATTGCATTGGCGTCTCGCCCACGGTCTCCTTGAAGACGCGGCTGAAATGCGACCCGCTCATGCCGACCTGGCCGGCTAAATCGTCAACGCTGATCGTTCGATCGAGGTTTTTGCGGATGAAGAGCAGTACGCGATTGAAATGCTCGGCGGTGAAGCGGGCGGAGAGGGCCAGGTCTTCGGTTCGCCGCTGACCGTATTTCTGTAGCAGCTTGACGAGAAAGACACGGCTCATGGCTTCGAACATCACCGCTGACGTGATGTCGTCGTTTTCCAAAGCATCGCGCAGGATGACGCCAGCGCGGCAAAGATCGGCGTCGGTAAATTGCGGCAGGTTCGCCAATTGCTGATTGTCCAGAACCAGGCCCAATTCAATCTGCGCGAATTTCCGGACCTTGGCGGGGTCGAGCGTGATCACGATCACATCCGACGTTGCAAACCAGCGCCAGCCCGACCGCATTCCGGCCGGCGTGACGATGATTTCATCTTCGTGATAAACGAAGTCGCGCAGCTCACCATTTCGTCTGTTCTGCACCCGGCTGGGCGTTTTCGACAAGTTCAGGAGCACATGATGTTCGCTGAACACCTCCTCGGGCATAGTGTCCGGCGCAGCCTGAAAATACCGCACCGACATCAATGCCGCCGCAGATACATGCGCCATCTGATCGCTGTTGAGCAGCGGGCTCGACGGATAAATCTCGGCGTAGCGGCGGGGCACGCGGGCGGGTTCCTTCGCGATAGGCCATGTCCGGTGCGGCGCAGAAGGCGCGACGGCGACGTCCTGGGCCATGCGGCGCTGAATTTAACCTCGCCGGAGGTGCGGTTCAATATGACGCCTGTTTCTTCCGTCTTCGTCGCTTGCGATGACAGCACCGTCAGGCGCCTAGCCCGCGCCGCCGCGACGAAATCACCGCCAGTGTCAGGATGGTGACGATATAGGGCAGGCTCGACAGCGCTTGCGACGGGATTGCAACGCCAACCGCTTGGGCTGTCAGCTCGCCTAAGGACAACATCCCAAAAAGCAAGGCGCCAAGGGCCACGCGCCCGGTTTGCCACGTGCCGAAAACCACCAATGCCAAGGCGATCCAGCCGCGGCCTGCGATCATTCCATCGGCCCAGAGCGGTGTGTAGACCGTGGAGGCGTAAGCCCCGGCCAAGCCGCACATCGCCCCGCCGAAGGCCACCGCCGCAAACCTAATCTGGCCGACAGGATAGCCGATGGCCCGCGCGGCCTCGGCGTTTTCGCCAACTGCGGTGATGATCAGTCCAAGTTTCGTCCGGTTGAGCACATACCAAAGCGCGGCCGTGCCGAGGATCGCAAGCCACACCACGATGTCCTGGGTAAAGACCGTCGCGCCAAGGATCGGCAATTGTGATAAAACTGGAAATCCCAGCTCCGGCAGGCCGGTGATGGTCTGACTTTCATAGCTTTTGCCAAAAAGCGCCGACAGGCCCAGCCCCAGAACCCCAATCGCAAGGCCCGATGCGACTTGGTTTGCCTGTACCACAACAACCAAAAACGCAAATATCAGCGACAAGGCGGCGGAAACCAGGGCCGCAGCCAGAAAGCCCAAACCATGGGCTGCGCTGTGGTAGACAACGATGAAGGCAATCGCCGCGCCAATCGCCATCATCCCTTCGAGGCCCAGATTCAAAAGCCCGGTTTTTTCCACCACCATTTCACCTAAGGCTGCCAACAAAAGCGGCAGGGCAGCGGCCAGCGTACCGGCCAGCAGAAACTCCAGCGCGCTCATACCGGCGCTCCGCGTGCGATCTCAAACCGGAAGCGGATGAGCGTGAAGGTCAACAGGTAAAATACCAGCAGCATGCCCTGAAAGACTTCCACCGCCGCGATCGGCAAACCGGCCGAAACAGTGGCGCTGTCGCCGCCGATATAGAGCACTGAGATCAAAAAACTCGACGCAACGATCCCCAAAGGTCTGAGCCCGCCGACATAAGCCACGATAATCGCGGCATATCCATAGCCCGTGGCAACCGAGCGCTGGAGCTGCGCGAGCGGGCCGGCAACTTCGCTTGCTCCGGCAATCCCGGCCGCAAGTCCCCCGATGGCAAGGCTCAGCCAAATCATGCGTGGCTCGGAAAAGCCTGCATAAAGCGCGGCCCTTGGCGCTAGACCGGCTGTGCGCAGCTGGTAGCCGCGAAAATGTCGTTCCATGAAGAGATAGGCCAATAGGCTGGCGCCAAACGCAAACAGCAGCGAGATATTCGGCCGCACGCCGTCAAAGAGACGTGGCAATTGTGCGTTGATCGGAAACATCACCGTTTGCGGGAAATTGAAGCCGCGCGGGTCTTTCCAAGGCCCCAAAAGCAGATAGTTGAGGATTTGAATGGCAATGAGGCTCAGCATCAGCGTGACGAGAATTTCCGAGGCGCCAAAGCGCGTCCGCAGTCCTGCCGCTATTGCCGCATAGGCCATGCCTCCAAGCGCGCCGGCCAAGATCATCGATGGCAGCATCAAGGGAAAGTCGCCCATCGGGAAATAAACCGGAAAGGCCGACGCGCAGATCGCGCCGATGATGAATTGGCCTTCGGCACCGATGTTGAAGACGTTGGCGCGAAACCCGATGGCCAGGCCCTGCGCGATCAGCAATAGCGGTGCCATCTTGAGCAGAACTTCAGAAAAGCTGTACCAGCTCAAAAAGGGTCGCAAAAGAAGCGCGTGCAGCGCCGTACCAGCCTCGACCCCGAGGGCGGCAAAAAGGATTAGGCTGGTGAGACAGGTCAAAAGCACCGCCAGCACCGGGGCACCAAACATCGCCAGGCGCGAGGCCGCATCGCGCCGGATCATCCGCACCTTCATGCCTGCGCCCCGATCATGTGGGCGCCGACATCCTCGGCCGTTATCTCCGATGTGGGCAACGCCTGCGACAGGCGGCCTTCATGCAGAACGTGCAGCATATCGCAGATCTCGAAAAGCTCCTCCAATTCCTCGGAGATGACCAAGATTGCCGCGCCACCATCGCGCAGCGCCAAAAGTCGCCGCCGGATCGCGGTGGCGGCGCCGATATCCACCCCCCATGTGGGTTGAGAGACCAACATGACCTTGGGATTGAGCATCAATTCCCGTCCCAGGATGAATTTTTGCAGATTGCCGCCCGACAGGGCGCCCGCTTCGGCGTCAGGGCCGGGCGTGCGGACGTCGAAATCGTCGATACAGCTGCGGGTAAAGGCGCGTTCCACCGGTCGTTTGATGAAGCCTGCTGTCAGCATCCCGTCACGATGCGCGGTAAGCAGGCTATTGTCGGCCAGCGACATCTCCGGGACCGCCCCGCGGCCAAGCCGTTCTTCGGGCACAAAGCTAAAGCCCAAAGCACGGCGCTGCATCGGCCCCATATGACCTACATCCTGGCCCATGATCTGCACCGCGGTGCGGTCTTTTGCGCGCGTTTCGCCCGAAATCAAGGCTGCAAGCTCTTGCTGCCCGTTGCCCGAGATCCCCGCGATGCCGACGATTTGCCCGGCATGCAACGCCAGATCGATGTTGTGCAAACTGGTGCCGAACCGCGTTGCGCGCGGATGGTTCAGACCGGCAAGCTTCAATCGCAGATCGCCAAGCGCGTCGGAATGCGTGGCGGCAAGATGCGGCATGTCGCGCCCGATCATCATTTGCGCCAAGGCGCGGGCATCGTGTTCGCGTGGGTTGACCCGTCCGGTGACCGCCCCGCCCCGCAGGATCGTGGCCTCGTCACAGAGTTCGCGAATTTCCTCAAGCTTGTGAGAGATAAAGAGGATCGCCGTACCATCGGCTTGCAGCTTGCGGAGCGTGTCAAACAGCAGGCGCACGCTTTGGGGTGGCAGAACAGATGTCGGCTCATCCAAAATCAAAAGCTTCGGGTTGAGCAGAAGGCAGCGGATGATTTCCACCCGCTGGCGTTCGCCGACCGACAGGGTGTGCACCATCGCATTCGGATCGACCGCCAGGCCGAACCGTGCGCCCAATTCGGTGATCCGCCGGGCCAATTCGGCCGGCTTCCCAGGCACCAACAAAGACACGTTTTGAACCACGGTCAAAGAGCCAAAGAGCGAGAAGTGTTGAAACACCATCCCGATCCCGAGGGCTTGCGCATCGGATGGCCGGTTAAGCTGGACCGGCATGCCATTCCAGTTGATCTCGCCCTCATCGGGGCGCTCAACGCCATAAATCAACTTCATCAGCGTGGATTTTCCCGCGCCGTTTTCGCCCAAAACCGCGTGGATCGACCCGGCATGGACGGCCAGGTCGATCGCTTTGTTGGCCTGAACGCTGCCATAGCGTTTTGACACGCCCGACAGCGCCAAAAGCGCCGGCGTTTCGCTCACGAAGGCAACGGGGTGGTCACGCCCGCGACATGCCAGTCCATGCTGAGAATTTCCGGATCGGTCATCGCCACGCCCGCGGCATAGCGTTCCGCGCCGGATTGATCGATCAACGGACCTTCAAAGACGGTGAAAGTGCCGGCCAAAATCTCTGCCTGGCGGGTTTCGATTTCGGCCATGATTTCAGCGGGAATGTCGGGGTTCCAATCGGCGGTAAAGACGATGTCATCCTCCATGCCCAGCCAGAAGTTTTCACCCGGGAAAGTGCCGGCGACATGGGCTTCGACGAGACGCGTGAAATGTGGGCCCCAATCGGTGCCGACAACGCCCAGATATTGCGCCGGCGCATAGGCTTTCATCGATGAATTGAGGTTGAATGCGTAAACGCCTTCTTCCTCAGCCAATGAGATCACCGATGGCGTATCCTGCGCGTTGGAGAAAATCACATCGACATCCTGGCTGATCAGCGCTCGCGCGGCCTCCTGTTCGGAGGCAGGATCGAACCAGCTATTGACCCAAACCACGCTCATCTCGATCTCGGGATCGACCGATTGCGCCCCCAGCATGAACGCGTTGATCGAGGTTATGAGCTCTGGGATCGCAAAAGCGCCCACGCAGCCGATCTTTTTGGTCTGGGTCAGCGATGCAGCGGCCATTCCCATCAGGTAGGTGCCTTGCCAGTATTTTGCGGTGAAGGGGGAAAAGTTCGGTGCGGTCAAAAAGCCCGAAGCGTGGATGATCGACACATCCGGGCGGCGCTGCGCGATCTGCATGCCGCCGTTTTGATAGCCGAACGAGCCCAGCAGAAGCACAGTATTTCCCTCCGCCACTAGGCCATTGGCAATCCGGTCGGCATCGGGGCCTTCGGCGATGTTTTCCAACACGGTCACGTCGAGCTGATCGCCAAAGGCGTCTTGAACCGACCGAACGCCGTCCATCAGCGTATGCGACCATCCCACGTCAGCCTCGGGCGATGGAAGGACAACGCCCATGCGCAGCGTGTCTTGCGCCATGGCGCGCATCGGCAATGCCATTGCGGTTGTGGCGGCCAATGAGGCTTTGAGCAGCGACCGGCGTTTGAGTGAATACGACATCATATATCCCCTGTTGATGGTGGCAAAATGGTGTGGAGCGACGTTTCCGCGGCGGCCATCAGGGCGCCCTCGTCAAGATCGACAAAAGCCCCGTCGCGCCAGATGATGCGCCCGTTGATCATGGTCAGATCGACGGTGGACCCGATCCCGACCTTTGCAATCAGGCTGATCGGGTCGTGCCGTGTGCCGACATAGTCAAACTTGCGCGTGTCGATTGCGAAGAGATCGGCCGCCATGCCCGGGCGGAGCGCGCCGATATCGGTCCGGCCGAGCAGCGATGCGCCGCCCTCTGTCGCGTAGGCCAGGAATGCCGCTGGCGGCGGCACCGGGTCTTGGCGACTGCTGGCGGCCAGGCATTGCAGCATATAGGCGGAATGCACGCAGTGCATCAGATTGGAATTGTCGTTTGAGGCCGCGCCATCGCAGCCAAGCCCGATCCGCAAGCCAAGCGCATCCATGGCCGGTATATCGGTGATGTCCGCGCCCACGAGATAGACCGGCTCTGGGCAATGGGCCAAACCCGTGCCCAGCTCGGCCATTTGGGCGAGTTCCGCGCGCGTCAATTCCCATCCATGGGCGTAAAAGGTATCCGGGCCGGCAAAGCCCATCTCGGCGCAATAATTGACGGTCCGCATGCCGTGGCGTTCGGCGATGATCGGGCATTCGCCTTCGCCCACATGACTATGGAGCTTCACGCCCGTGTCGCGCGCCAAAGCGACCGATTCCACGAACGTCTCCCGGTAGCAATTGACCGGCTGGCACGGGGCGACCACAACCTGGCGCATCGAAAACGGTTCGGGGTCGTGAAACGCGTCGATCACGCGGGCGCAATCGGCGATGAACCCGTCGGTGTCTTCCAACATCTCGTCCGGGATCGTGCTGCCTTGGGATTTCGGCAAGGTGTTGCCGCCGCGCCCGGCGTGAAATCGCATGCCCATAAGCTCGGCTGCTTCGAATTGGCGGTCGATGATCCGGCTGCCCGCATGGCGCGGAAAGCAATATTGATGATCGAATGCAGTGGTGCAGCCGTGCTTGATCAATTCGGCCATCGCCACGACCGAGCTGTGATAAAAACAATCCTCGGTGAGACGCGCGAAGATCGGGTAAATCCGGTCGAGCCATTCAATCACCGAATACCGCGTCCAATCGAGTTCCGCGCGGTTGCGGACGAAACACTGAAAGAAATGGTGGTGTGTATTGACCAGGCCGGGATAGACAAAAAAACCGCTGCCATCGATGCGCAGGGCATCTTGTGGCGGCTCTAGCTGCGGGCCAATTTCAGCGATCACACCGCCGTCACACAAAACGTCTTGGTTCCAAAGAACCGGCGCGTGCGCGGAGGTCACGATCGCGTCGCAACCTTGGATCACGATCGCATTCAAGCCGGCACCTCAAGCTCGTGCAGGCGGTGGATGCCTGGCATCTCGATAAAGCCCGACAACGACCGGATCGCCCGCATCCACAACCGGATCGAGGGATAATGGTCGAGCGTCACGCCGCCATCGGGCGCCAAGGCCGTATTGGGAAAACAGGCGATATCAGCGATGGTCGGGCGCGACCCGGTCAAAAAGACACCGCCGGCAAAGCGTTGTTCGGTCAGGTGCGCCTCAAGCTGGCGCAACTGTGCGATGCCCGTCCGCCGTGCAGCCGCAATGTCTGCGGCATAGCCCAAAATGTCATGCAGGCGCGCCAAGCCCAGGCTCGCGTTCAACGCTTGCGCGAGGTCGAGCCAGCGGTCATCCTCGGCGCTTTGCCAGCCCGGCATGCCCTCGGTCAGATGGCGCAATATGTCCGTGCTGTCGTTCAAGATCAGATCGCCATCCTTAAGGATGGGCAATGTTCCGGCTGGGTTCAGGGCTAGCATTTCAGGGGATTTATGCGCCCGTGCGGGGTGGAAATTTACCGCCCGCAATTCTAGCGTTTGTCCCAGAAGCGCCGCCATAAGCCGTACTTTGTAACAGCTCGCGCTCAGCACGTAGTCGTAAAGGATCATGCCGCCACCAATTGCGCGCCATAGGTGTAGCCGATCCGCTTCAACCAGCGGCGATAGGCGATCGAGGTCAAATCGGCCCGGGTCGGCAATTCCATTCCCGGGTCGAGCGGCAGCTTCCGGGGGATTTGGTTTTCCAGGATGGACCGGTCCTGCATGAAAATCAGTTGCTGAAAACTGACCAAGTCGGCCATCGTGGCATCGTCGTCATAAAGCGCCATCCACGGCCAAACCTCGCACCAGTCCTCGGTCAGCGGTTGGACAAAAAGTGTGATGATGTCCCATTCGCCCGGCCGCGGCGGGCAGGTTTTGTACAAAACAGAGCAAGTCGGCGCGGGCACCCGATACATGTATTCGGTCGTGATCCCGCCATCGGCCGATTTGGCCGCTTGCGGCTGAAAGAACTTCACCTTTGTGGCCCAGACCTCATCAACATCTTCGCGGATATCGACTTTGTAACGCTCAACCTCCGTATGGGGTTCCGCGCCCAAAATGTCGGTGTGAACGAACGGGAAATGAGCGATGTCGAGAAAGTTCTCAACTGCCCGTAGCGGCGAGCATTTCACCCGGACGGAGCCCACATCAACCAGCCGTCGGCCTGGATGGTCGGCCTCGGGGATGGTGAAAAGGTCGCGGTTCGGTTGGCCGGGGCTTGTCCATAAATGCCCGAACCCTTCGACTGTTGGCAGGGACTTGCCGGCCGCATCTTCGACCCAAAATCCGCCATCCCCGCCCGGGCCGCCTGGGCCCACGCGGATCTTTTTGTCGAGCAACAGCGTCTCTCGCGGCTGGGCGAGGTCTGACAGCAACCCCACCGGGTACCAGTAATTGTCGTTTGCTGCGGTCACGCCGCCACCTTTTCAAGATCGGCGCGCAGCGCTTCGAGATGGCGGGAAACGGCAACGGGATCCGACCCGTCCTGGGCAAGGGCGTGGATCAGGCAACTGTCTGGATTGCGTGGGTGGAGCGCGAGCATCAGCTCAAACGGTGGGCCCAAAGGTACAACAGGAGCGATGTCACATCCGAGCCGTGCGGCCAGAACCGGCAGGGGCAAGGCGATATCGAGCGTCCGGACGGGCAGATACGGTGCGGTGTCGGGCGGCGCCGCTTCGGTATCGGTTAAGGCCACCCAGATAAGGCCGCTCACGACACGGCAGGCATAGCGCTGCGCTTGGATCGTCTTTGGCGGGTCAAGTTTGGGATGCGCCGGGATGTAGCCACAGATGCCTGCATGATCGTATTGCCACCCGTGGTAAATGCACGCCAATGTCTCGCCGCGGACAAAGCCGTGCGACAGGCGCATCCCGCGATGCGGGCATCGATCGCCCCAAGCTTGAACCGACCCCGACACACTGCGCCAGATCGCCAAATCGACGCCGTTGAGCTGCCGCGGCATCACTTGCCCGGCTGGTAAATCATCGAGCAAAGCAACGGCAATCCAATCCACGTCTAAACCCCACCCAGTCACGTAAGGCTCATCTTGAGGTTGGGCCCGCCGCGACGGTCAAGCGAAAGGAGATCGATTGCAGCGGGGAACGCTGCAATGTTGGGCAATTGCACGCGGTTGCCGCGAAATTAATCGCCCATAGGTTTGGGCCCGACGATCTCCATCGTCTCGACATAGACGTCGCGCGGGCCCAAAGAACAGGCCAAGGCAAAGGCTTCGAGCATGTCGTATTGGCCGCGCGTGGCGATTTCCATTCGGTGCGCGGAGGCGCGGATCCCTTCGACCGAGACGCCCAGTTTTCGACTATGGCGCGCCATCCAATCGCGAAACTCTGGCGCGGCAAGATCGCCTTTGAGGCGAAAGGTTAAGCAATCTGGACCCATGCCCTTGCCTACAATCCCCGCGTGCCCATGGCCAGTGATTGCATGCAGCGCGAGACAGATTGACCAGACCTGGGCTGGACCTAAGGACAGACGACAAAGTCGCCGCGCGCCGTGATGCGCCGACGCTTGGTGCAATCTGGCTTTGGGCAACAAGCGAAAACCGCGTATAAGACCGCAAAGGACATTGTCACCGCGCGTGATTTCAGGGAGGCAAGCGATGATCTTCCGGCAGCTTTTCGACCACATGTCGAGCACCTACACCTATCTGATTGCCAGCCGCAAAGGTGGTGAGGCGTTGATGATCGATCCGGTTCTGGACCAAACCGGGCGCTACCTGAAACTTCTCGAAGAACTCGATCTCAAGCTCGTCAAGGTGATCGACACGCATATTCACGCCGACCATGTCAGCGCAATGGGCGCGTTACGCGACGCGACGCGTTGCGTGACCGTGATGGGGGCGGAATCACCGGCCGACGTGGTCTCAATGCGGGTGTCTGACAACGAAAGGCTGACGATTGAAGGGATTGCGCTCACCGCGTTGCATACACCCGGCCATACCAGCGAAAGCTACAGTTTCTTGATGGACGATCGGGTATTCACGGGCGATACCTTGTTGATCCGTGGCACCGGTCGTACCGATTTTCAGAACGGCGATCCCTATGAGCAGTACCATTCGCTCTTTGGGCGTTTGCTGACGCTGCCCGAGCAGACCTTGGTCTATCCCGGCCATGATTACAAAGGTGACACGGTCAGCACGATCGAGGAAGAACGCGCCTTCAACCCCCGCCTGAACGTCTCTTCGCCGCAGGAATACGCCGACATCATGAATGGGTTAAATCTGCCGGATCCGAAAATGATGGATGTCGCGGTGCCGGAAAATCTCAGGCTGGGTCTTCGACTTGATGCGCAACGCCGGGTGCCGGCCGTCGAGATTGAGGATCTGTTGGAGGATCGATCCGTGCACCTTCGGCAATTCCTCGATATCCGCGAAGACGGGGAACGTCAAAAAGACGGAGTTATCCCGGGATCGCTGCACATGCCCTACGCCCAGTTTGAAAGCCAATGCGCCCCGTCCGGCACGCTGCGATCCTTGGCGCGCGGCAATGATCTTATACTCTATTGCGCGGTCGGCGAACGTTCGACCCTGGCGGTCGAGATTGCGTTTGATAATGGGATCACGAACTTGCGCCACATGCCGGGCGGATTTCGGGCCTGGCGCGCAGCCGGTGGCGCGGTCGAGCCCCAAAGCTGACGCGGGCACCGACCCCAGATCGGACAGCAGACCATCAATCGACCGGTCGGGATGTCGGGTGGGGTCCGGTCATGGCCGCGTCTGTAGCTCTGCCAAGACCGCGCGACGGAAGCCGAGAAAAATCAGCGCGCCGAACACCAGATCGAAGATTGCAAAGATGACGAAGGGGCCGCCGTGCCACAGGAAGGTCAGCACCATCATGGCCCGGCCCAGAACCGCGATGACATTGGCATATCTTTGCGTCAGAGGCGACAAAGCCCCGGGGATCTGCATCACCGTCACAAAGATCAACGTCGCGCCCCAGATCGAGGGCCATTCCGGCCCCATCGCTTCCGAGAGCCCGACCGTGCGCAGCGAAAAACTTGGAAAGAATAAAAACAACGCGCCGACGATAATCTGAAGCCCAAGCGCGAGGCCAAAAAGACGTTTGTGGCGTTGCGCGAAGCTGGCCGCGACGGCGCGGGTTTCTGCGAGGGACAGGGTGTTCATGGCGCGGTCTCCAGCGATCAAAACGTCAGTAAATAGGCCAGCAGGTGATCTCGATCTGACGCGTTTAGCGACGTGCCGTAGACATGGCCGGAATTGGAATTGCCCGGTAGCGACGTGTCGAAGCAATGGCTTTGGCCGGGCATGCATGGCGGGGCGACAAAGCCGCCATTATCCGCATCGATCACGTTTGATTGGCGCAAAAAGGTCGGGGGCCTTTCATCAGGCGGCCGCAGCAACGCGGCCAAAGTTGGCACCGAGCCGTTGTGCAAATAGGGTGCGCGCAGCCACAACCCATCAAGGGGTGCGTTGGCATATCCATCGGTCTTGCGAAACGCCCGGAATGCATAGCGTGTACCGGCGAAGAGCTCCGTCAATTGGCGTTGGTTGAACGCCAAGGTGTAGCTATCGAGCCGGGCCGGGTCGGTGCCGATCTCCGTCAGCGGGGCGACCCGACCTAATTGGCTGCCCTCAAACACATAGCTGCTTGCGTCCTGGTAGCCGTGGCAATCGGCGCAGAAACGCATGTAAATCGCCTGACCACGTGCGATTGCCGTGGGGTCCGGGCGGTGCGGGCTTGGCGGCGGCGGAAGATCGGAAAGCCACGCGGCGATCCGTTCGATGCTGCGGTGATCGACGGTATCGGGCGTGACGCCGGCGCCCAGGGCCGCCGACAAATTGCGTTCCGCGAGGCTCGAATTGTTGCCGTCCCAATGCAATTCCATGCCTTCGCGCGGGCCTTGCAGGAAAATGGACGGAAAATCCGACGCACCAACGACCTCAGCTTCGTCGAGGTCCCTGGCATCCATATCGAAGGCCAAAACCTTGTAGGGGTTGAAGGTGTCGACCCGGCCCAGACCCCAATCGGGCTGCCGCGCCAAGAGCGGTTCTAGCCGCGCGGCTTGATCAATGAGACCTTCGCGCAATTGCGGGAACACCGCGACGCGCCAGATCAGTCGGTCAATCGGGCCCAGCCGGTCACCGTTTTCCGCCATCGCATCCATCAACGGTCCGGGTGCCAGGCGCGGATCGTCGGCGGCATCCAGGATGAAGCCGGTAAACGCCCCTAGATCGAGCCTATTGGCGGGCATGCCGGAGACAATGACGGGCACGTCATCTTCGGCCAAACGGTAGCTGCCCGTGTGACAGACCGCGCAGTTAAACCAGACGAGATCGACGCCGAGTCGCTGGCGCTGCCCGATGCCGATGGGCAGCTCGGGCCGTGCGGTATCGTATAAAAAGCCGAATTGGCTGTAATCGCCGCTCTCTCCGAAGTCTTCGGGAAACAAGACAGGCAGCGCATGCCAAACGCGCTCTGGAATGCCCGACGACGTCTCCGCGCCAATGGAGCCAAAGCGAAAATGGGCGTCCTCGGCATCGTAATGCGGGGTTGCCGCCCCGATCAGGCGCAAAACGGCCAAGACCAACACCACCAGACCCAGCAGTAGCGCCAGACCAAGCAGACGCAACAGCCAGCGCAGCGGGTGTTGGCGGCGGCGGGCGAGTTCCGCCTCGACGGCTGTTGGGGCGCTCATGGTGCGACCTCCGGGATGCGCAATTCGCCCCGCGTGGCATAGATCGACATCAACTCTTCGACCATCGCGTCGCGGCTTGCGAACCGGGTTTCGTCGTAACAGCCCATCGGGTTTTTCGGCGCATTAACCAAGCAGCGATTGCAATAGGTGCAGGGCGCTGAAGGCCGATCATGCCCGGCCCGCCATTGCTCCACCAGATCGTTATTGGCCACCAAAGACCGGGCGATGGACACAGCGTCGAGGTGGTCATCCTGCAAGGCACGGCGCACAAATTCCGCGCTTTGGTAGCCGCCGGTTGAAATGACCGGGATCGATACGGCGGCCTTGATGGCGCGCGCCTCATCCAGGCCCACCCCTTCGATCGGGCGTCCGCGTTTCATGCGGAACCAAAGCCAACGAAAGATTGGCCTAAGCGCGGGGTAGCGAAACAGCAGAAAGTTGCGAAACCCGCTGACGCCGGATGAGATCATGGCGTCATAGGTGACCGCGAGCACATCAAGGGGCAGATCGCCCGGCGGGTTCAGCGGATGCGGAAAGAGCGACCCGGTCGAGATATGCAGCGCATCGGCACCCATCGCCTCGCACCATTGCGCGACCTGCACCGTATCGGCGAGCGTGTTGCCTTTGCCTTCCCAGGGCAGGACGTTGTTGTGATCGGTTGCAGACAGCTTGACTTGGAGATGAAAATTATCGCCGACCTCGGCCCGGATCGCAGCAATAACCTCAAGCAAGAAGCGCGCCCGATTGCGCAGTGAGCCACCGTACCGGTCGGTTCTGTCATTGATCGCCGAGGACAGAAACTGTGTGAACAGATATCCGTTTGCGGCATGCAATTCGACACCGTCAAGCCCCGCTTCGCGCGCCCGGCGAGCGCCTTGGGCAAAATCTGCGACCATGTCCACGACCTCGGACGTGCCCATCGCTCGGGTCAAAAAGCCATGCAGGCTCTCGCGGTGCGATGTGGGCGACGGCGTTGGGCGGTGCTGGTTATGGATCCCCGGCAAATCCATCTGCCGACCGGAATGGCTGAGCTGGAGGATATATTTCGATCCATGCGCGCGCACCGCCTCACCGAGTTTGGCCCATAGCGGGATGAAATCGTCGCGATGGATCGTGGCATAGCCTGCAATAATCCGTCCATCCATGCGCACGGGCACATACGAGGAGATAATCGCCCCCACACCGCCGGCGGCGAATTTGCACTCCCAATTGATCCGGGTTTGCGTCAAAGACCCATCTTCGTTGTCGAAACGGCCAGAGATGTTGGACCGGAAAACGCGGTTTTTGATCGTCAGGCCGCTTTTGAAAGACAGCGGCTTGAAAATCGGGTCAGTCATCGTCGCGACCTCCGGCCTGGCGCCAAATCTGTGCAGCGATCTTGGGCACAAAGGCATGGGCGGGGCAGCCGCTCCAACTGCCCGATAGGAATGTCATGGCCGGGTCCAAACGTCGTCGACCGGCCGTCCGCGTTTCGAGAATGACGAAGGTGCCTGGTCTGAGACGGCCGGCGCGCGTCTCGGCGATGCTCATGCCTTGGCGCGCGACCCGTTCCGGCGGCAGCAGCGTTTTGGCCAGCGCCTGGTTCAGCGGCGTGGTGCGATCGAGTGCTCGCATCAGCTCAAGCATGGTTGCGAAATTGTGCACAGCAACGCCGATGGCGTGGATGCCGTTGCGATCGCCGTGCATCGCGCGGCTTAGGGTGACTTGGGCGCCAAGCCGCGCCGCGGTGAGGGCTTCGATCAGACCTTTGAGACTGGGCGTTCCGACCGCACGGCCGATGATTTCGGCGGCGGTCCAACTGTCGTCGTTTGCCGTGAAATCGGCGACAAAGACCCGCCCGAAAATCGTTTGCGCCAAAGTTCCGGCCTGTCCGGCGCCGCCGGCCACGAAGGTCGCGGCAGATGCGACCGGTTTGACCAGCGCGGCGTCTAAGTCTGGATCGCTGAGTTGCGCCGCAAGCGCGTCGCGGAGCTTATGGCGTTCCGCGTCATCGCGCGGCATGGCACTAGGCAACGGGCCTTGCGGGCTGCTGAGGGCCGCGGCTGTCCTGTGGCGCAGAACGCGCACCAGGAGCGGCCCACCTTTTGCGGTGCGGTCGAGATCGGGATCCGCGGCCAGCGCTTCGACCATCGCCGGGTCCGACACGGTGATGACATCGACAAGGCCCGGTATGCGCAGTGCCCGGCTCACGACCGCGACCAAGGAAAAAACGGATTGCGCAGATCGGCCCAAGCGGCGTTGAGCGCGGGGCAATGGCGCCGCAGAACCGTGCGGAAGTTGTTATTGATCACCCAATCATATCCGGCTTGGGTATAAATGGCTGGCCTGAAGTCATCGGTGAAAAAGCGGTCGGATTTCAGCCGCCTTGAGGCCATTAAAATGAAGATGCGGAAGGCGGTGTCGGAAAACCCAAAGCGGGGCGGCATGCCCCTGTTTGATTGGCTCTCAGCCAAGCAGCCGACCAGCAAATCGACCTTTCCGACCGAACCATAGACCTCACGCAGGTCGCGCTGCCATTCCTTGTTGGACGTGATGTCTTCGAAACTCGTTGGCACTTTCATGCCCAGCTGACGCCGGAACTCGGCAAAGCGCGGCACGCCGCGTTCGCGGTCACGCAAAATGTCGATGCTGGCCAGATCGACCGTGCGTCCGTTTTCTTTCGTGAGCTCTCGCAAGCCCTGGGGGTAGTTATGAAGGCAGAGCGCCCCGGGGTTTTCGGTGCAGAGCGAATAAAGCGCGTCGTCAAACGACATATGATCGTAAAGCCCACGCGTGGCCTCAAGACTGACACCGGCAAGGTCTGCGGTCAGGATCTCGCTATCGTCCGTGGCACGGCGAAATGAATATGTATCCGGCATCAGGGAATGCAGGCGATAGACCGCGGTGAATTCCTCGGTCATTGCATAAGGGGCGGTATGGTGATCTTGCGGCGATCCGGGGATGCCGCTGATCACCTCGCTGCGGGAGAGGCGGCCGAAGGATTTGAACACGCGCTCGCCCATCAAGCCCCAGTAATTACCCCGCATCGCCATGCGGCCTTCGGGGCTGTCCATCAGAGCGGGCGTCCATTCGACGGTGTGGATCTTGGCGATGAGTGCCGAGACGACAAGGCGTGCTTTGTCGTAAAGCCAACTGCCATCGGCCTCAGGGTGGTCCAGCCGCAATCGGGCGACCACGGCATTGTGCTCTCGCGCAAAAATAGTGTGCAGGACCGACAGGCCAATCCACCAATTCGCGTTCACACCGGCCAGTTCCGTGCCGCGCCGTTCGGTCGTATCGATCGGCAGCAACCCGCGATCATCCAGCGCCAGCGTGCCATCGGCCAGAAAACGGCCGGTCTCGTCGGTCCGGACAGCGCGATTGACCGTGCTGTCAGAGCCATAGATTTGGCTCGCATCCCACCAATGGGTCTCAATATTGGTATAGGCCGTTGGTTGGCCATCTTCGCCCGGCTCGGGGATTGTCCGCGGCACCTGCATTTTGCCGCCGAGCCAAGGGTCGCCATCGGGCAAGGGCACGTCATGAAGATCGTTAGGATCGCCTGCGCCATGGCTCAGCCAATCGTGCACCATGAATTGGATCCACGCCGCCGCCAGCACATTGAGATGTTCCACGGGCACGAATTGGCGCCGCGCCAAAAGCTTATTCGATACCAGACGCGGCGACGGCTCCATCAGCTCTGGCATCTGCTCGCCAAACGCGGCGGCCGGTGCCACATTGCGCCCGAACCGCGCCCCGGCCATGCCCATCCAAGGCTGAGCGAGATCGTTGTGGCTGCCGCTGATCGTGCGTGCGGCGGTGAAATCGATCTCAGGTTCCGGCGGGTCGGGCGGGCTGTGTTGGAGGTCGGTTAGATTGTCCTCGCGCATGTTTTCGCGGTGGCCAAGAATAATGGCAAGCGCGGGCACAAACGGCCAATGAAACCAGACCCGAAACGGCTCTGTTTTGCGCGCCAAGGCGCCTAAAATCGACATTGCTCGCTCCACGCTGGCTATAAAAGTGTCTAAAAATGTAGCATAGTTTTGCGAAAGCAGACGGCTATTTGCAAGGTCGAATTGACTTTTGCCACGCGCCGGCACATTTGCGCCGGGCGCCGCGCATGTGTAAAACGTCCCTGTGGGCGTGGCTTTCAATCGACAAAAGCTGAAATTTTTTTGTCAATTTTGCGAGGATGATACATGCAATTTGATCAAGCTTGGTTTTCGCAGCCGGGATTTAGCTGGCACAAGGCTTACGGATTGGCGCTGGCCTGTGAATTGGCCTACGAGCCTACCGAAACCGTAAAGGAAACCCTGCATCGGGACTGGCGCATGTCAGGGGTCGTCTTTGACATTGGCGACATGGAGGGCTTTGTCGCCGTCGGCACGCAGGCAATTATCGTGTCGATCCGCGGCACACAGGGCGTGCGAGATTGGATCAACGTCAATTTGCGCGTGCCAGAGACCGAATTCGCGCCAATCGGAGGCGCGGCGCATCGTGGATTTGTCGCCGGTTGGACCGCCATTTCCGACGTGGTCGGCGATGCCATGGCCGAACATCCGACAAAGACCGTTTGGTTTACCGGCCATTCCTTGGGTGCGGCGGTTGCTATATTGGGCGCAGCGGCGGCCGCGCCCATCGCGCCGGATATCATCACATTCGGTCAGCCGCGCATCTTCAATGCCGCCGCGGCCAACCATCTCAATGCAACCTTTGGTGCGCGCTATCACCGCGTGGTTCATGGCGAGGACGTCGTGGCCCGGATCCCGCGATTTTACCACCATGCCGGTCGGCTGTTTCATTTTCCGCGCATGCAATCGGCGCTTGCAGCGACCGCATCGGCCACAGCGACAGCCGGGCCGGTTGAGGTAACTGCCTCGCTTGATGGGCCAACGCCGCTGTCCCAAGAGGAGGAGAAAGCCCTCGAGGAGGACATGGCAACCGTGCCGACCACGGGCATGGCCGCAACTGCGGGTCTTGGCAACAAACCCGGTATCGAAGATCACCGGATCGGTGCTTATGTGCAGCTAATGGCGCGTCAAATTGCGACATCGTGACAGAGCCAGTCTAGCACCTTTTCAATATAATTCGTGCGTCATTGCCATTCATATCGGTGAATGCTGACACTTATCGAACTATTTTCGGCCAAACTGCCGCATGACCTCTGCCGTTTGAACAAAGCTGTCGCGCGTTGCGAGATCGCGGCCCGGCTGGGTGAGCCGGCGCCGCCAATTTGGGTATTCATCGACCGTTCCGGGCAGGTTGGGCTGCTCCATGCGGCCTTCTAAGGTTTCGGCTTGAACAGCAACAAGGCTGGTTTTGGTCTGCGCCAAAAAGCTGTGCAATGCGACCGTGTCATTTGGCACATCCGACGGCAAAACCGCGTCGAATGCGCGGATGTCGGCGTCGCGTTGCAGCTGCGCGGCGTCCAGGTCGGCCGCGCCCAAGACACCGATGT
The DNA here is from genome assembly GCA_039183205.1 of Pseudomonadota bacterium. Lineage (GTDB taxonomy): Bacteria > Pseudomonadota > Alphaproteobacteria > Rhodobacterales > Rhodobacteraceae > HKCCE3408. The sequence continues at coordinate 33,945 of JBCDBR010000017.1, read as the reverse complement.
CGCGCCAGGTCGTCAGATCGACGCCGTTGCGCCAGCCGTGCCAGGTCGGCAGGTCATGGGTGGAGAAACTCGCAATGGCCGCCTCGTCATAGGCATCGGCAGTGGTGAACCCCGCATCACTGCGCTCAAACATCGCCAAGCGGCATCCCAATATGCCGGAGCCGGCCAGGTCATCGCGCAGACCGTCCGGGACCACGCCTAAATCCTCGCCCACGATGATCCCGCCGGCACGGGCAGCTTCGATCCGTGCGACCGCCAAAAGTGCGGCGCGGGGCATCTTCACATAGGCGCCCGCAGCACCGTTATCGGGGACCCAAAAGGCGCGATCAAATCCTAAGATATGGTCGATGCGCAGGATGCCGCAATGTTTGAATTGCTGACGTAGCGTGTCAGCAAGTATCTGAAAAGAATTAGATATCAGGGCGTCTGGATGAAGCGGCGCTAAGTTCCAAGTCTGACCTTGCGGCCCCAACGCATCCGGCGGCGCCCCCAAAGACGCCCCGCGCACAAAGCTTTCGCGATCCTCCCACGTTTCTGCACCTGCCGGATGCGTGCCGACGGCGAGGTCAAGATAAAGGCCAAGGCGAAGACCTGCGTCGAGGCCAACAGCTTGCGCCTCTGCCAAGCCTAACTCGGCCTGCCATTGCGCCCAAAGATGGAACGCCACACGCTCGGCCGGGGCCTGCTGTGTTGCAGCGTCGCCAGGCGCGCGCAGGGCGGTCGGCCAATTTGTCCAATATGGCCCGTACAGTTCTGAAAGGGCTTGATGTTCGGCAAAACGTCGCAATGGTGGGCCGCCTTCGGCGCAAAATTGATCAAACCGTTTATCTCCCAAGAAGTCGGCAAATTGCGCATCGAGGTCACGCCGGCGCGCGGCGTTTTCAGCGGCATAATTGATCAGCGATCCGGTTGAGGCGGCCACATCGCACGGGACATGCAATATATTCAGCCGACGGCGATGCGACGGCTGATAGGGGCTGATCGCAGCGGGGTCGGTGACAATGCCCGCATGAACCGGGTTGAGCCCCAAAAATCCTGCCCCCCCGCGTCCCATGGCGCGGGCCGTTTCCGCAAGGTCCCGAAAGTCGCCCAATCCGCCGTGGCGGGGCCCTCGAAGACCCCATAGCGGCACCATGACGCCCCAAGATCGCAGCGGCGTTTGCAGGCGTTTCGGTGCGCAAAGCAGCACCGTCTTCTTACCATCTATCCACAGCTCATGGATGCCCAAGGGCAGGTGTGGGATCTCCGCCGCGCCGCGCCCTTCGATTTGGCTGCCACCATCGGTTATCAACCGCCAAGATTTCTCATTTATCCAAGAAAAATCAGTGGTTTCGTTCAGGTTGCAAACCATCCACAGGGGGCCGGTCCGCGCGGCGTCTAACGCTTGGATCTGTGCCAGTTCTGTCGCGATGCTTGCTGGGTTATCCACATCAAGACCGAAGGCTTGCAAGAGCGCCCGGGCGGTGTCCGCATCGGTGACCCGCTCGGCGCCGGTTGTGTCGGTGTATTGCGGCAGGATGCCCTTGGCGGCGGCAAGCCGCGACAGGGCGTCATCCATCCTTTTGACCCTCAAGCACCAACGCCATCACCGATGTCTCCGGCACGGACAGTCGGGCCGGCGCGACGCCATCTCTGGGCCCGCCATCGGCCTGGCTTGTGTCCAACAGGATGCGCCACTTTCGCCGCTCTGAGATCGGGGGCAGGGTGACCTTCGTTGCCGCACCCCGGTTGAAAATCAGAAACATCGCGTCTTCTCGGGCGGCATAGGCTGGCGTGTCGGACGCCATGCGCAATTCCGCGCATAAGATGTTTTCGGCCTTTTGCCAATCAGAGGAAACCATCGGGTCACCGTCTGGCCGCCACCAAAATAGGTCTTGCAAGCCGTCTTCCGGCCGTTCACGCGAATGCAGAAACCGTTTTTGCCGTAAAATCGGATGGTTGCGCCGGATTTCGATCAACCGCCGCGTGAAGGCCAGAAATTCGTGCTGCGCATTGGGCCAGTCGATCCATCCGGTTGCGTTATCTTGTGCGTATGCGTTGTTGTTGCCGTCTTGGCCGTTGCCGATCTCGTCGCCGGCTAAAATCATTGGTGTGCCCTGCGACAAGAGCAAGGTCGCCATCATATTACGACGCCTTTGCAGCCTCTTAGCTGTGATCACAGGATCATCCGTCGGACCCTCGACCCCCAAATTGTCGGAGAAATTTTCTGCGTGGCCGTCGCGATTTTCTTCGCCATTGGCATGGTTGTGGCGGCCGTTATACGCCACCCAATCGGCTAAGGTGAAGCCGTCATGCGCCGTCAGAAAGTTGACCGAGCTGGTCGCGGGCCTGCCGCTATGGCCGAACTTTCCGGCAGAGCCGGTCAATCGGTCGGCCAATATGCTGACCATCCCGCCATCGCCGCGCCAAAACCGACGCACACCGTCGCGAAACGTGTCGTTCCATTCGGCAAAGGGGTGCGGAAAGGCCCCCAATTGATAGCCGCCAGGCCCAATGTCCCAAGGCTCGGCGATCAATTTGACCTGGCTCAGCACCGGATCCTGGCGCATTGCGTCAAAAAACGCCGCCCCTTGCTCAAAGCCCGTCGGCGTGCGCCCGAGTGTGGCGCAAAGGTCGAAGCGAAACCCATCAACCCCCATCACCTCGACCCAATAGCGCAGGCTGTCCATCACCATCCGTAGGACCATCGGGTGATCTATGTTGAGCGTGTTGCCGGTGCCGGTATCGTTGATGTAGTAGCGCGGATTATCCGGCAAGAGCCTGTAATAGGCCTGGTTGTCGAGGCCGCGAAAGCTCAGCGTTGGACCCGCTTCGGTCCCCTCGCAGGTATGGTTATAGACGACATCCAAAAGCACTTCGATCCCCGCGCTGTGAAGGCGCGACACCATGTGCTGGAATTCCCATAATGTACCTTTCCGGAGATAGCGTGGATCGGGCGCGAAGAAGCCAAGTGTTTGATATCCCCAGTAATTGACAAGCCCTTTTTTGACAAGAAAGCGATCATTCAGAAACGCTTGAACCGGCAGCAATTCCACTGCGGTTATGCCAAGCTGGCTCAGATGATCCAACACCGGTTCGCTGCTAAGCGCCAAGAAGCTGCCCGGATCGGCCAGTCCGGAATACCGCGCTGTGATGCCTTTGACATGCGCCTCATAGATCACCGTGTCGTCCATCGGACGCCCGATACGCGGCGGGCCGATCGGGCGGGGATCCTCAACGACGCAGCGGGGCATATAGGGCGCGCTGTCACGCGGATCAAAGCTCAGATCTGCCCGATCATCGCCCATCTTGTAGCCCATCACCGCATCGTGCCACTCAAGATGCCCGGTGAGGGACTTCGCGTAAGGATCGATCAACAACTTATTGATGTTGAACCGTAAACCTTCAGCCGGCCGATAGGGCCCATCGGCGCGCAGCGCGTATTTCGCCCCGGGCCTTAGGCCCGCAATCGCGCCGTGCCAAACATCGCCCGTCCGTTCTGGCAGGGCCAGACGCTGTGTTTCGGTTTTGCCGGTCTCATCGAACAGGCAGACATAGATCTGCGCCGCGGCCTGGCTGAAGACCGCAAAGTTCACGCCGTCGCCGGTATAGGTCGCGCCTAGCGGTGCCGGCGCGCCGGCCTCCATCGTCCACGTCGTTTTGCTCATGCGGATGTTTTTACGAGAGAGCGCAAAAGCGCGCCATAGGCGCCGGCGCTTGCGGACCAACCGACCGGATGGCGCATCGCATTTTTTTGCATTTTGGCCCATAATTTGGTGTTTTTATAGGCAGTTACCACTTGACCCAATGTGTCGCTGAGGCCCCTGGCCGTGACCGGGTAGAACTGAAATCCAGTTGCCACACCCGCCATTCGTGCCGCGACATTCGCCGGGATAACCGTGTCAGCAAGACCGCCGGTCAGCGCCACCAAGGGCAGCGTTCCAAACCGCAGACCGTAAAGCTGGGTCAGCCCGCAAGGCTCAAATCGCGACGGCACGGCGATGACGTCGCCCCCCATGATCAATAGCCGGGCAAGGTCTTCGTTATAGGTGATTTCAGCCGCGACATTGTCGTGCCGCTTGGCCGCGTCTTCGAATGCTGCTTCTAATTTCGGATCGCCTGTGCCGAGCACCGCGACCTGGCCACCGGCGTCCAGAAAGGCAGGCATGGCCGCCAGTAACATGTCGAGCCCCTTTTGCTCGGTCAACCGAGACACCACGACCAGCAAGGGTCCTGGCGCCTCGGGCAAGCCCATATGGTTACGTAGCGCCTTTTTGTGCGCGGCCTTGCCCCGGGCGGTTTTATAAGGTGGGGACCAGATTTCTTCATCGATGCCGTTCAAGATACCCGACAAATCGGCCTTACGGGTGCGCAAAACGCCATCAAAGCCCATCCCGAATTGTTCTGTCATCAGTTCTCGGGCGTAGGTTGGGCTCACGGTCGAGATCTTGTCAGCATAGACAAGCCCCGCCTTGAGTGCAGAGATCTTGCCATAGAATTCATAGCCTTGCGGATTGAAGTTAGCCCGAGGTAGCGACAGTTCGTCCAACAAGCTCGCAGGCGCCAAGCCCTGAAAGGCGATATTGTGGATTGTCATCAAGGTGCCAATACGGTCGGCCGCGCCCATTTGGCGCAAATAGATCGGCGTCAATCCGGCCTGCCAATCGTGCAGATGCAACACCTGCGGCGCCCAGCCCGCAACGTCCTGTGCGGCCATCCGCGCCGCTGCCAGGGACAACGCCGCAAATCGGATTGGGTTGTCCAGCCAATCCTCCCCGTCGGGACCGAGGTAAATCTTGCCTGGGCGTTCGAAAAGATGGGGCGCGTCAAGCAGGAATAGCGCGTGTTCGCCCATTTGCCCGCGCAGGATGCGGGCCGGACCCCCAAACAAAACGCCAAGTTCCGCTGAAGGTTTGAGATCGCCCGCCGCGTCGATGACTGCGGGATAGGCGGGCAGCAAGGTCGCAACGTCGATATCTTCAGGTGCTAAGGCCGCCGGCAGCGCGCCGGCGACATCGGCCAAGCCGCCGGTTTTGACAAGCGGCACGCATTCCGAGGCAACCGACAAGACCCGTAAGGTCATTCGATCGTTGCGGCGCGTCTGTCCAACATCGGTTGCGTGATCAGCGTCACCCCGCCGTCGGTCACCCGGAACCACTTTTTGTCCTCCTGACTGTCTTCGCCCACCGTTAGGCCGTCTGGGATTACAACGCCACGGTCAATGACGCACCGATGCAACCGGGCATGGCGGTGCACAACCGTGTTCGGCAGGGCAACGACCTGGTCCAGAGAAGCAAATGAATTCGTCCTGCAATTAGTAAACAAAAGCGATTCCCGAATTTCCGTGCCCGATATAATGCACCCGCCCGCCACCATAGAGCTGACGGCAAGCCCGCGACGGTCCTTTTCATCGTGGATGAATTTGGCCGGCGGCACAATTTCAGAATAGGTCCAAATCGGCCAATAATGGTCCCAAAGATCAAGTTCAGGCGTAAAGCCTGTCAGATCGATATTGGCCTGCCAAAATGCATCGAGCGTGCCCACATCGCGCCAATAGGCCGGCGCATCTTTTGAGGCGCGGACACAGCTGTCTTCGAAACGGTGCGCTTGCGCCGTGCCATTCTTGACGATCTCAGGGATCAGATCGCCGCCGAAATCATGGGTGCTGTCGGGGGTTTCGGCGTCCTTGAGTAGAAGATCGCGCAAAAACGCCCAGCTAAACACGTAGATGCCCATTGACGCCAAAGCAACGTCCGGGTCTTCGGGCGTGCCGGGCGGATCGGCGGGCTTTTCCAGAAACGATGTGATCCGATCATTTCTGTCGACGGCCATCACGCCAAAGGCACTGGCCTCTGCGCGGGGCACGGTGAGACAACCGACGGTCACGTCGGCGCCGCTCTCGACATGGTGCCGCAGCATCACTTCGTAATCCATTTTGTAGATGTGATCGCCCGCCAAAATTACAACGTATTCAACCTCATAGCTATCGACGATATCGATGTTTTGAGTGACGGCATCAGCGGTACCAAGATACCATTTGTCCTCATCGACGCGCTGACTGGCGGGCAGGATATCGAGGTATTCATTCCGCTCGGCACGAAAGAAACTCCACCCGCGTTGGCAATGTCGGATCAGACTATGGGCCTTATACTGCGTAGCGATTGCCATTTTTCGAATGCCGGAATTCAGCGCATTCGACAGCGCGAAATCGATGATGCGCGTTTTGCCACCGAAATAAACGGCAGGCTTTGCGCGCACGTCGGTCAACTCTTTCAATCGGCTGCCACGTCCACCGGCCAGCACAAAAGCCATCGCGCGTTTCGACAAACGCTCGCCCTTCTGTTGCATTGGTCTCCTCCCTCGTTCCCCCGTCGGTCGTTCTTTATCTCGGCCCCATCAAATAGATCGTCGCCAAGGGTGGTACCGTCACGGATGCGCTGGCGGGCTGGTTGTGATGGCCGGTATCTTCGGCGATCACCGCGCCGCCATTGCCCAAATTCGAGCCACCATAAACCGCCGCATCCGTGTTCATGATCTCAGTCCATTGCCCTGCACGCGGCAGGCCGATGCGATAGCCCTGACGCGGGACAGGTGTGAAATTCGAAATCACCGCGACCGGCGCGTCCCGCATCCCGCCCATGCGCAGCCAGCTATAGACCGATGTGTCGGTATCGCTGGCCTCAATCCATTGGAACCCTTCGGGCTCGGCGTCACGCGCATGCAGCGCGGGCACCTCGCGATAGACGCGGTTGAGGTCGCGCACCAGAAGACGCACGCCGTTATGGGCCGGCGCCTCCGCGTAATGCCAAGGAAGCTGGTCGGCGTGGTTCCACTCCTCTGATTGCGCAAATTCCTGGCCCATAAACAGGAGCTTTTTGCCAGGATGGCCCCACATAAACCCGTAATAGGCGCGCAGATTGGCAAATCGTTGCCAATCGTCGCCAGGCATGCGCCCCAAGATTGATCCCTTTCCATGCACAACCTCGTCATGGCTGAGCGGCAGGATGAAGTTTTCTGAAAACGCATAGTGCAGACCGAAGGTCATTTGGTGGTGGTGGTGGCTGCGGTGGATCGGCTCACGCGACATGTAATCGAGCGTGTCGTTCATCCAGCCCATATTCCACTTATATCCAAAGCCGAGCCCGCCGTGATCCACAGGCGCCGAGACCCGTGGGAAACTCGTCGATTCTTCCGCCGCTGTCAGGATGCCCGGGGCCTCGCGATAGGCGGTGGTGTTCATCGCGCGCAACATGTCGATTGCTTCGTAGTTTTCACGGCCGCCATCTTTATTGGGGACCCAGTCGCCATCCTCGCGGGAATAGTCACGATAGAGCATCGAGGCGACCGCATCGACCCGCAACCCATCTGCGTGATATTCCTCGAGCCAATAAAGCGCGTTTGAAATCAGATAGTTCCGAACCTCTGTTCGACCATAGTTGAAGATCAGTGTGTTCCAGTCGCGGTGAAACCCTTCGCGTGGATCCGCATGTTCATAAAGCGGCGTTCCGTCGAAATTGCCCAAGCCATGCGCATCTGTCGGGAAATGGCCCGGCACCCAGTCGAGAATGACGCCCAATCCGGCCCTATGGGCAGCATTGATCAGATCGCGAAACTCGTGCGGTGGGCCGTGCCGGATTGTTGGCGCGAAGAGCCCAACCGGTTGATACCCCCATGAGCCGTCGAACGGGTATTCGCTTAGCGGCATGAATTCGAGATGGGTAAAGCCAAGACCTGCGGCATAGCTCACCAATTCCTCCTCCGCCTCTTTGTAGGAGATAAAGCGCCCGCCCTCTTTGCGCCGCCACGATCCCAGATGCACTTCGTAGATTGATATCGGTGCGCCGCGCGCATTGCGCATTTGGCGTTCTTGCATCCAGGCTTGGTCAGACCAGCCATAGCCGGAAATATCGCGCACGATGCTCGCATTGGACGGCGCATGTTCCGAGCCATAGCCGCATGGGTCGGCTTTCAACGGCAGAATTTGACCGTCCCGCCCCAGAATTTCGTATTTATAGGCCTCACCATCGCCGATGCCGGGCACAAAGATTTCCCACACGCCGGTTTGGCCGCGCCGACGCATGACGTGCCGGCGGCCATCCCATGCGTTAAACCCCGCCACCACCGAAACCCGCTGTGCATTGGGCGCCCAGACCGCGAAATGCGTGCCAGCGACATCCTCATGCACCATGACATGGGCCCCCATGACCTTCCACAGACGCTGGTGGCTGCCTTCACCCAAGTAATATTCATCCTGCTCGCCGATCACTGGGGAAAACCGATACGGATCCTCGATTTTCCAGGTGGCACCGAGGGGCGACTTTCCTTCAAGCAGGTACCGTTTGTTGCCGGGTATTTTGCCTTGGAAAACGCCGGGATAGCCGGGGATCGCCGGCAACTTGTAGCGACGGTCGGCAATTCGGGCGGCGATTTCGGCCGCGCCCGGGTCAAAGACGGTCAGCCAGGTCGCCCGCCCACGTTTATGCGGCCCCAAAATGGCAAATGGGTTCCCGTGGCGTCCGGCGCGCAGCGCGGCGAAGTCCTCTTCCGTCCCGATGGCCGTTGTATGTCCGGCATCCTCCATGACCGCCACGGTAGCGCATCATCCAGCGCGAACAAGTGTTTTGGCGCCTCGGGCCAGGCCGTATTGCGCGTGCGGCATGTCACAATGCGTCCGGCGCGGCGAATTCTACACTTTGCCAAAAGGCTAAGTATTTTTGATTTCGAAATCAGCCGTCTAAGAACAGGTTGCGGCGCGTGTCGCAGCTCATGCGAGGGCCTTTGCACCCCAAATGTCATGCATATAGCCGCGAATGGTCCGGTCAGAAGAGAACCAGCCGGACCGCGCCGTATTCAACGCGGCCATGCGAGCCCAGGCATCGCGATTTGCATAGGCTTGGTCCGCTTCGCGCTGCGCACGCCAGTAATCGGTGAAATCGGACGCCACCAGGAAGTAATCCGCGCCAGAGATATTGTCGGCGATATTGGTGTAGCGGCCTGGTTCTCCTGGGCTCCACAACCCTTCGCGGATCGTGGCCAACGCGCGGGCCAGGCGCGGATCGTTCGCGATTGCTTGGGCCGCGTGGTCCGGCACCTTGCGCCGTGCGACGACCTCGTCGGCGGTCATGCCGAACAGAAAAAAGTTCTCCGCCCCGACCCGATCGCGGATCTCGACATTGGCGCCGTCCAGGGTGCCGATCGTGGGCGCGCCGTTCAGCGCGAACTTCATATTGCCCGTCCCGGAGGCTTCTTTGCCGGCTGTGGATATCTGCTCGCTCAGGTCAGAGGCCGGGATAAGTCTTTCGGCTAAGGTCACATTATAGTTCGGTAAAAACGCAATCTGAAGCAGGTCCCGTGTTGCCGGATCTGCGTTGACGACATGGGCGACATCGTTGATCAGCCGAATGATGTCCTTTGCAAAGAAATAACCCGGCGCGGCCTTGCCGGCAAAAATCTTCACGCGCGGCGTCCATCCTGCACCGGGGCTGTCGCGCATGGCTTGCCACAACGCAATGGCCTCAAGGATATTGAGATGCTGCCGCTTGTATTCGTGCATCCGTTTGATCTGCACGTCAAACATCCACTCAGGATCGAGCGACAGCCCTTGATGCTCGGCAAGGTAGCTGGCCAAATCCGTTTTGTTCCCGGTTTTCGCGGCGGCGTAATCGGCAATAAAGCCTGCATCTTCGGCAAACGGTTCCAGTGCCGAGAGCTGTTCGAGATCGTCGATCCAGCCGTCACCGATGGCATTGATGATCAGACCGCTGAGGCGCGGATTGGCGTTCAGCATCCAGCGGCGCGGCGTCACACCATTGGTTTCGTTGACGATTTTTTCTGGATGCAGACGGTGTAGCTCTGCAAATACGGTCGATTTCATAAGCTCGGTGTGCAACGCCGACACGCCGTTGACCTTGTGCGCCATCATAAAGCTCAACTCGCCCATGCGGACCTGCCCGTGGCTTCTGACGGAAATCTTGCGCGTCGGGTTTTCCTTGGCGTGCTGCGCGTCGATCCGGTCGATCAAAGCTAAATGGCGCGGCAACAGCCGACCCATCAGACCTTCTGGCCAAGATTCGAGCGCTTCCGGCAACAAGGTGTGATTGGTGTAGCTGAGCGTCGCGCGGGCGATCTCCACCGCCTCGACAAAGCCCAGGCCTTTGACGTCATGCAGCAGGCGCACGAGTTCCGGCCCGGCAATCGCGGGGTGCGTATCGTTTAATTGGATGGCAACTTTGCTGGGTAACCCCTTGTAATCGCCATGTTCGTCTTCGAACCGGCGCAGGATATCGGCCAGCGACGCTGCGGTGAAGAAATATTCCTGCTTCAGCCTCAGTTCCTTGCCCTGTTCGGTCGTGTCATCGGGATAAAGCACCCGCGAGAGCGTGCGCGCGCCCGCTTCGGGTTCGGCCGCGCCGGCATATTCGCCTCGGTTAAACCGATCGAGGTCAAAGGCTTGCACGGCCTTGCCGGACCATAGCCTAAGAGTATTGGCCCATGTGCCTTTCCAGCCGACGATCGGGGTGTCAAAGGCCTGGGCGTCGATCGCTTCGGCTGGGGACCAGACCGCTTGCGTCCCCGCTTCGGCGACCACGCCGCCAAACCCGATGCGGTAGCGCACCTCGGGGCGTTCGAATTCCCAGGGATGGGGCTGCTCCAACCACGTCTCCGGCGCTTCGACTTGGCGCCCTTCCAGGATCGATTGTTTGAACAGGCCATGTTCATAGCGGATGCCATAACCATGTGCCGGGCACCTGATTGTGGATAGCGATTCCAAGAAACACGCCGCCAATCGCCCCAAACCGCCATTGCCCAAGGCGGCATCGGGTTCGTCATGCACAATCTCGTCGTAATCCAAGCCTAAACTCGTGAAAGCCTCTTGCACGGCATCCAATAGGCGCAGATTGACGATGCCGTCCTGCAGCAGCCGGCCGATCAGAAATTCCATCGACAGGTAATAGACCCGTTTGGCCCCGGCATCATAAGTGGCGCGCGTGGCAGCGAACCAGCTATCGACCATCCGGTCGCGCATGGCATGGCTCAGCGCCATGCGCCAATCCCGCGTTTGGGCGTGGTCTGGGTCCTTTCCGACCGAGTAAGACAGGTGGTGCAGAATCGCATCCTTGATGGCGGGCATGGGGGTCTCCCGGCAGGCTAGTTGTGAGTGGCACGCGCGCGCCGGTCCAGAATTGTTCTTGTGCCATTCGGCAGCCAAAGCGCAAGCCTTGGGACGGTGGATTAACCGTTTCGCGTCCGGCGCGTTACAACGGGCGGCCCAACCGCGCCATGGTCCATAGCGTGAATTCGGTAAAGAGATCGTCCGCCGCGGCATCGAATGCCGCAACGATGTCCTCGTTGCCGTCGCCGATGGCGGGAACTTCAGCAACAAATGTGCGCCCCGCCGCCACACTGGCGTCGCGTTCCCGGATCAGGCGCACTTCGAGACGTAGCCGCACGATAATTCCGCCACCCGCGGACCGTTCGGCCGCGAAATCCAAGATGTCGCTCACGATGGCGATATCGCCGCCAGAGCCCAACGGGCGGCGCCCCACAAACGTGAGCCCGCCGGTTTCCTGCAAACTGCGCAGCATCAGGCTTTGCACCATGACAGGGGTTTCCTCGCCCCATCTCGCGCCACGCAGGTATTGCGCCTGGAGCGCATCGGGGCGGATCAAAATGCGGTCGGTTTCCAAGGTCCCGGTGGCGCCAGGTAACTCCACGATCACCTCGCGCGCGATCGGCCTATCGGTGCTGGGCAGTCCCTCCGGCGCGCGCAGCTCATAGATTTCCAACGCATTGCCGCCTGGCAAAAGGGAACAGCCCGCCAGGCACAGGACCAGCAGAATTGTGCAGGCCGTGCGCCCAATCATCGGCGATACTCCGGCGTATTTGAGCCCAGGAAAAACCGCGCCGGATCTCGCTCGATCTGTCGGATCAGCCGGTCAAGCGACTGGGTCAGCGCGCGCGCGTCGCGGGCGAATTGCGCGTATTCCGGCAGGCCCGAAGCGGCGAATTCCTGCACGGCCGGTGATGCGGTGCGGACCGCATCGGAGATGCCTTCAAACGCACTTTCCGCAGCACTTGAGGCCTCGGCCAAACTTGTGCTGATGCCTGGCAAGTCGGCAGAGACCTGGGCCACCGCAATATCGAGCCCATCCAACGTGCTGGAAAGCCGCGCAATGACCAAACCCAATTCCTCCTCAATGGCGCCTTCGGCACTAACGAACGCGCTGGTCGCGGCGGCAAGCGTTTCCTCGCCCGTGGCCAATGCGGCGTTGATCGCGGCCAAGGTTTCGTCGGCATTGGAAAATGTCTCCGCCGCTTGCAATAATGCGGCATTTGCCGAACTTGCCAGTGAGTTCATACGCCCCGTCGCACCGGTGAAATCTTCGCTGACCTCAGCAGCCAAGTTCGACACGGTCTCGGCGGCATCGGCGACGTCATCCAGGATCGTTGGCAATGTCGTCTCCGCTTCGATGCGGATCGCCTCGACGGCATCAGCGGTCGCGGCGATCACGGCCCGGGTCTCGGCAACCAGTGCGGCGCCGTCCTCTGTGACGAGTATGCTGAAATCGATCGCCGCGGTTTCCACCGTGCTCATTGCGACATTCGTATTTTCGATCAACACATCAAGCGCATCTAAGGTCTCAGCAACCTCTGTCAGCCGCGCATTGGCCAGCGTGCCGGTCTGGCCGAACGTGTCGACCATCTCGCCAGCGGACGTGGTGAGGGTCGAAATCTCGACCCGCAAGGCTGCAATCGTCGTCTCCAGCTCGGATGCAGCGCGCGCCAGGTCCGCCTCGATGAGGGATTGCGCCGCCGTCAGGGCACTGTCGGCGGTCGTGAACGCATCGGTGCCGGTTTCGAGGAATTCTTCCGCATCCGTGGCCACGCTGCCCCACGCGCTGAGCGTCGCATCGGCAGTGACCAAAGCGGTGTCGAGATCGGCGGCCAAGACTTGTAGAACCGTGTTAAAGCGATCAATCTGAACGACAAAATCGTCAACCGAGCTTGCGACGTTGGCGAAATCCTCCAAAGTGGCGGCGAACGCGGCAGAGGCTGTTTCGGTGTTCACGATGATCTGCGAAATCCGGTCGCGGTTATCCCCGCTGAACAGGTCGCCCAGATCGCGTACCAGCGTCAGCGTCTCGGAGACCAAGGCCGGAGCGTCCTCCGACAGGCTTTGAATGACCGAGCGTCCCGCATTGATCGTGCCAATTTCTCCTCGCGGTGGCGCGGTCAAGGCCCCGCGCTCCGTGCCGGCGGTGATCGAGACAAAGCCGACACCGGTGACGCCCTGGGTTTCAACCGTGGCCACGCTGTCTTCGCGAACCGGAGTTTCGGCGGCGACCTCGACACGGACGATGACGGTGCCATCCCGGTTCGGCGACAAGGAGATATCCACGACCTGGCCTACGGGCAAACCCGCAAAGCGGACATCGGACGCCTCACCCAGGCCGGCAACGGAATTAAACTGCACGTCGTAATAGCTGAATTCGCGGTCGAGTTCGACGCGCGCGAAGGCGAGGAAAAAGACCACAGCCGCCACAATCGCCGCGATTGTGAATAGGCCGATCAGAACGTAGTTTCCCCGGGTCTCCATGACCGCCCTCAGTCGCCGATCCAGGCCGCTGCGTCAATGGCTGCGCGCGCGCGGGGCCCGTGGAAATATTCCTGCACCCAAGGGTGATCGACCGAGAGCATCTGATCCATCGTGCCCGCCACCAAGACCCGCTTTTCCGCCAGAACCGCGATACGGTCGCAAACGGCATGCAGCGTATCAAGATCATGCGTCACCAAAAAAACCGTCAGCCCCAAAGTTTCCGATAGGGTCTTGATCAACGTGTCGAATTCAGCGGCGCCAATGGGATCGAGCCCGGCTGTCGGTTCATCGAGAAAAACGATCTCTGGGTCCAAGGCCAAGGCGCGGGCCAGCCCTGCGCGCTTGCGCATCCCGCCCGACAATTCGGCAGGAAATTTATTGCAGGCCAAGGGCGGCAATCCGGCCATAGCGATTTTCAGCGCAGCCAGTTCCTGACGCAGTGCATCGGGCAATTCCGGGACCGCCCGCATGGGCGCCTCGACGTTTTCCTGCACAGTCAGTGCCGAAAACAGCGCCCCGTCCTGGAACATCACGCCCCATCTGCGCTGAAGCGCGATACGGTCGGGTTCGCTGGCTGTCAGAACGTCCGTGCCCAGCACTTCCACACTGCCAGAGCTTGGTCGGTTCAGTCCTGCAATGGTCCGCAGCAAGACGGATTTGCCCGTGCCGGAGCCTCCGACAACACCCAAAATCTCGCCGGCTTCGACGTCCAAACTCAGATCATCATGGACCACATGGTCGCCGAATTGCGTGCGCAATTCGCGGACTCGGATCACTGCCGCCATCCCGCCTTAGACCCCAATTTGGGCAAAAAAGACTGAAAACACCGCATCCGCCACGATCACAGCGAAGATGGCGGCCACAACAGCGGACGAGGTCATTTGGCCCAAGGATTCCGCGTCGCGGCCGACCTCAAGACCCGAGCGGCACCCGATAACGCCGATGATCACGGCAAAGACCGGCGCTTTGACCAGCCCGACCCAGACATGGCGGATATCGGTGCCTTCAAAGAGCCGGGTTTGGAACATTGCGGGGGAGATGCCCAGTTCGATCCAAGACATGATCGCCCCGCCCAAAAGACCGGCAATGTTCGCCACAACACCCAAAATCGGCAGCGCGATTAGCAAAGCCAGGATGCGGGGCACGATGAGCGCATGACCGGGGTCGATGGCCAGCGTGCGCATTGCGTCGATCTCTTCACGCATTTTCATCGATCCGATGGCGGCGGTGAAGGCCGATGCGGTCCGACCGGCCACAACAATCGCCGTCAGCAAGATGCCCAATTCCCGCAAGATCGAAATGGCGATTAGATCGACGACGAATACTTCGGCGCCGAATTGGCGAAGCTGGGTCGCCCCCTGAAAGGCCAATACAACGCCGATCAAGAACGCCATCAGCGCCACGATGGGAACCGCCTTGAGCCCGACCTCTTCGATATGGTGGACAAGTGCGGTGACGCGAAAGTCGCGCGGGCGCCGTATGACACCCACGAGGCGGGCAAGGAACAGGCCTAAAATCCCAAGGAAATCAAGCAGGAACTGACCCGCCGCGGCTACGGATCGTCCGAAATTTTCTAAACGATCGGAAAGTGTTGGCTTGTGGATACTTTTATCCACAGGCTGCGGTGCTGCGGCGCGGACCCGGTCTATTAAACGTGCGGCTGCGGCATCTGTGCCAAAAAACACCAAGCGACCACCGGCGCTGGCGATGCGGGATTGCGCGGCGATCAACGCATAGGCCGCTGCGGTATCGATCCGCGACAGATGCGACAGATCAATCGAGATCGGTTCCGTTTTCGGCAAAGCCTCTAGCGTTTGGGACAAGGCCGCGGCGTCTTTGATTGTGGCGGCGCCATGCAGGCTCAGCGCGCCGTCCCCCGGTGCGATGCGCATTTCGAGTTGAGCCATGTCTGGCATAAAACCATCCTTCGTCGACGCCAAGCGATGTCATATCAGGACCAGACCCGTGCGGGTAGGGGGCGTGGTCGAACGTGGCGAATTGATGCATTATACATGCATTCCATTGACAAGCGCCGCTGGATCGTGCCGCTTTGCGTGACGCGGGAAGGGAGGATTTGGCCGTGCCGACAGAGCGCAGCATCGACACGTCGCCAAAAGTTTCGGACGAGGTGCGCCAGACAACATGCTACATGTGCGCCTGTCGCTGCGGGATTAACGTGCATATGCGCGACGACAAAGTCCGCTATATCGAAGGCAATCGCGACCATCCGGTCAATCGTGGTGTGCTTTGCGCCAAAGGCTCGGCCGGCATCATGCAGCAATATTCGCCCGCCCGGTTGCGGGCGCCGCTAAAGCGCGTTGGGCCACGCGGGTCGGGGAAGTTCGAGGAAATCTCCTGGGATGAAGCGTTGGATATTGCCACTGGATGGCTCGCGCCGATTCGCGCCAACGATCCGAAAAAGCTTGCGTTTTTCACCGGTCGCGACCAAAGCCAAAGCTTCACCGGGTGGTGGGCGCAGCAATTCGGAACGCCGAATTATGCTGCTCATGGCGGGTTTTGCTCCGTCAATATGGCCGCCGGCGGCATCTACACAATGGGCGGCGCGTTTTGGGAATTTGGCAGCCCCGATTGGGAACGCACGGAGCTGTTTTTGTTGTTCGGCGTGGCCGAGGATCACGATTCGAACCCGATCAAGATCGGTTTGGGCCGGCTGAAGGACCGCGGCGCCAAGGTGATCGCGATCAATCCGGTGCGCACCGGCTATAACGCGGTGGCCGATGAATGGGTCGGGATCACGCCGGGGACCGACGGGCTATTTGTGTTGTCTTTGGTGCACGAATTGCTGCGCCTGGGACGCGTGGATTTGGATTATCTGCTGCGCTACACGAACGCCCCTCATCTGGTTATCCACAGTCCAAACACTTCAGATCACGGACGAATTGCGCGCGATGGCGCGGGCGTTCCGCTGGTCTGGGATCGCCAAAAAGGCCAGGCGCGCCTGTGGACAGACATATCCACAGGCGCTGCGTTGCACGGCAAGTTTCACCTAGAGGACGGCACCGAGGTCCGCCCGGCTTTTGATCTTCTGGTGCGCCGTTATATGGCCGACGATTATGCGCCTGAGGCCGTGGCATCGCGCTGCGGTGTCCCGGCAGAGACGATCCGCCGGATTGCCCGCGAACTGGCCGATGCGGCGTTTGAAAAGGAAATCCGCCTGCCGCAAGCCTGGACGGATATGCGCGGGCAGCGCCATGCCGAGATGATCGGGCGGCCCGTTTCCATGCATGCGATGCGCGGGATTTCGGCCCATGCCAATGGGTTCCAAACCACACGGGCGATCCATTTGCTGCAAATCTTGCTCGGCTCCGTGGAATGCCCGGGTGGGTTTCGCTTCAAACCGCCCTATCCAAAACCGGCCACCGCACATCCAACCCCGCATACCGAAACGGCGCCGAACGCGCCGCTCTCGGGACCGCATCTTGGCTATCCGCGGGGGCCCGAAGACCTCAAACTCGATGCAAATGGTCGCCCGGAGCGGATCGACAAGGCCTTTTCCTGGGACGCCCCGCTGGCCGTTCACGGCCTAATGCACATGGTCATCTCCAACGCGGTTGCCGGCGATCCCTACAGGATCGACACGCTTTTTCTGTATATGGCCAACATGGCGTGGAATTCATCGATGAATTCCGCCGAAGTGATGGCGATGCTGACGGCCAAAGACGACGACGGCGCTTATCGCATCCCACACATCATCTATTCCGACGCCTATTCGTCGGAAATGGTGGCCTTTGCCGATCTGATCTTGCCGGATACGACCTATCTGGAGCGGCATGATTGCATATCGCTGCTGGATCGCCCGATTTGCGAACCCGAGGCGGTCGCCGACGCGATCCGCTGGCCGGTGGTCACGCCGGATCGCGATGTGCGCGGGTTCCAATCGGTCCTGGTGGATTTGGGCGCGCGGCTTGGTCTACCTGGCTTTGTCAAGGATGACGGCAGCGCGACCTATAAGGATTATGCCGATTATATCCTGCACCACGAACGCAGGCCCGGGGTCGGCCCCTTGGCCGGTTGGCGGGGCGGCGGCGACGGGCGCGGCGCGCCCAATCCTGATCAAATCCAACGCTATATCGACAATGGCGGCTTTTGGATGCGCCACGTGCCCGAAGACGCACAATTCTTCAAAATGGCCAATCAAAGCTATCAGAATTGGGCAGTCGAGATGGGCTTTTATGATAAGCCACAGCCGTATACCTTTGATATATATCAAGAAACTTTGAGAAAATTCCAGCTTGCCGCCGAAGGGTACGGGTCTGTGCAACCGCCGGATCATCTGCGCGCACGCATCGCAGAATGCTTCGATCCGTTGCCGATTTGGTATCCATCGGCCAAGGCCGCGGAAGATTTCCCGCTTTACGCGGTCACGCAACGTCCGGCCGCGATGTACCATTCCTGGGGTTCGCAAAATGCGTGGCTACGGCAAATTCACGGGGCCGTGCCGCTTTACGTCCCCGAAGAGGTGATGCAGGCGCATGGCCTGAAAGATGGCGGATGGGCGTGGCTGATATCGCCCCATGGCCGGATCAGGGTGCCCATCGCGATGACGCGCGCGGCCAATCACCAAACCCTGTGGACCTGGAACGCGATTGGCAAGCGGAAAGGCGCCTGGGCCCTGGATCAAGGCGCCGTGGAGGCAGAAAAATCGTTTCTTTTGAACCACCTGATCAGCGAACTTCATCCTCCTAAAGGGGATGGTCTGCGCTGGTCGAACTCTGACCCGGTGACGGGCCAGGCGGCTTGGTACGATCTACGGGTTCGGATTGAGCCGGCAGATCGTGGCCCACTTGAGCCGCAAATCGCAGCGCAGGAAAGCCCCGTGCCAATTGGTAAAGGAAATCTTAATTTTGGCGAGGAGTGGTCAAAATGAATCACAGACTTGCCGCAAACATGCCGCGAACCGCTGCCATTCCCGCACCCGTTTCATCGTGCGGGAGCGGCAATTATGGCTTGCAAGGGCGGGCATTCCGAAGCGGACGGATTTCGTGGCGAAGGCTATTTCCCGCGCTGCCCGGAATGCGGCGGCTATCATCGCGACTTAACCCCGGCCTTCCAGGGCCTCGTGATGGAGGCCTGCGCGGCCGTCATCCCGACATCGCGGCAAATGCATCGCGAATTTCTGATCGACGCGCCCGAAACCTCCTGGCGCTACGACACGCAAATGGGCCTGTGTACGCTCTCCACGCCGGGGCGCGGGCGATCGCATGCCGAATTTCAATCCGTCGGGACCTGGATCGAGCATACCGGCAACTTCAAATGGGCCTGGGCTTGGGACGATGCCGAACGGGCCGAAAACGCGAAGGCGGCCGATCACGCGCGGCGGATCGGGGCGCATTATTGGCTCCGTTCATTGACGGCGCCGACAATTTATGTCGGCGAAACAGAGGCTTGGCACCTTGCGATGGTTACGGCCTATTTGTCGGACCTGCCCGCTGTCAGCGCAGCGCCCACAGAAAACGGCAAGACCTTCATCGTGTTGCAACGGCCGATTCGAGAAAACTAAATCGCCGGGGGGCCGCATGACGCAGCTGCCCGAAAAGACCGACAAAAAGCTGGGCCTTGTGATCGATCTCGACACATGCGTGGGCTGCCATGCATGCGTGGTGTCTTGCAAGGAATGGAATACCGGTGGCTACGGCGCGCCGCTGGCCGATAAAGATGCCTGGGGCGCGCAACCCGTTGGGGCGTTTCTGAACCGCGTGCACACCTTCGAGGTCACCCCGGAAACGGGGCCGGCGATGAATGTCCATTTCCCGAAATCCTGCCTGCATTGCGAAGACGCGCCCTGCGTGACGGTTTGCCCGACCGGTGCCAGCTTCAAACGCGCCGAAGATGGGATCGTTTTGGTCGACGAGTCCATTTGTATCGGCTGTGGGCTTTGCGCATGGGCCTGTCCGTATGGTGCGCGAGAAATGGACCCGGTCGAACATGTGATGAAGAAATGCACGCTCTGCGTCGACCGCATTTACAACGAAAATATCCCCGAGATCGATCGCGTGCCGTCTTGCGTCCGCACCTGTCCTGCCGGCGCACGCCATTTCGGCGATCTCGCCGACCCGCAATCCGATGTGTCCAAACGTGTCGCGGATCGCAGTGGATTTGACCTGATGCCCGAACAGGGAACCAAGCCGGTCAATAAATACTTGCCGCCGCGTCCCAAAGTCTCTGACGATACCGTCTCGCTCGCCGCATTTTGCGAAACGCCGCATGCGGAGCCTGAGGGCTTTTTCGGCTGGGTCGACCGCATGCTAGAGAAGATCTAACGATGCATCCGGCCGCTTCTATCGTGATTTTCACGGTCACATCGGGTGCGGGCTTTGGCCTGATCTTCGCGCTCGGCCTGCCGGCAATCTGGGGCAGCGTCCCGCAAGCGGCATTGGCCTGGGTGGGTTTTGGCATCGCCTTTGCCCTTTCCGTCGGCGGATTGATCTCTTCAACCTTCCATTTGGGCCACCCAGAACGCGCCATGCGGGCGTTTTCGCAATGGCGCAGCTCGTGGTTAATCCGCGAAGGTGTTCTGGCCGTGGTCACGCTGGCGCTAACGGGGCTTTACGCCATCGTTTGCGTTTTCGATCTGGCCGGCGCGCGCATTTTAGGGCCGATCTGCGCGGCTTTGGCGGCCCTGACGGTTTATGCAACATCCATGATCTACGCGCAGCTTAAAACTGTAGATCGGTGGTACAACCCTCTGACACCCTTGTGCTTTTTAGCCTTTGCTCTGGCTTCGGGCAGTATTTTGGCCGGCGCGCTTCACGCCGTGTTTTCGCCGGGGCCTGGGGCCTGGCCGTTGATCGCCGCGATCGCGGTTTTTGTCGCTTGGACATTGAAACAACGCGCCTGGCAGCAAGGCGACCATGCCGCGCCAACCTCGACGCCGGAAACGGCCACCGGGCTTGGCGGGCTTGGTCAGGTTCGGCTTTTTGAGGCGCCGCATACCGGACCCAACTACCTGTTGAACGAAATGGGCTTTCAGGTTGCGCGCCGTCACGCGCAAAAATTGCGGTTTTACGCATTGCTCGTTGGTGGATTTGCGCCGCTAATGTTGACCTTAGCGGCATCGGCGGGTGTGTTGCCTGCGCTTACGCTGAGCCTGGGTGCGTTTGCATTGTTGTTCGGCTTGCTGATCGAACGGTGGTTGTTCTTTGCCGAAGCCCGCCATGCCGTCATGACCTTTTATGATCGCAAGTCCGCGTGATAGGCACGGAAAACATCCATTTGCCTTGTCGGATATTTGTGCTGAAATGCCGGCGGGAGGCACAGGGCAATCATGGTCAACGACCAGCAACAGCGCGCATTGATGCAAGCCATCGCCGGCGGCGATAAGCAGGCTTTGGCCGCACTTTACCGCGCGCTCGAAACGCCCGTTTTCAGATTTATCCGGTCAAGATTGAACGATCCGTTCGAGGCCGGCGACATACTGCACGACGTGTTCATGGAAGTCTGGCGCTCAGCCGGACGGTTTGAGGGAAGATCGAAAGTGCAGACTTGGATATTTGGCATTGCCTACCGCAAGGTCATCGACGCGCACCGCCGGCGCGGCCGCGTCGATCTGACCGATGAATTCGCCGATACGGTCGATGAAAGCCCCGATGGGGAGGCTTGTCTGGCCAGCGCAGAAGAGGCCGCGCATGTGCGCCATTGCCTCGGAACGCTCAAGGATGACCACCGCTCGGCCATCGCCATGGCGTTTTATGACGACATGACCTACGGTGAAATTGCTGAAGTGGCCGGCGTGCCGGAAGGCACAATCAAAACCCGCGTCTATCATGCAAAAAAGCTGTTGATGCGCTGCCTGGAAGGCCTTGTGGGCCAGAGGGTGCCGGCATGACCAAAGAGCGCAAAGAAATCGAAGCGTTGTTGCCGTTTTTGGCCAACGACACGCTTGCGGGCCAGGACCGTGCTGATGTTCAGGCCGCGGTCGACGACGATGCTGGCCTGGCCGCGGAGTTGCAAGTGCTCAAAGCGATCCGCGATCAGATGCAGGCCGAACCGGCAGAGACATCGCCCGGAGAATTAGGCCTCGCACGGCTGATGCGGGATATTGACCGTGAGGCCGCGCAGACGCCGGCCCCGGTCGAAGACGCGCCAAGCAATGTCGTGCCGCTGTCGCGTCTGCGTCTATGGCAGGCGGCCGCGGTTGTGGTTTTGGGCATCGGGATCGGCCAGGCGGTTTTGACCCCGCAGGGCATAACGCCCGAGGCACCGGGCCTGGCAGAGACCGAAATGCAGCCCACATCGACCCTCGAACGCAGCGCAGACGGGGCCGATTTTGCGCTGGCCGGGGCCGATGCGCCGGTATCGGACACGGCCTTTCGGGTAATTTTCGCGCCCGACACCACCGAACGTCAAATGCGCACGGTGTTGCTTGAGGCGGGTCTTGAAATCGTTGCAGGGCCGTCGTCGATTGGCTTTTATGATCTCGCGCCGCTGGATGGCGATGCCGGTCGGGACGCCGCGCGGCAAGCTTTGGTCGATGCCGGTGCGATGATTGAGACACTTGAGGACGTGCCAAATTAGTAAAAGGGAGGCTTGCGATGTTATTGGTCGTACGCGCGCTGATCCTTGTTTGTGCTGTGCTGACAGCAGGCCCGATGGCTGCGCAAAATGCCGCGACCGGGCGGCCCGGCGCGACGGGCGGCGGAGGCGAAAGTGATGGTCCAGACGTCCCCGTACGTCGCAACGACCAAGTGATCGCCGCGTCCGGGCAGCCGGAATTCATGGTCCTATCGACGCCCGGAGAGGCGCAGGCGGCGGCCGCGGCGCTGGTGGCGGCGGGCGGGCAGTTCCTGCGCGAGCGCCCGTATCCCGCTCTCGGTCGGACGGGGCTATTTTTCACCTTTGGCCCAGGACTGACAACGCAAGGCGCGCGACAGGCGATTGCCGGGCCTGCCCCCAATTCGGTCTTGTCGCTCCACGTGCTGTACCGGTTTGCCCAGGGCACGCCGCGGGTCTATGCGCATGAAATGGTGGGCCTTGTCAGCGCTGGCGGGTGTACGCTTGGCAATGGGATCACCATTGGGGTGATCGATGGGCCGGTTAATCCGGGCCACCAGGCTTTGGCCGGTGTGCCGGTGGTTGTGGAATCGGTGCTGTCGGATGCGGATCGCGGCATCGGTGTCGATCATGGAACTGCGGTTGCCGCCTTGATCGCGGGCCAGGGCGGTGCGCTGACCGGTCTGGCCAGCGGCGCGCGCTTGCATGCAGTGTCGGCCTTTGCGCGGACGACAGGTGGCGAAGGCGCCAGCACCGAACGCGTTGTGGCAGCGCTCGACCGGCTGGTCGGCCAAGGCGTGCGCTTGATCAACATGTCCTTTGCCGGGCCGCCGAGCGACGCTTTGGAAACCGCATTGGCAATCGCGGCACAGCGCGGGGTGACGATGATCGCGGCGGCCGGCAATGACGGCGTGCGGTTTGCGCCTTATCCGGCGGGCTCTCCGAATGTCATTGCGGTCACCGCAATTGACAGCAGCATGCGCCTTTACCGCAGCGCCAATACCGGCACGCATATCGAATTTGCCGCCCCTGGAGTTGACGTGTTTGTCGCGTCACCACGCGGCGGTACCTATCAATCCGGCACGTCCTATGCCGCGCCCGTGGTGACGGCTTTGGCTGCACGCCTGGCGGGGGGCGCCTCGGTTTCGACCGTGCGGGAGCGTTTGCGCGCGGCCTCCGTTGATCTGGGCTCGCCCGGCCGAGACGGACGGTTCGGTTGGGGATTGGTGCGTGCGGCTGGCTGTTAGTCCAAATGTTTCCAGTGCAAATTTCCACTGTATACATGTTCGATTGCCGACGATGTCACATCTCGATGTCTGCCGCAGTCTGAAAAGGATATGTAATTAATATCAGTGCTTTATGGGCGTTTCCACTGGAAATTTACACCGGAGACATTGTACGCATCGCATTGTCTTTGAACCCATCGCCGATGTGATCCGACCCATCAATGTCCCGCCGACCTCCGTCCCAAGGTCGTGGCGGGGGCCGATGGTCCTCGACCAGCGACGGCCCGTCCCCGCGCTGAGCAAGGGGGCGGGCCGTTTGTCCCGCCCACGGGCTCGGGCCGGTCGAAGGGGGCGTGCGTCAGCAGAGGCGCTGGCAGAAAGGTCGCGGCCATGAAAATTTGAACGTCACTACCGGTATCCCACCGTTGCACCGCGTCGAAAATCGCGTAACCCTTAACGGTAAATTTAGCTGGCCATGCGACGGCCCGACGACGAGAAATCGAGCTAGGAGCAAACTGTGTCCGTGACGATTGCCCAGACGACATTTCGAACAGCGTGTTTTGCTATATTTGCGGCCCTTGCCAGCCCCGGTCTGGCGCAAGGGATCGCCCCTCCGCCGCCGGATGTCGTGGCCGCCCGCATCGCTGGTCTTTCGGCGTCCGTTCCGGGATCGGTCTTTGCGCTCAACCCTTTCCACAATGACCAAACCGCGGCGGATGCAGAGGGGCGATCGTTTCGGCTGATCTCGATGAACCCCTATCAGAATTCATGGTTTGTGTTGGAGGTGACCGGCACCAACGGTCGTACTCGCAGCTATCACTTGGAAAACGCGGAGCCGGAGGAGTGGTCGATAGAACTTGGCCCAGATGCGGAATTGCTGCTGGAGGGCGATGATGACGCCTTTGCCTGCGCACCTTGGAATGATGGATCGCTCACCGAAGCCGTTGCATCGGGCTTGCCCTACGCGCCGGTTTGCGACTGGCAGCTTTTTGTCCGAAATGCCGTGTCCGGCAACCGGTCCAGCCGCGAGGCGGTCGCCGATTTCTTGCGCGACAACGTGCTGTTTGGCGATTCCATCGTCAATCTGATCAAGGGCGCCTTCTACGAAGACGCTTTCATGGTCTCCTCAGACGAGGTCGAAGCAGAGGATCCCGGCGCGGTTGTGGCACTTTTGGGCCAAGCAGCGCTTGATCGTCGCCCGCTGATGACACCGCGGACCGGGTTTAATGTGCAAGGCACCGAAGGCGGCCGGATGGAGGCGGGGTCCTGGTATGCGGTCGAGGATGCGCCCGGCATCTATGCATCGGTCATGCAGCCCGGCCAGGTTGCGCAATCGATCTTGGGCTCGGGTGGGGCAAATTGGCTCGATGGCGTGGAAAACAACGCCGATGTCACCCTCGTGGCCTTCGATATGAGCCAGTTCGAAATCGGCTACGAATTGGGAACCGATCACCCGCGCGTTGATTGGTCGCCGCGGCCGTCCAACCGAACGGGTGCGGCCGGGCCCGATGGCTTTCGGGCCACCGATCCGCTCGTGCGCGTGGGCATGATCACACCGTCATTGACCGATCGGATTGCCGCAACCTTCACCGGCGGGTTCAAACGCGAACACGGCGCCTGGCGGTTCGGTCCGATGGCAGGGTACAATTACGGCCACCATTATGGGTTTATGCAAAACGGCGTCATGCTGAGCCGGCTTTGGCCCGGTCTTTCAACGCTTTACATGCTCGATGATGGTACGATTGGCATGCGGACGTGGACCGATAGCGACACCGAAGAGCTGCTGCCGCATATCGTTTTTGCGCGGCAAAACGGCGTGCCACTGGTGGAGGCTGGTGCGCCGGGCGAGCAGGTGCAATCCTGGGGCGGCGGGAATTGGTCGGGCTCGGCCGAGGCCAACTTGCGTACGGTGCGCTCCGGCGTGTGTCTGCGCCGTGTCGAGGATCGGGAATTCCTGATCTACGCCTATTTCAGCTCGGCCACGCCCTCGGGCCAGGCGCGGACGTTCCAGGCTTATGGCTGCGAGTACGCAATGCTCTTGGATATGAACTCACCGGAATTGACCTATTCGGCCATCTACATCCAGGACGAGGAAGACGAAGAGATTGAGATCGAACATCTGGTGACGTCGATGGCGGGCGTGGATATCACGCGCCGCGACGGCACGCAGATACCGCGGTTCTTGAGCTATGCCGATAGTCGGGACTTTTTCTACCTGATCCGACGCGAATAGGCGCAGGACGACACGACTTTAGGGGGGAATAATGATTGCACGTATCATCGGCGCGGCCCTTGCGATCTTGATCGGCAGCCATGCCGGCGCGCAAAGCTTGGCGGAAAACAACGAAGCGATGTTTGCGGAGATGCGGGCGGTGCGCGGCGTGTCGAACGCAGAGATCGCCCGGATCAGGGAGATCTTCGCCGGCTCGCCCAATGGCTGGATCGGTCAGGGCAACCCAGCTGTGACGCAGCACCCGCTTAGCCCGGACGAAGCGGCCGCGCGCATCGGCGGCTCTGTTGACAGCATCCGCGAAAGCTATCGCAACCGCGAATGGGAACGGATCTGCGGCGGCCGCTATCGCGCGCCGCTTTATGATCCGGCCACCCAGACCGCGCGCGATGCAGAGGTGTGCGTCGATATGTTCGAATGGCCGAATATCCCGATGACCTATCCGGTGGTTTGGGTCCGTGCCAACGAAGCGGCGCTCTTATGTGCTGCGGAAGGCGGGCGCATGGGCGATGCCCATGAATGGGAAGGCGCCTCTGCCGGACAGCTATTGCCGCCCGATTATCCGTTCGACATGGTGCGCGGCATGGGGGTGTCCCAAGCCGTCAACACGATGCGGTCTTGGCACAACAACACCTATGCCGGAACGGCGGGCACTTATTCGATCGGTGCTTGGCAATCGGGCGTCTGTGCCACGGGCTCATTCAAGAATGGCTCGTGCAATGGGGGCAGCTTTACGGGCTGCGGATCGAACACCTATCCGGCCGGGTCCTTCCCGCAATGTCAAAGCCCACTGGGCGTTTTCGACATCGATGGAAATGCGGCAGAGCACATGAACCTGCCGCTGAGCGAAGATCAGATGGCCAGCCGTGGGTCGACCGCGCTTGGCGTGACGGAGATGAAAGGGTCGTGGTTTATCTGGGACACGATCCGCGCGCATGAGCATTGGAGCCGCTGGCGCGCCCCTTTCTGGCACGGAACGTTTGTCATGAGCGAAGGCAGCCACCGAAATTACCATCTGGGGTTTCGCTGTTTCCACGACGTCCGCTAGCTGCTGGAACGCATTAGGCGCGATCGGCGCGTCTGTGGAGCTCGTGGGGCGGCGGGCCCGCTCACGCCGGCCGCAAGGGCCAGCCCTCGCATGCCCGCATTGCCATCCGCACTTGGCCACCGTTCGGTTTGCTATGGCCATGTGCAATACGTCTGCGACGTATCTGTGCGCGCCGAAACCGGTGGCGCGGAATTCTGGTGTGAAGCGGTCAACGAGCCTTCCCGTTGAGGTCCAAAGGTCGTCAATTGTGCGCTTGGTGTCCCTTCCGGACGCGGACTTCGCCATGGCAACCGGCATCTTTATCGGATTGAAATCGGGACGATGGGGCGGAGGCAAAAGACGTTATGCGCCCTCTGTCTTGAACGGTGATTGTGGCTAACGGGGTTGTCGATGACGATCAAATTTCGGCCCGTAGCGTCTGGCTGAGTATGTGGCAAATGTCGGCTTCAAACCACGCGCCGGTAACCGGTCCGTCGCGCGCCATCTTCGGGAGGAAGAGGGTCTTGCGCGACCGGGCGACCCGTATGAAGCCGTTTTCCGCTTGGGCTGCGTCCATGGCTACAGGGCCATCTTCGTTGCCGATCGAGTTTCATCGATAATGGCCGGCCGGTCGGGCCGGTCAAACCGGTCATGGCGATCTCGCGCGACAGCGTGGCCCGTCATTTATCTGCATGATGCCGGGGTGTTGAAAGAACCAAGAGATCCAAGCTGACAAGGTCGTGCCCCGCCAAATGCCGACAAAACCCCGCCAACGTAACGGCCGGTGTCGTTTCATGCGCGGGCGCGCGCATCTGAGCGTTGAACGCCTCGATCCTTCGCGAGCGTAGTTCGCCGCCCAGTCGTCTGGGCGCGACAAAGGCCTATCACCCGCGGCGCAAGTCCGAGAGCACCGCCTTGGATTGCGCGACCCTCAAACGCCCCGCCGCCGGTCGGCCCATAGCCGCTTCGATCGCCGCGATCACGTAAGCCGATGGACCGCGGCCTGCCCATTTCGGTCTCAAAAGCTCTGCCCCGGGATCCATGAACCCAAACGTATCCGGGTCGGAATTCGCCGATCCTTCATGCCGGTGCGCACACACCCAAAGTCGGTCTAGCGCAGCGCTGCGATCTGAACCGCGCGCCCGGTAAGCGGGCCATCGCTGTTGAGCAACGCGGCATAGCGGGCATCGGTCAGCAGCGCACCCAAATCCACCGCGCGGCCGTTGACAAATGCGGTGCGGCTGATCAGCCGGATGCCGTGGCTGTAATCGGCGTATTGCGCCCCATGGACGGTAGACAGCGGTTGGATCGGGCTGCCCGATGCCTGGTGCCAGCCGTAAATCGCGACCCGTCCGGGATTGGATGACAGCCGGTTGGCGATGACGACATCCTTCTTTTGACCGGCCACCAAAATGCCCAAACGCCCACCCGCGCGCGCCATTTGGTCATCGACCAGCGCGTCGTGGCGCAAGAAGTAGCGTGTCGATGTCATTTGCGCGCCAGGTGTCATCGGTTGCGGGCGCAACCGCAGATCCGCCTGTGCATAGATCGCATCGACCATGCGCGGCGTCGGCAGCATCATATCGAACTGGTCGGCCATTTGTAGCGCGGCCGGCAGACCCAGGGGGACGCGCACGTGGTCTGCGTCGCTGCCGATAGCGAGGTAATCGGGCGTCACGCAAATGGTGACCACCGCTTCCTGACCGCCCGAGGTAACACCGCTGAACGATACTGGGCGCAACTGGCGTAAATAGTTCGGCACGTTGCCGGCAAAGGCCGCTTGCACGATCCGTGCGTCGCGATCGGCGCCGCCGATCCCGTCGAGCCCGGCAATCACGGCGCTGCCTGTCGGTGCCGACCGACTGCGATTGGGAATGCCGCGTGCGAGCCGCGCGTGGCATGGGTTAGCCGCATTGCGAAGTGGGCCAAGCGCGATTGGTTGCAACGGTGCGGGCGCGACATCAACTTCGGGCGCGGCGGCCCGAGCCACTTCGACACCTGACACGGTCTCGGCGGCGTCGGGTTCGCGTGCAGAGGCCACGACAGCGGCCCAATTATCCGGCCGCATGTCCGGGCGTATGGACACCGTCAGCCCGGGCTCTGAAAAAGTTGACGCAGCATCGGCCGGCCCGCCTGCGTCGATCTCAGCGAGGGCCGCCGCGACGGTGGCGGTAAAGTCGGTGTCCGCGGACGCCAAACCGTCGGGGCGCGGCTGCGGTACGGTCGCGGCAATCTGGTCATCGGTAGGCCGCGGCGTGGCCACGGGCGATGTCCGTCGAGGCCCGGCCAAGGCCGGCCGGTCCAATGTGGGCGCGTCCGGTAAAGCGGCCAGGCGCGCGGGGATTGCCAGATCGGGATCGGAAAACGTTGGTGCGGTAATGGTGACGGGCATGTCGAGCTGTGCGTCGAGGCGCGGCGGGACGATATTCACGCGTGGGGGCGCTCCCATCGCGATGTCCGACGCCTGCGGGGCGAAAGGCGAGGTGATGTAATCAACCGCGACATAAGCCGCTCCGCCGGTGACAGCAGCCGAAAGAAAGAGCGCCGTTAGCACCCCATCGGGCCCGGTTAACCACGGTCCAAATTGTTCCAATCGGCGCGTATGGCGGCGCGCCAAAAACGTTCCGTTCATCAGCGAAAGATCTTTCGTGTCCCATCTGCTCGGTAGCGCAGAAGTGGTTAATCGAACAAGAACACGAGGCGTTGCAACCGGTCAGCGGCGCGTCTTCGGCGGACTCTCGCCGGTTATCCACATGCGCAGGACGCCAAGGCGGTCGCCCCGGCGGCGCGGATCGCCCTTTACCCGCAGCCAATGCCTTGGCATCGAATTCCGAAATAAACGCTTTTTTACAGAGGCTTAAAGACGGGCGCGCTGCGTGGTGCGCAGTGTGCGGCATCGCAGGACACGCCAGGTCTCGCGTCTCGGTGCGTTGCAGCGCGGGGTTTTGGCTTCCGTGGCGGCAAGGCGCCGCCCGATGCGCCAACCACATCCGCGCTGCATGATTCTCCGGGCCTGAATTTGCCGCAGGCAAGACTGTCCGCTGCGGTCGACACCGCCCATGACCGACGCTATCGTGCGCCTCGTCTTTGTGTCCCGTTTGCCAAGGGTTTATCATGCTTACACCGCGCCGTCTTTTCGCTGTCGTGGCCGCGATCGGTCTATTCTGTCCGGCCATCGCAGCCGCGCAATCTCAGGACGGGCGATTGCCGCAAATTGGGGATGGGCG
Organism: Pseudomonadota bacterium; assembly: GCA_039183205.1. Classification (GTDB taxonomy): domain Bacteria; phylum Pseudomonadota; class Alphaproteobacteria; order Rhodobacterales; family Rhodobacteraceae; genus HKCCE3408. The sequence goes on along the minus strand of JBCDBR010000017.1, from coordinate 4,148 downwards.
CGTGGATGGCAGTGATCATTTGCAGGCCGAGGCCATCGTGGACACGCCCGATGCAGCGGCGATAATCGCAGCCGCTGAGACCGAAGCGGCCGCGATCCGAGCAAGCGCTGAAGCAGAGGCAAATGAATTGCGCGATGCAGCGCAAGCTGAGGCGAATGCCACCATGGCAGAAGCAAGCGCCGCGGCCCAGGAGATGCGCGCGCAGGCCATCGCTGCGCGGGACGACATGCGGGAGACATCGCGCCGCGAAGTGGCCGCAGCCGAAGACCTGGCGGCGGCGGCACGCGCCGTTGCGATGCGTGAGGCGGACATCGTGCTGACGGATGCCGAGGCACGTGCGGCTCAGCTGATCGCGGCGGCTGAGACCGAAGCCACACGGATCATCGGTGCGGCCGCAGAGGATGCGCGTGCGCAACTGACCGAGGCCGAGACGGTGCTGTCCGACAGCGGCGCGGCGGCCAATGCCGCGCAGGTTGAGGCGGACCGGATCCGGGTGATCGCCGAAGCTGAGGCGGCAGTGATGCGCGCCGATGCTGAGGCCGTGCGTGATGCCGTGGCAGCAGAGCGCGCCGAGATTCTCGCCACGGCAGATGCCGAAGCGTCCCGGAGGATCGCGGCCGCTGAGGCCGAGGCGGCTGGGATCTTGGAAACCGCGCGGGCCGCGGCCGTTCGGGCCATCGAAGAGGAACGCGCGCGGATTGCCGCGGAGGAAGAAGCGGCGCGGCTGGCTGCGGAGGCAGCAGCGCAGCGGGCCGCCGAAGAGGCCGCGCGCCAAGCGGCGGAGGCGGCCTTGGCGCGCTGTCTGGCCAGGGCAGGTGCACCCGATGCCGGCGTGCCGGTCAGCGAAGAGGCGCAAGAAGCCACGCTTGCGGCGATCCGTTCGGTCGAGGCGGAGTGTACCACCGCGGTCGAGGCTATCCCCGATCAAGCCGCAGCGGCCGTATTCCACCTTGCAACCTTGGCGCAGACACGGGCCGATCACCGCGAGGCGATTGCGCTTTACGAGGTCGCGGCAGAGGCCGGAATTGTGCCGGCCGCGACCCGGCTTGCGGATTATTACCTGTTTGGCACCGGTCCGATCCGCCCCGATTTTGAGGAAGCGGCCGCGCGGTATTTGGCCGCCGCTGAGGCGGGCGATCCAGCGGCCCAGACAACATTAGGGTTTTTGCATCTGCTGGGGCGCGGGGTCGATCGCGACCCGGCGCGGATGATCGCCTTGATGAGCCAAGCGGCCGAGTCCGGCTATCATTTCGCGCAATTTCGCTTGGGGCAGACCTATTTGACCGGAGAGGGCATCGCCAACCGGGATCGCGAGGTGTTGGGCATCCCAGATGTCATCCGCGCAGCCGAATTGTTCGAGGCGGCGAGCGAAAACGGCAATACCGAAGCGGCGCTGATCCTGGCCGATCTTTATTCAGGTGACATCGACGGGCTGATCCAAAGCGATGACGAGCGGTTCCGCTGGACCGAAAGGGCAGCCAATGCAGGTGATGCCGATGCCCTGGCCGTGCTTGGCTTTTTGATCGAGCGTGGCGTCGGAACCGAGCCTGATCCCACGCGCGCGGCGCAAACCTACATACGGGCGCTCGAAGCAGGTGTCGATCCCAATGATTTACGCCCGGCAGGCCAGGGATGGGACCGGCCGACGGCCATTGCATTTCAGCAGATCTTGATCGATCGGGGGCTTTATAACGGCCCGCTTGACGGCATTGTCGGCGCCGGGACCTTGGCCGGCGCGCGGGCGCTGAGCAATGGTTGACGGAACCTTTCCGCGCGCCCAGCCGGCCGAACGCCGCAAAAGGCGGACGGTTGGCGAAGCGCCACACGGTCTTTTTCCGCGGTCGAAGTTTTAGTCGCTCAGGCGACATCGAGCCCTTCGGTCGAAAGACCATCCAATTTCGGCATCAAGGACAAAAGATCCTGGGTGTAGGCGGCTTGCGGATTGGCAAATAGCGCCTCGGTTTCGGCGACTTCGACCAGGGCGCCATTTTTCATGACGCCCACGCGGTCGCACATCTGACGCACCACTGGCAGATCATGGCTGATGAACAGCATGGTCAGCCCAAGATGTTCCTGTAAATCCTTGAGGATATTGAGAATCTGCGCCTGAATGGAGACGTCGAGTGCGCTCGTCGGCTCATCGCAGATCAAGAAGCGCGGCTGGGTTGCAAGCGCGCGCGCGATCGAAATGCGTTGCCGCTGGCCGCCTGAAAACTCATGCGGGTATTTCAGCCCGGCATCCGCGCCCAGCCCGACCCGATCCAACAGTTCCGACACCCGGCTACTGAGCGCGTCGCCCTCCAGGATGCCGTGGTGGCGTGCGGGTTCGGCGACAATCTGATCGACGCGCATGCGGGGATTGAGGCTCGAATACGGGTCTTGAAAGATCATTTGGATCTGGCGCCGGTAATGTTCCGGCACGCCGCGCCGCCCGGCGGTGACGTCGTCACCGGCAAACGACACCGTGCCGTCATCGACCGGATAAAGCCCAGCAATCATGCGGGCGATGGTGGACTTCCCAGACCCGCTTTCGCCGACAAGGCCAAAGACCTCGCCCTCGCGGATATCAAAGCTTGCCTGGTCCACGGCAGTGAAGAATTTGCGCCGCGACGGCAGGATCGCGGGTTTGCTGAGAAACCGCTTTGTCAAGGCCTCGGCCCGCAACAGCACCTCACCGCGCGCACCGGCTGTCTTTGGCCAATTGCGCGCCAAATCTTCGACGCGGAATTCGGTCACCCGGCCACCATAGCCAATGAGCGGAAAACGATTGAGTTTAACCGTCGGCCGCGGCACAGCCGCGATCAGCGATTTGGTATAGGCATGGCGCGGCTGCCCCATCACCTCAGAGGTTGGACCGGTTTCAACCACTTGGCCCTGATACATCACCGTAACCCGGTCGGTCGTATCGGAGATGACGCCCATGTCGTGCGTGATCAGGATCACGCCGACCTGCCGTTCCCGGGCAAGTTCTTTGATCAGCTCTAAAATCTGCGCCTGGATCGAGACATCAAGCGCCGTAGTTGGTTCGTCCGCGATGATCACATCGGGCTCTGAACACAGCGCAAGCGCGATCACCACCCGCTGGCGCATGCCGCCAGAGAATTGGTGCGGGTATTGATCGATCCGCGTTTGCGTATCGGGAATACCCACGCGGTCAAGCAAGGCAATGGCCCGGGCGCGTGCCTCGGCTTCGCCCACACCCAAATGGGTCGAGATCGTCTCGGTGATCTGTTGGCCGACAGTAAAAAGCGGATTGAGAGAGGTCAGAGGATCCTGGAAAATCATCGAAATTTTCTTGCCGCGCAGGCTTTGCATGGCCTCCGCATCAAGCCCGGATATTTCATCGCCCTTGAAGCGGATGACGCCGGCGGCGATGCGGCCGGGCGGGTCCAAAAGACCCATCACTGCGGCGCCAATGGTCGATTTTCCAGCCCCGGATTCGCCGACAAGGCCGTGGATTTGCCCGGGCTCGACCGTCAGGTTCGCGCGATCAACGGCGGTGAATAGCTGTCGTCGCGTGGGGAATTCGACGGTGAGGTTTTCGATTTCTAGGAGTGCTATGGCGCGGCCTCCGCGTTATTGGTATTGCCACAAACGGCTAGTAAATCTAAATATGTGGCCATGTTCTGCGGTCCATCCCGGCCAAGACGAAGGAATGCGCTCATGCCCGGTCCTCATCCAACGGTGTAATCACCTCCCCTGCGCCCAGCAGGTCGAATTCGACGCGCAACCGTTCCAACCGTTGCTCGGGTGTTGATCCGGTTATTTCGCCGTAAAGTGCCTTGAATTCCGCGCTTTTGTATCGGTCGACCAAGCTTTCAAACATCGCTGCGACCGTGTCGCCGTCTGAACTTGGCCGCTCCAGGTCGATGTCCAGATCATCTACCGATGACGTGGTGTTTTTCGGGTGATGAACGACATCAAGGTAATAGTCCAACAGCGCGGTTACTTCGATTGCCGATTGCAACGCGCCTTGGCCCATCCAAGCATAGATCACGATCGCAAGCTTTTGGCGCGGTGCATCGATGCCGCTAAACTGCCCGTCTGACATGCGTTCTCCGTAGAGCGTCAGATATTCGTCATCCTGGTAATATTGCACCAAGGGCCGGATCACCGTTTCGGGCAGATCCAACACTTCGGGCAATTGG
>JBCDBR010000016.1:0-80814 GCA_039183205.1 Pseudomonadota bacterium | reverse complement strand
ATGCTCAACACCGACACGGCCGAGGGCATGCAGGCCTTTATAGAAAAACGCGATCCGAGCTGGAGCCAATGAACTAAGTGCCGTAAAGGGCGTCGAATTTTTCGTCGAGATAATTCAAAAGCGGCGCTTCGGAAATCTCCGCGCCGGTGGCCGCTTCAATCACGATCTTTGGGCTCAAGGCAGAGCCGTGGCGCTGGACCTTTTCAGCCAACCAGCGCGTCGGCGCAGAGAGATCTCCCGCCGCCATCTGCGCATCCAGATCGGGGATGTCGCCCCGCAATGCCTGATGCAAACAGCCGGCATAGACATTGCCCAGCGAATAGGTCGGGAAATAGCCGAAAAGGCCCGCCGCCCAATGTACATCCTGCAACATCCCATTCGACGGCCGGTCGACACTCACGCCAAAGTCTGCGGCAAACCGGGTGTTCCAGGCCTCTTCGAGATCCGCCACAGCAAGATCGCCGCGCATCAAGGCGCGTTCCAGATCAAACCGTAGCATGATGTGCAGATTGTACTGCACTTCGTCCGATTCCGTGCGGATAAAGCCCTGTCGCACCGCATTGACGGCCGCATAAAAACCGGCCGCATCGCTTGGGTCGAACGTGCCAAAAACGCTGTGCATCTCGCCCCGCAGCCAACCGCAAAACGCAGCACTTCTGCCAAGTTGGTTTTCAAACATGCGGCTTTGGCTTTCATGAACACCCATCGACACGCCTGAGCCCAACCGCGTGAGCGCAAATTCCGCAGCCACGTGCTGTTCATAGGCGGCATGGCCAACCTCATGAATAGTGGAATAGAGCGCGCCAAACGGGTCGGCTTCATCGACGCGCGTGGTGATCCGCACATCCGTCCCACTGCCCGAGCTGAACGGATGCACGGCAAGATCGATGCGGCCACGATCGAAGTTGTAGCCAAAGGTTTCGGCGACCTTCTGCGTCAGTTGGAGTTGTTTGGCATGGCTGAACGCGCCGCTAAGCTCAGGTGCCGTGCGGCCAGAGCCCAGGATGCGGCCCCGCAAGGCAACAAGCCGCGGGCGCATCCGATCAAACATCGCGGCAATCTCGGCCCCGGTCAATCCGGGCTCGTAGTCTTCGACCAAAGCGTCGTAAAGGTCGCCGCCATCTGCCAAAGCCGTTGCGGCTTCGCGCTTAAGCGCGACGATTTCGGTCAGGATCGGCAAGAATGCAGCAACATCTTCATCTCGCCGCGCGGCCACCCAGACCCCTTGCCCGCGCGATGTTGTCCGCGCCAAGGCAGAGGCGAGATCGGCCGGCACGCGCACGGCCCGGTCATAATCACGCTGCAAAAGCGCAAGACGGGCTGCATCGGCTGGCGATTTCGGGTCTGCGGCTGCCAGCCAATCACCGATCCGAGGGTCTTGGCGGCGCGCATGCAGAACGGATTCGAGCGCCGCGATCTCTTCGGCGCGTTGTTCGGCCGCTCCGGCGGGCATCATCGTTTCCTGATCCCAGTGCAACCGGCCCATCACCTGGCTCAGCGCCGACGTCGTTGCATCGAATTCAAACAAAGTATCCAACGCGGTCATGCCCTATCCTCTCACGGTTTGCGGCAAGGGATGGGCCGCCAAAAAACGCGCGCGCAAAACCAGGGTGATCACAACAACCGCGCCAAATTGGTGAACCAAGGCCAAATGCAGGGGTGCAGCGTTAAGCACGGTGAATATGCCAATCGCCATCTGCGCCAAAAGCGCCAGGGCCACCCAGTCAAAGGCGCGCCGTGTCGAGACCACACCATTGCGCCGCGAGACCCGCCAAACCACGAGGCCGAAGATGACCAGCAAATACCCCAGCATGCGGTGTAGGAATTGCACCGTGCCGCTATTTTCGAACACATTGCGCCACCAGGGTTCAATCGCCCACATTTGCGGCGGCAGAAAACTGCCGGACATAAGCGGCCAATCGATATAGCTGCGACCGGCATCGATGCCGGCAACCAGGGCGCCAACGACGATCTGCAAAAAGCTCAGATGTAGGACACCCGTGGCCATGCCACGAAGCTTCCGATCCCCGCCGCGGCGGGCGAGGATCAGGGCCGCCTCCGGTCGAGACAAGCGCAGGATATAGCCCGCCAGCACCGCCAAAATGACAAATGCCAACCCCAAATGGATGGCAAGCCTATAGCTCGCCACGTCAAGCATGCCGGGGGCCAGGCCGGAATAGACCATCCACCAACCCACGACCGCCTGTAGACCCCCAAGCGCGCCGGGGATGAGCAAGCGTCCATGCCAGCTGCGCGGGATGCGGCGTGCGGCCAAAAGTCCCAGATATCCGATAGCCCAGACAAGCCCGATAAAGCGCCCAAGCTGGCGGTGACCCCATTCCCACCAATAGATGTATTGAAACTCGGCCATGGTCATGCCGCTGTTTTGCAGCCGGTATTCATCGGTCTGCTGGTAACGGGCGAACTCGTCCATCCACTGAGCCTCCCGCGTGGGTGGGATCGCGCCCGAGATCGGAGCCCATTCGGTGATGGACAGCCCGCTATCGGTCAGCCGGGTCGCCCCACCGACTGCGATCATGCCCACAACCAAGACGAACAAGATGACCAGCCACACCCGTGTCGCGGTCCGGCCGCGCCCTTCTGCGGCGCTGATGCCGCCTGGTGTGGCCGCAGGTCTTTGGCTGTCGGATACCTCTTCGAATATCGCGCGTTTTTCGGCCATATTTGTCTCCTTGCCCGGTGACCTAGCCGTTGCGATCGGTCCTATCAAGCGGGCCGCCGCGTTCAGCCCACCGGACCATCTGACGCAGGACCCCATGGAGCGTCTGCACCTCGGCCCGGCTGAGCCCCAATCGCGACCAGAGATTGCGCAGGTTCTGCTTCATCCCTTGCGCCTTGGTTTGGGGAAAGAAAAAACCGGCCATTGTCAGTTTTTCCTCAAAATGGTCGCCGAGCTTTTCGATCTCTTGCGCGGTTGCCGGTTCCGTTCCGGCCCAGCGCATCGATGCGGGCACATGGTCCATGCGCCGCCGCCATTCATAGGCACAAAGTAACACGCATTGCGCTAAGTTCAGCGACGGAAAATCGGGATTGACGGGCACCGAGACGATGGCGTTGGCGCGCACAATATCGTCGTTCTCCAGCCCCGCCCGTTCAGGGCCAAACACAAAGGCCGCTTTGCCGCCACTGGCCTCGATGGCCTGGGCGCGGCGCGCGGCCTCTTCGGGGGTCACGACCTCTTTGGTGACGCCACGTGGCCGGGCCGTGGTTGCAAAAACATGCGTGCAATCGGCAAGAGCCGCACCAAGATCGGGGAACAGGCCTGCATCGTCTAAAATGCGGCCCGCGCCACTGGCCATGGCAACGGCACGTTCGTTTGGCCAACCATCGCGCGGACCCACGACGCGCATTCTGTCCAACCCAAAATTGGCCATTGCGCGCGCCGATGCGCCAATATTCTCCCCCATTTGGGGTCGTACCAGAATAAAAATCGGTCCTGCCATAGCCCGGTCTGGTCGCATGAGGGTGTTGGCATTGCAAGCATAAGGCAAGGCCGCTATCAGCGCGGCCATGTCCGCACCCGAAATCCCGCAAGTCTACCTCCTCACGCCGCCAGCCTTTGACGCAGAGCTGTTTGTCCCGGCGCTCAGCGACATTCTCGATACGCTACCCGTGGCCTGTTTGCGGCTGAGCCTGGTGGCCGATGCCGACACGATTGCGCGGGCGGCGGATCGTCTGCGCGATGCCGCCCATGCCCGTGATGTGCCCCTGGTTGTCGATCGCCATGTCGGATTGGTGGAGCGGTTGGGGCTTGACGGCGTCCACCTGACCGATGGCGCCCGGTCGGTCCGCGCCACGCGCGAGGATTTTGGGCCCGATCCCATCATCGGCAGCTTTTGCGGCACCTCGCGCCATGATGGCATGTCCGCCGGAGAAGCCGGTGCCGATTATATTGCGTTCGGCCCGGTGGCCGATACCGGCCTCGGCGACGGACGCATTGCGCCATATGATGTGTTCGCGTGGTGGTCGGACATGATTGAACTGCCTGTCGTCGCCGAAGGGGGCTTGAGCCCGGAACTGGTTGCCGAACTTGCCCCTTATGTCGATTTCTTTGGCATAGGCCCCGAGATTTGGGGGCAGGATGATCCGCTATCGGCACTCAAGACGCTTTGTGCGCCGCTGTGGTAAAACCATCCTCGACAGCGCTTTGGCAGCTCAAGGCAAGTGATTTGCGGTCTTGCCCGGCCACCGCCACCGGCTCGTGCCACAGGATCTGAACGGCACCTTGCGGCATTTGCGCTAAGACCGCGAGCATGCTGGCTGTAAGTCCCATCCGGCCCCACCAGCCGTAAAACCTGCTGTCTCGACCCTGCGGCGCTTCGTAAAAAAGCGTGACCGGTTGAATATGTAGGCCCGGCGGCACGCCGTCCGCGAAAAACGCTTCGAATACCGTTGATTTAAAACGCAAAACGCGGCGGCCATCGCTGCTTGTGCCTTCGGGAAAGATGACCAGCCGGTGGCCCGCACGCACCCGTTCGGCCAGCGCCTCTGTCTCGCGCCGCGCCGCCTTCGCGCTGCGGTCAAAAAACACCGTCCCGCCCGCGCGGGCGAGCCCTGAGATCACCGGCCAGGTCTTCACATCGGCTTTGGCCACAAAAAACCCGCGCACTTGCGCATTTAAAACCAAGACATCCAACCAAGTCACGTGATTGGCCACCACGGCGCCCGGCAAGGCCACTGGCCGGCCTGTTGTCTGCAATTTCAACCCCAAAACCGCGCAAATTGCGCGGCACACGCATTGAGATATCCAAGGTGTCAACGGCCATCTGGGGCCCCAGACGACCCGCTCGATCGGGCGCAAAACGGTGACCAGCACAAACCCGCATGACAAAACCGCGCCGATGGGCAGGCCGCGCAGAACCACGCAAATCCATCCCGCAATGGAAATCCGTGCCGAAGCGGGCGGCGGATCCGTCCCATACCAAGTCACCATGGCTTCACCAAGGGCTTAAGATCGCTCAATCTGTTGATGATTGGACGGCAAACGCGCATCCCTCCAACATACATCTTGACAGCCAACACCCCGCAATTCACGCGACATTAAGACATCCTGCACTATTTGTAGCGGTCAATTAGTATTCTGTTAACCAAATGCTCGCTACGCTTTCAGTCGTTAGTCCCATTCGGGGTCTAGCGCGACCCGCGCACCATCAATGACGACCTTACCTTGATGCTCAAAGTTCACTGTAACGCGACCGGCAATGTTCGATTGCACTTGGCCTACGCCCCAGTCAGGCCGGTCGGGATGGCGCACGAACATGCCCGGCTGCAGCATATCATTCATGCCAATCAAATTCGGCTCACGGGACATTGCAGGACCTAAAGATTATGGACGATCACACGATACGCGCCACGAATGACTTGACCGCTCTGGTCGGCTCGCGGCTGTGTCACGACTTAGTAAATCCCCTTGGTGCGATCGGCAATGGCGTTGAGCTGTTGGCGATGATGCCGGGATCATCCGGACCCGAGGTGTCATTGATCGAAGATGCGGTGCGCGACGCGCAGGCCCGTATCCGATTTTTCCGGGTCGCTTTCGGTCAAGCCAGCGTAGACAGTCGTGTAAGCCAGCGGGACATCCACGAAATCGTCGACGGCCTTTATGGACATGGCGGTCGATTGAGTGTCACCTGGGGCCCGTCCGGCGACATGCCGCGCAGCGACGCCAAAATCGCGCTGCTGATGCTGTCTTGCGCCGAACACGCGCTGCCGCTTGGTGGCGATATCACGGTCACTGAGACCGCGGGTACGTTCCGTCTTGATGCGGTCAGCAAACGGGTCAACGCCGATCCGGATCTGTGGTCGATGCTGCGGACCGGCGTGGCGGTGCGCAACTTGGCCCCGTCAGAGGTCCAGTTCATGCTGATGGCACAAGAAGCATTGCGCCAAGACCGCGTCGTGCGCGCTGATATTGCCGAAACGAGCTTGATGCTCACCGCTTAATGCGGAAGCGGGCGCAACCGTGATGCAAAAAGCGCGGCACGTTGGCGGTAATGCGCCGCTGACTTGACCAATGCGTTTCGACGCTCGGCATCAAGCGGTCGCACAACCTTACCCGGCGCACCCATCACCATCGTGCCTGGCGGGATCTCTTTGCCTTCTGTGATCAAGGCGCAGGCGCCAATCAGACAGCCCGCGCCGATAACGGCGCCGTTGAGGATCGTGGCACCCATCCCGATCAAGCTGCCCGCGCCAATTGTGCAGCCATGAAGCATCGCTTTGTGGCCGATGGTGCAATCGGCGCCCACAACCAGCGGAAAGCCTGGATCGGTGTGCAACACCGCATTTTCTTGAATGTTCGATCCTGTCCCGACCTCGATCCATTCGGTGTCCCCGCGCAGCGTCGCGCCGAACCAGACGCTCGACTTTGGCGCAAGGCGCACCTGTCCGATGACATTGGCATCAGGGGCAACCCAGGCATCGTCGGCGATATCGGGCCTGACGCCATCCAGCTCATAAATCATCGTTGGCCCCCTGAAATTCAGCCTGCAACCGCCGCACATGGGGCATCAAACCGGGTTGCTGACTGGCCTTCATACGTTCTGCCGACACAATTGTTTTCAGCCGCTCTTCGGTCGCATCCAAGTCCTCGTTAATCAAGACGTAGTCGTAGCCGTCCCAATGGCTGATCTCATCCCATGACCGTCGCATGCGCTTGGCGATCACATCGGCCGCGTCTTGGCCGCGTGCGGTCAAGCGGCGGCGCAATTCGGCGATGGATGGCGGCAGGATGAAAATCGAAAGGACATGCGCTGACAGCGCGCTCTTTTGAATTTGCTGTGCGCCCTGCCAATCAATGTCGAACAGGACATCCCGCCCGGCATCGATAGCGGCACTGACCGGCGCCAAGGGCGAGCCGTAGAAATGGCCAAACACATGGGCATGCTCCAGCATCTCGCCGTGTGTCACCAGTGACCGGAATGCGGCCTCATCGATGAAATGGTAGTGCTGCCCCTCAACCTCACCCGGTCGCGCGGGGCGCGTCGTCGCACTGACCGAAAATCGCAGCGTCTCGTCCCACGCCATCAGCCGCCGCGCCAGCGTGGATTTTCCAGCCCCTGAGGGGGAGGATAATATGATCAAGAGCCCGCGGCGCTGGTCTTCCATCCAATCATTCCAAATTCTGAATCTGCTCGCGCATCTGATCAATCACCACTTTGAGGTCAAGACCGGCTTGGGTGAGTTCGGAATCGGCGGATTTCGCACAGAGCGTGTTGGCCTCTCGGTTGAATTCTTGCATGAGAAAGTCGAATTTCCGTCCAATCGGGCCATCGGCGGTCAAAAGCGCGCGCGCGGCATCGATATGGGCGCCGAGCCGGTCGAGTTCTTCTGCAATATCGCCTTTGACGATCAAAGCCGCGAGATCATGGCTCATCCGGTCGGGATCGACGACGTGGCCGGCATCTTCGATCAGACGTGCAACTTGCGTCCGATACCGCTCCGTCACCTCCGCATCACGGCAGCCCGCCCGGTCCCGGGCGGTGTCAACAAGTGTGTCGATCGCCGCGATCTGCGAAGCGACCACATTGGCCAGCGCCGCACCTTCGGTCGCGCGCATCGTGCCGAAATCCGCAAGCGCTGTGTCAAAGCCGGACATGATCGCCGCGGCAGGAAATGCCGCCGCCTCAGTCTCAGACGCCAGGCCAGGTAGGCCCAATAGCCGTGCGGGATCAACCGGGGCCACGGCCAGTCCTTTTCCGTTCAGCGCATCGGCGGCGGACTGGATCGCGGCGACCGTCGCTTCAAGAGCCGCGGGGTCCAGCGCGGCCTGTCCGCTGGCGACCGCCGATTTCAGCCGCAAAGCGACTTGGACCGATCCTCGGCGTGCCACAGCGGCAATGCGCTTGCGCAGATCCGCCTCCAGGTTTTGCGCACGATCCGGCAGCCGGAACCGCAGGTCCAATCCGCGCGCGTTGACGCTGCGAATATCCCACGTCCAGGCGATGTCTTGATCGGCGCCCTCGGCAGAGGCAAAGCCGGTCATTGAGTTAACCATTTATGAATAAGCCCCTCTAATTTTCGCTTGATCTGCGGTATTAAGATAACCGTAACGATTTTGCGGCTAGCGTTAACCCGTCATTTATCGACGTTAAGTGCAACGCCAATGCCCTGGATTGGTGGAGCATGTGAATGAACGATACTGATCTTAACCTAGGTAACGTGGTTGCGCTGAAATCTAAGGACGTCGAAATGGGCCATCCGACGATCACATTGGTGACGCGCTATTGGGATAGCCTGCGCGCCGGTCGATTGGTTCCGCAGCGCGAAGAGATCGACCCACGAGAGATCCAAAACGCGCTGTCCTATTCGTTCATCTTGGATCGGACGCGGCCGGGTTCGGTGCGCTTTCGGCTGTCGGGCATGCATCTCAACGATGTGTTGGGGATGGAGGCCCGTGGCATGCCGGTCCGCGCGCTTTGCGATGTGCCCTACCGCCAACGCTTCATGGAAAAAGTCGAACAGGTATTTGAAAAGCCTGCACTTCTTGAGGCCGACTTGCGCGCGGACAAGGGCCGTGCCGGCGCGATGCGCGCACGTTTGGTGCTCTTGCCACTATCGACCCATGGGGCCAAGGGCGTCGAGGTGAACCGGGCCTTGGGCATCTTTGTCACCGATGGCCCGGCAATTGATCCGCCGACCCGCTTTGCCACCCGGGGCTTTGCCATCACACCGCTGGAACGGGGCGTGTCGGCCTTTGACAGCCGGCGCGATCTACAACCGGCCGGCATGGCGGAGGATATGTCAGAATTTTTGCTGCCCGCCCAGGCGCCAGAGCGCCAGGTTGGCAAGCCAAAACTACGCGTCCTTCAGGGCGGCAAATCTTAACTGAAGCGCCGCCGCAGCGCCCAAATCTCGCCGGATCGAATAACATTCGGTAAAAAAACCGGCCGCCATCGGAAACACTGCGCGGCAAAAACGGCCAGATCTCCAACGCTCTGGCCGCCCAAGCGTCAAGGCCGGCGCCTTAGCTCGCCGCCACGTGCCGCGCTTCGCGCACCGCCGATAGCTCTTCAGCGACCAAGAAGGCCAGTTCCAGCGCTTGGCTTGCATTTAACCGAGGATCGCAGGCCGTGTGATAGCGCGACGACAGGTCCTCTTCGGTCACCGCGCGCACACCGCCGGTACATTCGGTCACATCCCGCCCGGTCATCTCAAAATGCACACCGCCCGGCACCGTGCCTTGCCCACGATGGATGGCGAAAAATTCCTGAACTTCTTCGAGAACCCGGTTGAACGGCCGCGTTTTGTACCCGGTATTCGATTTTATCGTGTTGCCATGCATCGGATCACAGACCCAAACGACATTTGCACCTTCTGCACGGACCGTTTCGATCAAGCGCGGTAGGTGCGCCTCCACTTGGCCCGCACCAAACCGGGAAATCAATGTCAGACGCCCCGCCTCGTTTTCAGGGTTCAACTGCGCCACGAGGCGTTTGAGGTCCTCAGCCTCCATCGATGGCCCGCATTTTAACCCGATCGGGTTTTGCACGCCCTTACAGAACTCGACATGCGCACCATCCGGTTGCCGCGTGCGGTCGCCGATCCAGATCATGTGGCCAGACCCGGCGAGCCATTTTCCGGAGGTCGAATCGAGACGGCACAGCGCCTCTTCGTATTCCAACAGCAAGGCTTCGTGGCTGGTATAGACGTCCACGACATGAAGCTCGTGGTTCGTTTCTCCGGCCAGACCCGCCGCGGTCATGAAATCCAACGCGTCCTGGATCCGCGTGGCCATGTCCCGATATCGCTCCGTCCCTGAGCCTTGGGCGAACCCCAGCGTCCAGGCATGGACACGGTGAATGTCGGCAAATCCGCCGGTCGAAAACGCGCGCAACAGGTTCAATGTCGCTGCGGCCTGGGTATAGGCCTGCAACATTCGATCTGGATCTGACCTACGCGCCTCTGGCGTGAAGGCCAATTCATTGATGATATCGCCGCGATAGCTAGGCAGTTCGACGCCATCTTTGGTTTCGGTGGCGGCACTGCGCGGTTTTGCAAATTGACCGGCCATACGTCCGACTTTGACAACCGGCATTTTGGCGCCATAGGTCAGCACCATCGCCATTTGCAGCATGACTTTGAACGTGTCGCGGATGCCGTCGGCGGAAAACTCGGCAAAGCTCTCGGCACAATCCCCGCCCTGCAACAAGAACCGCTTACCCTCTGCGACATCGGCCAATTCAGCCTTCAGGCGCCGGGCCTCACCGGCAAAGACCAAAGGCGGAAATTGGGTCAATTTCGCCTCGGTCGACGTCAAGGCCGCCGCATCCCCATAATCGGGCATTTGCACCCGCGGTTTTGCGCGCCAATCCGATTTTGTCCAAGCCGCGTTCATGGCTAGGTCTCCTTCCACCTTCGCAGAGTTCCGGCTTATAAAAGCCCTGGGCGCCACTTCCAATGCCCATTCGCCCAAAAGGGGCGCTTGCAGTCGGAAAAAAATGGTGCTTTCGCTTTTTGCGATCAATTGGCATCGTTTCGGGGTGCCCGGGCCTTTAAAGGGATGCATCAATGCCCACGCCGCACGCCTTCGGGGGACACCGTCGGATCATCTTTGTCCTGCTGCACGAATTTACGTTGCTGTCGTTTGCATGTGCCGTCGAAGCGCTGCGCATCGCCAACCGCGTCTCGGGCAAAGAGCTTTATAGTTGGCGACTGCTGGGCGAGGATGGCGGTCAGGTGATGTCGTCGGCAGGGATCGCGGTGCCGCTTGACAGTGATTTGCAGGACATCGGCCGCGACGACACGATCATCTTATGCGGCGGCATCAATGTCGCTCAGGCCACAACCAAACGGCTGTTGTCCTGGCTCCGGCGCGAGGCGCGAAAAGGTCCGGTGATTGGTGGGCTGTGCACCGCCGCCTATTCCCTCGCCAGGGCAGGCTTGCTCGATGGCAAGAAGGCCACCATTCACTGGGAAAACCAAGACAGTTTTCTTGAAGAATTCGAAGAGGTTGAGCTGACAAAGTCGGTATTTGTAATCGACGGAAATCGCATGACGACGGCCGGGGGTACGGCATCGATTGACCTGATGCTGAAACTGGTGGCGGGCGATTACGGCGAGGAGCTTGCTACACAGGTGGCAGATCAACTGATCTATACCTCAATCCGCACCGACCAGGACACGCAGCGTTTGTCGATCCCGACACGGATCGGGGTGCGCCATCCAAAGCTGTCCCAAGTCATTCGCATGATGGAGGCCAATATCGAAGAGCCGATCAGCCCGGCGACATTGGCCTCCGATGTTGGCATGTCAACACGGCAGCTTGAGCGGCTCTTCCGGCGCTACGTCAATCGCTCACCCAAGCGGTATTATATGGAATTGCGGTTGTCCAAAGCGCGCAATCTGCTGATGCAGACCGATATGAGCGTGATCCAAGTTGCGCTGGCTTGTGGGTTCACCTCGCCGTCGCATTTTTCGAAATGCTACCGGGCGCACTACAACACCACCCCGTATCGCGAACGCGGCGCCCAAGGTGTGCGTTCGGACGCCTAAACGTTGCGGCGCCCAGACCGACCGCCGCGCCGGCGCGCCTCAACGGGCCGGTCCAATCCCTCTCGCAGAACCTTTGACATCGGGTGTTCGGGCCAGTCCGCGCCGTAGCGCGCCAACAGATCCGCAATATCGCCGCGCGGATCGGCGGCATTCTGAGACAGCGCCCAATCGAGGAAAATCGAGCGGCATTCGGGCTCTCCGATGCCGTCGATGCGATAAGCCTCGCGGATGAGGCCTTTGGGGTCTTTGGGGTCCTTGGCCCGTGTCACGGATCAGGCTCCGGCAGTGGTAACACAGCATCCACAATAGCCGCCGCGATCTGCCGCGCGCGGGCCGATTGCGACAAAAGGCTATCCCAGTCCGACGCGCCGGCGCAGCGCGCGATGAAATCGCGCCCGCCTTGCCCCAGATCGCCCGGATCAAGGGATTTTTCCGAGATAAGCATCGTCGCTTGCCGGATTTTTTCAAAGACTGCGGCTTGTTCGCTCAATGTGCGTGCTTCTGCATTTGTGATCAGCTGCGCCACGGTCGCGGCGGCGAGCTGGTCGTCCAACCGACGGGCGGGACTGCCGGTCAAAAGCGCACCGGCTTGTGCCAAAAGAGCGATGTCCTGCGCGCCACCAGGTCCTGTTTTCACATCAAGATCGCCGCCCTGCGGCCCTGCCTCACGCAATCGTTGCCGCATCTTCGCAGTGTCGTTGCGCACGGCAACCGCATCGCGCGGTTTTGCCAGGATGCGATCCCGTATGGCCTCAATCTCGGCCCCGATGCCATTCGGCGCCGCGACAACGCGCGCCCGGGTCAGTGCCAAATGCTCCCAGGTCCAAGCCTGCTCTTTTTGATAGGTTTCAAACGCGGTTAGGCTTGTGGCGACCGGCCCTTGCCGGCCCGATGGCCGTAGGCGCATATCCACCGCATAAAGGACCCCATGCGCTGTTGGCGCCGAGAGCGCCGCAATCAGAGCTTTGGTTGCCTTGGCATACCAGGCGCGGGCATCAAGCGCGCCCGGCCCAGCCGCGTCATCGGCGTCATAGATGACCAAGAGATCAAGATCGGAGCTGGCCGCCATGGTCTCAGCCCCCAAGCTGCCCATCGCGAGCACAGCCCCGCCCCGGCCCGATGCAGGCCCATGACGTTCGGCAATCAGCGCCTGGACCAACGGCCAAAGCGTGGCGACCACTGCATGTGCCAGGTCCGAATATTGCTGTGCGGCCTGCTCTGGCGTGATCACACCGCGTAAAAGATGTACGCCGATCCGAAAATGCCACTCCTTCTGCCAGACGCGCGCGGCATCCAAGGCGTCTTCATGGTCGCGGCCCGATAGCTGCGCCTGAAGTTGCCGGCCCAACGTGTGCGGACTGGGCCAGGGTGCAAAAAAGGCGCCATCTATGACCGAATCCAACACGCCAGCATGGCGGGAGAGATAGCGCGACAAGGCGGGCGCTGTTGCCGAGATGTCGACAATCAAGTCAATGAGTGCCGGATTGGCCTCAAAAAGCGAAAAGAGCTGTACTCCCGCCGGCAGGCCCCGGAGAAACCCGTCGAAATTTGCCAAGGCTTCGTCCGGCCGAGCCGCCTGCGAAAGTCGGGCCAGCAAGTCCGGCTCAAGGCGCCGAAAGATCGCCCGGCCGCGCTCGGATCTGAGCGCGGGATAGCTGCGCCAGCGATCCACGATGCTGCGGGTGTGATCGGAGATCTCTTGCAGATCAGGCGCGGATTGTGCGGGCAGGAAAAACGCCGATGTCCGGGTCTCAACACCTGAGAGTAACGCAGACAGATCCGCGCGATAAGCGTCGGTATCGGCACTGCCCGAAAGCCGCGCCAGACGGTCAAAGGCCTCGGGCGTTTTCGGCAAGCTGTGGGTTTGCGCATCCCCGACCATTTGCAGCCGGTGTTCGATCTGGCGCAAGCGATCATAGGCTGTGTGCAATTCCTTTGCTTCCGCGCCCTCCACCCAGCCCGCCCCGGCCAGCGCTTCCAAGGCGCGCACGGTTCGACGCTGCCGCAAAGTTGCATCCCGACCGCCCGCGATGAGCTGCCGCGTCTGCGCAAAAAACTCGATTTCGCGGATCCCGCCACGGCCAAGCTTGATGTTTCGTCCGCCCAAATCGGCGCTGTAGAGCGCTTTGTGGTCCTGGATGCGCTGACGCATGGTTTGGGTTTCATGAATGGCCGCGAAATCGAGATGGCGACGCCACACAAACGGGGTCAATGCGCGCAAAAACTGGGCCCCGCCGGTGAGGTTTCCGGCAACCGGGCGCGCCTTGATATAGGCTGCGCGTTCCCAAGTACGACCCTCGGCCTCGTAATATTCCAGTGCCGCGCGCGTCGACAGACAGACCGGGGTGGTTGCCGCATCCGGGCGCAGTCGAAGATCGGTCCGAAAGACGTACCCGTCGGGTGTAACCTTGCCCAAAATCGCCGCCATCTGACGTGTGGCGCGCACAAAGCCCGCGCGCGCGGCCTGGCGATCGGCACTGTCAAAGCGGGTCTCATCAAAGAGGCAAATCAGATCGATATCTGAGGAATAATTCAGCTCTCCCGCACCCATTTTGCCCATGGCCAACACCACCATCCCGGCCCCATCGGCGATATCGTCGTGCTCCATCCCGGGGAGTTTTCCGCGACGCAGTTCTTGCGCCAACGCAAGGTCAAGTACTGCACCGGTGGCGGCATCGGCAAAGGCGGTCAAAGCGCCGGTGACACCAGTGATACCCCAAAAACCGCCCAGATCGGCAAGCGCGATCAAAAGGGCTGCGCGGCGCTTAAGTCGGCGCAATTCAGCACCGTTTTTGGCACATCTGGCCGCGTTCACGAGCGCCAGCATGGCCGGCTCGGGCTCGGCGCACAGAACCGGTGCAAGCCAGCTGGCCTCCTGCGCGATCAATTGGCCGAGATAGGGGCTCGACCCGGCCGCACCCGCGATCAGGGGCCGCAATTCCCGTTCGCAATCAGGCAAATGGGCCAAGGCCGCAACACCAAGATCGGGATCGTAGGGCAAGGGCAAGCGGCTGACGCGGGCGGCAAAGGTCATGGCCTTTATGTGCACCAGAGCAAAGGGCGGCGCAAATCCTTGCCATCGCGACGATGTCACGGCATGACCCAACCCATGAGCAAGAGCCTTAAACGCGTCCGCCTCGCTTTGCAGGCCGCCCGCATCGACACTGAGATCTTTGAGATGGCCGACGGGACCCGCACGGCTGCCGATGCCGCAGCCGCGGCAGGGTGCATGATCGACCAGATCGCCAAATCCATTATCTTTGGTGCCGAAACCACCGGAGATGCGCTGTTATTCATAACCGCCGGTGGCAATACGGTTGATCCTGAAAAGGCATCTGCCCAAGCCAGAGAGCCTCTGGGCAAGGCCGATGCCGATCTTATTCGGCGGCAAACCGGCTTTGCGATCGGGGGCGTGGCGCCGGTCGGCCATCTCGTCCCCTGTCGCGCTTGGTTCGATCCGCAGCTTTTGGCGTTTGATCAGGTCTTTGCCGCCGCGGGCACGCCGCGCCATATCTTTGCGATTGCGCCGCAGGAACTTTTGGTGCTCTCGGGTGCGCGCGTCGCGGATTTTACCGCTTAGCTTAACACGCCCAAAACCGCTTTGGCCGCGCGGAGCCCCGGCGCCTCGCCACCCTGGCCCAATCGCTGCAGTGTTTGTTCCATTGCTTCGTATTGCGGCTCGCGCGCGGCGGGATCGCGCAACAGGTCCAAAACGGCCTGCGATATCGGTGCCGGTTTGCAGGCACGGCCCAAAAACTCTGGGACCGCCCGCGTATCAGAGACCAAATTGACCAATGTGACCGTGTCGACCTTAAGCATCGCACCGATCAGCAACCGGCTGAGCGGCGCCAAATCGTACGCGATGACCATCGCGGTATCGGCGGCGGCCAATTCCAAGCTAACAGTGCCGGACGCGGCCAGGGCCACATCGGCGGCGGCAAATGCAGCCCGTTTTGCTTGGGCAAAACCCTCCGGCGACAGCTCTCGGGGATCAAGGATGACCGGCGCCCCGGCCCAAGCCGACAAAAGCTCCGCCACGCGGCCGGCAACGGCTGGCGCTGCTGGCACAACCACGCGGGCGCCGGGCGCTTGCGACAGAACCTTGCGCACCACGTCACCGAAAATCGGCGCAAGCCGGTTGACCTCACCGGCACGCGAGCCCGGCAGGACCAAGAGAATCGGCGCTTCTCCTAAATGGTGGTCCGCCCGGAACGCCGCGATTTCGGGCGCTGTGGCCACAGGCTCGGAGACAATTGGGTGGCCGACAAAATCGCAACCCATGCCGGCCTTTTGCATCAAAGGCGGCTCAAACGGGAAAAGCGCGAGGACATGGTCAATAAATCCCGCCATCTTGGCTGCCCGGCCTGGACGCCAGGCCCAGACGGTCGGCGCGACATAGTGGATCGTGCGCAATTCCGGGCTTGCCGCCTTGGCGCGTTTGGCCACCCGCAGGCAAAAATCCGGACTGTCGATGGTGATCAGCGCCGCAGGCGCAGCCTCCGCGACAGCCTCAACCGTTTCGCGCGCGCGGCGTAATAGGCCTGGCAAGCGCGGCAACACCTCGGTCAGACCCATCACCGAAAGCTCATCCATCGGAAAAAGGCTCTCTAGCCCTTCAGCGATCATCTTCGGCCCGCCGATACCGTGAAAGGTGACCTCGCTATTTAAGGTTTTCAACTGAGCCATGAGCGCCGCGCCAAGGCTATCGCCGGATGCTTCGCCCGCGATCAGGAAAACGCTTTGGCTCACGGTGCGGTCCAGATATCGATGCCATCAACCTCGGCCGCCGCCATAACAGCCTCCGGCCCCAAAACCAGCACGCCGCCTGCGGCCAATTCGATGCCCGACAAGCCAGCCTCAGCCGTCCGCGCGACCGTGGCCGGACCAATCGCTGGCAGATCGACCCGCCGATCCTGCATCTGCTTCGGCCGCTTTACAAAAACACCGTAGCTGTCGGGTGCGGTTGCGGCCACAAATCGCAGCATTGCATCGGTGCCCTGGCTTGTCTCAATGCCCAAGACCTGTCCGCGGGCGACAACAGCGCCTTGGCCGACATCCTGCGGACCAAGAGCGGTCAAGACCGCGCGCGCCCGTTCTGCATCGGCGCGTTGCGACGGAGAGGGCTCGGCCGTTTTGAGCGCGGGTGTTGCGATCAAATCGGGCCGTATCTCATGCGCGGCGCGAATGTTAAATCCCTCTTCTTCGAGGATCGCCAGAACCTCGCGCAGCAATCGGTCGTCGCCGGCCTGTAAATACGGCACCAAACGCGGCAACAGCTCTTTCGTTGTCGCATCCATGCGGGACGGATCAAGCGCCGGGCGCCCCATCCCGCCTGCCAGGCAAAGCTCTGTCACACCTTTGGCACGCAAGTGCTTGATCAAAAGTCCGAATTCTTCGAACCGCATCTGTGTCGCATCGACACCGTGCGGCAGATCGGCGGGGGCGCCGGCGAAAGTAATGACCTCAGCGGGTCCGGCCTCCAATAGAAGCCATGGTAGCGCGCCGGTACCGGCAAGAATTGCGCGTTTCACGGAAAAAATCCTTTGTCTTAACCTGGAGTCAAAAACGACCTGTCGCTTGCACCGAGCACAAAGTCCACCATGTCCCGCACATATTGTGACGTTGGCTGTTCATTGGCCAACCGTGCGGCGCGTTCATGAAAAGACCCTTCGCCCTGCGCAAGCGCCTGAAATGCAGCGCGAAGTGCTGTAATATCTTCTTTTGCCACGCCGCGGCGCTTCAACCCAACTAGGTTCAGCCCTTCAAGCGCGCCCCGACTGGCATGGACCAGACCATACGGGATAACATCGTGGGTGACCATGGTAACCGCACCGATAATGGCTCCGGGCCCGATCCGCACAAATTGGTGCACGCCGGACAATCCGCCGATGATCACGTCATCGCCGACAACGCAATGGCCCGCCAGCGAGGCACAGTTCACCATCACCACCCGATCGCCGACTTGGGCGTCATGGGCAACATGGGCATTGGCAAGAAACAAGCCGTCATCGCCGACCCGCGTGATCCCGCCTCCGCCTTCGGTGCCGGTATTCATGGTCACGCCTTCGCGGATGCGGTTGCGCGCGCCTACGGTCAGTCGCGTCCGTTCACCCGAAAACTTTTTGTCCTGCGGAATGTCGCCGATATTGGCAAAGGGCCAGATCTCGGTCTCATCTCCGATCTCGGTCCAACCAACAACCGAGACGTGGCTGCGCAGCCTCACACCGCGGCCAAGTTTTACCTCTGGGCCTAGCAAGCAAAACGGCCCAACCTCGCAATCTGGACCGACGATCGCGCCCGGCTCGATCACGGCGGACGCGTGAATGCGGGCCGTGGGATCGATCGCCATCACGCCGGCGCCTTGGCAGCATCGGTGGAGATGTCCATCATGGCCGTAAATGTAGCCTCTGCCGCGACCTCTCCGCCGACCAGTCCGCGCCCGCCAAACTTCCAGACCCGACCGCCGGGTTTGCCGCGCAATGTCGACAGATGAAGCTCCAACACGTCCCCAGGTCCTACCTTGCGGCGGAATTTGGCTTGGTCGATCCCCATGAAATACACCAGCAACGCACGGTCATGCATGCCCGCGGAATGGCCGACCATGACCGCGGCAGTTTGCGCCATCGCCTCGACGATCATAACACCCGGCATAATAGGCGCGCCCGGAAAATGGCCCTGAAAATGCGGCTCATTGAAGGTCACGTTTTTGATCCCGACGGCGGATGCAAACCCGTCAATCCGCTCGACCCGGTCGATCAAGAGAAACGGATATCTGTGCGGAATGAGCCTCTGGATCGTGCTCAAATCGGCAATCGTCGTGTCCATCGTTACGTCGCTCTTTGCCCGTTTGCTTGGCATCGAGATAACAACTCACTTCCGGACGGGCAAGGCGGGCTATTCCGCCGCCTCTGGAATGGTTTCCAAATTAATGAGCGGGGTTTCAGGCCCGTCCCCCATCGCCGCATCGACCGCAGCAATTGCCGCGTCGGTGATATTCACGTTTTCGGCGGCGAGCAAAACGGTCCGGCTATCAATGATGGCCGCGGCGCCACGGTCGCGCACAATCTCCAACAAAATAGGAACCGCAAGATCAAAGAACTGCTGCCGCGCTGCATCGACGGCCGCGCTTAACGCGCGCGCCTTGGCATCTTGTTCGGCCCGGATCGCTTCGACGCGAACATCAAATTCTTCCGCCAGCAACAGAAACTCGTCGTTGGGCATTGTCGGGCGCCGGTCGGTCAGATCCAATTCTTCTGCGGTCAACTCCGCTTCGATCCGCCGGTTTTCGGCGGCAAGCTCGGCGCCCGCAGCGTCAATCTCACCTTGGACGCGCTGGCCAAAAAGCGATGCGGCAAAGAACCGTTCCTGATCGAGGATCAAGATGCCTTCCGGTGTTGCTTGTGCGTGGACGTAGCCCGGCCCTGACAAGGCCAAGATCAAAATCAGCGCGCGTAGCATGTCACGTCGGATCAGAACCGCGCTTCGATCGTCAGGTCGAAATTGCGCGTCTCATCAAAGTCTTCCTCGACGAGCGGATGGCTGAAGTTAAACCGAAGCGGCCCGATCACCGTGTCCCAAAACAGGGAAAACCCGATCGTGCTGCGCAGTGCCGCATCGTCGTCGACGATCACACCACCGGTCCCGACGGTATCGTCCAGGCCCCACACCGAACCGACATCGAAGAACAAGCCGCCGGAGATGCCATATTCATCCGGCAGCCCAAGCGGGAATGCAGCCTCGAACCGGGCCACGGCGAAAAAGTTGCCGCCCAAACCGTCTTGGTTCGCGGCTGCCAGATCACGTGGACCCAACCCAAATGGTTCAAAGCCGCGCATCTGCCGCGAATTGAGCACGAAACGATCCGTGATCCGACTTCCATCATCGAAGAAATGCAAGGCGCCGCCTTCGACGGTTGCGCGCAATGTGACCTCTTCTCGCGCCACTGTTGTGACACCCTGCGCGAGCGCCGTTGTGCGAATGTATTGGTTATCTCCGCCCAGCCCCGCAAGCTCTTGGCTGAACTCCAGCAATACGCCGGCCGTCGGATCAAGACCGGTTGTGCGTGTGTCATAGCGCAGATCGTAGCCAATGGCGGAGGTAATCAGATCCCCGTCCTCACGCTGTAGAATTTCCGAGCTATTCACATCGACATTTTCGATCGTTTCCTCCGCGGCTGAGTAGTAAACGCGCAGACGGCTGTTTTCGCTGATCGGAAAACCAAAGCCCACGGTGCCGCCCACCCTGCGGGTATCGAAATCGGCGTTATCACTATCCGTTTCGCTATAAAACGCGCCGAGGTTTAGCGCCAAGTCCCGCCGCATAAAGGCGGGTTCCACGAAACTGAATGTCAGCGATTGGCTGCTTTCGGCCGTGTTGAAGCCCAGTTGCACGGTCTGGCCGCGACCCAGGAAATTCCGCTCGGCGAAATCAATGGCTAAACTTGCACCGTCATCGGTTTCAAAACCCACCGAGAAGCCAAGCGAACCGGTTGGCTGTTCCTCGACATCGACATCGATGACAACCTGGTCCGGGCTGGAGCCTTCGCGTCCCTGAACGTCCACATCTGAGAAATAGCTGAGTGCGCGGATCCGCTCCGCCGATTGGCGGATCGCCCTGGGATCGAACGGATCCCCTTCGACGACATCAAATTGGCGCCGGATCACGCGGTCGAGCGTGGTCGCGTTGCCCTCGATATCGATGCGCTCGACAAACACGCGTTCCCCGCGACTGATGACCATTTCGACATCCAATGTCAGCGTGGCATCATTGCGCGTCACCCGCGGTTCGACGCGGATAAACCGCAACCCCTGTTGCGTGGCAAGCGCCTCCATACGGGAAATCACGTTATCGAGCGTGCGGGGAGAATAAATCGTGCCGGGCCGGACGGGTATGGTCGCCTCATAGGCCGCGATATCGATCTCCGGTAAATCAGAAGATACCGAGACCGTGCCGAAATCGTAGCTCTGTCCTTCGCGGATGTTGAACGTCACAAAGAACGCGTCCCGTTCCCGGGCGAGTTCGGAGGTGACTGACAAGACTTCGAAATCGATGTAGCCGCGGTCGGAATAGAAATCGGTCAGCAATTGGCTGTCAAACGCGATCCGATCCTCGATAAACGTGTCGCGCGTGATGATCAGGCGCAAAAAACCGGCTTGGGTGGATTCCAAGACACGTCTGAGCCGCCGATCAGAATATTCTCGGTTGCCGTTGAAGGAAATCCGCTCGGTTTCCACCACCCGGCCTTCGGTCACCTCAAAGACGAGGTCCACAAGATTGGCATCACGGCGAATAATGACGGGCCGGACCGTTGCCGAAAGACGGCCAGATTGCCGATAGGCATCGGTGATCGCGGCAGCATCGGCTTCCGCAGTCGACGGGCTAAAGACACGGCGTGGCTGCGAGGTCAGCAACGGGGTCAGCGCGTCGTCGTCAATTCGACGGTTCCCTTCAATTGCAATGGTGTTGATCGTCGGGAATTCCGTGACTTCGATCACCAGCGTATTGCCCTGGGGGATAACTTCGACGGTATCGAAAAGTCCCGAGTTTTGAATGCGTTGCCGCGCATCGTTGAGTTCAGCCGCTGTGATGGTCTGGCCCGGTTCAATCCCGGCGAACGTAAAGACGCTGGCATCGTCCACACGCACATTGCCGGTCACTTCGAATGTCGAAAAGCTGAAGGTTTGCGCCTCGGCCTGGCCCAAGACGGTGCAAAATATGCAAATCGTTACGGCGATACGGGCCCATGCCGCATGCCAGGTCAATCGACGCATCATCGAATCCGCCCCCCCGGGTGGTTCATCTGTTTTGTGTATAGGTATCGGCGGATCGGGGGGATGTCAAAACGTCAAAAGCATATAAATATGGGTGTGTTGATTATCGGTATCATACCGGATCGGCACAAAAAAATGGGCCTCGAAGGGCCCATGTTTCCGTGGCAGCTTTGGCGGCTATTGGACCGTCACGTAAGACAGGGCCCAGCCAGCAACCGTCAGCGCCCCGACAATGATCAAAGGGACCAAAAGCCGGTCGATATTTACCGCCAGCAAAACGGTGAGTCCGCGTGCGTTATGCGCAAGTGCCTTCATCGCTCCGTCCTCCTACACGTACCGCGGCAAGGTTGATCGCCCAGCCCCGGTGATGCGGGCTGATTGTGACCTGAATGAGGCAATGCCGCGGCAGACCCATGCCCGGCAAAAAACTGCTTAACAGAAGAAGTCGTTGAAGGTTGCAAAGAGCATCAGCGACAGCAATAGCGTCAGCCCGACCGACATAAAGACACGCAAGGCTCGGTCCGAAGGTGGCCGGCCTGCCGCGGCCTCATAGCCGAAAAATACCAAATGCCCACCGTCGAGCATCGGGATCG
Organism: Pseudomonadota bacterium; assembly: GCA_039183205.1. Lineage (GTDB taxonomy): Bacteria > Pseudomonadota > Alphaproteobacteria > Rhodobacterales > Rhodobacteraceae > HKCCE3408. Next base: position 58,937 of record JBCDBR010000016.1, on the reverse strand, counting down.
GGAAGAGGTTCAACAGCCCCACGGCTGTGGACAAGACAGCGATGAACCAGATGAAATTGTCGACGCCTTGGCTTGCCGCGGCGCCCGACGTTTCGGCAATGCCGATGGGTCCTTGCAGATTGCACGTCGAGATCGCACCGGTGATCATGTGATAAAGGCCCGATAGCGATTGGGTGATCACGAACCAGGTTTGGTCCATCCCACCCCAAAGCGCCGCGCCAAATCCAACCGGCTCGGTCACGGGTTCAAAAAACAACCCGCCGGTGATGCCGATCAAAAGCCGTTGCTCAAACCCTCCATCGGCCGTCGGAGTGTCCGTCCAGCGCGGCTCAAGCGTGATTTCCAGCATCTCGCCATCGCGCCACACATCTAGAGCAACCGGATCGCCGTTAGAGGCCTCGACAAAGCCGCGCACATCCTGAAAGGCAAAGACTTCTTGGCCATTGATGGCGCGGATCACGTCGCCCCCTTGCAGGCCGGCATCCAAAGCAGCCGATTGCGGCGCGACGGCGTTGATCAGGGGTACAAGTGGAAAACTGGCCTCCACATCCATGACCTGCCCGTCCCGCTCGACGGTGTAGCCCAGCGTCTCAGCCCCGACATGGGTGTCGCTTTGATCCAGCACCTCGCCCAATGAGGATACCGCCACGCCCTCGACCGCGGTGATCACGTCGCCTTCTTGCAGCACGGGCACGTCCGATGGCAGGCCACGCAATTCGCCGATGCGGGCTTCGTCCACGACCTGGCCAGAAACCAAAGACACCCCGGCAAAGATAAAAATCGAGAAGATAAAGTTGAAAACCGGGCCGGCAGCCACCGTGGCCGACCGCGCCCAAAGCGGCGCGCCATGCATTGAGGCGCGCCGATCCTGCGCGCTCATACCCGCCATGGCGTCCGCGTCCTTGCCCGAGGCCGCGCCGCTATCGCCTTTGAATTTTACATATCCGCCAAGGGGTAAGGCCGCGACCTGCCACCGCGTGCCATGTTTGTCCATGCGCGAAAACAAGGTCGGCCCAAACCCGATCGAAAACACTTCCGCTTTGATGCCGGACCAACGGCCCACGATGTAATGGCCGTATTCATGCACCGCCACGATAATGGAAAGCGCGACGACAAATGCCAATACGATCATCGGCCAGCTGCCGAAATTTGGGATCAGGTCCATGTCTGCTCCACTGCTTTTTGTGCGGTTGCCTGTTTACATGCCTTGTTGGCCTGAGGCCGTTATAACCAGAACTACGGCATCATATGGGCGCACGTGGGAAATTCGTCAAAGCCGCGATAAGCCCCAATATTAAAATAGCACCGATCACGCCGTCCAGCCGGTCCAACACACCGCCATGTCCGGGCAATAGGTTTGAGCTGTCTTTGACGCCCGCCCGACGTTTAAGTGCGCTTTCGGCGATATCGCCCATCTGACTGGCAAAGCTCATGAAAATCGATACCAAGATCAGGCCTTCACCCATGCGCGTCGGTGCAATGAAGGCCGCACCAACCATCCCTGCCCCAACCCATCCGGCAATCACACCGGCCCAGGTTTTTTTCGGGCTAACCGATGGCCAAAACTTCGCGCCGCCAATCGTCCGCCCGGCGAAATAGCCGCAAATATCGGTCGCCACCACCAATAAGATCAGCCACAGCATCCACACGACGCCGCCACCATCGCGCAATTCCACCGCAACATAACCTGCAAGCATAATCGCAAGGACAAGTGCCGCGCCGCCAAGCGGGTGAAACGCCGAATGCCTGGCCAAGAGCACGCCGAACACGGCAAATGCGGGGACGGCCAGACACAGCACCGCAAATGGGAGCGGCAGGAGATAGACCGCAAGGAGGCTTAGCCCCGACACCGCTGCCAGCAAAACCGCCAAATCCGTCAAACCGACCAGCCGCGCAACCTCCCAATTCAGAAGCGCCACAGCGATGGCCACAACGGCCAGAAAGAGCCAGCTGCCAAACCAGATTGCGCCCAAGCCCACAAGCGCCAGGGCCACACCGGTCCCCGCCCGCGTCAGCAGATCGGGAAAGGCGTCTTTGGGCATGTCTGGTTAGGCCAGTACAGCGCCGTAACGGCGTTCGCGGCCGCCAAAGCGCGCCAATATGCGGGCAAATTCGTCTTGGGTGAAATCCGGCCAAAGCGTTTCGACAAACTCGTATTCCGCATAGGCCGATTGCCACAGAAGAAAGTTAGAAATCCGCGCCTCACCGGAGGTGCGGATGACAAGGTCGGGATCGGGTAGAAAATAGGTGTCGAGGTAACGTGGCATGGTCTCGTCGGTCACATCCGACGGGCATAGTTTGCCGGTTGCCACGTCTTGGGCCAACCGTTTGGCCGCGCGCGCAACCTCGTCCCGGCCACCGTAATTTAGCGCAATGGTCAAATGGACCTTGTCATTATCCGCAGTCATCAGTTCAAGCCCATCCATCAGATCGACCAAGGCCGGCTCCAGCCGCACCCGATCGCCGATAAAGCGCACCCGGACGCCTTCGCTGCGCAGCGCTTGGCTTTCGCGTCGAATATACCGTTTGAACAAGCTCATCAGACCTGCAACTTCGGCCTGCGTTCGTTTCCAGTTTTCGGTCGAGAAGGCGAAGATGGTGAGGTATTTGACACCAAGCTGTGGGCAGGCACGCACAATTTCCTTCACCCGCCGCGCCCCGGCGTGATGGCCGACCAAACGCGGACGCCCACGCATCTGTGCCCACCGGCCATTTCCGTCCATGATGATGGCAACATGGGCGGGCCTTGTGGTATCGATGTGGGCCATATTGGGCTCCTTAATGCTCATTGCGGCCTGTCAGACCTGCATAATTTCATCTTGCTTCGTCTGCAAAGCGGTATCGACCTTCGCGATATGGGCGTCGGTTGCCTCTTGGACGGCGCCTTCCCAAAACTTCCGGTCATCTTCCGAAATCTCGGCCTTTTTGATCTGATCCATCCCGTCACGCCGCACGTTGCGTACCGCGACACGGGCGTTTTCAGCATATTGTGCTGCAACTTTCGTTAATTCGCGGCGCCGTTCTTCGTTTAATTCTGGGATAGGCAACATGATGATCGTGCCGTTGAGCTGCGGGTTGATCCCAAGGCCTGACTCTCGGATCGCTTTTTCGACCTTACCCACCAAGCCCTTATCCCAAACGTTCACGGTGACCATGCGCGGCTCTGGCACGTTGACGGTACCGACTTGATTGATCGGCGTCGCAGCCCCATAGGCATCGACCATCACAGGCTCCAGCATCGAGGCCGACGCCCGGCCCGTGCGCAGCGAGGCGAATTCGGTGCGTAAGCTGGCCAATGCGCCATCCATCCTGCGTTCCAGGTCGTCGGTGTCTAGCTCAAACTCTTCAGACATTTAGGCGCCCTCCACCCGGCCCAGATCGCAAGTCAATTTGGCGGTAATTAGGCGGTCAGTGGACCTTTGTATAGGTCCCCTTACCAGCCAGGATGCCGCGAAACCCGCCAGGTTCATCCAGCGAGAACACGATAATCGGCACATCGTTTTCGCGCGCCAAAGCAATCGCAGACGCATCCATGACGCCCAGATGCTGGGCCAAAACGTCGTCATAGCTGATCTCATCGAACCGTTTTGCGTCATCATGTTTGACGGGGTCCTTGTCATAGACGCCGTCGACTTTGGTTCCTTTAAAGATCGCCTGGCAGCGCATTTCATTGGCCCGCAAGGTGGCCGCGGTATCGGTTGTGAAATACGGATTGCCCGTGCCGGCGGCAAAAATGCAAACCCGGTCCTTTTCCAGATGCCGCACCGCACGGCGCCGAATATAGGGCTCACATACCTGATCCATCGGAATGGCGCTGATCACCCGCGTAAAGACGCCGGCGCTTTCGAGCGCCGATTGCATCGCCAGCGCATTCATCACCGTGGCCAGCATGCCCATGTAATCGGCGGTTGTTCGCTCCATCCCTTGGGCTGAGCCTTGCAGGCCGCGAAAAATGTTGCCCCCGCCGATCACCATACAGATCTGCACGCCCATATCATGAACCGATTTCACTTCGGCAGCGATACGTTCCACGGTTGGGGGATGAAGACCAAACCCTTGGCTGCCCATCAATGCCTCGCCGGAGATTTTCAACATCACCCGCGAATAAAGCGGTCGCGGCGGGGTGGTATCGTCGGGCATGGGGAACCTGTATCCTGGGGCATACGGTACGTGGCGCTTATGGCGCAATTGCCGGGGCTGTTCAACTCGGGAGGGCGGAAATTGCCACATCGCACCCGGTGAGCGTCGATCTCACCACCATTCCGCCCGACCAGCCGGTGCTGATCGCAGGCCCGACCGCGAGCGGGAAATCCGCCCTCGCATTGCAGATCGCCGAGGCCCAGGGCGGGCAAATCGTTAATGCCGACGCGTTGCAGGTTTACGCCGGATGGCATGTGCTGACGGCCCGGCCAAGCCCGAACGACCTCGCCCGTGCGCCGCACGCGCTTTATGGACATGTGGGCTGGGGCTTGGACTATTCGGTTGGACACTGGCTGCGCGATCTCACCCCGATGTTGGCGCCGACCCGGCCGATCATCGTCGGGGGGACCGGGCTGTATTTTGCCGCCCTCTGCGACGGCCTGGCCGACATTCCGCCGATCCCACCCGCCGTGCGCGACGAAGCGGATGCGTTGCCTCTCTCCCAGCTGCTGAGCGCGCTTGACGCCGCGGACCCGGTCTTGGCGGCGCGCATCGACCGGCAAAATCGCGCGCGCGTGCAGCGCGGATGGGAGGTCTGGCGGGCGACCGGTCATCCGCTGAGCGCGTGGCAGGCCGAAACGGCACCACCGCTCTTGGTGCCGGAAAAGACAACACGGCTGTTGCTGGACACAGATCGCGATGTGTTGGCCAAACGCATCGAACAACGCTTTGATATCATGCTAGAAAACGGCGCGCTGGAGGAGGCCGAAAAGAACCTCCCCCGCTGGCAGACAGCAGGCGGTGAAGCCAAAGCGATCGGAGCAAAGGAGCTGATCTCTTATCTCCGCGGCGATCTCACATTTGCGGCCGCGCGGGAGGCCAGCATCATCGCCACACGGCAATATGCCAAGCGCCAGCGCACCTGGTTTCGCGCAAGAATGCAGGATTGGGCGCGGGTCGCGCTGTGATAGCTCAGCACAGCGATCCTGATTGCCACATATTTTCGACAATGCCGATCTCGGACCTTCTCTTTACAATTTCGAACAATTACGGTGGCGCTTATGGCCACCTACTCCGTGACATCTCTGACCAAGCTCCGCATGGGCGCGCCCTGGCGCATGCAGGAATTGCACGGCAATCAAAGCCATCATTTGTACTGGATCACCCGCGGCCAGGGGCGTGTCATCATCTCTTGTATCAACCGGGGTTACGGACCGAATACAGCGATTTGGGTTCCGGCGCGCACGATCATGGCGCTGGAGTTGCCGGCCCAGATCCAGGGCCTGGTGCTTGAGGTGCCGACGACGGAAGATCTCGGATTGCCCGAAAGAGCGGTCCATCTGAGAATTTCGAACATCGAAGCCCAGGGCAACCTGACATCGGCCATTGAACGGATCGAACGGGAATTGGCCGGACAGGCCCCGGCGATGGCGCGCGCCTTGCAAGCTTATGGCCTGCTTATTTCAACCGCGCTGACCCGCGAATTGGAACGCCAGGACGGCGCATTGGGGTCGAAAGCGAGCCACGGTCTGGTGCGCAAATTCTCCGATCTGATGGAAGGGTCGTACCATCAGGGCTTTGGTGTGGCGGATTTTGCCAAGGAATTGGGCGTCACGCCGACGCATCTCAGCCGGGTCTGCCGCGAAACGGCTGGCCGTCCGGCGCATGCCCTGCTCAATGAACGTGTCATGCATGCTGCGCGCGCGATGCTGTCGGATACCCGACTAAGCGCGCGGGCGGTGTCGGAGCAGTTGGGCTTTTCATCGCCCGCATACTTCACCCGCGCCTTTGCCGGCTATACTGGCCTCACCCCGACAGAATTTCGCCGCGCTGGCCCCCGCCGGATCGGCTGATGACGAAGATTTTATATTTCGGCTTAATTCCTAGTCGGTGGTGCGAAAGTGTCTGAAAGCGGCACCAAGATGTCGCATTTTTTCCATGAAACGCCGCGCTGTGCCGTTGACGGCGGCAACTAAAGCGTGCCGTATGCGTACCACGCCGTGCAAGTGGGGAAAACGTCATGACGATGGGTATTGGCGGCGGACCTGCAAAAAACTGCATGCACCAAGACAGACGACAACGTCACAGGGAGACTTTATATGTCGGAACAGCTAGACCGCGGCCGGGCCATTCACCCGGCAGCTACAATGTATGCCGAGGAATGCTTGGCCGGCGACCTTAGCCGGCGCGAATTTTTGGCACGCACAACAGCGCTCGGCGTGAGTGCGGCAGCCGCTTATTCATTGATTGGTTTATCGCCCGCCGAAGCTGGCGGCCATCTCGCGTCCGCTCCGATGGGTGGTGATTTGCGCATCCAGATGAGCGTGCGCGCCGGCAAAGACCCGCGCACCTATGACTGGAACGAACTTGCGAACATGACCCGCGGCATCGCCGAATATCTCATCGAACTCAATCCAGACGGGACCTTCACTGGTGTGCTCCTGGAAAGTTGGGAAGCCAATGACGATGCCACGCAATACACACTGAACGTGCGTCCTGGCGTTACGTTTAACAATGGCGACGCATTCACCGCCGCCCATGTTGCTGCGAATTTCGAGGCTTGGTGCGAAACCGAGGTCGAAGGCAATTCGATGGCCACGCGTATGGGCGCGCTGATTGCAGAGGGTGGCACCTCGGCCGCCGAAGGCGCCATCGTCGTCGTCGATGATCTCACCGTGCAATTGAACCTGCAACGCCCCGATATCGTCATCGTGCCAGCTATGGCGGAATATCCCGGTGCCATCCAGCACATGGATTACATCGGCCAGGACCCGGTATCACATGGTGTGGGAACCGGCGCCTATCGGATCGCGCGACACGAAGTGGGCGTGGGTGCGTTGTTGGAGAAAAATCCCGATCACACCTATTGGGGCACAGCGTATCTCGATACAATCGAGTTCATCGATCTGGGCACCGACCCTGCGGCATGGTTCGCCGGCGCCGATGCGGGCGAGTTCGACATGACCTACGAAACCGTGGGTGAGTTCATCGAAATCTTCGATGCGATCGGGTGGACGCAATACGAAACGCCCACCGCGGCGACCATCGTGCTGCGCCCCAACCAGTCCAGCGAGCCCTATAACGACCCCCGCGTGCGTCAGGCCATCAACATGGCCGTCGATCTGCAAGAAGTGTTGGAGCTTGGATACGACAACCGCGGCTCGGTGGCTGAAAACCACCACGTCGCGCCGATCCATCCCGAATATGCCGAGATCGAGCCGGTGGCCGTCGACAAAGAAGGTGCGCTGGCCCTTCTCACCGAGGCCGGCTATGCCGACCACGTGTTCGAAATCACATCGCTCGACGGGGGCTTCGAACGCCCGACCACCGACGCCTATGCCGCGCAATTGCGCGATGCGGGCTTCAATGTGGAACGGGTGATTATTCCAGGGTCGACCTTCTGGAACGATTGGCTGAACTACCCGCTCAGCTCGACCGGTTGGAATGGCCGTGTCCTTGGTGTCGAAATCTACAACCTCGCCTACCGCTCAGGCGTGGCATGGAACGAAGCCGGGTATGCAAATCCAGACTTCGATGCCTTGCTTGACCAAGCCAACGGGATCCAAAACTCCGAAGAGCGGCGGGCCATCATGGCTCAGCTGCAAACGATCCTGCGCGATGACGCTGTGGTGTGTCAGCCCTATTGGCGCTCACTCTATCGCCACGCACAGCCCAATGTGGTCAACGCGTTCATGCATCCCAAGTTCGAGATCAATCCACATTATCTCGGCATTGAAGCCTGACCTAAACGATCACAGGGCGGCGCTCATCCAGACGCCGCCCTGTTCCTTTTAGGCCCGCAAAAGACCGGCCAGCCACTGAACAGGGACCGTGCATGGCACTTTTTATCCTCAAACGAATTGGCGTGATGGCGCTGACCGCCTTGTGTCTTACCTTCGTTGTTTTCTTCCTGACCAACCTTCAGCCCAATCTGGAAAAACTCGCCAAAACGCAGGGCAATGCGCGGATGACGGATGCCGAGGTGGCAAGCTGGCTCGACCGCAATGGCTATGGCGGGTCGATGGTGTCGCGGTATGGCGAATGGCTTGGCGTCCGCCCGGGTTGGACATTGATCGACGAAGAAACCGGTGAAGTGACAGGGCGCTGCGTCGATCTCGGGGATAGCTTGGAAGACGCGCCGCGCTTTTGCGGCGTCCTGCAAGGCGATTTGGGGTATTCAACGGTCTCGGACGACGAGGTGTCGTCGATTGTGGGCGGTCGTTTGGCCCTGACCGGCAAGCTGATGTTCTGGGCCTTTATCATCATGGTACCGGCAGCATTGCTTGTGGGCGTTCTGGCGGGCATGCGCGAAGGCTCTCGGCTCGACCGATCCTTATCGACCTTTGCCATCGCCACAACCGCGACGCCGGAATACGTCTCTGGCGTGATCTTCATTGTTTTGCTGGCCTCCTCGCAAACCGGCATATCGCCGCTTTTGGCGGAATGGGGCTGGATTGAGGGGCGCACGTTGTTCCAAGGCTCCGCCCGCCAAGCGATGGACGGCGCCAATTTCTGGAACTTCACCCTGCCGGTCATGACCATCGCACTTTACGGCATGGGATATATCGCGCGTATGACCCGCGCCTCCATGGCAGAGGTCATGACCGCGCAATATATCCGAACCGCGCGGCTGAAAGGTGTCAGCTTCCGCAAGATCGTTCTGAAACACGCATTGCGCAACGCGCTCATTGCGCCGTTTACCGTCATCATGCTCCAATTCCCGTGGCTTCTGACCGGGGTCGTGATTGTGGAGACACTGTTCAATTACAATGGCTTCGGCTGGACCTTGGTCCAAGCAGCATCCAACAACGATATCGAATTGCTGCTCACCTGCTCCATCGTTGCCGTCCTTGTGGTTTTGATCACGCAGCTGATTTCTGACATCGGCTATGTGTTCTTGAACCCGCGGATCCGGATTAGCTAAGGGGCAACGCAGCATGGAACATCTAACTTGGTCCGGAAACCTTGGCGCCATCTTGAACCCGATGATGCTGGCAGCACTGGTCGTCTTCATCATCAGTTTTCTCAGCAATATCGCTCTGACCATCGCGGGCATCCGACCGGGTGAGACGGTGGTGAATGCCGATCACACGCTCAGCATCGTGCGCACACCGTCCGATTACGCGCTGATGGGTATGAAATACGCCGTTTTGCTGTTTCTCGCCTGTTGCGTGATCTACATCGTTGGCGGCATCGTGCAGCCCGACCTGGAGGCGCGCGGTATCATCGGATCGCTCGGCGCGCGGTTCGTGCCCGTATGGATCGCGCTGATTGCGCTGTTTGCGGTCTCGATCACGTTTAAGCGCAAGCTCGGCCTTTACGGTAAGCTCTTTGACAGTCCGATCGGCATGGTCGGCTTTGGCCTGGTGATGTTCTGGATTTTCACCGCCATTTTTGCCGGTCTGATTGCCACGCATGAGCCGCTGTCACAGATCTCATCGATCCGCAATGGAACGCCGGGGGTGCCGCTGCCGGACCCAGAGGACGGCGAATACGCCTTTTACCTTTTGGGGGCCGATAGCCTTGGCCGCGACGTGTTCAGCCGAATGGTCTACGGCGCCGTCTCGGTTTTGCGGATCGCGCCGCTGGCCACGCTCTTTGCCTTTATGGTCGGCATCTCGCTTGGCTTGCCTGCGGGCTATTTGGGCGGTCGGATCGACACGATCATCACGTTCATCGCGAATTTGGTCTTGGCCTTTCCGGTGATCTTGCTGTTCTACCTGCTGGTCACACCCGAAATCCAAGACAGCTTTATCCCGATCGTGATGGGCGGCGTCTTGTTCATCTTCCCGATCCTGTTCTTTGTGACGCTGTTCAATTCCCGGTTCCACACGCAGCCCCAATTGCGCAATGTCTTGGTGGGCGTCACAGTTGTGGTCGGCGGTTGGGCCTATCTGTCGCTTCTGAGCGATCCCGATCCGGAAAGCCTGTTTCGACCATTGCCGGCCGCAATCGACGGGATCGACGTGCCCAAGAATATCCTGATCGTGTTTGTCTCGGTCGTGTTCGTGAACTCACCCACCGTCTTCCGGATCGTCCGCGGGCTCGTCTTGGACGTCCGAACGCGAGACTACGTAGGTGCGGCGCAAACGCGCGGCGAAGGGCCGTGGTACATCATGCTTTGGGAAATCCTGCCCAATGCACGCGGTCCGCTGATCGTCGATTTCTGTTTGCGCATTGGCTATACGACGATCCTTTTGGGAACATTAGGGTTCTTCGGCCTCGGCGTGAGCCCGGAATCGCCGGATTGGGGCTCGACGATCAACGAGGGACGGCGTCTTCTGACCGTCTACCCGCACCCGCCCCTGCCACCTGCTCTGGCGCTGATGTCGCTCGTTTTGGGCCTAAATCTATTGGCTGATGGGCTGCGCGAAGAAAGCCTTAAGGATTGATCAGCCCGATGTCGGTCGTGTTGATCCTTTTCTTTGGTGCGACGTTCGGCTCCAGCGTGATCTGGCAAGCCAAGCCCATGAACGTCGATAAAGCGCGCACCGGTTGCCGCCACTTTGTCGTGAAACTCGGGGATCGATAACAGCAGCCATACCAAAGATATACGGCAGATATACCAAGTCTATCCGGGTAAACCGGACCATCCACCAAGCCTCAATCGAGCGCCAGGGAGACACAGATGACCAGCTATGACGGACCGATCCTAGAGATCTCGAACCTCTCGATCTCCTTCTTCACCCGCCTCCGCGAAATTCCCGCCGTGATGGATTTTTCCTGCACGGTGATGCCCGGTGAAGCCATGGGGCTGGTCGGTGAATCGGGCTGCGGGAAATCCACCGTGGCGCTTGGCGTGATGCAGGACCTGGGCGTCAATGGTCGGATCGTGGGCGGCACGATCAAATTCAAAGGCCGCGACCTGAACGCAATGTCTGCCGAAGAGCTACGTGATCTGCGCGGGTCTGAAATTGCGATGATCTATCAAGAACCTATGGCATCGCTCAATCCCGCCATGAAGATCGGCCAACAGCTCATGGAAGTGCCGATGATCCATGAAGGCATCGGCGAAAAAGAAGCTTATGCCCGTGCGCTCGAAGTGGTGACCGATGTCCGCCTGCCCGACCCCGAACGCATGCTGAAAAGCTATCCCCATCAGCTTTCGGGTGGTCAGCAACAGCGTATCGTGATCGCCATGGCGCTGATGTCCAAGCCAAGCCTTTTGATCCTAGATGAACCGACAACTGCGCTGGATGTGACCGTCGAGGCCGCGGTCGTCGAATTGGTCAAAGACCTCGGCACCAAATACGGCACATCGATGCTGTTCATTTCCCATAATCTCGGCCTGGTCTTGGAAACCTGCGACCGGCTGTGCGTGATGTATTCCGGCGAAGCGGTTGAGACCGGGTCGATCGAAGATGTCTTCGACCGGATGCAGCATCCCTATACGCAGGCGCTCTTTCGCTCGATCCCGCTGCCGGGCGCGGACAAAACATCGCGCCCGCTTGTGGCCATTCCCGGCAATTTTCCCCTGCCCCATGAACGCCCGCCTGGCTGCAATTTCGGCCCGCGTTGTGATTATTTCGAACAGGGCCGCTGCGATGCACAGGATATCCAGATGACAGATGTTGCCGGCGATGACCGGCACGCCACCCGCTGCCTGCGCAATCTAGAGATTGACTGGAACGCGCCAATTGTGGCGACCGAAGAAAAAGGCAAAGCCGAGATTGGCGATACGGTCCTGAAGATCGACGAGTTGAAGAAATACTATGAGGTGGCGGCGAACAAGATGTTCGGTGGCGGCGGCACCAAGGTCGTCAAGGCAAACGAAACGCTTAGCTTTGAGGCGCGCGAATCCGAGACCTTGGCGATTGTGGGGGAATCGGGCTGCGGGAAATCGACCCTGGCAAAGGTGTTGATGGGGCTTGAAACCGCCACCGATGGGCAGGTCCTGCTCGACAATCAATCGATCCAAGGCACGCCCATCGACAGCCGCGATACCGGTACGGTCTCGTCGATCCAAATGGTGTTCCAGAACCCGTTCGACACGCTGAACCCGTCGATGACGGTCGGACGGCAAATTATCCGCGCCCTTGAGGTCTTCCACTATGGCAATTCCGACGCCGACCGGCGCAACCGGATGTTGGAGCTTTTGGACCTGGTCAAACTGCCGCGCGCCTTTGCCGACCGCATGCCACGCCAGCTCTCGGGTGGCCAAAAACAGCGCGTGGGCATCGCGCGGGCCTTTGCGGGCGGTGCGCGAATTGTCGTCGCTGATGAACCCGTCTCGGCGCTGGATGTCTCGGTTCAAGCGGCGGTCACCGATCTCTTGATGGAGATACAGCGGACCGAGAAGACAACGCTTCTCTTCATCTCGCATGATCTCTCGATTGTGCGCTATCTCAGTGACCGTGTGATGGTCATGTACCTTGGCCATGTGGTCGAAATTGGCGATACAGAACAGGTCTTTAACCCGCCCTACCACCCGTATACCGAAGCCCTTCTCTCGGCTGTTCCAATCGCCGATACAAGCGTCGAAAAACAGCGCATCGTGCTGGAAGGCGACATCCCCTCGGCGATGAACCCACCATCGGGCTGCCCGTTCCAGACCCGCTGTCGCTGGAAATCCGAGGTGCCCGGCAATCTCTGCGAGACCGACGTGCCGCCGATGCGGAAACTTGGGACCGGACACGAGATCAAATGCCATCTCGCCGCCGACATTCTTGACCAGATGAAACCCGTGATCGTCGTCAATGACCCGGTCACCGCGGCGGGGTAACGGGCGCACCGCGCCATCGGCGGGTCGATCTGACGCGGACCGGCAGTTTTGCTGTGGGACGATGCGTTTTGTCCATGGCAATGCGGGTCAAGGAGCGGCTGGCGCAGCTGGCCCGACGCGACCCGCCGCCTGCAAAAGAAAAGGGGGGACCCGAGGGTCCCCCATAGAGTTTCGCTGATCAGGCTCCGTTTGATACCGCCCGGTTTCTGCCTGCGGCCTGACCCGCGTTAGGGGCGAGCGCACCCGCCCCGTGTGTCGTTCGTCCCCCTCGCTCCCAAGCGGGACGGAACGAATTCCTCAGCTACACCCGCTTGTCGCGCCGCAGGTGTTGCATTTCATGCACGTGCCGTTACGCACCAGCGTGTAGTTTCCGCATTCGCCGCAGGCCTCACCTTCGTAGCCTTGCAGCTTTGCCATAACGGCCGCGTCCATGCTGGCCGCACCGGTTGTGATGGCGGTTGTCGACGCCGCCGCCGCAACCGTGCCTTGGCCCGTCTGCGGCGCGACCATCGAAACCGCATCTTCCAAGTCGGGCCCGCCCTGAAGAACGACAAGCTGTTGCGGCGCGCGCTTTCTGAGATACCCGGTCGAGGCGACCTGCTTCAGCACGTCAATCGGGGACGACCCATGGCTGTCGGGAATTTCCTCAAAATTCCGCACGCCCTCTTCGGCCCCGCGCCCAATTTCGTCGAAACTCGCGCCTTCTGGGGCAACATGGGCAAGATCGGTCCGGTCCAGATAACTCACGGCAAGCTCGCGGAAAATATAGTCCAAAATGGACGTCGCGTTCTTGATCGAGTCGTTGTTTTGCACCATGCCTGACGGCTCGAACTTGGTGAATGTGAACGCATCGACGAATTCTTCGAGCGGCACACCATATTGCAGGCCCACCGACACCGCGATAGCGAAGTTGTTCATCATCGCACGGAAGCCCGCGCCCTCTTTGTGCATATCGATGAATATTTCGCCCAAAGACCCGTCGTGGAACTCACCCGTGCGAAGGTAAACCTTGTGCCCGCCAACAATTGCCTTTTGGGTATAGCCCTTGCGCCGATGCGGTAGCTTTTCGCGATGCGCACGGACTACTTCTTTTACAACAACCTTCTCGATGATCTTCTCTGCAATGACCTGAGCTTTCTCCATCGTCGATCCTGTCTCCAAGATCTCCGCGGCATCCTCATCATCTTCTATAAGAGCAGCTGCCAAGGGCTGCGAGAGCTTCGATCCATCACGATAGAGCGCGTTCGCTTTGACACCAAGCGACCAGGACAGCTCATAGGCTTTTTGGCAATCCTCGATCGTGGCGTGATTGGCCATATTAATGGTTTTCGAAATCGCGCCTGAAATAAAGCTCTGCGCCGCGGCCATCATATAAATGTGACTTTCGACACTCAGATACCGCTGACCCTTTTTTCCGCATGGATTGGCGCAATCGAATACGCTGAGATGCGCGTCTTTCAAAAACGGCGCCCCCTCTAGGGTCATGGTGCCGCAGACATGGTCATTCGCGGCATCGATCTCGGCTTTCGAAAAGCCCAAATGCCGAAGCATGTCGAAGGTGGGATCGTTCAGCTTTTCCGCTGGTATGCCAAGGGTTTGCGTGCAAAACGCCTCGCCCAAGGTCCATTGGTTGAAGACAAATCGGATATCAAACGCAGATGGCAGGGCGCTTTCAATTTTCTCCAACTCATCTTTGCCAAAACCATGCCCGATCAAGGCGGTGTGGTTGACGCCCGGCGCATTTCCAAGCGTTGCATGACCAACTGCATAGGCGATGATCTCTTCAATCTGACCGGAGCTATAGCCCAACTTTTCCAGCGCGGACGGCACTGACCGATTTATGATTTTGAAATAACCGCCGCCCGCGAGTTTCTTGAATTTCACCAAGGCGAAATCGGGCTCAATTCCGGTTGTGTCGCAATCCATGACCAACCCGATTGTGCCGGTCGGCGCGATAACCGTCGCTTGGGCGTTGCGATACCCGTTCGCTTCGCCCAATTCCAACGCCTCATCCCAGGCACCGCGCGCCAGCTCAATCAACTTTTGATCGGGGCAATTGGCATGGTCGAGCGCCACCGGCGCGACATTCACCGCCTCATATCCATCGGTCCGTCCATAGGCGGCCGTCCGGTGATTGCGGATGACCCGCAACATGTGCTCGCGGTTTTTGGCATAGCCGGCAAAAGGCCCCAATTCGCCCGCAATCTCGGCCGAGGTCGCATAAGCCACGCCGGTCATAATTGCGGTCAACGCGCCCGCAATCGCACGGCCTTCGGAACTGTCATAGCCAAGGCCCATATTCATCAACAGCCCGCCGATATTGGCATAGCCGAGGCCAAGGGTGCGAAAATCGTAGCTGAGCTGCGCAATCTCTTTCGACGGGAACTGCGCCATGGTAACCGACACTTCGAGCGTCAGCGTCCAAAGCCGCGTGGCATGCATGTAGCCTTCGGCGTCGAACACCCCGTCATGCAGAAAGGTCAACAGGTTCATCGAGGCCAAATTACAGGCCGTGTCATCGAGAAACATGTATTCAGAACAGGGATTTGAGCCCCTGATCTCTCCGTCTTCTGGGCAGGTATGCCAGGCATTGACGGTGTCGTGGAACTGGATGCCTGGATCGGCGCAGGCCCAGGCAGCGTGGCCGACCTTTTCCCACAGCGTGCGCGCTTTGACCGTCTTTGTGACGCTGCCATCGACGCGGCTTGTCAGCGCCCAATCCGCATCCTTTTCCACGGCATAGAGGAACGCATCTGTGACCCGGATCGAATTGTTAGAGTTCTGGCCCGAGACACTCGAATAAGCCTCGCTATCCCAATCGGTATTGTAGGTCGGGAACTCAATCGAGGTGTGACCCTGTCGCGCATAATCGAGCACGCGTTTGACATACGTTTCTGGGATCATGGCCGACTTCGCAGCACGGATGGCCTTTTTCAGCGCGCCATTCTTGGCCGGGTCCACCGCATCCTCGACACTGCCATCCCAGGCGCCAATTGCGTCAAAGATGCCATTGAGCATCTTTTCATGCAGTTTGGAGCCCGCGACGATAGAGGCCACTTTCTGCTCTTCGATCACCTTCCAATTGATGAAATCTTCGATATCGGGGTGATCGGCGTCCACGATCACCATCTTCGCTGCTCGACGGGTTGTCCCGCCTGATTTGATCGCGCCGGCCGCGCGGTCTCCGATTTTGAGAAAGCCCATGAGGCCGGAGGATTTGCCGCCGCCGGACAACCGCTCTCCGTCGCCACGGAGACGGCTGAAATTCGTCCCGGTGCCCGAGCCGTATTTGAAAAGCCGCGCCTCCCGCACCCAAAGGTCCATAATCCCACCCTCGTTCACCAAATCATCGGCAACGGATTGGATAAAGCACGCATGCGGCTGCGGGTGCTCGTAAGCGCTTGCGGATTTCGTGAGTTTACCGGTTTTGTAATCGACATAGTGGTGGCCCTGGCTCGGCCCGTCGATGCCGTAGGCCCAGTGCAGCCCAGTATTGAACCATTGCGGCGAGTTCGGTGCAGCCATTTGGCGCGCCAACATTAGCTGCATCTCGTCAAAATAGGCACGCGCATCGTCTTCGGACGAGAAATACCCACCCTTCCAGCCCCAATAGGCCCAAGCGCCAGCCAAACGCCGAAACACCTGTTTTGCTGAGGTCTCACCGCCATAACGGACATCCTCGGGCATCGCCGCCAACGCATCGCCGTCCGCGACGTGGCGCCACAGAAAGGACGGCACGCCGCGCTCCTTGACTGGCTTTAGCGCCGCGGGCACGCCAGCTTTGCGGAAATACTTCTGCGCGATCACGTCGGAGGCAACCTGGCTCCACGTGCTCGGCACCTCAACCGCATCGAGCTTGAATACAACCGTGCCATCGGGGTTGCGGATCTCGGACGTGGTGGTGCTAAACTCGACCCCGGCGAAAGCATCTGCGCCTGCGGTCGTAAATCTGCGTTCGATTTTCATTTACACTGGTCCCATATTCTTGCCCTGCCAGCGTCGTTGCGCTCGGACCTCAATCTTCGCCTTCGGCACAACCTCCCTTCCACCGCAGTGCACGCACCGAGGCGCCGGTCTCAGCCTTAGACCGTTTCGACTATGGATGGGCTATCGTCCCGTGCCGAGGAGTACCATATTTAGTATTGCTTTCCTCAGCCCACACAACTTGCAGCGAGAGTCGCGTCTCGGTCAACAGGATTTTTTCAAATTTGTTACAGTTTTTTGGGTTGAATTTTGGGCCAGAGATGATCTGCCGCGGGCGGCAATGATTCCGCCTCGGCGCGCCATTGGCAGGGGGTCACGAATTTTCCGTTTACCCCGGGGAAGTTACACCGCGCTGCTGCATCCGCACGGCTTCTACCACCAAATATGGACGATACGCCGAACTGCACACACCAGATAAGGTAAAGGCACAAAAATGCGCCCTGTCGTCAAGCTGGCCCGTCTCAGACGTGGCCGCGGCGCCATAGCTGAGGCCCGAGGCCGTGCAAGATCTGGGGCTAAATAGGCGTGGTCGGGGCGGCGAGATTCGAACTCACGACCTTCTGTACCCAAAACAGACGCGCTACCAGGCTGCGCTACGCCCCGACTGATGCGCCCCATACCGCGCAAGGCGACGAAGGAAAAGACCCTACTCGCACGGCCATGCGGCAATACCTTGTTGCACCGAGGGATGCCGGAGCTCCGCCCCAGGCGCGATGCCGATTTGACGGGCCAAGCCACCGTTGATTTCCAAGACATATTGCGTCGGGAAATCGCTGCGGATCACGGTTCGGTCCAAAGGAATTGCATTCTCATGCACCTTTACGGCGATACCGGACGCGTTGAAGAACACCATGTCTAAAGGGATCAATGTGTTTTCCATCCAAAACCCCACCTCTTCTTCGATGGGGTAGACAAAAAGCATGCCCGCATTTGTCGCGAGGCTTTCGCGATGCATCAGACCGACACTGCGTTCTTGCGCATCGTCGGCCACCTCGACGTTGAAGCGCGCGCCGCCGAAATCGCCGCGAATTTCCACGCGGTCCTCGACGCAAGCCAGACCGGATTGGGGCAACGTGTATAAGGCCAGCGCCAAAACCATCGCTCGCATTAAGGATCGTCCCGTACGTAATCCCAGGGCCGCACTTCGCCGGCCATCTTGCCCCGTGGGCCATCGACCACACGCATCGTGATCGCCTCACCCGGCATCAGATCGGCCAAGCCAAACCGCCGCAGCACTTCGATATGCACAAACACATCGGCCGAATTGCCAAATTCGTTTGCAAACCCGAAACCCTTCGCCTTGTCGAACCACTTCACGCGCGCAGCGACAAAGGGGATATCGTCGGTGAGGTTCTCGACCCCTTCGAACCCGATATCCTCAAGACCGCCCGATTCTGGTGGCGCGAGTTCTAGAATTTCTTGGGCCTGAACGCCGCGCGGCGTCCGATGCACAACAACCGTGATGCGGGAGTTATCCGCAACCGATCCTTGGCCGAAATTACGCAAGACATTTGCGTGAAGCAGAATATCCGGTCCACCCGCATCGGCCACGATAAACCCGAAGCCCTTTGTCGCATCGAACCACTTCACGCGGCCGCTGATACCGCCGCCGGAGCCTGCACTATCCTCCGTCATCCTCATTTCCCTACCGCACTGCCCCAACATAGCACATGCATTCTCAACCCTTCAGAGAATTTCGATTGGTCATGCATGTAACTTTGCACCACTTTTCATTTTCCGATCAATTATATGCCATTTCGAAAAAATCGAAATCGAAAAGTTGATCGTTGTATTTCCAAGACTACGCACTTTACGGGTTCAACCTTTGAATTGTCCATGGGTCTTTTTGCGTAACGCGGCGCCAACGGAACCGATCGTGTAGCCGAAAATCACCATCGGCCCAGAATTCGATTTCAACGGGCGTGATGCGGAAACCGCCCCAAAAAGGAGGTCGAGCCGGCGTGACGCCGTGCTGCGCGGTCACACGTGCGACCTCTGCCATCAACTGTGCGCGGCTTTCAAGAGGTTGACTTTGCTTCGATGCCCAAGCGCCCAACCTGCTTTTGAGCGATCGAGACGCGAAATATGCATCGGCTGGCGGGCCATCTTCGCGCGTGACTGTTCCCCGGACGCGAATTTGTCGGCGCAAGCTTTTCCAATGCAGTACAAATGCCGCTTTCTCGGATTGGCCGATCTCCGCCGATTTTGCAGAACCGTAGTTTGTATAAAAAACGAATCCGTTGTCTTCGATGTCCTTGAGCAGAACCATACGCACATTCGGAAGCCCGGTTTCATCAACCGTGGCAAGCGCAATTGCGTTTGGATCGTTCGGCTCAACGCGTTCGGCCTCGGCCAGCCAGGCACGCGCAAGTTGAAACGGATCAGACCCGTCAAAAATTTCCTTGCGGTCGCTGGTCACCGCGCTGCCCACATCGTTGTCCCTCAGCGATAAGTGTACCGTTCCGTTTAGTGCGCCGCAAGCCGTCTCGGGTGTGCTTGATGCCCCGAACGGGTTGGCCTAAACCGAAGGGACAGAAAAAACGTCGGAGTTTGCGGGGCATGGGTCTCATGGACGGCAAACGCGGGCTGATCATGGGGCTCGCGAATGACAAGTCGATTGCTTGGGGCATTGCGAAAGCTGTGGCCGCGGAAGGCGCCGAGCTTGCGTTTTCCTATCAGGGGGATGCGCTCCTAAAGCGCGTCGCACCGCTGGCTGCCGAGCTTGGCTCGAGCTTCGTGGAGCCTTGTGACGTTGGCGATCCGGCGAGTTTGGATGCGCTCTTTGAGAAGATTGCCACCATCTGGGGCAGTCTCGATTTCGTCGTTCACGCCATCGGCTTTTCCGATAAATCCGAGCTGCGCGGACGCTATGTCGATACCTCTCCCGAAAATTTCGCGATGACGATGGACATTTCGGTCTATTCCTTCACCGCCGTGTGCCAGCGCGCGGAAAAGATGATGCCAAACGGCGGATCTTTGCTCACGCTGACCTACTATGGCGCGGAAAAGGTGATGCCACATTACAATGTAATGGGCGTGGCCAAGGCCGCGTTGGAGGCCAGCGTGATGTATATGGCGGAGGATTTGGGCCGGCAAAACATCCGCGTGAATGCGATCAGCGCCGGCACGATCAAAACGCTCGCGGCCTCGGGCATCGGCGATTTCCGTTACATCCTGAAATGGAATGAGAATAACGCGCCGCTTCGCCGGACCGTGAACCAAGACGAGGTGGGCAAGTCGGCGCTTTACCTGTTGTCGGATATGTCGAGCGCTGTGACTGGCGAGGTTCATCACGTCGATTCGGGCTATCACGTCGTCGGCATGAAAAACCCTGAGGCCCCGGACATGACGCTGGAGCGTAAAGACGGTTGAGGGACCCGCGGTCTGGCCTTGCCACGCCGCCTGGAACCGCTGGCAAAACTGCCGCCGCTCGGCTACATCGCCGGCCAAACACTTAGGAGGGGCTGCCATGATCAATCCGCTTCCGCATGAAAAGGGCTTTCATGTCTCTTGGGATCAGATCCACCGCGATGCCCGCGCGCTTGCCTGGCGGCTCGACAAACGCGGCCCAGGTGAAAACGGCGCGTGGAAGGCTGTGGTGGCAATCACGCGCGGGGGCATGGCGCCGGCCATGATCATTGCCCGCGAGCTCGATATCCGATTGGTCGATACCATTTCGGTGAAATCCTACGATCACCAAAGCCAGGCCGAACCGATCGTTTTGTCTCGGCCGGACCCCGACATGGTCGGCGACGGTACCGGTGTTTTGGTGATCGACGACCTGGTGGATACCGGCAAAACGCTTGAGGTCGTACGCGCCTTGCTGCCGGAGGCGCATTTCGCGACCGTCTATGCCAAGCCCAAGGGCGAGCCGATGGTCAACACCTTCATCACCGGGGTCAGCCAAGATACGTGGATCTTTTTTCCCTGGGATATGGCGCTGCAATATGTGGAACCCTATCGCGGCACGTCAGCCTGATCAGGCTGCGGCAAGCGCATCATTGAGCAGACCTAAAACCGCGTCGGGCGGAACATCTGAGGTCACGAACGTTTCGCCGATGCCGCGTGCAAGGACAAAGCGAAGCCGCCCGTCAACCACCTTCTTGTCCTGACCCATCAGCGAAAGCAACTCTGGCGCATCCGGCAAACCTCCGGGAATATCAGACAATTGCCGCATCATCTTCATGGCTGAAAGATGCGCATCCACCCGGCTTGGGTCCTCTTGGCTGCATAGGCCTAGCCGCGCCGAAAGCTCAAAGGCCAGGGCACAGCCCAAAGCCACGGCTTCTCCGTGCAAAAGCCGGTCGGAATAACCCGTAGCCGCCTCAAGCGCATGGGCGAATGTATGGCCGAGGTTCAGCAAAGCGCGGTCGCCCTGCTCGGTCTCATCGCGCACCACGATCTCGGCCTTCATCTCCACGGACCGACGCACCGCATAGGCGCGAGCCGCCATATCGCCATCGGCCATGGCCGGGCCGTTGGCCTCAAGCCAGGCGAAAAACGCAGCGTCCCCAAGCAAGCCGTATTTGACCACCTCACCATAGCCGGCGCGAAAATCGCGCGCGGTGAGCGTCGACAAAAGACCAATGTCAGCCAACACTTTGGCGGGTTGGTGAAACGCCCCGATCAAGTTCTTGCCAAGCGGGCTGTTGATCCCGGTTTTCCCACCGACGGAACTGTCGACTTGTGCCAAAAGCGTTGTTGGGATTTGGACAAAGCGCACGCCGCGGCGAAGAATTGCTGCTGCAAAGCCAACCAAATCACCGATGACACCGCCGCCAAAGGCGATGATGAGGTCGCGTCGTTCCACCCTTTCAGCCAGCAGCCATTCCACAACACGCTCAAGCGCGGGCCAGCTTTTGCTGCTTTCGCCCGGTGGCAAGCTGAGGCTTTGGACTGCGATCCCGGCCGCGTTTAGGTGCGCTTCAAGATCGGCAAGATGCAGCGCGGTCACGCGATCTTCGGTCACGATCCACACGCGTGGACGGACCAAAAGCTCTGTGAGCTCTCGGGCCGCATCTTGCAAAAGACCGGCGCCAATCCGTACGTCATAGGCACGATCGCCAAGCGGCACATGAACGGTATCGATTGTCATGCCGCGTCCTCGCTGACCACGCCGGCACGACGCAAGAGGTCCAAAACCGCATCCGTGGTTTGCGTAATCGACCAGTTCGGCTTGACCTCAAGCATGAATTCCGCATTCGCGTAATGCGGTGTGCGTCGGGCAAACAGCTCCGCCAAGGTCGCTTTGGGATCATCGGTCAAAAGCAAAGGTCGCGTATCGCGATGGCGCACGCGCGACCACAGCAAGGACAAATCGGCCTTGAGCCAGACCACAGCCGCCTCAGCCGAGATCACGGCGCGATTTTCAGCCGACAACCAGGCCCCCCCGCCCGTCGATAAAACGCACGGCGGCCCGCCCAATAGCGACCGGATCACCTGCCCTTCGCGGTCGCGAAAGAATGCCTCGCCATAGCGTTCGAAAATCTCTGCGATGGGCAGGCGCGCGCGTTCCACGATGGCGGCGTCGGAATCGCGCAGCTCAACATTGAGCGCCGCAGACAGGGCGCGGCCAACGGCGCTTTTGCCGGCGCCCGGCATGCCAACCAGCACAACGGTGCGGCGTAAATGCATGCCGGTGCGTGGCATCGTTTCGCCCATCACAAAAAAAAGCCCTCAACCCTGGCAATTTACGCCTCATGATGGCTTATATGTAAATTAATCGGCGGGCAAACGCCGGCATAATGGGCAGAGTGTTTGGGCGATGATAGGCCGTCTCTTCCGGCTATTACTTCTTCTGATCGTGCTGGCAGTGGTCGGCCTGATCGGCTATTCCTATTCGGGTTTGATGACGCCGGACACCCGCGAAATTTCAGCACCGGTCACACTTGATGGCGAATAGATCACAGATCTGGGCGGTGCCGTTTTGCGTGTGGGGGGCGACGTGCTCCGCGCAGGAATTTGACGCCCCGCCTTGGTTGTCGGACGTGTTCGTGGCCCCGCACAGCAATATTGCCGATAGTGCCATTCCTGCTCCGATCGAGACGATGCCCATCGGCGCCGCGCGGCTGGATGCCGTTGGTTTATTGCCCGCCTCGGTGACGGGCTTGCCGTCCAATCTTTGGGGGCCAAGTGAAACGGACGAGCTTGCGCGGCTCTTCCGTTCCGTGCCGCCCGACGGCCTGCCAGCGATGCTGCGCTTCACCCAAACCCTAGCCTTAGCCGAACTCGATGCGCCAGCGGATGCAGGCGACACGCCGGTTTTGTTTCTGGCCCGGTTGGATATGCTTTTGGCACGCGGTGCGCTGGAGCCCGCGCGCGCCCTGGCCGAACGCGCAGGCCCCACCGATCCGGAACTCTTCCGGCGGTTTTTCGATGTCAGCCTTTTGACCGGACAAGCCGAACGGGCCTGTGCGGCAATGCGGGCCAATCCCGATATCGCGCCCGCCTTTCCAGCGCGCATCTTTTGCCTGGCCCGGTCCGGCGATTGGTCGGCCGCCGCGCTGTCGCTTGGCACTGGCGCGGCCCTTGGCCAAATCTCGGAGCCCGACGCCGCCTTGATCGCCCGGTTTCTCGATCCCGATCTGTTCGAAGGTGAGCCGCCTTTGCCACCCGATCCGCAGATCACACCGCTGTTTTATGAGATGCGCGCGGCCATCGGCGAACGGCCAAGCTCGACCAATTTGCCACCGGCCTTTTCACATTCCGATCTTGCCGATGTTGCCGGCTGGCGCGCGCAGCTAGCCGCGGCCGAACGGCTGACGCGGATTGGCGCGATTGAGCCGCAGCAATGGCTGACGATCTCAACGCTTCATAGCGCTCGCATCTCGGGCGATTTGTGGGAACGCGCCCGCCTTCTGGCAGAGGTTGACGCAGCTCTTTTGGCCAATGACAGCGCCGTCATTGCGCAAATCTTGCCCAATGCCATGGCAGCGATGGACGATGCGGGCCTGACCGTTGCATTCGCCACGCTTTATGGCGAAGCCCTGATGCGGCTGCCGCTGACCGGGGAGACGGCGCGCCTGGCGCACCGTGTTGGGCTTTTATCGCCGGGATATGAACGCCTGGCGCGCCGCAGCACACCACAGACCGCAGACGAGGCGTTTTTGTTTGCCATCGCACGAGGCGAGGTCGCGGCGGCCCCGGCACGCGCACCCATCGCGCAAGCCGTCGCGGATGCGTTTCGCTCCACCGAGCGGCCGCAGCGCTACGCGCTTCTGGTGCGGGATGGCCGGCTTGGCGAGGCGCTGTTGCAAGCCGCGCTAATTTTGATGTCGGACGGGGCTGATATTGACGATATCGCCGATGCCCTCCGGCTGTTTCGCGCGTTCGGCTTGGAAGATACGGCCCGGCGCGCGGCGTTGCAGCTTTTGCTGCTGGACACCTGGGCGGCCTGACATGACCCGTGAGACGCAAATCTTGTCGAGCTTTCTTGAAGCCCAAGCCGCCGAAGCAAATGCGGCGCAAAATACGCTTTTGGCGTATGGACGCGATTTGCAGGACTTTTTGGCATGGGCAGCACGGCGCAACCGCGAATTGCTGTCCGCCAGCCGATCTGATCTCGAAGCCTATGCCGTCGATCTTGAGGCGCAGGGTTTTGCGCAATCGACCCGAGCGAGGCGGCTTTCGGCCCTGCGGCAGTTTTTCCGTTTTCTCCATGACGAAAAGCTGCGCGATGACAATCCCGCGTTAAAGCTCAAGGGTCCTGGGCGGGCGCGAACGCTGCCCGCGACGCTTGATCATGACGCGGTCGACCGTTTGCTTCACGCTGCTGGTACGCATGGTCGCAACGCGCCGGACAGGGCGCGCAACGCCTGCCTGATGCATTTGCTTTATGCCACGGGCGTACGGGTGAGCGAGCTTGTATCGCTGCCGGCCGCAGCTTTACGCGGGGATCCCGAAATGATCTTGGTGACGGGCAAAGGCGGTAAGGAGCGTGTGGTACCTCTGTCGGATCCGGCCCGCGCCGCCACGACCGCCTGGCTTGTCCATCGCGATGCCGAAGAGACGCGGTTGCAGCACGAAACCGGCGCCGCGCCGTCGCGGTTTCTGTTTCCGTCGCGCGGGAAATCCGGCCACCTAACCCGGGTGCGCTTTTTCACGCTGGTCAAAGAGATTGCCGTGGCGGCCGGTGTATCGCCGGAACGTGTGACACCGCATACGCTGCGGCACGCCTTTGCCACACATCTATTGGCCGGTGGGGCCGATTTACGGGCGATCCAAGCGTTGCTTGGTCACGCCGATATCTCAACAACCGAAATCTACACGCATGTTTTGGATGAACGGCTCAAGTCACTTGTGCTAGACCATCATCCGCTATCCCGCGAAGACACGCCGTAATGCGTGCGCTTGCCCTTTGTGAATCGTCTAACGCCCATTGATCGAAGCCGAACAAATGTCCGACGCCCTTGCGATTGACCCCGCGCTTTGGATCAGCGCGGCGGCGATCATCCTTTTGCTTGTCTTTTCGGGGTTTTTCTCCGGCTCTGAGACCGCTTTGACGGCGGCGTCCCGGGGCAAACTGCGCAATGCGGCCGATCGCGGCAATCGCGGTGCCGAACGTGCGCTGCGGCTGAAAGAGGACAATGAGCGGCTGATCGGCGGGATCCTCTTGGGCAATAACCTGGCCAATATCCTGGCCACATCGCTCGCAACGGCGATGTTCACGGCATTGCTGGGCGAATCCGGTGTGGCGGCTGCCACTTTGGTGATGACGGCCTTGGTGCTGATCTTTGCCGAGGTCTTGCCAAAGACATATGCGATCAACGATCCCGAACGGGCCGCGGCGCGCGCATCGGCGCCCATTGGGGTGATCATTTCGATCCTCGCGCCGATTGTTGCGATTGTCCGCGTCATCGTGCGCGGCGTTCTAAGACCCTTTGGCGTGCGGATCGCCGCGGGCGATCAGATGCTCTCGGTGCAAGAAGAGATCGTCGGGGCGCTCTCGATTGGCCATTCCGAAGGCCTTGTCGAAAAGGAACAGCGCGACCGGCTTTTGGGCGCGCTTGACCTGCATGAACGTACTGTCGACGAAATCATGCTCCATAGGTCCGATATCGAGATGATCGATGCCGACGATCCACCGGCCGAAATCCTCAGCCAAGCCTTGGGTTCCGCCCATACACGCCTGCCGGTGTTCCGCGATGAAAAGGAAAATATCATCGGGGTGGTGCATGCAAAGGACCTGTTGCGCGCGATGGATCAATTGATGCGCGGAGAGAACGCGCCGGGGCTATCGGCCTTTGAGATCGAAAATGTCTTCACCCCGCCCTATTTTGTGCCCGACACCACCACGCTCGATGATCAGATGCGCGAGTTTCTGCGCCGACATACGCATTTTGCCCTGGTTGTCGACGAATACGGGGCGTTGCAGGGTCTGATCACGCTGGAAGACATCCTTGAGGAAATCGTCGGTGAGATCGCGGACGAGTTCGACGTGGATCAGCCGCGCGCGCTGTCGCCGGGACCGGATGGTAGCTACGTTATCGACGGCGCCATGACGATCCGCGATCTCAACCGCGCAGCGGATTGGAACCTTCCCGACGAGGAGGCCAACACAATCGCGGGCCTTGTGATCCATGAGGCCCAGACCATCCCCTCCGTGGGTCAGCGGTTTTCATTTCACGGCTTTCAATTCGAGGTCGCCGCGCGCGAGCGCAACCGATTGACCGAGCTCAAGATCCGCAAGTTGGGATGACGCAGCCGATCACGATCTTGATCCCGGCGGCCGGAATGTCGCGCCGAATGAAGGGCCGGGACAAGCTTCTCGAAGACATTGACGGCACGCCCTTGCTGCGCCGCGTTGTCGCCCGCGCCGCCCAAATTGGCGCCGTGCGCGTCATCCTGACCACAGAGCAAACGGCGCGCGCGGCCTGTCTTGACGGCCTAGCTGTGACCATCACCCATGTCGATGCGGGTCACGGGATGGGCGCATCCCTCGCCGCCGGTGCGGCGCACCTGTCCGGACCCGTGATGATCGTCCTGCCCGATATGCCCGACATCTCGGCGCATGACATGGCGACGCTTGTCGCACTTTGGCACGCAGGTGCTGGCCCGATTTTGCGTGCCGCCGCAAGTGAACGTCAGCCCGGGCACCCCGTTATCCTGCCGCCCGAGCTTGTTCCAAAGCTCCGTGCGCTGTCGGGTGATATCGGTGCGCAAACGATCTTACGGGACCATGCCGATGCCGTGGCCTTGCATGTGATCGGTCCTCAGGCCTGCCAAGACCTGGATACGCCTGAGGCCTGGGCCGCCTGGCGCGCGGAGCAAAAATGACTGGCCGCGCCAGTTTTCAAAACGGCGCGGCCCAAAACCAACCAGGTAAGCAGAAACGAGTGATCGCGGCCTTCCCCGAACCGATCAAACCAACCACCCACTGGCTATCATCGCCCGCCCCAGACAGGCACTTAATCTTTTACTTATCGGACAAATGTTTTGGAAGCATAACCGCGCATCCCCCGGCCAAATCTTGTCATTGCTGTGGCAGCTACGCCATGGGTTTGGCGGTCGTTTTGGGTAACACCTGATGGATTCGTCTTCATTTGGTTAACAATAGGCGGCACAATTAATGTAGAAACGGGCGCGGACGACCTGTGCGTCAACAAAATTCACGGATTTGCGGGGAATTCCTGAGATTGAGGCGATTCTTTGTTGCCAAATTCGCAACAACGGAATTTTGCGTAAAGTTTCCCGTCAAGTGCCGCAAAATGAGGCGAATATGTGGCGCGGATCCCTATTGCAGTTGACAGGTGCAAGGGTTTTCGCGCGAGCGTGAGTCGTTTTTCCCCCAGAGGCGGTCATCGGCTCGGGCGCGCGCGCAATCCCGAAGCGGTGCCTCAAGCAGCGTCACCGTAAAGCCGCACCCGGAGAAATCCGGGCGATCGCAAATGCTGCAATCATAACGACGATGGCGGGCCCCGGCACCGTTGGCCTGCCCTACTGCGCCCAAGACCGCACGATATCTGCCAACATGCGCGCCATGGGCTGTGCCGCGACGGGATCCTTGGCCAAGCGGATTTGGCTGAAAATGCCCCAAGTGGAGCCCAGCAGATATTCCGCTTTGGTCTCCACATCATCGACACCGGACTGCGTCAGCACATCTCGGAACCTCTCAATGAACATCGCACGATAGGCGGTCACCTCCGCCGCAACGGGATCAGACATGTTGGTCAACTCAAAGACGGAATTCACCATCAAACAGCCTTCGCGCCGAATGTCGTCTTCGCCCTCGGAGGGTGCGGCAATCGCCTCAAAGAACTGGGCCAGCGCTTCCAAATCCGCCCCTTCGAGAAAACTGTCGAGCATGCCCTTCATCATGACGCGGTAGGCCCGCAGGACGGTGACAAATAGCTCATCTTTTTCTCCAAAGGCGTTACTCAGACTGCGCAGACCCAACCCGGTGATTTTCTGCAGCTCGCGATAGGTCGTCGCGTCATAGCCCAGACGCCAAAACGTCATCATGACTGCACGCACCACTTCCTCTTCGACGAAATTCCTCGGCCGGGCCATTATTTTGATACACCTGTTGCAAAACGGGATCGCCCGCTGTAGTTATGATACAAACGTATCAAAACAAGAACCCAACTTGCAAGAAAGGACTGCCGATGACCGGGATCACGTTTGAGCTTTGGATGTTGTTGGGTGCTTTCGGCATCACCGCGTTTTCAATTTTTGTCCAAGGCCTGCATTTGGGCGCGGCGGCGGGAAACGCCTATGTTGTGTCCGATCGTAGCGCTCCGGCCCCGTTCGAAGGACCCATGGGTGGGCGGCTTGCGCGGAACGTGCGCAACCAAATTGAGGGGATGGCACTTTTCGTTCCGCTGGTTTTGATCGCCTCGATGACCGGAATATCGAACGGCTGGACGCAATGGGCGGCACTCATCTTTGTCTGCGCACGCGCCGCCTATGTCCCACTTTATGCGTTTGGCATCAAAGGATTGCGGTCACTGGCTTGGACAGCCGGCTTCTTTGCTTTGCTGGCCTTCGCCCGGGGCATTTATGCCGCCACCTAAGCTTAACGCGATCACAAGAAAGGCCAAGACATGATCATCGAAATGCGCGAAACAACCACCGTCTCGGCAGACCGTCTATGGGAGGTCTTTGGGGCGCAATATCCTGACATCCAATCCTGGTCGCGCGGTGTTTTTGCTTCAAAGCACCGCGCTGGCATCGGACCGGGCGGGGCGGCCTTCCAAGGCCGCATCTGCGACACAAGCTTTGGCAAACTTACCGAAACGATCACCGCTTACGACCCGACCGAACGCAAAATCGCCTATCTGGTGAAGGGCGAGAAAATGCCGGGCTTTGTACGGCGGATGGAAAACAATTGGACATTCGCCGCAGCCGCGAATGGACAGGCCGAGATCAAGATGCGTCTCACCGCAGAGCTCGCCTTCCCGTTCAACATCCTGATGGGCTGGATGATGAAGGCACAGCTGAGAAAAGATCTGCGCAGCAATATCGAGGACCTGATCCACTACGCCAAAACCGGCACGCCCCATCCGCGGAAAGTCAAGGTCGATGCCAGCGCAAAGGCGCAAAAGGCCAAAGCGGCCTTCGTTTGAATTCGCGTGGAGGACCAACCGTGACGCAAGCACAGGCATTCAACGCCGAACAGGCCGATTTCTGGAATGGCGCAATGGGCCAGACTTGGGTTGATACGCAAGAGATCACCGACGAGATGCTCGCACCGGCTGGCGATCTTTTGGTGGCCGAGGTCAAAGCGCGTTCGCCACGCCGCGTGCTTGATATCGGATGCGGCAACGGCACGACAACGCGCGCGATCGCCGAAGCCCTGCCGAAAGACTGCGAGGTCACCGGCATCGATATTTCCCAAGCGATGATGGGCCATGCGCAAGCCCTCGCGGATATATCGGGGAGCCAGGCACGTTTCATCGCCGCCGATGCGGCGGCATACCCCTATCGCGACGGGCATTTCGATATCGTCGTGTCGCGGTTCGGTTCGATGTTCTTTGGCGATCAGCCGGCCGCCTTGCGCCATTTGCGCCGGGCCACGGCCGATGGCGGTGAACTATGTTTCGTTGTCTGGCAATCGCCCGCCGCCAACCCGTTCTTGACCATCGGCGCAAAGGTCGCGGCTGGATTGTTGCCCGAGAGCCCCGCGCGCCCCGACGACGCGCCCAGCCCGTTTGCCATGGCCGACGCAGCAAAAATGACAAAACGGCTGACTACGGCCGGATGGACTGTGCCCACCTTTGAACCGATCACATTCAAATTCGGATTTCCGGATAAGCACTTAGACGTGTTCATGCGCAATCTGGCGCCCATTGGCCCGGGCCTCGACCAGGTCGACGAAACGGTGCGCGCTGCAATCTTTGACAAGGTGCGCACCGCCTATTCCGCTTACATCACCAATGGCCGGCTCGAATACGATGCGGCCTGCCTGATCATCCGGGCAAAAGCCGCGGGCTGACAGCGCCACAAGATCACGTTTCCAAAGCATCGGCGCCCGCGTTGCGGCGCGTCCCACCTTCCCTGTGCCCTCCGATTGAAAGGAAAACCCATGGCATACAAGCTTTATGGCGCGCCGCTCAGCCCCTATATGCGCGCCGCGCAGATCGTCTTCGCCGAACATGGTATCGCTTACGAGATGATCCCCGTGGGCCCCGCCGATCTGGCCGCCCCGGATTACGGCGATCTACACCCCTATCGCAAATTGCCCACCCTGGACGTCGATGGCGCACGGATTTTTGAGACCGCCGCCATCATGGCCTATATTGACGGGTTTGGGCAGCATCCGCTGCAACCGGCCGATCCCTTTCGCCGGGCCCGATCCGATCAATGGCTGAGTGCGGCGAATTCCTACATCTACCGTGATGCCTTCACGAACCTCTATTTCAGGCGCGCATTGGCGCCGCAATTCGGCTTTGAGGTCGATGAGGCGACCATCGCGGCCGGGATTGAACAGACCCAGGCGCATTTGGCGCATGTTGACCACGCCCTAAAGGCAAAAGAGCTTGGAGGCGACAGGCCGCATCTGGGCGATATCCTTGTGGGCTCAATCCTCATCCTTCTGACGCAGATCGAGGAAGGTCGGATCCTGCTTGCACCGCATGCCAAGGTTTCGGCCTGGCTGGAAGCGCTGGCATCGCGGCAGAGCTTTATGGACACCGCCCCCTGATGCGCGCGGCGGACAGGGTGCGCCGTCCGCAATAACCGCGCGGATGGGGAAAAGTGCCGGGTTGGCAACGCCGGCCCGGCGCCGGCCGCGGACAGCCCCAATAGAAGCGCCGTCAAAATTCGGTGGCCGGGGCCCGTCGGTGACAACGCGACAGACAACCTCCAGCATAGACATGCCCTCAGTTTTCCATTCCGTCCAAACGGTTCCATCGGAGCTGTCAGCATATTGGAGGGATGTCGACCGCTCGATTTTTTTGGCGGCGATCTAGTCCTCGGTCGCGCACAGGCGCCCCTCTATGGTGGACGAGAAAGGACTTTAATCCTATACTTTTGACGGATTTTTGTCCTATTGCCGTAAAATTCTACCAGCCACGGTACGATCGCATGGATCTCAGCCCATTTTTGACATTGCTTAAGAAGAGAATTGACGCCGACCCGGACCTGACTGTCGCGGGACTTGCACAGAAGGCCGGCCTGGACAAAAGCACAATCCGCAAGCTCATTGCATCCGACAACAAGAGCCCGACACTCGGCACTGCGACAAAAATTTGCAACGCTCTTGGGACGACAGTGGAACGGTTTCTTGCCGAAGACGATGACCCAATAAAGGCAGAGATCCTGGCATTGTACGAAGGCTTTAGCACCGTGGAGAGACGGGCTTTACTCGGGGCCGCGCGCGGACTTGAAAGTAGCCATGTGTCTGAGCCGGGAGACTAGCAACCGTCCCCAAAAAAGTCGCGCATCGTTGCCAGCGTGGCACCCCAATTTGGTCACTCAGAAATTGCCTTCCTCTTGCCCCTAACCTATCAACTTTTCACTGTTTGCAGCCCAATTTTGCGGCTGCGTTTTGGCTGGCGTAACGACCATCTCGACCCCCCAACCTAATCCTGTGGGCGCGTTTCACGGTCACAATTGTTGGCGTGGCCGCAACCGGAGGCGTTCTCAAAATGGCTCAAAAGTAGAGTTGACTTCCGATAATCAAGTCAGCAGTGTTCTGACAATTGGCCGCATATATGAGAGTTTTGGGTAATGCCGCGCGAAAAGAGATTACTGTCCATGGAGTCCGCAAGACGCATACATGAGGCAATTGAAAGTTCAGGACATACGCGTCAATCGCTTGCAAAATGGTTGGATGTAAGCATAGCGACAATCGATCGTATCTCAGGACGGGACGCACGAACCAACCAAGACGCCTACCGCCCGGTTCCGCCGGGCGATGTGATGGCGGAGATTGCGATCCAGACCGATACCGATTTTTTTTACCTGATGGACTACACGGATTTGATCCATCCGCTGGTCACACAATACAAGCGCCAAATCTCAAGCTTGGTGGACCTACTGTCGAAAGACATCATGAAGCAGGCAACGTTGCGCTGCGCGCAACAGGGCCGCAAAATCCAGCTTGAAGACGTCCTGGAATGGTACCGGGTTAGCGGCGGCGTCGTCGGCCAAGGACACCCGGTTGAGGAATATGTAGACATCGTGGAAATACCCGATGCTGGCGCCAAAATCGTTAAGCCGATTAAGGTTGGCGCCCAAAGCAAAGCGGGCGGAATTTTTGGCTCGACCGAACGTTTCTGGCGAGAGCTACAGACTTGGCCAGAAGAGAAGAACCAGGAAATTGTCGGGCACTTTAGGCGGGTCATTGGCCTTAAATACGGCGATGATATCCCGCTCACGCCCATGGAAGTTCTTCTCAGCGGGCAAACGGAGCCGACGCATTATCACCGAATCTGCATGGAAGCTAAATTACTTGGCCGCAACGCGCCGAGTGTTGCCATCAGCTACGCCTTTTGAAATCTCTTCGAAGCCGGGAAAGTACATATGAGGGTCTTCTGTGCAGCATCGAATGACATGCGCAAACTGATCTCGGCTGTTGGCGACGAGGTATTCACTGCTGTCGCGGCCGTCTTCATCTACATCCTCAAACGATTGCAAGTTTGGCTCGACGCAGCAGAAGCCGTAATGAACGGCGCGGCCTCGATCTTCAACTTCCCCCTTCTTGATGATGCCGTAGACCCAATCGCAGCCCCATCTGCCAAATGCATGGGTCTGAATATACCTGACCAGTGCAGGAGACAGCCCGGGTAGCCCGCGCCACTTTTCGCCCGGCCCGGTTGGTTTGAACCACATTTCGCCGCAATACGCGACGATGCCCTGCATCTGGTGGGAGGTCGGAGACGTGAGCTTTGGCGGCCGATCGCTGTCATAAAGGATGCCGGCCTCGGCATCCAGCAGGTCTGCGACCGGACGCGCGCCCAGATCAAGGGACCGTGCGATCACGCCACCAATATCCTGCCCCTTGTGTTGCAGCAGAATGGCCGAGATCCGGTGCTCAAACAGCAGTTGGGAGTTCGGATCAAGCGTCTTGCGGTTCGGCGGTTTCCCGATGAGGGCCATGCGATCTTCAAATTCCGCCGCGCTGCCTGTCTCCGAGACGGTCAAACCATAGGCGTCAAAGATAAGAAGGCACACATGCGCCATCTTGTGCAGATCAGATTGCTTCATGCTCGCCCACAACGCTTTCTGCGTACCAAGCCATAATGACATCTGAAACCCGCATGGGCCCGGCTTGTCAAACTACTCGCAATCTCGCAATCCAATGTGTGAGGATTTTTTTCCGCATTCCCCAGAAATAGGATTTTTATACTATCTTTATCGCGTCACCAATTGTGGTGATGACATGCCATATAATGCGCAAGACCCTTTTATCGAGCCGCTGGAGATTGCTGATTATCGAGCAGCTGGAGATTGCTGACGAAGCAATCTCAGTCGAATTCGATGGGAGCGACGGAAACGGCGATGGCGACGTGCAGTCGAGGGTCTACCGGCCCACTTGGCAACCGCCCGTGCGCTCAGCACCGGAACGCGCATCTTTTCTTTTCTTCAACGGCGAAGCGAACAGAGAATTCACAAATCGAGAAAGCGGGGGCACGTCGTTTGGAACCAGTGATTTTGTGGGTCTTTATCCACGCTGGCCATGGACGGGGAATTGCTCGAAAACAATCTGGTACCCGAGGTCGGACTCGAACCGACAAGCCTTGCGGCGGGGGATTTTGAATCCCCTGCGTCTACCAATTCCGCCACTCGGGCCCAGAGCCTCGCCTTAGCCCCCCACCCCGCCGGCGTCAATCCATGCCATTGACGGATGCAGGTCAATCGGGCATGCCGCAGCTGCAAAG
The DNA here is from genome assembly GCA_039183205.1 of Pseudomonadota bacterium. Classification (GTDB taxonomy): domain Bacteria; phylum Pseudomonadota; class Alphaproteobacteria; order Rhodobacterales; family Rhodobacteraceae; genus HKCCE3408. Next base: position 24,770 of record JBCDBR010000016.1, on the reverse strand, counting down.
TTTCTGGAGATGTGGTTTGCTGCGTAGGCTTTACGATTGGACTTTGGGCCTTGCTGCGCATCGCCACGCGCTTTGGTTTTTAGCCTTTATCAGCTTCATCGAAAGCTCCTTCTTTCCCATACCGCCCGATTTGATCATGATCCCGATGATCATCGCAGCACCGCATCGGGCGTTTTTGATCGCCGGTGTGTGCCTCGTGGCCTCCGTTCTGGGCGGCATTGCCGGTTACGGGATCGGCTTTTTCGCGTTCGAGGAAATCGGCCGACCGATCTTCGAAGCCCTGGGCAAAGAAACCGCGGTCGAGGATTTCAACGCGCGCTTTAACGATTTCGGGTTTTGGGCCGTTCTCGGCGCGGGCATCACGCCCTTTCCCTATAAGGTGATCACCATCATGTCGGGCTGGACGGGCATGCCGATGGGCACCTTTATCGTCACCTCGATCGTTGCACGTGGCATTCGGTTTTTCATCATTGCCGGGCTTTTGTGGAAATTCGGTGAGCCGATCAAGGACTTCATTGAAAAGCGCCTCGGCCTCATGTTCACCTTGTTCTTTATGTTGTTGATCGGTGGGTTCTTTTTACTGAGGTATTTATGAGCCGTGCGCAAATCATCGGGTTGGCGGCGCTTGGCTCATTGCTCGTTCTGGGATCGGCCTACGGCTTTCAGTATATTGGCGGCTATTTGCCCTGCGCGATGTGCCTTTGGCAGCGCTGGCCACATGTGATCGCCATCGCATTGGGCGCGGTCGGCCTGGCCCTGCCGCATATCGCGCTGGCCGCAGCTGGCGCCCTGGCCATGGCGGCCAATACCGGCTTGGCCGTCTTTCATACCGGCGTCGAACGCGGCTGGTGGGAAGGACCCTCCACCTGCGCCGGATCGGCCGCGCAAGACCTCAGCGTGATGACCGGCGCGGATCTTTTGGATTTTTCAACCGGCCCACAGATTGTGCTCTGCGACGAAGCCGCGCTGCATATCCTGGGCCTGTCGATGGCCAGTTGGAATGCCGTCGCCTGCGCCGCTTTAGCGTTGCTTTGGCTCACCGCGATTCGGCGCCCTGCCCCTAGGCACAGTTGAACTCACCCACAACGCTGCGCCAACGGCCCGGTGCGATCATCTTGCGATGTGTAAACCGCACCGAATGCAGCGGGCCTTCGATCTTTTCGTGCCAAAACTCGATGAACTCAAATAAGCGCGGGTAATCCGGCGCCAGATCATAGTCTTGCCAGAGAAAACTGTTCAGGACCGAGCGGTAATCGGGCATGTGATAGAACATCTCTGCCGTCGTCAGACCATAGCCTTTCAGCATCAATTCGGTTTCGGTTTTTGGGGTGTCTTTTTGATATGGCATCGCTCACCTCTTGCTCTAAAACCCCTGCCTTCCCACAAAGGGTTGCAGCGGAAAGCTTAAGAAGCAACGAAAACAGCGTACTAGCAGCCTCCCACGAGTGCTGCTAAAAGCGCGATGGGCAAGGCATTGCACCCCATATGCGGTTGATATTATACTCGGTATCAACTAAATATAGGCCGACGAGCGAAGCGACAAAACACTGTGAGCGATACGCCAGAACCCCCTGAAAATACGGACGAAACACCGCGATATAGTGGCCCGTCCATCGACATCTCGAAAGAGATGAAGAACTCGTTCATCGACTATGCGATGAGCGTGATCATCTCACGCGCTATTCCTGACCTGCGTGACGGGCTGAAACCCGTTCATCGGCGAATTTTGTACGCCATGAATGAGGTCGGCAACACATTCGATAAGGCGACGCGGAAATCATCGCGCCCCGTGGCCGACACGATGGGCAAATATCACCCCCATGGCGACGCCGCGATCTACGATGCGCTGGTCCGCATGACGCAGGATTTTTCCATGTCGCTGCCCCTGCTTGATGGGCAGGGCAATTTTGGCTCGATGGATGGCGATCCACCGGCGGCCTTTCGCTATACCGAAGTGCGAATGGCCGAGGCGGCGAATTATTTGCTGGCGGATATCGACAAGGACACGGTCGATTTCCAAGACAATTACGACGGCAAGGACGAGGAACCAACCGTTTTGCCGGCGCGGTTCCCGAACATGCTGGTCAATGGCGCAGGCGGGATCGCCGTTGGCATGGCCACGAATATCCCGCCGCATAATCTGGGCGAGGTGATCGATGCCACCTTGGCCTTGATCGCGGACCCTGATCTCAGCTCTGAGCAATTGATCGAGTTCATTCCCGGCCCCGATTTCCCGACCGGTGGGATCATGCTGGGCCGGTCAGGGGCGCGAAAAGCTTATCTTGAAGGTCGCGGTTCAGTCATTGTCCGGGCCAAAACGCGGGTCGAAGAGGTGCGCAAGGATCGATATGCGATCGTCATCGATGAGGTTCCCTATCAGGTGAACAAGGCGTCGATGGTGGAACGGATCGCCGATTTGGTTCGCGACAAGAAGATCGATGGCATCTCCGGCATCGCGGACGAATCGGACCGGATCGGCGTACGAGTGGTCATTGAGCTGAAACGCGACGCAACGCCCGAAGTGGTGCTGAATCAGCTCTTCCGGTTTTCGCAGATGCAGACATCGTTTGGCTGCAACATGCTGGCGCTCAATGGCGGCCGTCCTGAACAGTTAACATTGCGCGGCTTTTTGACAGCGTTTTTAGAGTTTCGCGAAGAGGTTGTCGCGCGGCGAACTGCGTTTGAGCTGCGCAAAGCGCGCGAACGGGCCCATATCCTCTGTGGTTTGGCCGTCGCGGTCAGCAATGTCGATGAGGTGGTCGCCACCATCCGGGGCTCTGCCGATGCGCCCGAAGCCCGCGTCAAGCTGATGGAGCGGCGCTGGCCGGCCCAGGACATTGCCGATTACATCCGGCTGATCGACGACCCGACCCATAAGATGAACGAGGACGGGACCTATAACCTGTCTGAAACCCAAGCGCGCGCGATCTTGGAGCTTCGTTTGCAGCGCCTGACACAGATCGGGGTCAAGGAGGTCACGGACGAGCTCGAAGAACTGGCCGAAAAGATCAAAGATTACCTGGCAATCCTCGCCTCCCGCGATCGGATTTTGGCGATCATTCGCGACGAACTGAACGAAGTGCGCGAAAAATTTGCTGTCCCGCGTCGGACAGAAATCGTCGATTGGTCCGGCGATATGGAAGACGAGGACCTGATCGAGCGCGAAGACATGGTCGTGACTGTGACCGCGGGCGGCTATATCAAACGCACGCCACTGGCTGAGTTCCGGGCGCAAAAGCGCGGCGGCAAGGGGCTGAGCGGCGGCTCGATGAAAGAGGATGACGTTGTCACGAACCTCTTTGTGGCCAATACGCATACGCCGCTTTTGATCTTTACGACCTCGGGCATGGTCTACAAACTTAAGACTTGGCGCCTGCCGCAAGGCGGTCGCACCTCTCGGGGTAAGGCGCTGGTCAATATTCTGCCCATTGAGCCGGGCACATCGCTGGCGGCGGTGATGCCTGTCGATCGTGATGAAACAGAATGGGATGAATTACAGATCGTCTTTGCCACATCGGCCGGCGACGTGCGGCGCAATCAGCTAAGCGATTTCACCAATGTCATGCGCAACGGCAAGATCGCGATGAAACTGCCCGAAGATGGCAGCGTCTCGATGGTCAATGCGCGTATCGCGACCGAGGATGACGACGTGATGCTGGTGAGTGATGCCGGCCGGGCGATCCGATTCCCGACCACCGATGTGCGGGTGTTCCAAGGCCGATCCTCCACCGGGGTGCGCGGCATCAAGCTCTCGGGCAAAGACAAGGTCGTCTCCATGGCGGTGATCCGGCATTTTGATGCGACCTCCGAAGAACGCGCGTCTTACCTGAAACAGCGCCGATTGATGGCGGGTGTGACCGAAGACCCCGAAAACGACGAAGAGGATGTCGCCGAGGGGGAGCTGAGCACCGAGCGCTATGCCGAGATGTCCGCCGCCGAAGACCTGATCTTGACCATCACCGCGGGCGGATTGGGCAAACTGTCGTCTAGCCATGACTATCCTGTGCGCGGACGCGGCGGCATGGGCGTGGCGGCGATCGACAAAGCGATGCGGGGCGGGGCTATCGTGGCCTCCTTCCCGGTCACGCTCGAAGATCAGATTATGCTTGCCACGTCGACGGGTCAGTCAATTCGCGTTCCGGTCGATGGAATTTCCTTCAGGTCCCGGAGCGCCGGCGGCGTGAAAGTCTTCAACACCGCTTCAGGTGAAGAGGTTGTCAGCGTCGCGTGGATCGCCGATCAAGATGAGGACGATCAAGCCGATGGCGAAGCGGCTGATGCCGGCGATGCCTAGCCTCCTCCGGCCCGAACTGCCGCACCGCGCGATCTGGTGAGGCTGGCCTGCGTGACATATCTCGCGCGCGATTACGACGAGGCCATTTCATGGTTTAGCACCGCACTCGGCTGGAACCTCGTCGAGGATACCGATCTCGGCGGCGGCAAGCGATGGGTGCGGATGGCACCGCCCGGCGCCATGACCCAGTTTCTGATCGCCCGCGCCGTCGACGATCAGATCGCGTCGATCGGACGGGCCGCAGGCGGACGCGTGGCCTATTTCCTGCATGTCGATGATTTCGACAAAACCGCCGCGCATATGCAAACCTCCGGTGTCACGTTCGAAGAAACGCCACGGGATGAGCCCTATGGCCGCGTCGCGGTCTTTCAGGATTTGTACGGTAATCGGTGGGATCTGATCGGGCCATAGAAGACCCGCGCGCCGGTCCGGCACGGATCACCATCTCGTTAATTGTCGTCTTTGCAGCGCCAATCTGCCAACCACGGAGATTTTGCCATCTTGCCGACATGAAGTGCAGCAATATTGCCCAAATCGCTTCACAATCCTGCCGCTTTTCACGCGAACGGTCTCAACGAGCGTCGTCATAATATGACACGCCTTGGTACAACCCCTCGTAACTGGTGCATTTTTTCTCAAGCTTATTCGCTGAAGGAAATGCCACATGCAAGCTGCCAAAACCAACAAGACCAGAGAGGAGCGCAACGGGAAAACCTTGCTCCGCACACTCATCGGGTCGTATTTCATCGCTGTTGCTGTCGGATTTATTCCAGGTACGGACTTTGTAGCCCTGTTGGCGCATATCGCTGAACCGCAAGTCGCCGCCGTTTTGTCCGGCATCATCATCTTTAGCCTCAGCTATATGATCATGGTCGGCTATCGGACGCGGGCGGCGGCCTTGGCCTTGGGCCTGATTACCTTCTGTGCCGCCTTGATCGCGTTTGTCACGCCTGTCGGTGGCGGCGATCTGGCGCCGTTCTGGCGTGATCTGGCACTGATTGCGGCGTTGCTGCTGACCTATCCCGCACCGGCCCGCAGCACACGCCGCCCCATGGGCAAGGTAAAGCCGCGCCGCATCGCCGTGGCGCCTGTCGCCTCTGCCGCGCGGCCGGAAACGCTCAGTGCGATCACACCCCAGCCACGCGTGACCGAAGGCGTCACCGATTTGGCCGAGGTGCGTGCCAAACGCCAGATGACGCGGCCCATTGACCTGCGGGCGCCATTGGCCTCAGACGAGATCGACAACATCTTCCTCGATTACGCCGAATCCAGCTGACCTTTTCAAATCTGCCATGGCGCGATATCCCGTCGCCATGGCAGATCCCCTTCATATCATCGGCGGCGGCATGGCCGGATCAGAAGCGGCGTGGCAAGCGGCCGAGACCGGCCAAGAGGTCGTGCTGCATGAAATGCGACCGCAGACTGGCACCTTCGCGCATCAAACCGGCCATCTGGCCGAGATGGTCTGTTCAAACTCCTTCCGGTCCGACGATCACGACGAAAACGCGGTGGGACTTTTGCATTGGGAAATGCGCCAGGCCGGCAGCCTGATCATGGCTTGCGCCGATGCGCATCGTTTGCCCGCCGGTGGCGCCCTGGCCGTCGACCGAGAGGCCTTTGCCGCCGCTGTGACCGCGCGGATCGATGCCCATCCCCGCATCCAGATAGAGCATGGCGAAATCACCGCCTTGCCGCAGACACCCGCCATTGTCGCAACGGGGCCGCTAACCTCGACGCCATTGGCTCAGGCGATCGCGGCGCAGACCGGACAAGACAGCTTGGCCTTTTTCGACGCCATTGCGCCGATTGTGCATGCCGACACGATCGATATGGACATTGCCTGGGCCCAGTCACGCTATGACAAGGGGGAAACCGAGGCAGAGCGGCGCGCTTATCTCAACTGCCCCATGGACCGCGACGTCTATGAAGCCTTTATCGATGCGCTCTTGGCGGCCGAAAAGACCGAGTTTAGGCCGGATGAAACCGCCGGGTACTTCGATGGCTGCTTGCCGATTGAAGTGATGGCCGAACGCGGCCGAGACACCTTGCGATACGGGCCGATGAAGCCCGTGGGCCTGACCAATCCACATGCGCCCGATATCAAACCCCATGCCATCGTGCAGCTGCGCCGCGACAATGCGCTTGGCACGCTTTTCAACATCGTTGGCTTCCAGACCAAGATGAAGTACGGCGCGCAAACCTCTGTTTTCCGTATGATCCCCGGGCTAGAGGATGCCGCCTTTGCGCGTTTGGGCGGTATTCACCGGAATACCTTTATGAACGCGCCCACGCTTTTGGATGATCAAATGCGCCTGCGCACGCAGCCCCATCTGCGGTTTGCCGGACAGATCACCGGGGTTGAGGGCTATGTGGAATCGGCCGCTATGGGGCTTTTGGCTGGACGTATGGCAAGTGCCGAGCTCCAAGGCCGCGATTTGCCGCCTGTCCCGGATGTCTCGGCGATGGGCGCGCTGATCCATCACATCACAGGCGGGGCGGAGGCCAAAACCTTTCAACCGATGAATGTGAATTTTGGCTTGTTCAAACCCGTCGACGGCTTGAAGTGCGGTCGCAAAGGCCGACGCGAAAGATACCGCGCCTATACTGCGCGCGCCAAACTTGCCTGGGCCGAGTGGTTGGCCGCGGGCACCGCGCGCGCGGCCTGAACAGGCATAATGCGCGATCACCGTGCCTTGACTGGACCGGTTGCGCGCCGCCCGCTAGGGTCGCGTCATGGCAGAGCAAGACGGTTTTGATCCCAACCTTTGGAAGCCCCGCAGCGTGGCCGAGACCCAGGCCATCTATGATGATTGGGCCGAACGCTACGATGCGGATGTCATCGGCGCGGGCTATCTCACCCCGGTCCGGGTGGCCGATGCCCTGGCGCGTGCATTTCCGAAATTCGACGCGGCCATCCTCGATTACGGCTGCGGCACCGGCCTTTCCGGCCAAGCGTTGCAGCAAGCGGGTTACGCCAACCTGCACGGCACTGACATTAATCCCCGCATGCTGGCCGAGGCCGAAGCAAAGGGCGTTTACGACAAGCTGTGGGCATCGGAGCCGGGCGCGCCGCAGGCGGTCACACCTGGCGATTACGCGGCGATCACGGCAACCGGTGTCATCAGCCTTGGTGCCGCGCCCCCCGATATGCTCGCGACACTTTTGGATTGCCTGGCGCCGGGCGGCTTTCTTGCCTTGAGCTATAACGATGCCACTTTGGCCGATGAGACATATCAAGAGGCGCTGGCAGCCGCCACACATGGCCCGGCCACGCTGATTTCTGAGGCTTACGGGCCGCATTTGAAGGCAAAGGAAATGGGCTCCAGCGTTTATGTGCTTCAGCGACGTTGATCACCCGGTTCGCGCCATCGCCCACCGGGCCATTGCATTTGGGCCATGCCTATTCGGCATTGATGGCCTGGGACCTTGCGCAAGCGGCGGGCGGGACGTTTCTTCTTCGGCTCGATGATATCGACCAAGCCCGCGCACGGCCGGAATTCGACGCGTTGATCTTTGAGGATCTGGCCTGGCTCGGGATCACATGGCCCAAGCCTGTACTGCGCCAATCCCATAGCACCCCAAGGCTGGACGCGGCCCTGGCACGCTTGGCCGACATGGGTTTGCTCTATCCTTGTTCGTGCAGCCGGGCAGATATCGCCAATGCCGCCGGCGCACCGCAAGAAGGTGTTCCGACCCACGGACCGGATGGGCGGATCTATCCCGGCACGTGCCGCGGGCGGGCGCTGGCCGATATGCGCCCGAACGATGCCATCCGGCTCGACGTGGCCGCAGCAATTGACGTCGCGGGCGCCTTACCGTGTTTTCGCGAATTGGGGCCTGACCGGTCGGGAGAGCATGCCTTGGCATGCGTGAATTTCGCCCGTGATATCGGCGATGTGGTCGTGGCGCGCAAAGGCCGGGCACCGGCCTACCACCTATCGGTCGTGGTCGATGATGCCGGACAAAAGATCACACAAGTGACCCGCGGGCTGGACCTCTTCGATGCCACGCCCATCCATGTCTTACTGGCCCATCTTTTGGGCCTACCGATCCCGTATTTTTTTCATCACAAGCTGATCCGCGACGCGGCGGGCAAGCGGTTGGCCAAACGCGACGATGCGCGCGCGATCGCGAAATATAGGGCAGACGGACATAGCCCAGAGGATATCCGTGTGATGGTCGGGCTTTAGGCGTCCGGTTCTGGCGCCATCAACTCCACCTCATTCCCATCGCGGATAGCGGTGTAAAAGCAAGACCGACGGTGCGTGTGGCAGGCTGGGCCAACCTGATCGATGCGCAGCAAAAGGCAATCCCGGTCGCAATCGACCCGAAACTCGATCAGCGTTTGCGTATGACCGCTGGTCTCCCCTTTTACCCACAGCTTTTGCCGCGAGCGCGACCAATAGGTCACGCGCCCGGTTTTCAGGGTCTGAGACACGGCCTCGGCATTCATCCAGGCCATCATCAAAACCTCGCCCGTGCTGGCATCTTGTGCGATCGCGGGGATCAGCCCATTGCCATTGAATGCCAGGCTTTTGATGTCAAATTCCATGGCGCACCTTTGCAAACCTGTCTGCGCTGGCTAGGTATGTCAGCGAGCAACGAGGTGCAACGCGATGTCAAGCGACGCAGACCTGATAAAACTCTATTCCAAGCGCATCCTTGCGTTGGCTGCGGACATGCCGCTGACCGACCCGTTGGAGGCGCCCGATGTCAGCGTTAAGAAACGCGCACCGCTCTGCGGCTCGACCGTGACTGTGTCGCTGAATGTGGCGGATGGGCACATCACCGCGTTTTCGCAAAACGTCAAAGCCTGCGCTCTGGGTCAAGCCTCAGCGGCACTGATGGCGCGGCATGTCGTCGGACGCAGCCAGGCTGAGATTGAGGCCGGACGCGATGCATTGCGCGCGTTTTTGGCCGGGGAAGGCAACGGCCCCGACCTGCCATGGACGGGCTATGATGTGCTGACGCCCGCGCGCGATTATCGCAACCGCCATGCCTCGATCATGTTGGCCTTCGAAGCAACCGCCGATGCCCTGGCCGAGGCGAACGCATCCGCCTGTGCGTGAACCGGTCAACAATCTTCCACCCATCTGGGACGTCGTCGTTCCGCGCAACACCGACGCGCACCGCTTGACTGACGCGCAAAAAAAAGCCGCCGCGCTCCGGGGCGGGAGGCGGCGGCAGGTGCGTGTCGCAGGACCAGGAGGGGGATGTTCGGCAGGCAAACCATCATCCCACAAGGTGACGGGGAACCATGCAATCGCGACCCCAGATCGCAATTACAAGCCCTGGCCGGACCGCAGGCAGTCTCAGTAAATCCCGAAGAGGATCGGAAGGTTCAGCACACCAAGCGTCATCGCCGCGAGGGCAAGGACGCCGACAAAATCGGCCAGCAAGGTGCGGCGTGACCGGTCAAGGGTATCGCGGAGTTGGTCAATCATGGGCGCGTCCTCAGGCAGGTTTGTTCTGGAGCGGTGTCGTTTTGTTAATGCTTTGTTCTCATTTTGCGCGCGGCAGGTCAAGAACTTTTTAAGAACATTCGTGAACAAAAACAGATTTTGGCGTTAAGCCACTGATATCAAACGAATGGCTTTGTCTTGTTCCATAAGCCAGAGCAAGACCCGTGCGGCCTGCCCACGTGGGCCTTTCAACTCCGGGTCATGGGCCAACAATGTGCGCGCATCGCTTTGCGCCAACGCCATCAAACCGCTTTGGCGTTCAAGATCAGCAATGCGGAACTTCGGCAGGCCGGATTGCGCCGTGCCGATGACATCGCCCGCACCGCGGATCGCGAGGTCCTCTTCCGCGATCCGAAAGCCGTCTTCGGTCTCGCGCAAAATCTGCAATCGCCGGATCGCGGTTTCGCCCAATGGCGCGCGATAAAGTAGCAAACAGGTGGAGGCATCGCGACCGCGGCCGACCCGCCCGCGCAGCTGGTGCAATTGGGCAAGGCCGAAATTTTCCGCCTGCTCGATCACCATGATCGTCGCATTGGGGACATCAACCCCAACCTCGATCACTGTTGTGGCGACCAAAACGCGGGTTTCCCCTTGGGCAAAGGCCTCCATGGCGGCGGTTTTGTCGGCTGCGGGCAATTGCCCGTGAACCAAGCCCACAACGCCGTCGCCCAAAGCCGCGCGCAGCGCCTTAAACCGCTCCTCGGCGGCGGTCGCATCGGACAGCTCTGATTCGTCGACCAGCGGACAGACCCAATAAGCCTGGCGGCCTTCGGCCACCGCTTGCTGCAACCGTGCCACCACATCGGCCATCCGTGCCGTTGGCACCATTGCCGTCGTGATCGGCTGGCGCCCCGGCGGTTTTTCATCGAGAATACTGATATCCATATCGCCATATTGGCTGAGGCTCAGCGTGCGAGGGATCGGTGTGGCCGTCATCACCAAGATGTCCGCTGCACGCCCCTTGGCCCCCAGCCGCACCCGTTCACGGACCCCGAACCGATGCTGTTCATCGACAATGGCAAGGCGCAGATCGGAAAACGCGACATCGTCCTGGAACACCGCATGCGTGCCGACGAGGATACCAATCTCTCCGGATTTCAGCGCATCGAGTTTGGCGCGCCGAGCGGCGCCGCTGTCTTGACCTGTGAGTTGCTCCAACCGGATACCGGCGGCCTCCGCCATGGGTCTAAGCCCGGCAAAATGCTGGCTAGCAAGTACAGAGGTCGGGGCCATCAGGACGCCCTGCCCGCCGGCCTCGACCGCCACCAGCAACGCCATGAGCGCAACCAATGTCTTTCCGGACCCCACATCGCCTTGCAGCAATCGGTTCATCCGGACCGGTGCGGCCATATCGGCGGAAATCTCGGCGATGGCGCGAAGCTGTGCCGCGGTCGGCGCAAAGGGCAACGCCTCCAGCACGCGCTGTTGCAGGTGGCCATCGCCTTTGCTGATCACACCGCGCACGTGCCGGCGCTGTGCCCGCGCCAGCGCCAGCGTTAATTGATGGGCAAAAAGCTCATCATAGGCAAGGCGTTGACGCGCAGCCGTCTCCGGCGAAATCTCTGCCAATGATTTGGGATAATGGGCCACGGCCAGCGCATCGGGCCAGGCCGGCCAACCTTTTTCTTGCAATAGCGTCTGGTCGATCCATTCCGCGAGATACGGCGCCCGGGGCAAGGCCGAGGCAACCGCCTTGGCCATACCGCGCTGTGTGACGCCGGCGGTCAACGGGTAAACCGGCTCAAAATCCGGGATGTCGCCTGCGTCTTCGGGCGGCAAAATGTGATCGGGATGCGCGATCTGGGCGATCCCATCGAAGAATTCAACTTTGCCAGAGATCACCCGCCGGCTGCCGGTGGGCAGCACGCGTTTTAGATAATCGCCGCGTATATGGAAGAACACCAATTGAAATCCGGTCTCGCTGTCTTCCACCTCGATCCGGTACGGGCCGCGCCCCGGGCTTGGGCGGTGGCGGCCAACCGTGACCTCAACGGTTGCGGTGGCCGGCGGCACGATCTCTCGAATACTGGCGCGGCGTTGCCGGTCGATCCCGTTCACCGGCAGGGTCAACAGCATGTCCTTTGGGCTTTCGATCCCGAGGCCTCTAAAATTCTTCGCCGTTTTCGGGCCGACCCCGTCTAGCACCTCGAGTTCGGCAAAGAGCGGGAAGAGCAGTTCAGGCCGTCCGGAATGTTCAGGCATCGCCGATCAATGCCAGCCAGGCCTCTTCATCGAGCGTCTCGATCCCCAAATCGGCAGCCTTTTTTTCCTTCGATCCGGCGCCGGGGCCAGCAATCAACAGATCGGTCTTGGCCGAGACGGAGCCGGCAACTTTTGCGCCAAGCGCTTCGGCGCGCGCCTTTGCCTCGGCACGGGTCATCTTTTCAAGCGCGCCGGTAAAGACCAACGTCTTGCCAGCAACGGGGCTGTCGCCGACATGGCGCTGCGTGGCGGCTTGGATGTCAAGCGCGCTGGCCAGCCGTTCGATTGAGGCACGCTCCGCCTCTTGGTGAAAGGCGCTGATCACCGATCGTGCCATCACCGCACCGACCCCATCGATCCCGATCAGATCGTCCCACGCCTCGCCACTGCCGATCTCGGCCTGCACCATCGCCGCGAAAAAGGCGGGCCATGTACCGTAATGGTTCGCCAGCAAACTGGCCGCGGCTTCTCCGACGTGGCGGATGCCGAGGCCAAAGATAACCCGCACAAGGCCGATTTTACGCTTATCTTCAATAGCTTGAAAGAGGTTCTCAGCACTTTTGTCGCCCCAGCCTTCCCGGTTTTTCAATTGGGTCAGGCCGCTGCCGTAGCGGTCTTGCAGCGTGAAGATATCGGCCGGCTCCTTGATCCAGCCATCGAGATAGAGCGCCTCCACCTGTTTCGCGCCCAAACCTTCGATATCGAAGGCCGCGCGCGAGACGAAGTGTTTCAGCCGCTCGACCGCCTGGGCTGGGCAGATCAAGCCGCCGATACAGCGCCGCACGGCATCGCCGTCTTCACGGATCGCAGCACTTTGGCATTCTGGGCACATTTCGGGAAAGATATAACGCGGCGCATCCGCGGCGCGGCGCGAGATGTCCACGTCAGCGACTTTCGGGATCACATCGCCGGCGCGGTAAACCTGCACCCAATCGCCCACCCGAATGTCTTTTCCATCGCGGATCGGCGCCCCATTGGAGTCGCGCCCGGCAATGTAGTCTTCGTTGTGCAGGGTCGCGTTTGAGACAACCACGCCGCCCACGGTGACCGGTGTGAGACGGGCGACAGGACTGAGCGCGCCGGTGCGGCCGACCTGGATGTCGATCGCCTCCAGCCGTGTCCAGGCAAGCTCGGCGGGGAATTTATGCGCAACGGCCCATCGCGGCGTTGTCGACCGCATCCCCAAACGCGCCTGCAAGGCCAAATCATCGATCTTATAGACGACACCATCGATATCGTAGCCGAGCGTGGCGCGGGCCTGTTCAATCTCGGCATAGTGGGCCAGAACATCCTCAATCGTCGTGCAGCGGCGGGTAAGCGGATTGGTTTGAAACCCAAGCGCCGCCAATCGTGCGATCGCACCGGATTGCGTGTCAGAAAGCGGGGCGGATAGTGCGCCCCAGGCATAGGCGAAAAACCGTAAAGGCCGGGCGGCGGTAACTCTTGGGTCGAGTTGGCGCAGCGAGCCCGCAGCCGCGTTGCGTGGATTGGCGAAGGTCTTGGCGCCAGCCGCGCGCTGACGGTCATTGAGCGCGGCAAAATCGGCGTCGCTCATATAGATCTCGCCCCGAACCTCGAGAAGATCGGGCGCGTCGGCAATCTGTGCGGGAATATCCGCGATCGTGCGGGCATTTGCCGTGACATTTTCACCGACCGTCCCATCACCGCGTGTTGCGGCTTGGATCAGCCGACCAGCCTCATAGCGGAGCGCAAGGGATAACCCGTCGATCTTCGGCTCGGCAGTTAGGGCAAGCTGGGTTGTGACGTCCAGTCCCAGATACCGGCGAACACCGCGGTCAAATTCGCGCACGTCGTCTGCGTCGAAAGCATTGCTGAGCGACAGCATCGGCTGCGCATGAGCGATTTTTGAAAACCCGTCGGCGGGCGCGGCGCCGATTTGCTCGGTTGGGGAATGGCGGTGTTTGAGGTGTGGAAAGGCCGCCTCAAGTGCGGCATTTTCTCGTTTCAGTCGGTCGTAATCAGCGTCTGAGAGAACGGGTTCATCGGCCTGGAAATAGGCCTGGTTGGCGCGGGCGAGTTCCTCAGCGAGTTCATCAAGACGTTTGCGTGCCGCGTCTTCGTCTATGCCCTCAGCCTGTGCCTGCGGCTCTGCGGTCATCGTGATCCCCACGGGTGATTTGCCCGGGGAATATGGACCTCGCCCGCGCCCCCGTCTAGAGCCGGGGGCGCTGTGGCTAAGCCGTCGCTACCAGATTTGTCGCTTCATTTCCCTGAGGATCGCGCAGCACATAACCGCGGCCCCAAACTGTCTCGATATGGTTGTCGCCCGAATTGGCTTCGCTGAGTTTCTTGCGCAGCTTACAAATGAAGACGTCGATGATCTTGAGTTCCGGTTCATCCATGCCACCATAGAGGTGATTTAAGAACATCTCTTTGGTCAGTGTGGTGCCTTTCCTGAGGCTCAGCAATTCCAGCATTTGGTATTCTTTACCGGTCAGATGCACCGGTGCGCCGCTGACCTCGACCGTTTTTGCGTCCAAATTAACCGCGATATTGCCGGTCCGGATCACCGATTGCGCATGACCTTTGGAACGGCGAATAATCGCGTGGATACGGGCCACCAATTCTTCCCGATGGAACGGCTTGGTGAGGTAGTCATCGGCGCCAAAGCCAAACCCTTTGAGTTTGTTTTCCGTGTCATCGGCGCCGGAGAGGATCAAGATCGGCGTGTCAACGCGGCTCATCCGCAATTGTCGCAGCACCTCGTGCCCGGTCATATCGGGTAAATTCAAATCAAGCAGGATGAGATCGTAATCATAGAGCTTTGCCAGATCGATGCCTTCTTCCCCCAAATCGGTGGAATAGACATTTAAGTTTGCGTGGCTGAGCATCATCTGGATGCTTTTTGACGTCGTCGGGTCGTCTTCCACAAGCAAGATGCGCATAGCCTAACTCCGAATCGTTCCTGTCCTGTTCCAAAGCTGGAGCGAATTGGTTAATTTAATCCTACCAAAAGAAATCGATCTAAAACTCGCGCGAATTTCGCGTTAAAATCAGTCCTTAACGATATTTCTGAACCGCAGTTGCCTTTAATGCTGCAACACCGTGTCGGGTTACGGCGTGTTTCCAAGCGTCCAACTCTTCGCCGGAAAGGCCCCAAGTTTCAAGGGCCTCTTCTTCGGCGATCAGCCCCGATTCGACCGCAATCACAACTGCCGCCTTCCGAGAGGCGACCCACCGTCTGGTCGATGCACTCGGCAAATCGGCGCGGGTCATGACCCGTCCGTCTGGCAAGGTGACCGATTGCTGACCTTTTTCCCGTCGGATATACATGGATTGTCCGTCGCGTAATTTCATCGATCTGCATCTGGACCACATCCTCTTAATGCTGGGTAACGATGCCCATTGTGGATATGAAGGATTTTCCTATATTCCAGCACTCTAGCAGCAAGGCAGAACGTTCCATGGCGCGCGACACGGTCATTTCGGACCTCAATTCACTCGGATTTGCAAAGCCGCCCGCGCAGACGCGGGTCGTTGTTGCGATGTCCGGGGGTGTCGACAGTTCCGTGGTGGCGGCGCAATTGGCCGAAGAGGGCTATGATGTGGTCGGTGTCACATTGCAGCTTTACGATCACGGCGCGGCGCTGGCGAAACAGGGCGCCTGCTGTGCCGGTCGCGATATCCACGATGCACGCCGTGTGGCCGAACGCATGGGCTTTCCGCATTATGTGCTGGATTACGAAAACGTTTTCAAAGATGCGGTGATCGATGAATTCGCCGATAGCTATCTTGCCGGGGCCACGCCAGTGCCCTGCATTCGGTGCAATGAACGGGTGAAATTCAAGGACTTGTTGGCCACGGCAAAAGACCTTGACGCCGATTGCATGGCCACGGGCCACTATATCCAACGCGTCGATGGCCCAGCCGGGCCGGAACTGCACAATGCAGCCGATAAGGACCGGGATCAAAGCTATTTTCTGTTCTCAACCACGGCAGAGCAACTGGCATTTTTGCGCTTTCCCTTGGGCCATCTCAGCTCAAAGGCCGAAACACGTGCCTTGGCTGGAAAATACGGGTTGAGCGTTGCCGACAAGCCCGACAGCCAAGACATTTGTTTTGTGCCAAACGGAAACTACGCCGCAGTGATCGAGAAACTGCGTCCCGGCGCGGCCGATCCCGGTGAGATTGTCGATCTCGACGGGCGCGTTCTGGGTCGCCATCGCGGTGTGATCCATTACACAATCGGTCAACGCCGGGGTCTGGGGATCGGCGGACTTGTCGATCCCCTTTACGTGGTGCGTCTCGATCCACAGATGCGCCGCGTTGTTGTCGGCCCGAAAGAGGCGTTATCGACCCGAACGGTGCCGGTGCGAGACATCAATTGGCTGGGCGATGCGCCCTTCGATAGCCAAGACGCGTGGGAGCTTGAGGTCAAAATCCGCTCGACCCGGCCACCGCGCCCGGCGATGATCCGGCCGATCTCGGCGACAGAAGCGGAGGTGGAGCTTGTGGTGGCCGAGGATGGTGTGAGCCCGGGCCAGGCATGTGTCTTCTACGCCGCGACGGGCAGTCGCATCTTCGGCGGCGGTTGGATCTGGGCAGGCTGATCGGCACATGAGCCCAAAGACCCGGCAGGCCTCTCGCCCCGTCCACGACGCTGTCCATGGCAATGCGCGCCAACGAGGGCTGGCCCTTGGGCCGGCCTGAGGCGGCGCGCGCTCCTAAAGACCCCCATTCATCAAAAAGCTGCGCACGCGCACCGATTGATGGCGCAAGGTCAACACGACCACGCTGCGATCAAGGACGCGCACCGTATCGGAGATCCCGCCCGTCGCGGTCAGCCGATACCCCTCCGCGCCGTAAAACGCCGCCTGTCCGGGCGGCTTGGTATCGGAGATCTCGGCAAAGCTCTGGGCCAGTATTTCCGCCACAACGTCTTCGGGTAAGATCGTCAAGGCCCGACTGTCATCCCAGGTGATATGGCACGACATGCGCGCCACAGCACCTTCGGGCCAAGCCGTCGCCTCATCATGCTCAACCTGATAAAGGCTAAACAGCCGAAAGGTCTCTGGATCGGTCAATTCGCGTTCGGCAAAATGGTCGCGCGTGGCCAATCCATAGCGCGAACAGATCACATTGGCGCCAATCGGCACAACGCCCGGGACAGAGGCAAAATGCCCATCGCGCACCCAAGCAAATGGATCGCGCGGCCCGCCCGGAAGCGTGTCGGTTGAAATCACCAGACCGGGCAGCATCTCGGCCAAATCCGCCTCAAAGGTCGGGCCGTTGCGCCACGGCTCTGACACCAACGCGACAAGTCCCGCCAGATCCAAGGTAACCGGCGGTTCGGCCCGTGCAGGCCCCATCATCGCCAATGACAGAATAAAAACTGCGCTCCGCATAGGCCCCACGCTATGGCAGTGAGCGCCGTTCGAATAGGGTCCAACGGCGCCACGCGCCTCAGCCTCGACGGATTGTGATCTCTCTGGCGTCGCGCGCGACCTTGACGGTCCGATCGCAATGTTGGCGCGGTTGACGGGGCTCGAACCCGCGACCCCCGGCGTGACAGGCCGGTACTCTAACCAACTGAGCTACAACCGCACTTCGGCCGTTCCATTCAGGCAAGCGGTGGCGCGGTTGACGGGGCTCGAACCCGCGACCCCCGGCGTGACAGGCCGGTACTCTAACCAACTGAGCTACAACCGCCCGCTTGCCCGCGTCCGGCGTGCAGAGCGGTCTAAAACCAGCGCCCTCCCCCGTCAAGCGGCGATCTGGGATCAGAACCGGTTAATCCCGCGCCCCTGAATTCAGGATGGGCATTATGGGCGCGATCTGGACCCGTCCGACCGACGCCCCGACGTCGTCGCAGCCAGCAAGAAATGCCATCCTGTTCAGTCGCCCTGGCCATGCAGCGGCGCCGACCGCCGGAAGACAACCAGGCCCGATCCCGCACGCCCAAACCGCGCGACGTGCCGCGCCAGCTGCCCCTTGCGCAGGATCATTCGCACCCGCCCTAACGCCTTGGGCCCTTCGCTGGCACATTGCCGCCGTGTTGGCCCTCGCGCCACAACACGAAGATGCCAGCCCCTGCAATGAGACCCGCACCGATCCAAACCGGGATCCCGGGTCGTTCGGCAAAGACGACCCAACCCCAGAAAAAGGCCAAGGGCAGCGCGACATATTCAAACGGTGCAAGACTGGCTGGCGCACCGATCCGGTAGGCTTGGCTCATCGCATAGCCGAAAATCGCGCCGCAGACCCCCAATACGGCAAAGCGCCAATGATCTTCGGGCGCAGGCCAGACCCAAGCCCTCAGCAGGAATTGCAGGCTGTCATTGCTGAGCCCGGTGGCGAAACGTCCATCACCGGCTATCGCGAACATTGCGATCGAAATGCCCAAAAACATCGCCTGGATATAGACCACCATCGCCGATGCGCGGCTTTCAACGCCGAGCTTTGCGGTTAAAATCTGCGTACCGGCGTAACAAAACGCAGCCGCAATCGGCAGCGCCAACGCCCAGATGGGCGCAGCGTCGGGCATGGTGATATCGGCTCCGGTCATCACCGCCACACCGACCAGTCCCAAGCCAACGGCCAGCAGACGCCGGGGGCCAACCTGAGCGCCTAAAACCGGGATCGATAAAAGGGTGATAAACAACGGGGCCACAAAGAATAGGCCCGTGGCAAGGCCAAGCGGAAGACTGGCAATGGCAGCAAAAAACAGCATATTTGCCAGCGCGACCGAAAAGGCCCGCACCATATGCAAGACCGGATGACGGGTTTTCAAAAGCTGCCAGCCGCCCTCGATTTGGAGCAATCCTAAAGCGATCAAGAGCCCGATCGCGGACCGCACAAAGATCATCTGGTGCAACGGATAATCGCCCGAGAGCGACTTGATGATCACGTCGTTGACCGAGATGACCAACATCGCCGCAATCACCAAAAGAATGCCAAATTTGGTGTGCCCCCCGTCGGACATGTGCAGTTCGGCCTCATTCTGGCATCTGGCGCCCCCCATCCGGGCGGCCGCGCCAAACGGCTTGGTCAAAGCCTTCCGGACGCGCGCCGGGATTGCATGCCATCCCAATGCCCCCGCGGCAAGCGCTGCTAGCGGTTGGGAAGCGGGATAAACTCGGCATTGTCGGTCGGCGGCAATTGAAACCGGCCGTTTTGCCAATCGCCCTCGCGCCAGGCCTCTTTCGCCGCCTCAATCCGTTCCTTCGACGAGGCCACGAAGTTCCACCAAATATAACGCGGTCCTTCCAAGGTCTCACCGCCCAAAATCATCACCCGGGCCCCTGCGTCTCCGGCCGTCATCGACACGCGGTCGCCGGGGCGGAACACCATCATCTGGCCTTTCTCAAAGGTCTCACCAGCAATTGAGACCGACCCGTCAAAGACATAAGCGCCTCGATCTTCATGCCCGTCCGGCATTGGCAGTTTGGCGCCAGCCTCCAAGACCGCATCGGCATAGAACATCTCAGACGCGGTCGGCACGGGCGCGGTATCGCCATAAGCGGAGCCGAGAATAAGGCGGAGTTGTTTGCCCTCTCCGTCCAACAGCGGCAGATCGGTTTTGGGCGCATGCACGAAAGCAGGCGCGGTGTCTTCGGCACCCGCTGGCAAGGCCAACCAGGTCTGAATGCCCGACAGCGTATAGGGGTTTTCTAAGGCCGCGCCATCAATCCGCTCCGAATGCGTGATGCCGTGGCCGGCGGTCATCAGATTGACCGCGCCCGGTTCGATCCATTGATCGGTGCCGAGGCTGTCGCGGTGATGAAACAGGCCTTTGAAAAGATAGGTCACGGTGGCCAAGCCGATATGCGGGTGCGGGCGAATATCGACGCCTTGACCGGTCAAAAATTCCGCCGGTCCCATCTGATCAAAGAAAATAAACGGTCCCACCATTTGCCGTTTCGGGGCGGGCAGCGCCCGGCGCACTTCAAAATCCCCCAAATCGCGCGCTCGCGGCACGATGACCGTCTCGATGGCGTCGATGTCCTCGCCGGTGGGGCAATCGGGATCAAGGGCTGGGTTCCAACTCATGGCTATGTCTCCGATGTCATTGCTGAGGTACGGATATAGCGCGGGCATATCGCGGGATAGGCTCACAGCCGGACAAGATATGTGCAAATTTGCACTTTAAGGAATTTTTTTGGTTTTTTTGTGCATCAAGGCGAAGAGAGCCGCGCAATGCTTCTCAGAACGGCCAGCGCGCTGTATCATGGCTCAGATGCGCGCAACCTGCGCATTTGAGGCCGCTTTTCGCGCTTAGCGGGCCGGAAGCCACGCGATCCGGGTCGGCAACCACCGCCGTATTCTGCGTGATTGGTCGAGACTTGCGGCAACCGATCCCAATGCCGACATGCTATCGAAGAAGTATGTTTGCGCGACGATGCAGGCCAACGCGTCACCGCCTCACGGGCAATGGGACAGGCGACGACACGGTCCTGTTCCCTCTGCGCCGCGGAAATCCAGAAGCGCGTTTCACACTTCGATCTGCCGCGCAGAAATTAAAGCGGTTTGCGCAGGGATGCTCCATGGCCGTACCACCATATCAACGCCCTTGCCACCATCCGCATCCTGTTCGGCGATACCTGGCGCAAATCCTGCGCAGCCGGGCGAGCGGCACCCACGCATCTCAGGCGTGACCCCAAGACAACGGAGCTCCAGCTTAAACGGCGCATCACGGGGCCTTCGACGGTACATACCTCGTCGTCATCGCGTCCGGGATGGCCGTCTTGAGTAGCTTGCCAAGGAGAGGGCCCGCCTCTCCGCGCGATTGGCGCAGAAGATGCCCGGCCGGGCGACCAGGATCAAACCGATCGAACGCGCGTTTCGCTTTCCCAGAAAACCCATGGAACTCACGAGAAAGTCGGGTGTTTTCTCCGGCGCGCCATGCTGAGAGGAGCCTTTGCCGACGGGGCCGTCTCTGGCCGACAACGCAGGCATCGTGGCGAAAAACACCGTCCATTCAAAGGGTTCGGAAGGTTCACATCTGGGTTGAGACTTTGGTGGGTGATGAGAGACTCGAACTCCCGACATCTTCGGTGTAAACGAAGCGCTCTACCAACTGAGCTAATCACCCATCCGGGGGCGGTTTAAACTGCGGGCAGGCCCGGATGCAAGGCCTGATCGGCGCTAGCTTGCCGCGCGGTACTCGGTACCTTGCTCGGTCTCGGGCTCAAGCCGGAATTGCGCGCTCATTTCCAGCAAAAGGCGGGAATCGTCGGCGAGTTGCTGGGCCGATGCGGCTGTTTCCTCGACCATTGCGGCGTTTTGCTGAGTGACCGATTCCAGCTCACCCACCGCTTGGTTGACCTCGCCCAAGCCGATGGCCTGATCCGATGTCGCATCGTTAATGTCAGAGACGTATTTCGCAATCGTCTCCACCATTTCGGCAATCTCTTGCAGGGATTTGCCGGTCTCACCGACCAAGCGAACGCCAGTTTCGACGTTTTCCGTGGCGCTCACGATCAAGGCTTTGATCTCGCTGGCTGCTTCGGACGACCGTTTGGCCAAGGCGCGAACCTCTGAGGCGACAACCGCAAAACCTTGACCGGCCTCACCCGCACGCGCTGCCTCCACGCCGGCATTCAGCGCCAGCAAATTGGTTTGGAAGGCGATGTCTTCGATCAGGCCGATGATCTTCGAGATCTCCTCCGATGAGGATTGAATATTGCCCATCGCGGTAACGGCTTGGGTCACAACTTCATTGCTTTCGGTCGCGCGATCGCGGGTCTTGACGACGTAGGAATTCGCCTCATTCGTATTGCCGTCGGTCTGGGACACGCTATCGCTGATCTGATGCATGGCCGCCGAGGTTTCTTCGAGCGTGGCCGCCTGCGTCTCGGTTCGGGTCGAGAGCTGTTCCGTGGCCTCGCCTACCATCTGCGCGTTGCCACCGATTTCTCCGGCCGCTTCCAACACCTGATTGAAGGCGGCCCGGAGCCGTTCGGTGGCACTGTTGAAATTGGTCCGTAATTCTTCGAATTGCGGCGGGAAGGCTTGGTCGATCCGGGCCGTGAGATCGCCGTTGGACAGTTCATTGAGCTGCGCCGATACGACCTCGACAACATCCGTCGTTTGACGTTGCGTGCGCTCTCGTTCAGCCCGGCCGGCGGCGCGATCTTCTTGGCTTGTTTTAAACACCTCAAGCGCTTTGGCCATCCGACCAAGTTCATGATTATATTCGGTGCCGGTCACGGTGACCGACAAATCACCTTTGCCAAGCTTGTCGGTGATATCGGCCATCCTCTGCACCGCACCGGCAATCCACCGGCCCATAACGACGGCAAGGACAACTGCAGCAATGGCGGCCAGCGCGCCAAAGACCATCACCCATAATGCAGAGCGATAAATGATCTGTTGTGCCGCGCGTGCAGCTTGGCTGCGATCGTCCGACAACGCGCTGACGATTGCATTGATCTCCGCTTCGGCACGATCGCCGATGACATCAATCTCTTCGGTGTTGATCCGGTTGCGATCAAAAATCATCGACGCGGTCTCGCCCACGCGTGCATCGAAGTCTTCGATCATCGGAAGGATCACACTCGCGCGTTCGCCGATCAAAGGAATGTCGGCAACCAAGCGCACCATCAACTGAACGTGACGTTGCGCATCGGCCAAGTGACCACGGGCTGTATCCAAATCTACTGGATCGTTGTTCAACAAAAACCGCTCAACATAAAGGCGCCCAAGGATCAGCGATTCCAACCCGCGCGCCGTGGCAACCATGCCGGCCGAATTACCTTGTGAATTCAGGTCAGCGAAAATCGCAGAGAGGCCTTGCCGGCTGGACAGGCCAACCTCGCGAAGACCTTCGACCAAGGCGTCTCGGTCGCGCTGCAATGTGATCGTTGCATTGAACCGGTCGAGGTAGGCCGCAATGTCGGCAGTGATGGTTTCAACCTGCGCCAGCATTTCCGGATCATCGGCGAAAACCTCGCTCGCGCGGCTTGAAGACGTGATCTCTCCCACGATCTCGGCCACCGAATTTGCCGCCGCCAGGTCCCCGTTATTTCTAAATCGCGCACTCGCGGCGCGCGCGGCCAGCAGATCGTCCAGTATGGAATTGAGAAAATCCGTTTCCACCGATGCTTCGCGGTAGCTTTCAAAGGCCCTTTCCATCCGCTGTGCGCTGAACGTCGCGAAAACAGCGACGCCGATCAACGACACGATGACGATGGCGAATGCCGCGCCAATGCGCTGCGAAATGGAAAGCTGTTCCATGGTTCTCTCCGATCTGGACCATGTGCCGGATAGGGATCTTTCCTTAATGTCCAGTCACAACCCCGCTGCTTTCGGAGCCTAAATTCCGAAAAACTGCCTGCAATTTTAGGGGTCTGGCGCGTTCATCCTGCGATATGTCATCGCCCGAAAAAACAAAACGCGCCTGCGGATCGCACGCGCGTTTTTTGGTGGGTGATGAGAGATTTGAACTCCCGACATCTTCGATGTGAACGAAGCAGGCTCCGGCCAAGCCTTTGTTTTCTTACCAATAGAGCGCTTTTTATAGGCCATCTGTTCCCCCTTTGGCCAAGCATTATCGCTCTTGCCGGGTTCTGTGAACTTCTGAGCACTTCGCAAATGCCTCAAGGCCTGCGCTTGGGGGTGGGGGTATGAGCCTGCCTTGGATTGATGCCACCAGTTACGCGCAGGGACAGCGCGGGAAAACTGCGCAAACGGCTTGGGCCACAGAGATTGATGGTCTTCGCATTTTTGTATCCTGCGGCCACCTGAACCATCCCGGCACCTGGGTGCTTGCCTGCAAGAGCCTCTCGCAATACCCAATCGAACTGACCGACAGCGGGGCCTCATCTGAGGAAGCTCTCGATTTAGCGATAGAAAAGGTCTGGTCACTGGCTTCTCAGAAGGCTTTGGAGTTTCAGGGCATCGCCGACACGGCATTTGCGGCGCTTCCTCTCTGCTCCCAGCCTGCGCGAGAGGGAGGTGGCGATGAGTGACCGGCAAATCCTATTCAGCGGAGAGATGGTGCGCGCCCTGCTTGAGGGCGGGAAGACCATGACGCGACGGGTGTTTAGGCCCGAGCCGCCTGACGACTTCAAAGCATGCCGATGGAACCACGATGAACGCATGTGGTCCTGGACTGGTCCTGGTCCAAAGTGGGTTGGCTCGCGCTATGCCGTGCCTCGACACACGCCCGGTGATCGCCTTTGGGTGCGCGAGGCTTGGGCTCAAGTCACAGATGTCGACCGAAAGCCTCAAAGTGGCCGCTGCCTGTACCGAGCGGACGCGAGCGACAATAGCGGGGTGCGCTGGCCCACCGTTCAGCCCGGCGATCCGGACCGCGAGGTTACCTGGCGCCCCTCCATCCACATGCCCCGATGGGCGAGTCGCCTTACCCTGATCGTCACAGACGTGCGCGTGGAGCGGGTGCAGGACATCAGCGCCGGTGACTGCCTTGAAGAGGGCGTGAAGCCCATCATCGGGCCAAACGCAAGAAGCGCGCGAGATCAATTCCAGAGCCTTTGGAATTCCCTCAACGCCAAGCGCGGCTACGGCTGGGATGAGAACCCCTGGGTCGCAGCCACGTCATTTCACTGCATTCAGGAAAATATCGACGACCTCCCTCATCACGGAGGCGACGGTCATGAGTAAAATTCGTATCCTTGAGATTGACGGCATTAAAGTTCAGTTTGATCTCCACCAGATCACGTCTGATGACCTGGACGACCTTCAAGAAATGATCGCCATCTTTCGCCGAAGCCTTGACCGGCAGAAGCGCATTTACGACACGACCTTTGTCGAAGCCTTAACGGGCAACCTTGATGCCCGCGTACCGTAGTTCGAGCGCGGTCGATAAGTGCGCCCTAAAGCTCATGCAT
>JBCDBR010000015.1:0-81374 GCA_039183205.1 Pseudomonadota bacterium | reverse complement strand
TTTTTGGACGGCGTCGCGCCCGATGGTCTTTCGCTGAACGATATATCCGTTATCTAATCACAGTGTTTCTGCCAATAGCTGGCTCAGCACGCCGATACCCTCCCCGGGCCAAAGCGCGATACGTTTCGGGCCTTCAGGCGCAGGTGGCGCTTCGTCGAATAGCGGTCCCCCGGGCCGTCCAAAATAGCGTCGTGCTATGTCAGCATAATCCTCGGCTTGGGCGGTCAACAAATCTCGCGCGGTCGTAGCCGTCATCAATTGGCACGTCGCTCCGGCATCCGCTTTAGCCAAAATCCGGTTGATCAACGACCGCCTGACACTTTCGGGATAGGGTGCGCGCTGCACATGATCAATCGCCGCCAACTGGCGCCGCGAGGGCGAGACGTTAAGACGTTCGGTCCGCGGTTTGAAGCCAGCAATCTCACCCGGCACCAGTCCAAAATCACCCAAGACATCGGCCACAATATCCTGTGCGCCCGCACCGTCATAGAGCCGGACCTCAAGGGCATCCTGGCCAAACGCATCCGCCCACCGATCAAGCAGGCGCGAATAGGTGAAATAATGTGCGAGGTTCTTTTGAATATGATCGATGAATGCCTCAACATTGGGGGCCCAGGGCGGCCCCGCCTGGCTCTTGATTGCTTGGCTGAAGAGCGAATTCACCCAATGGTCGTGCCGCCGCAGATAGACGAGTATTCGGACCGGCCGGCCCGCAAGCGTTTTTGCCAACGCCGCAACATCCCGGACCTCCACGAAAAATTCTGAACTGACAAGAGCTGCGCTGGCTTTTGAGCCATCGATCTCGTGCAGAAGATCTTGGACCAAGGCCTCACCACCCATTCCCCCTTTTCGAAACGCAGCACTTAGTTTGAAGTGAAGGCCTGCGCCGGCCGAACGGCTGCCCATCCCAACCTTCGGATAAAGCAGCCCCGCGCGCAGGAGCGCCGCCCGGTTATGAAAAATGGTGCGCTGCAATGCCGTCGTGCCGGTCTTGTTCATGCCGATATGGATCGTCAGCGGTATCATGCAGCCCCCATCACGACGGAAGACGGGCGAGCCAAATCGCGCGTGTGGTGGTCAATCGCATCATTGATGTCGTTGTGAAAAACCGCTCTGCCGCGCGACAGAACAATGCCTGCTGAGCAAAAATCTCGGATCATCGGCATGGAATGGCTGACCATAATCGCGCCGGCTCGTTCCATGCGGGCCGCAAAAACCTGCGACGCGCTGGCGCGGAATGCGCCGTCGCCAACCGATGTCACTTCGTCCACCAAATAGGTGTCAAAGGGAATACCCATCGAAACGCCAAAAGCTAACCGCGCGCGCATCCCTGCGGAATAGCTCCGAAACGGGTGGTGGAAATGCCGGCCAATGCGGGCAAAACTTTGGACAAAATCCGAAAGTTCATCACTGTCGACACCGTAAATGCGCGCCACGAACCGGGTGTTTTGCGAACCGGTCAGATCGGGATGGAACGAGCCGGCAAACCCTACGGGCCAAGAAATCGTCCCGTCGGAGACCACCTGACCATATGTTAGATCCATGATCCCCGCGACGATGGCCAAAAGCGTCGATTTCCCAGACCCGTTGGCCCCCAAAAGCGCCACCGACAAACCTGTCTCTAACCGCAAATTGACGTTGCGAAAAAGCACCCGCCGCCGACCGGCGAAGACAAATTCCTTCGATAGGTTTCTCAACTCAATCATCGCAGCCTACCGTCGGTCGCGCAGCGCGTAGGCCACAAGGGTCAAGATCGCCCAGCCGAGGCACAAAAATCCGCTCAGCAGAGCCAGCAACATCACCCGCTGCGGGTATTGCGCGGCCTCTGCCAAAGTGGGCTGGATGTGAGCGGCGAGGTACCTTGATTGCCGCTGCGCCTCTGCGAGCGAAAAATCATAGGCAGCACGCGCGGCGGTATACGCGGCCTGCGCAAACTCCAAATCGACGGACAGTCTTTCGTATTCATCGACGAGATCTGCAAAGCCCGTACCATCTCCCGCCGCGCCAAGAACCGCCCGCTCCGCCGCAATCCGGTTTTCGATCACAGCGATGCGCCGTTCGGCTTGTTCAATTCGCGGATCGCTCGTGCGGGTGGTCTCTCGCAACAGATCAATCTCAATTAAAGCTTCGGCCAATTGGGCTTGGAGCGTCGTTACCAGACCCATCTGGCCTTGCGTGTCTATTGTCGGGTCGACGATTTGCGTGCGGTTTCGGTACGCGGTCATGGCGATCCGCGCCTGACCAAGGCGGTCTTCGGCGCGCGCCATTTCCTGACGCGCATACCCGATGGCGTCGTCGCGCGCAGCAGCGGCAAGGCCATTGATCATGCGACTTGATTCTTCTTGGATAAGAATTGCGATGTCCTGTGCGTCGCGCGCGTCGTGAGCCAAAACGCGAACGTCAATCAAGCCCGTCCCGGGATCATAACTGATCCGAACCATGCGGTTCCAATGCACGACCAAATCTTCAATCGACCCAGGCGCGTGATAGCTGAAAATCGGGTCCCTTTCGGCACCGACCCGCGACCAGATCGCCCGAAGATCAACCGCAGCGTCAATCCGGCCGACCAATTCCTGGCTTTGCAGGAAATCGTAAAGGATGTCGGTATCGGATGAAGACGACGTCGAAATCTCTGTGATGCCACCCAAAAGCTCAATCGCAGAACCGGCCTCTTCGCTGCGCACAGAAAATGCAACGCGGCTGGCATATTGATCGGACGCGCGGGCCCAGAGGTACCAGGCCGAAAGGCAAACGGGCAACGCGACTAAAAACAAAAAGGACAGCATGACCGCCCAATGCCGGGCGCGCCGTTGCGCCGGACCCGCGAGCGGGAATATCCCGGCATCGGACCGTGCCGCCTGCGGCAACGGCAGCGGTCGCAAGACCTGCGTTTCGGCCTCAGCGACAGCGGCAGAAGATGCACCGACCATGGCCAACCCTCTTTCGTTGTGAACGACTCAGTAACCTTGTTTCGGCTAATCATCGGTCTAGTCAGCGTTGGTTAATTTTTCCCAACCGGAGAGTTCATGACCGCACGTTCCTCCCGCCGCGCAAACCCAATGCGATTTCCGCGCAGCATGCCAACGACCCGCGCCGTTTTTGCCCTTATTCTGCGAGAGATGAGCGTCGGATATGGCCGGTCGGCTGGCGGTTATGTGTGGGCGGTGCTGGAGCCGGTTTTGGGCATCTTTCTGCTGACGTTTCTGTTCTCATTGGCCTTTCGTTCACCACCTTTGGGTGCATCGTTTCCGTTGTTTTATGCCACAGGCCTCGTTCCGTTTCTGTTTTACACCGAGCTCTCGACGAAGGTGTCCCACGCGCTGAAATTTTCGCGCAAACTGCTGGTCTATCCAGCGGTGAGCTTCGTCGACGCGATCTTGGCACGTTTCGCGCTGCATGCGATTGTACAAGTTTTTGTCGGCTACATCATTTTCACCGCGCTTTTGATTGGCATCGATACCCGCGCCGTTCTCGATCCGGCAGCAGTGGTCCTCGCCTACGCGATGGCCGCCGCGCTCGCACTTGGCATCGGCGCAATGAACTGCGTGTTGGTCTCGCTCCTTCCGGTTTGGCAACAGATTTGGTCCATTTTCAATCGGCCGCTATTTTTGATTTCGTGTATTTTTTTCTTGTTCGAGGGTGTGCCCGAACCATTGCGGAACGCGCTCTGGTGGAACCCGCTGGTTCATATCGTTGGGCAGATGCGACGGGCATTTTACCCTACCTATGATGGCAGCTATATCTCGCCGATTTTCGTCTTTGGGCTGGCGGGTTTGTGTTTGATGATTGGGCTGGTTTTTCTCAATCGCTACCACCGCGACATCATTCATGGCTGAGGTCGACATTTTACTGGGCACCCACAACGGCGCTCGGCATCTTGGTGGACAATTGGGCTCGATCGCGGGTCAAACCATGCCAGATTGGACCATGCTGGTCTCCGATGATGGCTCCCATGATGAAACTGTCGATATCGTCACACGGTTCGCGCGCGCACGGCCTGCGGCAGCTCTCCGACTGCTCAAAGGCCCCGGAAAAGGACCGGCTGCGAACTATCTGCACATGCTTCGCCACGCCGACCGACGCGCCTTTTGCCTGGCCTTGGCCGACCAGGACGATCTTTGGTTTCCAATTAAACTTGCCAGAGCCGTCTCGGTCCTGCGTCGCCTGCCGCGGCAAGAACCGGTTCTCTACGCGGCGCAAACCACGTTGATCGATGCGGCTGGACGCCCATTAAAGGCTCGCAAGCCGTGCGTTGCGATCCCGGCATTTTCAAACGCCTTGGTGCAGAACATCACGGCCGGCAACACGATCGTCTTGAACCGTGCGGCGTCAGAATTGGCGGCCAGGGCCATGCCCAATCCGCTCCCGCCATTTCATGATTGGTGGCTTTACGCGCTGATGACCGGTGCCGGCGCGACCATTGTGATCGACCCCATGCCGGTCTTGGCCTATCGCCAGCACGGTAACAGCACTCTGGGTGCGCATGCGGGCCTCGGTGCGCGCATAACGCGGGCCAAGCTTGTGGCCAATGGCACATGGCGGCGCTGGTTGGCAGATCATCATGCCGCGCTCCGATCCGTAACGCCTTACCTGACCCCTGAAAGTCATGCGCAATTGGATAGCCTGACCGCGGGCACGCCCCGTCTGGCGTTGCATCGCGCAGGTGCCTATCGGCAGCGCCGGCTTGGTACGGCCGCCATCGGACTGGCAGCTTTGGCCGGGCTGGCCTAGCCGTTTTAACAAACGGTTTAATCTTCGCTGTTACCGGTAGGGCACGCCAATGAAAGCTGCGATACATGAGCGAGCTCGATCCCGAACGCCCGATTATCATCAAAAAGAAGAAGGTCGTTTCTGGCGGCGGCCATCACGGTGGCGCATGGAAGGTCGCTTATGCGGACTTTGTAACTGCAATGATGGCGTTTTTCATGCTGATGTGGCTGCTTAACGCCACAACAGAACAGCAGCGAAACGGTCTTGCCGATTACTTCAGTCCCAATATCCCAATCACGCGGGTCTCTGGCGGTGGCGACGGCGCGTTTGGCGGCGATGACGTGTTTTCGGAAAACTCGGTCGCCCAAGAAGGCACGGGCGCGACCGATGCACGTCCGACCGATGGGCGACAAAACCTCGGGACTGTGGGCGCCGAACTGGTCGACGAAGCTTTGGAACAAAGGGTTATGGACCGCATTGGCGAAGCCCTGGCTGAGGCCGGTGGCGACAGCGCACTTGTCGAATTGATCCTGGATCATGTGCAAACGCGGGTGACCGACGAGGGACTGGTGATCGAGATCTTCTCGCGCCCAGACGCGATGCTCTTTGATGAAGCAGGAACGCCGGTCTTTTGGCTGCCGCAGCTGACCGCGGTTCTTACGGGCCTTTTTGCGACTGTGACAAACCAGATTGCGGTTGAGGCTCATGTCCCCACAGAACCTCTCATCCGTCGCTCAGAGGACCGGTTAGTCTTGTCGACAGACCGGGCCATGTACATGCGCAACCTGCTAGAAGGTGCGGGCTTGGAGGACGAACGGATTGACCGGATAACAGGCCACGGCGATCGAAACCCGATCATGGAAGATCCGATTTCGGTCCGGAACGATCGCTTAGAAGTAATTCTATTGCGCGGTATTTACTGACCACGAACGCGCCGGAAATGTCCGGCGCTTTTTATATGTTAGCGACGGCTTAAACCCAAATGCGCATGGTCTGCCGCAACCAGTCGGTGCAGCAGAAAGGTGCAAGCAATGACGATTTCTTCCTCCCTCAATGCCGGGGTAGCGGGGCTAAGTGTAAACGCCACCCGTCTTGCGACGATCTCAGACAACATCGCGAATGCCGGAACCTTCGGCTACAAACGGTCCATCGCAGAATTTCATTCCCTCGTGATCTCAAACAGTCGCGGCAGCTACTCAGCTGGCGGTGTGAGGGTTACAACATCGCGCCTGATCGACCAGCCCGGCGCGTTGGTCACAACGTCCAATTCCACCGACTTGGCGGTCCGCGGACGGGGGTTTTTACCGGTCACAACCGGCAGTTCGGTTGACGTTACAACAGGTGAATTCCCACTCTTTCTGACGACAACCGGTTCGTTCCGAACCGATGCTGACGGCTATCTACGGACATCAACCGGTGTGACGCTTATGGGTTGGCCGGCCAACGCTGACGGGTCGATCCCGACGTTCTCGCGCGATACATCCGCAGGGTTGGAACCGGTTCAAGTCAACGTCAACCAATTCACCTCGGAACCAACCACCAACATCTCGCTCGGCGTCAACCTGCCGGCGACCGAAACGCTGCCGGGTTCGCCGGGGGCAAGCCGAGAGTTATCCGTCGAATACTTCGACAATTTGGGCACGTCGCAATCCATCCTGACGACCTTTACGCCAACCGTTCCCGCCGCCAACCCGGCATCGAACACCTGGACGCTGACCATGACCGACAGCGCACAAGGTGGCACAGTGATCGGCGAATATACGGTCGTATTTGACAACAGCACCGTCGCAGGCGGTACAATCGCCTCTGTCTCCCAAGCGGTGGGAGCTCCAGGTGGGGCATATGATCCCGCGACCGGCATTCTAACCGTCAACGCGCTGCGCGGTCCGATCGATATCGACATCGGCGCGGTCGGAACTGGGACGGGGCTTACTCAGCTCTCGGACGACTTTGCCCCAACGGCAATCGGCAATAATGGCTCGCCAGTTGGCAACCTTATCTCTGTTGAGGTTGACGAAAACGGGTTCGTTTCAGCCAACTTCGACATCGGGATCACGCGTGTTGTCTACCAGATACCGCTGATTGACCTGCCCAACCCCAATGGGCTCGAGGCCAATGACGAACAGCTCTATCGACCGACAGCGGAGTCGGGATCCTTCTTCTTGTGGGATGCGGCTGATGGTCCAACCGGCGACATCATCGGGTTCGCGCTGGAGGAAAGCACAACCGATGTTGCTGGAGAGCTGACATCCTTGATCACCACCCAGCGGGCATATTCTTCGAATGCGAAGGTCATCCAAACGGTCGATGAGATGCTGCAAGAAACCACCAATATCAAGCGATAAGGGTGATCTGAGATGAGCATATCTACCGCGCTCAACGCGGCGCTATCGGGCCTTGCCGCAAGTAGCCGAATGGCTTCTACCGTTGCCAACAATGTCTCGAACGCAAATACCGAGGGGTATGGCGTTCGCACCGTTGTGACCGGATCCATCATTGCCGGTGGCGACGGCGTTGGCACACGTGTCGTCGCAATTGAACGGAATTCCGATCCGATCCTAACCGGTAACCGTCGGCTGGCCGATGCCGATCTCGGCCGTGCATCAGCCGCAGCCGACTTTTTCGCGCGGCTGGAACAATTGCTGGGCACACCGGAGGACGGCGGCAGCCTGGCAGGACGGTTGGACCAGTTTGAATCGAGCCTTGTAACGGCAGCGAACTCTCCAGAAAGCGATGCCGCGCTCAACGGTGTCGTCTTTGCCGCCGATGCTGTGGCGGACCGGCTAAACACCGTGGCCGACGGTATCCAAATTGCGCGTCAAGAAGCCGATGCGGAGATCAACACCGCGGTGACGCTGATCAACAACACGCTTGTTGAACTCGAATCTTTGAATGAACAGCTGGTCCGGACACGGGGCTTCGGTGGGAACGGCAACGCACTTCTCGATCAGCAACAAATCTTGGTCGACCGCATCGCCGAATATATTCCCGTGCGAGAATATCGCGATCAATCCGGCCGTCTGCGCTTGTTCAGCACCGATGGTGTGAAGCTTTTGGACGGAAACCCCGCAACGCTGGAATTCAGCCGATCCAGTATCATTACCCCGGAAATGACCGTGGGTGTGCAACTCGGCGATCTCACGATCGATGGCAGCACCATCCCGATGAGCGGAGGGGAGCCGGGCCTCACCGGCGGTCGCCTGCGTGCGCTTTTTGACGTGCGCGACACCTATGCGGTCGATGCGCAGACAAAGCTCGACGCGGTGGCGCGCGACCTTGCCGAACGATTTGAGGCCCCCGCTTTGGATCCCACGCGGGCGCCAACGGACCCGGGCCTGTTCACAGATCAAGGCGCAATAACGGACCCGCTAAACGAATTGGGCCTGTCGCAACGCCTGTCCGTTAACGCGTTGGTCGATCCCAGCCGTGGCGGCGAGGTTTTTCGTATTCGCGATGGGTTGGGCGCGGCCGGGCCTGGCCAAGTTGGCGATGCCACCTTGCTGCAGGGCATGTCGGACGCGCTTTCAAATGGGCGGGTCACCGTGTCGGGCGGGTTCTCCGCCGCCGAACGCAGCATGACCGTTTTGGGCGGTGAGTTGCTTTCTGTATTTTCCGGTGAACGC
The DNA here is from genome assembly GCA_039183205.1 of Pseudomonadota bacterium. Lineage (GTDB taxonomy): Bacteria > Pseudomonadota > Alphaproteobacteria > Rhodobacterales > Rhodobacteraceae > HKCCE3408. The sequence continues at coordinate 73,041 of JBCDBR010000015.1, read as the reverse complement.
CAATTTTCCGAAACGAACCAGACATTCTCCGCCGCCCGGCAGCAAGGCTTGCTGGAGGCAGAGCTTGAACAAGGCGTCAACACGGACGCCGAGCTTCAACGGCTCATCCTCATTGAACAAATTTATCAAGCGAATGCGCGGGTGATCCAAGTCGTCAACGACATGCTTGAAGAGTTGCAAAGGTCGATCGGATGACACAACCCATTGGTGATCTTGCCCAATTTTTTGCCACGCGCACGCGGGTTTCGCAGGCGCAGGCCGAGCTGCAACGCACAACCGGTGAGGTCTCATCCGGGATCAAGGATGATATCGGCGCGTCCCTCAAGGGCGATTTTTCTCGCCTCGCCGCCGTCGAACGCGGGCTGCGCCTGACCGAAAGCTATGTCGAAGGCGCCAATTTAGCCAATAGCTACTTCGCCGGGATGCAAAGCGCGCTTGAACGTGCGCAAAGTGAGGTTGTCGAGTTGGGACCGCGTCTGATCGCCGCCTCCGGCACAGGTCAAACGGCGCAACTGACCACCACAGCGATTGCGGCGGAGGATGGCTTCGGGCAGGTTGTGGCCGCCCTCAATGCGCAGATCGGCGGCCGCAGTGCGTTTGCAGGCATTGCAACAAATGTGATCGCATTGACCCCTGCCGATGACATTTTGGCCGATCTCGAAACCGCCCTTCTTGGCGTGGTCGACGCGGCCACCATGATCACCATCGTCGATAGCTATTTCACCGATCCTGGCGGCGGCTACGAAACGACGGCGTACCAGGGCAGCGCGACGCCACGAACAGGGTTTACCATCGGCGAAGGTGACGTCGCCGAAAGCCAGATCACTGCACTTGACCCGGCCATTCGCAGAACACTGAGTGGGCTTGCCATGGCATCGCTTTTGTCGCGCGGTGTCGGCCCATTTGATGCCGAGGGAATATCCGAGTTGGGTCGTCAAGCCGGTGAATGGATGCAGGAAGGCTACGACGCGACCACGGATCTTCGGTCGGGATTGGGTGTCGTCGAGGCCAGGGTTGAGAACGCGTTGACGCGGCACCGCGCAACGCAGACGGCGCTTGGTATCGATCGGACAAATATGGTCAACACCGATCCCTTCGAAGCGGCGATCGAATTGCAAGCCGCGGAGACGCAGCTTGAGACACTCTTTCTTATGACTGCGCGGCTGCAACGGCTGACCCTGGCGGAGTATCTCTGACATGCTCGCACGCTTTCTTGCCTTCTGCCTAAGCTGCGCGATCCTGATTGCACCCGCTTGGGCAACACCCATTCGGATCAAAGATTTGGTAAATTTCGACGGCGTTCGCGGCAACGATCTGATCGGCTACGGGCTGGTCGTGGGCCTCAATGGCACAGGCGATGGCATTCGGAACGCCCCGTTCACCGAAGAAATCATGACCAACATCCTGGAGCGCTTGGGCGTCAATGTCTCGGGCGAGCAATACCGGCCCGAAAACGTCGCTGCGGTGATCGTCACGGCCAGCTTGCCGCCGTTTGCACGCGCGGGTTCGCAGATCGATATTACCGTATCGGCCATCGGCGATGCGGATAGCCTGCTGGGTGGGACATTAGTTATGACACCGCTAACCGCCGCAGACGGAGAGATCTATGCGGTCGCACAAGGTAACGTGATTGCCGGCGGTGCAGCTGCCGAAGGCGATGGCGCAGAAGTCGTTCAAGGCGTTCCGACCGCTGGCATTGTGCCGACGGGCGCGCGGGTGGAGCGCGAAGTTGCCTTTGATCTCGACACGTTGGCCAATATCCGGTTGGCGCTACGCAGCCCGGATTTCACCACCGCGGCACGGATCGAGGCAGCCATCAACGCAGAATTTGGGCGTCCTGTTGCGCGGATGCTGGATTCGGGAACCGTTAGTCTCGATGTTGGCGCCACGCGAGCCCCGTCTCCTGCGCATGCGTTGTTTCTCGTTGAGAACATCTTGGTGGAGCCCCAAATCCGCGCTCGTGTGGTCGTGGATCAGCGCTCTGGCACCATTGTGATGGGTGAAGATGTCAGAATTTCACGCGTCGCGGTTGCCCAAGGAAACCTAACGCTGCGGATCGAGGAAAACCCGGTTGCCATTCAACCAAGCCCCTTTGGCGAAGGTGAAACCGTTGTCTTGCCCCGGACCACGGCCGCGATTGAAGAAGAAGCTGGAACACAGTTGGCGGAAATCCAAGCTGGAACCTCTCTTTCGGCAGTTGTCGCGGGGTTGAACGCACTTGGTGTGACCCCGCGCGACATGATCGACATTCTCAGCGCGATACAAGCCGCAGGTGCGCTTCATGCGGAGTTCGTGGTGCGCTGAGTTGGGCCAAACCTATCGGGCTCGGCGGATTCTGATCTTGCGTTCGGAGGCGGTGGGTTTTGGCCCCGTCCACTTCTGTTCGCCGCCCGCTGCGACGGCTTGGGACTTATCTTTGCTGCCCTGGCTTGCGGGCCGATCGCCGCGGGCTGCCCGCATGACGCGCATGACGGCTCGGGCTTGCGCACCAGGCAAGCCGCGCAGCACTTCACTGCGCATCTTGGCGGGTTGGCTGCGCAAGAAGAGTGCAATGACCGCGGGATGCTCATCGCTCAACCGATTTGGGTCCAGCCGAGCGGCCAGGCGGGCACTCAGACCGTTTCCCGGTCCTGTGAAGTCTGCCGCGTCGTCAACTTTTGGTTTGGTTGCGCCTGCGTGGCCGGCGGATTTTTTTGCCTTGGGCGGACTGTCTTTCAGAAACCCCTTTTCGCGAAACCTTTCGATTAACCGGTTGCGCGCCCAGGCCAGCGAAGCAGGGTCCATGCTATGCGCGTGTTTCGGCGTCTTTGCATCCGAGAGATGTAAGCTCTCCATCTGGTCTTGACCCAAGATTTCGGTCAAGAGCGCCGCCTTGCCGGCCCGGTTGATCTTTGCTGGCTTATTCATCGGGTAGGTCCTTCAAAAATAGCTTCGAACGAGGGCACCGGTGAGCAATGCCCACCCATCGGCCACAACAAAAAACGCCAGTTTGAACGGCAAAGATACAATCGCTGGCGGGACCATCATCATGCCCATGGACATCAAGACCGCGGCTACGACGAGATCAATGATCAAAAAGGGCAAAAAGATTAAAAACCCGATTTGAAAGGCGCGTTCAACCTCACTGAGCATGAAGGCCGGGATCAGGACCGACGCGTTGTCTTCTGCCGGCCCGGTCAGCGGACGCAAATCGGCCAATCCGGCCAAGGTTTCGGCGTTCACCCTGTTGACCATGAAACCCTGGAACGGCGCGTAAGTGCGGGCAACGGCTTCGTTGACCTCGATTTGTCCATCCAGCAACGGCTGGATCCCAGTGGCATAGGCGGCCGCGAATACCGGTGCCATCACAAAATACGTCAGAAACAATGCCAGGCTCACGATGAGCATGTTGGGCGGCGATTGTTGCAGTCCCAAGGCTTGGCGGAGGATCGAAAGGACCGTCACGATGAACGGAAAACACGTGATCATGACCGCCAGACCCGGCGCCAGGCTGAGCACGGTGATCAGTGCGATGAGTTGCAACGATCGGGCGGTCAATGAGCCATCGTCGCCAAAGTCTATTGTGACGTCCTGCGCCACGCCAACCTGGGGAAGCAGGATAAGAACGACCGCAACAAAAAACCTCGATGCGGCCTTAGTCGGCATCACCTAGATCCACAACTTCCGTCAGCCGAACCGCCAATTGGCCGGCCTGCCCGTCTTCGTGCTCAATGAGCTCGCCCATTGCGACGACCCGATCCCCGATCATGATTTCCACCGTATCGTCGATCCCGGTATCCAGCGGCAGCACCGCGTCGCGATCCAGTTCAAGAAGCTCGGCCAAAGTTGGGTTCGCGCGCCCCACGCAGATTCGCATCTCAATCGGGACACCACGCAAAGCTGCCCGGCTCTTTTTGATGTCGATTTCGGTCACTTGCCGTCTCCCGATCTGTTTTTGGGCGCGATGTCAGCGATCAGTCGCGCGGTAAATTGATCGAGTTCTTTTCCGATGGCCTCAACCGCCGAGGAAAGATCGATGTCCCGTGCCTCCGCACCGAGCCGCAGCGAAACCTGTGCAACCGAAAAGCTTGGCTCGGGCCGAATTTTCACCGACAAGCCGTCCTCTTGGTCGACGAGCTTCTGCAGGATGGGCAAAATGGCCGGTGCGCCCAGTAATTCCGGTTCAAGTTCGGCGGCATCTTCCATAAAGGGCACCAGCTCTTTTGCGACCATCGCGCTGAGCCCGTCGGTCGCCAGCTTAGGCAAAAGCTGCGAAATGATGGCATCGATCAGGGGGCGCAGCGCCGCCAAAACGTCGGCACGTGCTTCGCGATAGGTGAATTCCATGTCTTTGAGGCTTTGTGCCAGATCACTCGAGACCGCAGATTCGGATTTGATGTGTTCGGCATGGCAGTCGTCCCAACCGTTTTTGTAGCCGTCCTCGTAAGCTTCCGATCTTAGCTTATCGACGTCGAACTCCGGCATCTTTGGGGTTTCGACAGCACGTTCCGGCGGCGCCGCTGCGCCATCGAAATCCTCCAATGAAACTCGGCGGCTCATCGCGTTGGCTCCTCATCTTCTTCCATCCAACTACGCAGAATCTCGACCGTTTCGGCTTCACGTTCCTGGATAAGACGGCGCAGTCGGTCGACGGGGTCTTCCGGACCGCCATCCGATCCACCGCCGCCAAGGCTGTCGCTTGATGTGATGATCTCTCCGTCCCAGGCCGGGCCGGCGCCGTCCATGCCGGGAAGACTTGGCAAACCGCCGAAATCAAAGCCGTCACCGTCACCGTCAGCCCCGTCTGCGCTACCCTGCGCCGCCGGCGGTGCGAAATCGGGTAGATCGCCAATGCCGCCGGCAGGTGCGGGAAGACCCACAGCTTGCGATGCTGTGGTATTTGCTGCCAAAGCCGGGCGTAAGACGCCGAATACAATGGCAATTGCAACGACGGCCAGCAACAACCCCCGCAGCAACTGCGCAATGTCGAGTGCGGAAAACAAGCCCGCACCGGGTAAATCATTGGCGACGAATTCGGGCGGGATCTCAAACGCCATGGAGCGGATCGTGACTTGGTCACCGCGTTCGGCATCGAACCCAATCGCAGAGCGGACCAAAGCGTCTAGGGCATCGATTTCTGTGGCGTCCCTAGGCTCCACGATTTCGGCTCCAGTAGCATCCACGGTCGCTACGCCATTGACCAAAACAGCCACGCTTATCCGGCGCACGCGTTCTGGACCTGCCTCAATCTCGCGCTGCGTTTCAGAAATATCGTAGTTCACGCGTTCCCGCGTTTCCGTCCCCTGTTCCGACGATTCGCCGGCACCGCCACCCGCATCGCCATCGGGCAAGTTCGATGCGACGGTGACCGCGCCGCTGGCTGCATTTTGGCTGGTGTTCGAACGCTCCTCGGAATCTGTGGAAATCACCACGCGGCTGGCCGGATCGATGCGCCGTTCCAAAATCGTCTCGCGCTCGGAGATGAGCTCGACATTGACCTCGACCATGGCATTTCCCGGACCCACGCGGGCCGTCAGCAACCGTTCAATATTGGCGCGCAGAGCTTCGGCGCGTTGCTCAGCGGCTGAGCCTGGCGCGGCAGCGATATCGCTACCGATCACTTCGCCGCTATCGGCGTCGATGATCGTGACGTTTGCAGGCTGCAATCCTGGAACCGCAGAGGCGACCATGTACTGCATTGCGCGGGCAAAACCTTCGGGAATACCGCCGGTGGCCGGACGCAGCGTGACGGAAGCGGTCACTTCATTTCGTGTCGCAAAGGGTTCCGAAGACGCGTTGGCAATATGGACGCGCGCGGCCCGAACCATGGGGCTCGACACGATCGTGCGCGCCAATTCGCCCTCTTTTGCGCGCCAATAGGCGGCGTCAAACATTTGTGCCGTGGTGCCAAAGCCTTGCAATCCGTCGAGTAATTCGTAGCCGGCCGATCCATTTGCCGGCAGCCCTTCGCCAGCAAGGGTCATCCGTAATGCGTCCCGCTCCGCCTGATCGACAAAAATCGCACCGCCCCGAACTTCATGGGCTACACCGCGCGCTTCAAGCGCGGCAACAACCTCGCCTGCGGCAGCATCGTCGAGACCTGAGTAAAGTAATGCCATGCCCGGTGTCGTGGCGACACGCGCCAAGATGAACACCACAACGACCAGCGCGGCCACGCCGCCCACCAGCATTGCTTTTCGCCGCACATCCATGGTCATCCAAAGGACGGATAGCTGTTGCAACAGGCACCTCATTTCCCAGACCGTTCTGGCCCGTACAAAAGGCAGATAGCGCCGCGTCGCTTAACATTCGGTTAGTCCAGATTCGGCTACAAAGATCGCATCCCGATCCACGAGGAGTTGAGGCCGATGTCTGCTGAGGCTGACCTAGACCCGGACGCTGCGCCAAAGAAAAAGGGAATGCTTGTGCCTTTGGTTGCCGGCCTTGTCCTGGCTTTGCTGGGCGGCGGCGGGGGTTTTTGGGCGGTCACCTCCGGTCCGTTGGCCAGCATTCTGGGCGGGGACAGCGAAGCTTCGGCTGAGACATCCAACGCATACGGCAGTGAGGACGCGGATCCGTCGGCCGGCGATGAAACCGGCGAAGGTTATGTCCAGGTCGCGTTTGTGCCGTTGGAGACGGTTACTATTTCGCTTGGCGCCGACAGCACCAGCCGCCACCTGATCTTTTCGGCACAACTTGAGGTGGTCCCCGAATATAGCGAGGAGGTCGCGACCCTGACGCCGCGCATCCTCGATGTCCTCAATAGCTACCTCCGCGTTGTCGGAATTGACGAATTGAGCAACCCCACATCGCTGTCCCGCCTTCGGTCTCAGATGCTGCACCGCGTCCAAATCGTGACCGGCGACGGACGGGTGCGCGACTTGCTGATCACAGAATTTGTGGTGAATTGAATGGATTTGATCTCGCTTCTTGCTGATTTTCTGCTCCTCGTGGCTGCGCTCGGGGCTGCGACATACTGCATGGTTCTGTCACGGCGTCTGAGCCGGTTGAATTCGATCGACAAAGGCCTCGGCGGTGCGATCGCGGTGTTATCGGCCCAAGTGGACGATCTCACCAAGGCGCTGAGTGACGCGCGCGCCGGATCCGAAGCAACCGCCGAGCGCTTGGCCGCCTTAAACGAGGAAGCGCATGCATTGACCAACGACATGGAAGAAATGCTGGCCGTATCTCACGATTTGGCACCGGCGGAGGCGGAATTTGGCTCCCGCCGCGCCCGCACCGAAGAAGATGCGGGCGAGATGCCGGTATTTCGCCGCCGCGCCGTGCAGCAGGCCGCAGAATGAGCGTTATCCCGAAGCATCAAGGCGTCCGTGTTTGGCGCCAGCGGGGAATTTTGGCGGCGCTCACGCTTATTTTCGCCGGCTCTGGGGCGCTCCGTCTGGGTGAATTTGACGCCGCATTCGCCGCCGGGGATGACGACATGATGGACCAAGAGATGTTCGACATATCCGATAGCCCCAACGTCGCCTCTGTTGAGGCAGCCCTGGCCGCAATTGCCGGCCGCGCCGAAGCGCTCGACGCACGCGAGACCGCCATCGCCGAGCGGCAGTCGCGGTTGGATGCAGCCGAGGCGCTTATCGCAGAACGGTTGGCTGAGCTCGAAGCCGCTGAAGTCCGGCTTGACGCATTGCTGGCGACCACCGACACAGCCGCCGCATCCGATGTGGAGCAATTGATTACGTTTTACGAAACCATGGGACCGGACGATGCGGCAGAGCTGTTTGCCGAGATGGACCCAACATTTGCAGCCGGCTTCCTCGCCCGCATGCGCCCCGAATCGGGTGCCGGTATCCTGGCGGAATTGAGCCCGGATCAGGCCTATGCGATCTCAATCGTCCTGGCGACCCGCAATGCCGATGTGCCGCGATCATCCGAAGGCACGGCGCCGTAACTTCACTCATTGGCTTAAGGAGCGAGCATGTTTGGCATAATCGGTATCGTCGTCGTCTTTGTGATGGTGTTTGGCGGCTTTATTCTCGCAGGCGGCAAGCTTGGCCCGATCCTCAAGGCGCTGCCTTACGAGTTGATGATGATCGGCGGAGCCGCAGCTGGTGCGTTCACAATCTCGAACGATCCCCACGACATCAAACACACGCTCAAAGACCTCAGCAAGGTGTTCAAGGGTGGGAAATGGGCAAAAGACGATTATCGCGACCTGCTGTGCCTCCTATTTGAACTGGTCCGCATGAGCCGACAAAACGCGGTGGCATTGGAGGCGCATATTGAAGGTCCTGACACATCGGATATCTTCACGAAATACCCCAAAATCCTCGCAGACAAAGCTGCGGTGGAGCTGATTTGCGACACATTGCGATCTGCCTCTTTGAACTACGACGACCCGATCCAAGTCGAAGAAATCTTGGAAAAGCGGCTCGATCAGCAATTCCATCACAATGCCCATTCAGGCCATGCATTGCAGACCGTGGCCGACGCCTTGCCGGCCCTGGGTATCGTCGCTGCCGTTTTGGGCGTGATTAAAACCATGGGCTCCATCGACCAACCGCCAGAGATCTTGGGCGGCATGATCGGGGGCGCCCTGGTCGGCACTTTTCTGGGTGTTTTTCTGGCCTATGCCTTCGTCGGCCCCTTTGCGGCGCGGGTCTCAAATGTCGTCGAGCAAGACCATCAATTTTACAAATTGATCAGGGAAGTCTTGGTTGCCAATCTGCACAACCACGCGATCAATTTGTGCATTGAGGTCGGTCGTCAAAACGCCCCGGGCGGAATGCGGCCGAATTTCAATGAGTTGGATGAAGCGATCAAGAGCCTTAAGCAAGGATTGCAGGCTGCCGCATGATCCGTACGATTGCTCTTGTTGCATTGACCTCGTGCTTGGCTGGCGCCTGCCTCGCGCAGGGCACGGTCCGTACCGGAGAACATGGCTCCTACACGCGTGTTGTGGTGCCTATCGGCGCGGAGCGGAGCTTTGAGGTCAGCAATCAAGGCCGCAACTGGCAGGTTACATTGTCGCCGGCCGGCACCTTCAACACCAGCCGTGTGTTCAGCACATTATTCACGGAGCGTTTGCGACGCATCGAAAGCGATGGTGATCTGCGTCTGGAATTGGGATGCGCCTGCACCATTGATGCATATCGTTATGAACAGGATTTCCTTATCCTGGACATTTCCGAAGCGCCCGAGCCGCCGGTAACACCTGTCAGCGCCCTAAGCGTCGCGCCCACGGTCGAAGTTTTGCCGTCACCCGCCGCGCCTGGACCCTTACGTCCCGCCACCGCCAATCCACCGAGCACAGCCCTCCCATATCGCCCGCGCGATGCTTTGGCGGTCGATCTGCTCGCAGCGCCGCAAGTTGTGGTCGCACGATTGGCCCCGCTGGACATGCCGAACGTGGTCCGGGCAGAAGAACCCGCCGCACCGACCCTATCCAACCCAGCCGCCGAACCGCCCGATCAGACACGGATCGCCAACGCGGCTGCGTCCGAAACCGGCCTGCCGGATGCGCTCGGGGCATCCGATGCGCGCCCGGAGGATGTCGCGCCCACCGCAGCAGCGCCGGAGGATATAACGGCGACCGCACAGGCGTTAGCGGAGCAATTGGCACGCGCCGCATCGGCGGGCCTTCTCGAAAGCGCGAGACAGGACGATGCGTTCGGCGGGCGCCCCGCCGAAAACGACGCGCCCCAGACCGTGACAGAACCCGACCCGCAAGAGGAGACGCTAGGCAGCCTGCCTGTGCGCGCGGCCAACGCGTTCGATATCGCGGGCACGGGCGGCGGGCTTTCGGGACTTGCTTCCGCACTGTCGTGTTCACAGCCGATCGGCGATATGACGGCGTGGTCGTCTGGCTTAGGGTTCGAGCAAGAATTGGGCCGGTTGCGCCAAGAGGCGTACGATGCTCAAGGCGCGCTCCGCCGGGGTCCGACCATCGCTTTGGCGCGGTACTTTATTTATCACGGATTTGGCGCGGAGGCAGAGAACCTTCTCCAGCAACTCGAGGACCCACCGCAGGTCGAACGCGCCATGGCGCGTTACTTGGACGACCAACCCGGCCCCAATTTTCCGACAGTTGAGACGTTGGCGCTGTGTTCAGGCTTGGATTTGCTGTGGCGTTTTGTCGATGCACGCGATTTCCCGGAACTCTCGATAGCGCAACGGCAAGACATGCGCTTGGCATTTGCGGACTTGCCGATGGGCCTGCGGCGCATTCTCGGTCCAGACTATGTGCGCAGGCTTGCTGAAAGCGGCTATAGCGACGATGCAACAGACATCCGCGAGGCGCTCGCCCGGGGGCCAACCCTTGAACCGGTCGAGGAGATATTGCTTGTGGCTGAAACCGCGGACAGGGCGCTTTCACGGTCGGAAACCGAAACGCTCGGCGACGCTCTAGAGACGGCTGGCCCGGACGTCGCGCGCGTTATGCGCGAATACCTTTCCGCTTTGCGCGAAGGCGGAGAGCCGCCAGAAGAGGGCCAAATTACCGCCGCCGAAGCGCTCTTGCGCGAAACCGAACCCGACGCGGAGGTTGGTTCGCTATGGCACGAGGTCTTGCTGGCGCGGACTGCGCGCGGGGACACCGACGCAATGTTCGCCATGTTGCGCGAAGCGGCCGATCTACCGGCAGACCGGTTTGCGCCAATCCAAGAAAGCGTTGTGACCACGCTTTTGGACACCGACCAAACCGCGGCCCTCGTTGTGCTCAGCACCAGGCTTGCGGCTGAGCCCGACGGGCCATCCCTTCAACGCAGAACACAAATCCGGGTCTTCGACGTCTTGTCGGGTCTTGGTTTGGCAAACCTTGCCACGGCCTTTGCGCCAGCGACACCAATGCCGGACCGGCCAAATGCGGGTCCATCACAAAACTGGGTCGCCGCAGCCGAACCTGATAGCGCCGAAGCCGCGATTGCCGAGCGCATATCCGCGCTCCAAACACCGGATCTCACCGTAGATCCTGCCGATCCGGACGTCGTTCGAGCGACCATTGAGGACAGCCGAACATTGCGCGCTCAATTGCAGGATCTTTTGAATTGAGCCGGTTCGGATAACGGAATCCTAACCAGCGCGCCATACGCATTGAGACATGTAGACCCTCGCAAGAACTGCAGGATTTTAGATGTCAAAAATAAGATGTCTGGTGCGCCTTTGGTGTGTGGTTGCCGCTTTTGCCTCCACTACTGTTACGATGGTCGCGGCAAGTGTCCCTGACTCAAATTTCAGGGCAATCTGTGACCGCGTTGCAACCCGTGCGGCGCGCGAATTCGGCGTGCCTCAACCGGTCCTCTTCGCCATCACGCGCACTGAAACGGCGCGCTATGGAACGCCGTGGCCGTGGACTGTGAACATGGAAGGAACCGGGCATTGGTTCGATAGCCGAGCCGAGGCTCAAGCGTTTGCACAATCGCGGTATGAGGACGGCGCGCGCAACTTTGACATCGGGTGTTTCCAGATCAACCATCGTTGGCATGGCGAACACTTCGCTTCGATTGAGGAGATGTTCGACCCGGACTTAAATGCGCGCTACGCTGCACAATTTCTGATCGAGCTTTACATGGAGCTTGGGTCCTGGGACGCCGCGGTCGGCGCGTATCATTCGCGCACGCCACGCTATGCCGCGCGCTATTTGCGCATTTATCACGGCCATCTTGAAACGTTGGGCGCGAACCCCGACATGCCGCCACCGGTGCTCGGCGCGGCGGCGACGCAATCGCCTGGCCCGGCAATTAATGGCTACCCATTGCCGCAGGCCGGTGGCGAAGCCGGCGGTCTCGGCTCGCTTGTCCCCAGTACCACGCGCACCAGCCAACCCCTTATCGGGGCGCGTCAATGACTGCGGCGCAACGCCTCTTCCAACCCACAATTTTATTCGCACTCGCGCTCATGACGGTAATTGTCATGATGATTTTGCCGGTACCGTCTTTCGTCGTCGATTTGGGGCTTGCCGCGTCGTTTGGGCTTGCGATTTTGATTTTCACGGTAACCCTGTTCATCGAACGGCCACTCGACTTTTCCGCCTTTCCCACCGTTCTGTTAGCCTCGTTGATGCTGCGGTTGTCGCTGAACGTATCGTCAACCAAACTCATCATCGGTGAGGGGCATACAGGAACCGGCGCCGCTGGCGGGGTGATCGAAGGCTTTGCGAATTTCGTCATGGGTGGCAGCGTCTTGATGGGCCTCGTGGTCTTCTGCGTGCTGCTGATTGTAAATTTCATCGTCATCAACAAAGGCGCCGCCCGGATGGCCGAAGTCGGTGCGCGCTTTGCCCTGGACGGTATGCCAGGCAAACAGCTTGCCATTGACAGCGACATGTCTGCCGGTGCCATCAGCCATGGCGAAGCGAAGGCGCGCCGCGAACGCGAACAAGCTGAAACCACGTTCTTTGGCTCGCTCGATGGCGCGTCTAAATTTGTTAAAGGCGACGCGATCGCCGGGCTTTTGATCACCATCCTCAACCTTGTGATGGGGCTGATCATCGGCACGGTGATCCATGACATGCCCATCGGTCGCGCCTTTGAAACCTACGCCATTCTAACGGTTGGTGACGGGCTAGTGAGCCAGATACCCGCGGTCATCATCGCAATCGCCTCGGCCCTTTTATTGGCCCGCGGCGGCGCGACCGGCGCCACAGACTCAGCGCTTTTGGCGCAGCTTGGAAAACATCCATCCGCGCTAGCGACCGTCGCTGTCTTGATGGGGATCTTTGCGCTTGTTCCAGGTTTACCGTTTATCCCTTTTCTCGTCGGGGCGATCGCCTTGGGCGTCGCGGCCGCGTTGCGGTTCCGTGCCACTGATGCGGCTCCCAGTGACGCGGACCAAGACACCAAGGAGGAAGAGGCGCCGCCGCCCTCGATCGGCGATGTGCTCGAACTCGACGATATCCACGTGGAATTCGCGCCGGACCTCGTCGATCTGGCGCTCGATCCGGCCACGGGGCTAGATGCCCGGATCAAGAACATGCGCGATCACGTGGCGCGCGGGTTCGGATTGATCCTGCCGGAAATCCGCCTGACAGATCGCGCCGATCTCCCGCGCTCCACCTATGTTATCCGTATTCAGGGCGTTGAACACGCGCGGGCGAAACTCGACACGGCCGGGATCATGGTCTTAAAAAGCGGGGCCGATGATGCGCTGCCGCCGGGCGAGGATTGTGCCGAACCGGTTTACGGCGCGCCAGCCCGCTGGATCTCAGCAGCGGACCGAGACGAGGCGGGGATGCTTGGCCTGACAACGGTCACACCATCCGAAGTGCTTGCGACCCATCTTCTAGAAGTTTTAAAACGGAACCTAGCGCGCCTTTTGACGTTCAAATCACTGCAGCGATTGCTCGACGCGTTTGTCACGGTCAGCGATAAATCCCGCGCTGATGAAAACCGCCGGCTCCTTGATGAGTTAGTGCCAGATCGCGTACCTTTGGATGTGTTGCACACAATCCTGCGGCTTTTGCTCGCAGAACAGGTCTCGATCCGAAATCTCCCACTGATCTTGGAAGCCATTGCCGAGATTCGCGGCAACACACCGCAGCCAGATCTGATCTGCGAACACGTACGGCAACGGCTCGGCTTTCAGTTGATCGCAGAGATCAAGCGGCTCGATGGGACGTTGCCGCTGATCCAACTCTCAGGTCAGTGGGAAGAGATTTTCCAAGAACACCAAATCCGGTCGGAACACGGTCTGCCCGATATCGCTTTGCCGCCTGAAAAATTCAACGCCCTTGCGACCGGCCTGGGCGAAAAGGTGGCCTCAGCGTCTGAGACCGGAACGTATGCCGCCATCGTCACCTCCTCGCTCAGACGTCGCTTTGTACGCACAGTGGCTCAGGCACGCGGCATCGCAAACCCAGTATTGTCGTTCGAGGAAATCGGCGTCGACGCTAAACCCGCACTTGTTGGTATGGTTTCGGCATGACCGAACTCGCCGCCGCCGCGTTGGAGCTCACCCAAACGTGGCTGAGTGTGGCCGTCGCCGTATTTTTGCGGGTCGGTGCCACGTTCACCGTTCTACCGGGCGTTGGTGAGACCTTCATCCCATTGCGTATCCGGCTGGGCGCTGCCCTTGCGTTCACCTTGGCTTTGACACCGGCGGTCGCGCCATTTCTCGGTCAGGTTAGTGAAACGTTGCCTCCATTACGGTTTTTCATGACCGAATTCATCGCGGGTTTCATCATTGGGATTGGCCTCAGATTGATTGTCATGGCGCTGCAAATTGCCGGAGCTATGGCCGCGCAGGCCACATCGCTGGCGCAGATTATGGGGGGCGCATCGCCGGACCCACAGCCTGCCATCGGCGGCACTATGCTTGTTGCGGGTCTTGCTTTGGCGGTGGCCAGCGGGCTGCACATCCACCTTCTTCAGGCGTTTATTCGAAGCTATGATCTGCTGCCGGCGGGTGAATTTCCGTTGGCACAAGACACCGCGAGATGGGGCATCGACCGGGTCGCTGCGATCTTTGCGCTCGCCTTTTCGTTGGCAGCGCCCTTTCTTGTCGCATCCTTCTTATATAACTTAATGCTTGGTGTGATCTCAAAGGCGATGCCCCAATTGATGGTCGCCTTTGTCGGCGCCCCGGCAATCACGTGGGGTTCGCTGTTTTTGCTCTTCCTGACTTTGCCCTATATTTTGCAAGTCTGGCTGCAGGCGTTTCAAACCGGCCTCGGCAACCCGGTCGGATCGCTCTGAATGGCACAGGACGACCAGGGTGCAGAAAAAACCTTCGATCCCACACCGCGCAAGCTGGAAGAGGCGCGCAAGCGCGGCGAAATTGTCCGGTCGGCGGATCTGAATACGGCCCTTGTCTATGGCGGGCTATTGCTGGGTTCGGCGCTTTTCGGTCCGGTCTTGATTGACCGCTTCAGCACTGTGATGATGGTTACAATCGATCAAAGCGATACGCTGGCGCCACTGATCTTGGCTCCTGGCGGGGCCGTCGCAGCCGGGAGCGCGATCGGAGCGGGCTTTATGATACTCTGCGGGGTTCTCGCCGTGCCCGTCGCGGTGCTGTTGGCGTCGCTCATTGCGCAAAACGGCGTGTTATTCACGGCCTCGCGTTTGCAGCCAATACTCTCCCGCATTTCACCGATACAAACGGCAAAGAATAAATTCGGACCGTCCGGCTTGTTTGAATTCGCGAAATCGAGCTTCAAATTGGCGATCTACACGTTGTTGCTTGCGGTTTTCCTGATCGGACGCGGACGAAATCATGGGCGTGATGCAAGGCAATGGCGGTCAGGTGTCCGCCGAACTTGGGCGCCAAGCGCGGGATTTCTTTATCTTCGTGTTCATTATCTCGCTGATCATTGGTGGCGTCGATTACTTGTGGCAATGGGGCGAACACATTCGCAAGAACCGCATGACACGAAAGGAGGTGGCCGATGAAAGCAAGGAAAACGAAGGCGATCCGCTCCTAAAGCAAAAGCGGCGCCAGCGTGGTTATGACATTGCAACAAACCGCATGATCGCCGATGTGCAGGACGCGGCTGTCGTCATCGTCAACCCCACGCATTACGCGGTGGCCCTGAAATGGGATCGTGGAAAATCCGAGGTTCCGGTTTGCGTGGCCAAAGGGGTTGACGAGATCGCGGGACGGATACGCGAGGCGGCGAATACTGCAGGAGTGCCAATATTTCGCGACCCAACGACAGCGCGAATGCTGCACGGCGTTCTTGATATCGGCGCGCCGATCGAGCGGGATCATTTCCGCGCCGTTGCGGCCGCAATTCGTTTTGCTGACATGATGCGCGAACGCGCGGTGCGGCGGCGATGAAAAACCAGTTCAACCGTTTAGCGAAAATCGTTGAGATCAAAGCCGACAAAGCCCGGTCTGAGCTTGCATCCGCAACCAAGTCACGCAATGAGATCAGGCGCCAAATCGACGAATTGCAGGCGGAAATCAAGGCACGAATGGCAACGGCGGAGGATCCGCTAACGGCGCGTCTGGTGGCCAAATATGCCGAAGTTGTTCGGGAAAGGCAGGCGCGGTTGGTGGCCGATTTGGCGCAGGCCAACGCGCGCCGAAAAGCAGCGCTTCATCAAGCTCAAGCCACAGAAGGCCGCAGGATCGCGATCGATACACTCAAACGTCAGGCGTCTTGACGCACGATATCGACAATCAGAACATCATTCACGATCGGACCTAGAACGTCATAAGCTGCATCCCGCAATCCACTGCGAAGCGGGTTAAGCGCGGTGGGTGTTGTGAACACACCTTCGAAGCCGCCGGCATTGGCATGGCCGAACATGACCCGCAGAAATGCGTCCCGAAGCCTTGGCTCGCGGTTAAAAACCATTTCTGCCTGACCGGCCTCAATCTCAACCGTCAGAGACATCACAACCAAGGATCGCACCGCGGCGTCGCGTACGACCGGCACAACAAATTGATTATTGAGCCGCACGTATTCCAGGTTTTCGGCACTGCCGGGTCGGACAGGTGCGTCGCTTGCAAAACCGCTATCCTCTGCAGAAGTGACTTGGTCTGATTCATCCGCCATGTCGGCTTCGGCCGGATCGCCGGCGGGCGCGGCAATCGCCTCCGGTTCGGCAGCAGCGGTGTCTTCACCGCCGCCAAGCAACATGCCAGCCCCGATGCCGCCGCCCAGGCCAAGCAGTAAGAGCAACACAGGAAGAACGACGCGTATCATGGAAAACCTCAGAACGGCAGGAGAATGTCGGAGACTTGTTGGCCATAACGCGGCTGTTGTGCATCGCTGATCTGCCCACGGCCGCCATAGGAAATCCGCGCTGCCGCAATCTTGTCATAGGTAATTTCGTTTTGCCGGCTAATGTCCTCGGGCCGGACATAACCCGCAATTGTGAGCTCGCGGATCTCAAAATTCACACGCACCTCTTGCGTGCCTTCGATCCGTAAAACGCCATTCGGGAGGACCTCGGTGACCGTTGCAGCCACGCGCAGGGTGAGTTGTTCGTTGCGACTGACCGAGCCTCTGCCAGATGACGCGGAGCTCGAACTCACATCGGCTGCATTGTCGAACGTCGCGCCGTCCGGCAGCGCGCCTGCTAAGCGCTCTGGCAAGCCTAAGAGCGCCCCGATCGACAGGTCTTCCGAGCCGGATCGCGACCGACCTGTCGCATTGGAGATATTGGCACTATCATCGATTTCGATCACGACGGTCATGATATCGCCGCGGGCCTGCGCGCGCCGATCACCAAAAAGCGACTGCCGTCCTGCCCCCCACAGCGATGCGCGATCCCTGGACCGAAGCGCCGCCGCGCCTTCTGGAAATGGCGCCGAGGTCATTGCGATGATCTCCGCGCCCGACCCGCTGGGCGTCATGGGTGGGACCCGGCCGACGTGTTCCAACCGGGCGCAGGCGCCAACCAGAAGGACAAAACCAACCAGCACGAAGTACCTGACATACATATTCGTTCCTTAAAAACTTGGACCGACGGCAACCAGGCCAGGACCTGCGACCGTCCCTGTGACCGTGGTGCGCGAAGCAAGGTTTTGAACGCGTAAGCGTTCGCCCATTCCGGCCCGGTCAAGCGAACGGCCCTCGGTGATAATCATGAGCCCGCCGCGAATATATTGCAGCGTCACGATCTCGTTACGGTCAACCATGGCTGGTTCTTGTAGATCGCCGGGCCGCACGGGACGCCCCGGATAGATGTTAATCCGTGCCTCTTGACCAATCGCAGCCTCAATGCTGGTCAGCGCCCCCGGAACGATGCCATCGGCCAAGGCGACATCTGCGGGCCCGATGATTTGCTGGCTTCGGATTGTGCCCGCGGCAACGACGACATCGGCCCGGCCCGGCACGCATAAGCCGAGGAAAAAAAGGATCGCAAGAAAACGCATCATGGTCATTCTTCACCGAATTTGTGTCGTGGCACCCAGCATCTGATCAGCAGCCGTGATGACTTTGGCATTCAATTCGTATCCGCGTTGCGCCTCGATTAGATCAGTGATCTCTGCCACCGCATCGACGGAGCTTTCCTCGACATAGCCTTGCCGGAGCGTGCCAAGACCATCTTCGCCGGGATTGCCGGCGATCGGCTGCCCAGACGCGGTGGTTTCAACAAAAAGGTTCGAGCCGATGGCCTCGAGCCCGCGCGGATTTGAAAAATCCGCAAGCGTCAGTTGGCCCAGCAGCGTAGGCTGCACCTGATCTTGGAATGACGCGTAGACCTCACCATCTGCATTGATCTCGACCGAACGCGCATCGTCGGGAATGGTAATACCCGGGCTGACCTCGTAGCCGTCGGAGGTGACAATCAATCCGTCGCCCGTGCGCTTTAAGGCGCCATCGCGTGTGTAGGCGGACTGCCCGGAGGGCAAGGTCACTTCGATGAAGCCGGCACCGTCAATGGCCAGATCAAGCGTGCCACCCGTGCCCATGACTGTCCCTTGCTGAAAATTGACTGCGACCGAGGATGGCCGCACGCCGAGGCCGAGTTGAACGCCCGTCGGCACAAGCGTTCCATCGGCCGCGGAAATCGCCCCTGCGCGGGTGAATTGTTGGTAGTGCAAATCGGCAAATTCGGCCCGGCGCGCGCTGTAGCCGGTGGTGTTCATATTGGCGAGGTTGTTGGAGATCACCTCCACGCGCATTTGCTGTGCGGCCATGCCGGTGGCCGCGATGTCGAGGGCTCTCATTTCTGCATCTCCTTAGGTTCGGGCACCGACGGTGCGGAGAAATCCGCGCAAGCGTTCGTCTTCTTTGTCCAAGAAATTTTGACCAAGCTCATAGGCGCGTTGGACTTCGATCATCCGTGCGATTTGGGCAACTGGATTAACATTCGAATCCTCCAAAAAACCTTGGAAAATACGGTATTCGAGCATGGGTTGCACGCCGCCAGGGGCCTCAAAGAGAACGCCTGAACGATGTTGCAAATCGAACGGATCGTTCGGTTGCCACAGCCCAATGACCGTCTGAGGTTCGCCATCGGCGCTTAACGTGCCGTCGCTGGATATGGCAATCGACCGCGCATCGGGCGGGATAAAGATCGGGGCGCCGCCGGCATCGAGCAGCCGGTAGCCATCTGGCGTGACCAATTCGCTGTTGGCATCGGGTGTGAACGATCCGGCGCGGCTCAGCCGCTCCCCCTCGGGGGTTTCGATCAAGAAATACCCATCGCCTTCGATGGCGAGGTCAAACGTCGCGCCCGTCCCGGTCAACGCGCCTTGCGCATTATGGACATGCCGGCCGACGGCATGCGCCATCGACAAGCTCTCCTGACCGACGCCCAGGCCGCGGACATGTTCGGCAAAAACAACCCCTTCCGCGCGGAATCCCGTGGTTGAAAGATTGGCAATGTTATTCGCAACGGTCTGCATTTCTTGCAGCAATCCACTTTGCCGGGTGAGCGTGGCGTAAAAGCTGTTATCCATGGCTCAAAGCGCCTCAATCACCGGGATCAGATGCGCGGTCCAATATCCTGTGAGACTTTCGGTCATGAAATTCATCGAAAGCCAAAAAACGGCGACGATCGCGGCCAGCTTGGGCACAAATGTCAGCGTCATTTCCTGAATGGAGGTCAACGCCTGAAACAGGCCCACCGCCAGGCCAGCGATCAACGCGATGCCAAGGATCGGGGTCGAGATCAGAACCGAAACCCACAGCCCTTGGCGCAAGGTGTCGTAGAAGGTGATGTCTTCGATCACACCGGCATCCTTAAAATTTCTTGGTATGCCTCGACCACGCGGTCGCGGATGGTGACTGCGGTCTCGACGGCAAGCTCGGTCTGCGCGAGCGCTGTGACCAAAGCATGCGGGTCCGCGCCGGTTGTCACGGCCGCGCGCGCGACAGTCTCGCCGCGCTGCACGGTTTCAGCGAAACTTGACAGGGCCTCTTCAAACACCTGCCCGGCACTGGATTGGCTTGTGGGTTGCGGCGGGGTGAGCGGCAGATCACTGCTGCGCACCTGGCTATAGGCCTGTGTCGCAAATGTCGTTCTTAGATCCATATTTGTCACCGTCTCAGAAGATCACTCAAGGCCGACGACATTTGCCGCACCTGATCAAA
Source organism: Pseudomonadota bacterium (assembly GCA_039183205.1). Classification (GTDB taxonomy): domain Bacteria; phylum Pseudomonadota; class Alphaproteobacteria; order Rhodobacterales; family Rhodobacteraceae; genus HKCCE3408. The sequence continues at coordinate 53,111 of JBCDBR010000015.1, read as the reverse complement.
AACGCGTAGATTGGCTTCGTAACTGCGCTGGGCTTCTCGCGCGTCGGCAATTTCAACGACGAGGTCCACGTTCGAACCGTCGTAGCTGCCATCGGGTCCAGCCATTGGATGGCTGGGGTCATAAACCGAGGTCAGTTCAGCCTGATCGAGCCGCACCCGACCAAGCTGCACCGCGCCATCGGGCATCATATCGGCGCGGTAGGGCTCAAAACTCGCTGTTTTGCGACGATAGCCCGGTGTGTCGGCATTGGCGATGTTCTCGGACAAAAGCCGGATGCGTTCGGTCTGAGACTGCATGCCGGAGGCCGCAATGCTCAAGGTGTCGCTGAAACCACTCATCTTGCAATTCCTAAATTGTTATCGACCGATGGATGTGCGCATCACGTTCATCGCACTGCGATAGACATTGAGGGCGCGGTTATGCGCGCGCTGCGCATCGATTGAGGCCACCATCTCAAGTTCCAACGAAACGGAATTACCGTTTGGCGATATCGGGCGGTGGGCATCGAAGGGACGGCCGAAATCTGCCATCGCCATACGCTCGCCGTCACCCAAACGACGAAAGACGTCTTGGAAATCAGCGGTGGTTTGCGCCCGGAACCCTGGCGTATCGGCATTAGCAATATTGCGCGCGACGACATTTTGTCGAAGTGCTGCATGGCGGGCACGGGCTGTGGCGAGATCAAAGATCTCCAGCGTTTCAAACATCGGGGCTTCTCCCTCGACCGGATACACCGCGGCTTAACGGTGATTCCTTTAGGAACAGTAAGGGCGTCACCCAGAAGGAGTGCCTTGGATGCAAAACGACCTGTTCGCTCCCCTCGTCAGCCGCTTGCGCCGGATTGAACCTGTCTGGTCTAGCGGTGAGATTGTGGCGCTGTCGCCAATGGGGGTCGAGATTGAGGGCCTGGGTCGCGTTGCGGCTTTGGGCGACGCGGTCGGTCTGCCCAGTGGTCTGACCGGTGATATCCTGACAATGTCCGGCCATCAGGCCAGTGTGATGGTCGATGGGCAGATGGAAGGCCTGCGCCTGGGCCAGCGCGTGCGGCATTTGGGCCCGCGCCGGATTGCGCCAGATGACGCTTGGATTGGTCGGATTATCGATCCTGACGGAGAGCCGCTGGACGGCCGTCCCCTTGATCCCGGACCCGAGGACCGAAGCCTTAGTGCTGCCCCACCGCCTCCGACCGAACGGCGTGCATTGGGGGCTCGGCTGCGCACCGGGCTGGCGGTGTTCGACACGCTTTTGCCGATTGTCCGCGGACAAAGGGTGGGGCTCTTTGCCGGCTCCGGTGTCGGAAAATCGCGGCTTCTGTCAGCGCTCGCACGCGGGATCGAAGCCGATATTGTCGTGATCGGATTGATCGGCGAACGCGGCCGCGAAGTGCGCGACTTCGTCGAAGATACGCTCGGGCCCGAAGGCCTGGCGCGCTCGGTCGTTGTGGCGGCGACCTCGGATCGGCCAGCTCTGACGCGCGCCCGGGCGGCGGCCACGACGATGGCTGTCGCCGAATATTTCCGCGACCAAGGCAAACATGTTCTTTTGCTGGTGGATTCGATCACGCGCTTTGCCGAGGCCCATCGCGAGGTTGCCGCGGCCGGAGGCGAGCCTGCCGGTTATGGCGGGTTCCCGGCCTCAATGCCGCAAACGATCATGAGCCTCTGTGAAAGGGCGGGGCCAGGCGCACGGCGGCAAGGTGATATCACAGCCATCATGACCGTGCTCGTCGCGGGCTCCGATATGGAGGGTCCGGTTGCCGATGTGCTTCGCGGCGTTCTGGACGGGCATGTCGTTCTGGACCGAAAAATTGCCGAGCGCGGACGCTATCCTGCGATCGATCTACTTAGGTCGGTCAGCCGGGCATTGCCGCGCGCCGCGGATGTCGACGAATTCCGCCTCATCACCAAAGCCCGGCACTTGCTCGGCGCCTATGACAAAGTGGAATTGATGCTGCAAGCGGGATTGTATGTCGAAGGCCAGGACCCGGTCAGCGATGCAGCCGTACGCCTTTGGCCAAAGCTTGATGCCTTCCTGGCAGAACCGAGCGAAGAACACGCCGCCGCCTTTACCGCGCTGCGATCAATCCTAGAAGACGGCGTATCCGTCGCGGCTTAGGTTAGGCTGCCCCAGCACGTTACGCGCGCGGGCGCGCTAGCGCACCAATGGCGTCAAAAGTGTCACGGCGATTGATGCCGATGTCGCCGTGCTTGAGAAATTCCCAAGCTGCGCGCGGCCAAGGTAATTGCCGACGATATCGTCGATGCCGGCCTCGGTCGCCAAGGTGGCGATATCGTCGGAGCCGAAAATAGATCGCGCCCGATCCCGGAAGGTATCAAGCTGTTGGTCTAGATCGATCAAACCAAAGCTGTCCGGCAATCCAAGCGCCGTTTCAAACGCCGCGCGAAGGGGCGGATTTCCCAAGATGCTGAGCCAGGCGGTGTCGGCATCCAGACCCTCCGCGGCCAGTTCGGGCAATTCGCGCTGCAAGTTCAACGCGACGCGAAGCTCGTTGTTTTGTTCCCCGACGGCGCGTTCGAATTCCTGACGTTCGAAGCGCGCCAAAATTCGGTCCGCAAATCCGGCCTCCAGCGTCTTTGGCAGCGCCGGTTCACCAAACCCGAACGCCTCGGAGAAGGCCTGATACCGCTTGTCGGCCAACCGGTTGGACAGGGCCTGAGAATCGCTGGTTCCCTCTTCCAGGATTGCACGCACAAAGGCCCGATTTGGCAAATCATCTTGCAGGCCAAAGGCGCCCAAGGCGACGCGAAGCATCTGGTAATCCGATACCAAAGCCTCTGCGGTCAGAACGGTCCCGATGTTTTCCCTAAAATACGTCGTGTCGCGTTCATTAAGGGGTGCGGCCGAAAACGCTTTGGTCTGATCGTCCAAAGTGCGGTTGAGAAACGCCCAACCGCCATAGCCGCCAAGCGGGACAATAGGCTGAAACGTCATGGCGTACCGCCGCCGGATGCCAAAAGCCGCTCTTCCCGTGGCAAGAGCGCCCGCAGAGCCTTGAGCGCTTGGTAGGTGTTGCCGGCAACCAATTGGTCGGTTGCCGTGGCAAGTTGGGCTCGACTGTCGCTGTCGGTGAAGACTTGGCTAAGCTGTTCGATACCGCGCAGGATCTGCATCTTGGCCTCGTCAAGCGGGGTATCGCCAGACAGGACAAGTTGCGCAATGTAGCACACCCGGCGCACCGGTGTCGTAACTTCGTCGGGGTGAATAGCGTCGCGCAGGCGCAGAATATTGGCGCCCGGCGTCACGATCGACAGGCGGGACCGGCGGTCGCCGTTTTCGATGACGGCGCCGTTTATCAACACCCGTTCTTTCGGGCTGAGCTTGAGGACAAGGCCGCTCATGGCGTTCCTTTCTCACCACGCAGGCCCCGCATTATGGCCGTATTGACATCGATCAACGGCTCAAGCGATGCGCCATTGCGCAGCACTGCACGGCTGTGGCTTTGGGTGAATTCATGGAGATAGACGATCTGTGCGCGCATCTCGGGGGACAGGCCGTTATCGACGTCGAACACGTCGGTTGCGAGGATCGTCCAAAGACGACGATTGGCATGGATCGCTTCGACTTGCGCACGGTAGGGCGTGGCACCAAGCTCTGCTTTTTTGAGCTGTGCTGTAATTCGTTCGAACGCCGCGTATTCGGTTCCTCTGTCCGACCGAACCGGCGACGAGGGCTGCGAATAGGCGTTTTGGGCAAGGTGGGACGAGTACAACACGGGACGGAATCCTTCCTGTCAAAGGCGATGAAAAGCCTGCTGTGTTGCGGCCGGGGTGCATAACCCCGACCGCGGGCCGGATCATTACCGGAAGAGCGACAGGATGGACTGCGGCGCCTGGTTGGCAATCGACAGCGATTGTGTCGCCAACTGCTGCTGCACCTGCAGGGCCTGCAACCGCGCGGACGCGGCCTCAAGATCGGCATCAACGAGCGAGCCGATACCAGCCTTCAAGCTGTCGGTGAGGTTCGAGATGAAGGTCGCCTGAGTTTCAAGACGTCCCTGAGCCGAACCAAAGTCGGCAGCCGCGTCGATCGAGGAACTGATGAAGGTTTCGATATTGGCCAAGGCGGCCTCGACACCCTCATCGGTCGTCACATCGATCTGATCGATACCCGCAAGACCTCCGGTTGCCTCGCCACCGGCGGCGCCGTCAGCTGCAAGCGTCAGAGCCGTCCCAGCATTGTCGATCTGTAGCGTCCATTCACCTGTTGTGGCGTCCTGCACCACATTGGTTTCGATGTTGGCGAGTGTGCCGCTATCGATGGCGATCTTCAGACCACGGGCCACATCTTCGAACGTTTCGCCGGCGCTGGCGACGTAGTCAAAGTTCACACCGCCGACGGTGACACGATAGCCGTCGCCCTCGTTCACGGCGTTGGTGCCGGAGAACGTGATCTCAGAGGCGCGCGCCTCGATCACACCGCCGGTGAAGCCGCCACCGGCCGTCGTTCCGTCTCCGCCTTCCGAGGCAAGGACCAAGGTGCCGGCCGCCGACGTTTCCGATGCATTGATCGTCAGATCGTCGAATTGGGATGTCGCGCTGATTGTGATGACCGACGCGGCAACGGTCGCCGTGACATCTTCAATGCCTGCTGCGTTGATTGCTGCGGTCAGGCCGCTGGCAATGTCGGCAGTGGCGGTCGACGCGGCGGTAAAGGACACCGTTGTATCGCCGATTTGCAGGTTGAACTGTTCGCCGATAACAATCGTGCCGCCGACTGTCAGTTCCGCTGTGTTGGCGGCATTCGAAAACTCACGCGTTGAGGTGGCGTCTTCGTTTTGGCCGGCACCAGCTTGGATCGTGAGATTGCCGCCGACAACCGCTGCATCCCCTGCCGCAACAGGCGCGCCGCCGGTCAAAGATGCTCCGGTTCCGAACACGCCCGCCGCGGTCGTCAGGTCCTGACGCTCGATCGTGATGTCGCTGTCTGTGACGGTGCCGTCGGGTGCGCGGTCTAGGGATGACAGGATATTCACGTCATCTGTGCCGGACACAAGGTTCAAGCCGTTGAACTGCGCCGCGCCCGTCACCGACTGGATCTGGTTCACAAGGGCGTCGATATCTGTCTGGATCGACTGCCGGTTCACGTTCTCTTCTTGAGCGGCAACGATCTTTTCTTTGATGTCGACAAGAAGGTCAGTGGTGGTTTCGGATGCGTTCAACGCAACGGCAACGGTCGATTCACCTAAGGAGAGCGACTCAGAGATGGCTTCAAAGCCTTTGACGTCGGATTCCATCACTTTCGAGATGGCCCAGATCGCCGAATTGTCCTTGGCAGACGCGATCGACTTACCGGTTGAGATTTCGGACTGAACGCCTTCGAGGTTCATATTGACCGCTTTAAGGGTCTGTAGCGCAACCATGGCGCTGGTATTTGTCAGAATGCTGGACATAGATACGTTCCTTGGTTTTCGGCGCGTGTTTTACGCCGGGGGTCGTGAACGCCATGCGGGGCATGGCAGGACGAGACGCCATTCTGACGTGTGTGACCGATGTGGTTTTGGCCACGCCACCCGAAAGGTGCAGGCGCAGATTTGGGCCAAGTCGTTGAACAAGACCTTAACGGGCCCGGCCCATTCGTTCGGCATTCTACTCAATAGCCGTGCTTTGCCTCGGCCCGGCCTGGGCGCCGATCACGGGGAATGTTGCGGACCGGGCGCGCCGCCAATTTGCGTTGCACGACCTTGGGCGTCATAGGCGCGAAACCCGTCATCCGGCCCAGGCGCAACAAGCGTTTTGGCCGCTTCGAGGCCACGCCGCGCCGCCGAGATCAGCCCGGAATTGCGGTCCACACGGGCTTTGAGGGATTTAATCGCGGCACGATGCGCGCTCATTGAGCCCGGTACCTTCTCGATCTTCTCGATCAAGAGCTCAATCGCCGGCACGATTTCAGACGCCCGCTTGAGCTCTCCGTTTCGCAATGAACTTGCCTGCAAGCTCAACAAATCTTCCAATTTGACGATCATACGGTCAGCCGACATCAGGTGTTTCCTTCACTTCGCGCGACAAGGGCTTCAAAAATTGTCTGGGCCAGGCCGATCCCGCCGCCGGATACGATGGCCCGCGCATGTTCATCACGCAGGAATGACGCGAATTGGTCCTCTCCGATCCCGCCGCCAAAAGCGCCGCGCGCTTCGCCAAATCGCGCCTGCTTTAGCATTTCGGACAAAAACGCCGCTTCAAGCTCTTCAGCTGCGGCGCGCAACTGCCGCTCAGGGTCATTGGGCACGCGCGCGGCACGCTCGGCAACCTGCGGGGGCGGGATAATCGGGACGGGGATCCCATTCGAAACTGACATCGCGATTCTCGCAATTCGACCTAATTTGCGGCGGGATAAAACGTTTGGCGTAAATATTCGGTAAGACCCGGTCGATTAAGTGCGGCACATCTGACAGAAGTCGAGAAAGCGGTCCGTGATGCCCGATATCCTTCCAATCCTTGCGCCCCAGGCAAGCCAAAAGGCGCCGGTCGCACCCGACGCAAGTCCCTCCAAAATCTCATCAAGTCCGCCCAACGAAGGCGCGGCGCAGACGGATGAAGAGAGCTTCGACGCAGCACTTGCGGCGATGGAGACGCCCGAGCGGCCGCCCCAGGATGACCCAGCCCGATCGCCGGAAACGGATGCTACAACTCCGCAGATCGCGACCGAGGCGGAGGTAACGCCGCAAGGCGATCTTATAGCAAAAATTGCCGATGGGGTAACCGCCGCGCCTGTCTACGGGGAACAAAGGGGCATCGAAAGGGGGGGCGCTGTGTCCACCCAGCCCGCGGACGCAGCATTGCGCAACGCGACCGATCAATTGCCGCGCCAAGTGCAAGCTCAGACGCTTTTGCGACCCGTACCAGAGGATGCCGCCCAAGATGTCGTGGTGGCGAAATCCGAAGGCAAGGAGCTATCCGGCATTCAACGGGTGCCGTCGCAAGCGGCCCAGGCGGCTTTGGCAATTCCAGAACGACCCGGTCCGAACGCGCCAGCCAAACCGGTCGCGACGGCCGCGCCGCAGATCGCGGCCGGCGCACAACCAACGCCCGCCATCGCGGCACAGGCTGTCGTGCTTGACGAAACGACGCCAGCAGCAGAGGTTGAGACCGCCGCGCCAGACCTTGACGTGCCAACGGCGCCGCGATTGGGGCCAAAGGATGCAGAGGCGTTTACGACCCGGCCGGCAAACGTAACCGGCACGTCAAACGCCTATGCAAACGCACAAAGCACAGCCGCCGGTCCGGCCAGGCAAGACATCGTCTTGCCGGAGGAGATATCGCAGAGCCTGCAACAAACGAGCGCACCAGGCATGCCCGCCGCCTCGACCGCGCCAGGGTCATCCCCGGTGCAGATCGCGCAGCATGCGGCCAATCAAATCGTTGCCGCCCTGCCGCGTGATCAGGGCGTGATCATGACCGATGCGGGTGCTGAAATTTCGCTCGACCCGCCGGAATTGGGCCGGGTCCGGATGGTGGTGACCGAAGTCGCCGGCGGCTTGGCGCTGACGGTCACGGCCGAGCGGCAGGAAACGCTCGATCTGTTCCGCAAGCACGCGCAAATGTTGGCCGACGAATTCGCCCGCGAAGGCCTGGCAGACACCAATTTCGACTTTCAAGGCGAAGGTCACGCCAGCGCCGAGGATCGTGATGGCCGTGGCACAGACCCGGCCCAAGATTACACAACCGATGCTTCGGTTACCCTTATGCCGATCCCGCCTGAGGCCGGCCGCACCAATGGCCTAGACTTGCGCTTGTGATCTGAAAGGACCTGATATGGACGTCACATCCACCCAACCGGTTTTACGCGCGCCGACGACAAGCGAGGCCGACACCGCGCAAAGCCTGATCACCTCGGACTTTGAGGCGTTTTTGCAATTGTTGACCACACAGATGCAAAACCAAGACCCGCTCGATCCGATGAGTTCGGATGAACTCTCCACGCAGCTCGCCACTTTCTCCGGGGTTGAGCAGCAAGTTCGCACAAACGAACTGTTGGAAGGTTTGACCTCAAACTTTGAGCTCTCCTCAATTGGCGAGTTGGCGGGATGGATCGGGCTCGAAGCGCGGGCCGAAATGCCAGCCTATTACAATGGCGATCCCATCACCTTGTCGATCAACCCGCCGGTCTTTGCTGACCAAGCGCAATTGGTGGTGCGCAACCAAGACGGGCTCGAAGTGCGGCGCGTGCAGGTCGAGGTCACCGACGAACCAATGACCTTTTTGGGGTTTGACAATGATGGCAATGACCTGCCCGAGGGCGTTTACAGCTTCACGATGGAGGCCTATTCCAACGGCGAATTGATCGAGACCCAAGGGGCGCAGGTTTACGCCCAGGTGCTCGAAGCCTTCCAACGCGGAAATGAGACATGGGTCACGTTGGCCGGCGGCGTCCAAGTCGCCGCCTCGAACGTGCAGGGCGTACGGGCGCCGACCGCAGCCTAAAATAGGCTGCCTATTGCCAGCAACGCGACCGCGCCAAGCGCGCCCAATGCAAGCCACCAAAGCCGGTCCCACCAGGCGTTCGGCTTTTTTTCGGCGGAAGACGGCGTGGCTTGCGCCATCAACGCGGCTTCTGCCAATTGCGGCAAGCGCGGCCCGAACCTGGCCAAAACTTGCGCCGTTCTGACCAAGTCCGACAGCAAAGCCTTAGGGCCGATATTCCGTGTGATGTAATCTTCGACCACGGGACGCGCGACGTTCCAGATGTTGATATTTGGGTCCAGGGATCGAGCCACGCCCTCGACCACCACCATCGTGCGCTGTAGCAACAGCAATTCCGTTCGGGTTTCCATTCCAAATTTTTCGGTCACATCGAACAAATACGACAGCAGCCGCGCCATCGAGATGCGACTGGCATCCATGCCAAAGATCGGCTCCCCCACGGATCGAAGCGCTTGGGCGAATTCGTCGATATCGCGGTCGGCCGGAACGTAGCCGGCCTCAAAATGCACCTCTGCCACGCGTCGGTAATCCTTGCGGATAAACCCCATGAGTATTTCGGCATAGACCCGCCGCGTATAATCATCGAGCCGCCCCATGATGCCGAAATCAAGCGCGACGATGTCCCCCATCGGACCGACCTTGAGATTGCCCTGATGCATGTCAGCATGGAAATATCCATCGCGCAGCGCGTGGCGCAAAAACAACTGCAATGTGCGGGCCGCTAAATCCTTAAGGTCAAATCCAGCCGCGGCAATCGCGTCCACATCGCCAAATGGAATGCCTTTGGCCCATTCAAGCGTCATGACCTGGCGCGAGGACAAAAACCATTCGACTTGGGGGACAAAAAAGCCGTCATCCTTTGCGGTCTTCGCCGAAAATTCGCCCGCTGCCGCGGCCTCAATCCGTAGGTCAAGTTCGTTGACAACGGTGGCTTCGAAATGCGCCACGACATCGTTGGGCCGCAACCGCCTTGCCTGCGGCGCCAGCGTTTCAACAAACCATGCGATTAAGTAAAAGGCATCGATATCCTTTCGAAACGCACGGGCAATTCCGGGCCTGAGGACCTTAACTGCAACCTCTCGGTCGGTTTCGGCCAATCGGGCGTTATGGACCTGCGCAATCGACGCTGCGGCAACCGGCTCGGAGAAATGTGAAAACACGCGATCGACCGGCATCTCCAACTCCGTCGCAATCACCACTTTCGCCATTGCTGTCGGAAAGGGCGGCAATTTGTCCTGCAAGACCCGTAGCTGCATCGCCAATTCCGATCCAACCACATCGGGCCGGGTCGACAGAATTTGGCCGAATTTGATGTAGGCCGGACCCAGCGCGGTCAGCGCGCGCGTGACCGGCGGCAGGTTTGGATCGCCGCGTAGTCCCAACCAAGCAAAGGGCGAGGACAAAACCCGGGCTGCAACACGCAACGGCGTGGGCGCGTTTAGCGCCTCTAGGACCACACGCATCGCGCCAGAGCGCGCAAAGGTCGCCCCGGTTCGAATGACCCGCCAAATGTTGTGGGGGCCGCGCATGGTCTAGATTTTCCAACCGGAATGCAGCGCGGCAACGCCAAAGGTCAGATTGCGAAATGAAACGCGGTCGAAACCTGCCTCCTCGATCATCGCTGCAAAGGCATCCTGCGGAGGGAATTGCCTAATCGATTCAACGAGGTACTGATAGCTGTCATGATCGCCGGCAATCATCTGCCCCAAGCGCGGAATGACATTGAACGAATACAGATCGTAAAGCTGTTGCAGCCCAGAATTTGACACTTGGCTAAACTCAAGCACCATCAGCCGCCCGCCCGGCCGAAGAACGCGAAACGCTTCGGATAGCGCGGCCTCGATCGTGGTGACATTTCTTATGCCAAAACTGATCGTATAGACGTCAAAGCTTTGGCTTTCGAAGGGCAGCGCCATGGCATCACCAACGACCCATTCGAGTTCTGTGGCAAAGCTTTCGGCCTCGGCGCGACGCTGACCTTCGACCAGCATGTCCTCGGTCATATCCAAAACGACCGCAGATCCGCCGCGCGCCCGGCGCAGAAACCGGAACGCGATGTCGCCCGTGCCGCCGGCCACGTCCAAAAGGCGCTGGCCGGCGCGTGGCGCCAACCAATCCATCATCGCGTCTTTCCATAGCCGATGAATGCCCGCACTCATCACGTCGTTCATTAGGTCATAGCGGCGCGCGACGCTGGAAAAGACACCGCGCACGCGGTCGGCCTTTTCCGTTGTGGGGATGTCCTTGAACCCAAAGTGTGTGGTTTTGTCGTCGCTCATCCTGCGCCTGCCTTTGAACTCATCAGGTTGCGATATAGACCACTCCACTTCGACACGAAACGTCATAGCGCCGCAGGCGAGCCTTTCCGTGCCCTGCTAATTCGCTTACTTGCCGAATTGTGCCAAAGCCGAAAGATGATTGATGCCCGAATTACCCGAAGTCGAAACCGTGCGCCGGGGTCTTGTGCCGGCAATGGAAGGCTTCGAAATCACAGCGGCGGACGTGCGCCGCCCGGATCTGCGCTGGCCGCTACCGGTACGCTTGAAAGCCCGCGTGACAGGCGCAGCCGTGCTGGCTTTGCGGCGTCGCTCGAAATACCTTTTGGCTGAATTGTCCACCGGTGAAACCCTGATTTGGCATTTGGGCATGTCCGGCCGCGTGCTGATCTCGGGCGATCTGACCGGCTCCTTCCATCATGACCATCCCGCGTTGGAAAAACACGATCATGTCGTGTTCGATATGTCCTCCGGCGCGCGGGTCACATTCAACGATGCCCGCAGGTTCGGAGCAATGGATTTGACACCAACCTCTGATCTCCAGGCGCATAAATGGCTGTGCAATCTCGGCCCCGAGCCGTTGGGCAACAGCTTTTCTACCCACTATCTGGTCCGGGCCTTGTCCGGCAAACGGACGCCGATCAAAGCGGCCCTGCTCGATCAAAGGGTGATTGCAGGTTTGGGGAATATCTATGTCTCCGAAGCCCTTTATAGGGCACAGATTTCACCAAAACGTCATGCCGGTCGTGTCGCGCCGGCGCGGATTGCCCGACTTGTGCCCGCCATAAAAGATGTCCTTGAGGAAGCGATCGCTGCTGGCGGGTCGTCATTGCGCGACCACCGGCAGGCTACCGGAGAGCTGGGATATTTCCAGCATGCCTTTCGTGTCTACGATCGCGCAGATGCCCCTTGCCCGACGATCGCGTGCGCGGGCAAAATTAAGCGGATCGTGCAATCTGGCCGATCCAGCTTCTATTGTCCGCAATGCCAAAGATAGCTTGAACACGCCCGCCAGCCTGCTAAGCATCATCGCTGGAGAGCCGCAATCCGAGGGACCGGACCGCTAATGGCTTACGAAACTTTGATCGTTGATATCGACGATCACGTCGCCACGATCAAACTCAATCGCCCTGACGCTCTGAACGCCATCAACGCCCAGCTTTTGGGCGAATTGGTGCGCGCGATGCAGGCTGCCGATGAAAATGAAAAGGTGCGCGTGATCATCATCACCGGGTCGGAAAAGGCCTTTGCCGCCGGTGCTGATGTAAAGGAGATGGCCGAAAAGAGCTTCGTCGAAGTATTCGGCAGCGATCTTTTTGGACCTGAGGCCGACGCGCTGTTGCGCGTTCGCAAACCGGTGATTGCGGCGGTGTCGGGCTATGCGCTTGGCGGGGGCTGCGAACTTGCCATGATGTGCGACTTTATCATCGCCGCCGATAGCGCAAAATTCGGTCAGCCTGAGGTGAATTTGGGCGTTGTCGCCGGCCTTGGCGGTACGCAACGGCTCACACGCTCTGTCGGCAAATCCAAATCGATGGATATGCATCTCACCGGCCGGTTCATGACCGCAGAAGAGGCCGAACGCGCGGGCTTGGTCAGCCGTGTCGTGCCGGCCAAGAAGCTGATGGAGGAAGCCCGCGCCGCTGCCGAAAAGATCGCCGAGAAATCGGTGCTGACCGTCATTGCGATCAAAGAGGCCGTGAACCGGGCCCAAGAAACGCCCCTCCGCGAGGGGCTTTTGTTTGAGCGACGGCTTTTCCATGCGTTATTTGCGACCGAAGATCAGTCCGAAGGCATGGCGGCGTTTTTGGAAAAGCGGGAGCCGCAATTTCGCGACAGGTAGGGCTTGCACGACGCCCAGGACTGGCTTAGACGCACGCCGATACATGCGTGTGAGGCCCGCTTGGCCGGATGGACTTGGTAGCAAACCCAAGCTGGTCGCGATCTCGCGCGCGTTTGAATTTTGAAAGCAGACGGAGACACCATGGCCAATTCGCCCCAGTCCAAAAAACGCGCGCGTCAGAATGAACGCCGCTATGCCGTGAACAAAGCGCGGCGCTCCCGCATCCGAACCTATTTGCGCCAAGTCGAAGAGGCGATCGCCTCTGGCGATCACGCCGCCGCGGCCGAAGCACTTAAGGCTGCACAGCCTGAATTGATGCGCGGCGTGACCAAAGGTGTGTTGCATAAGAACACCGCAGCGCGGAAGATGTCGCGCCTGTCGAACCGGGTGAAAGCACTTTCCCGCTGATCGGTTTCGTTGCGGCTGGGCAACAACCCAGCCCGCGAAACGAATCTCAGGAAATTTGTGTCGGAGCTGTTTTTCCAATTCCGACAAGTCGATCAAAGCCCTAAATCCTTAAGCATGGATTCGATCCGGCGTCGCACTCAGTGTCAAGCAAACATGTTTGTTGCGACGATCACGCAAGTCCCGATAGTTTCACGTAGCGATTCAAATTGTCTGGGGGGACAGCCTGGGATGGGCATGGACATATGCCCTCGCGTCAGATCGGTAAATCCGAGCGAAGCGTGGGACCTGCTGGCGCAGGATAGGTGTTCGATGCTTGTCGACGTAAGGACACTGGCGGAATGGACGTTCGTCGGAGTGCCGGATTTGTCAGTTTTAGGCCGTGACGCAGTGTTTGTGGAATGGCAAGACTGGCCGGGCATGTCTCTGAATACTCGGTTCGTGGAGGACCTGCAGGAGGCGCTGGGTGAACGGGATGTTTCCGTAATGCTCTTCCTGTGTCGGTCGGGCGTGCGATCTATGGCGGCGGCGGAAGCAGTGTCGCGCGCGTGCGCTTTGGAGGGACGTGATGTGGACTGCATCAATATCTCCACCGGGTTCGAGGGCGATCTGAACGCCGAGAAGCAACGGGGTGGCAAGGCCGGTTGGAAGGTTGAGGGACTTCCTTGGCGGCAGCCTTAGTAAGACAAGACGGGACAAAGATGACGAACGATACCTGGGGTCAAGTACGCGGCGAATTGCGCAAGTCTATCGGCGAGAACAATTTTGCAGCATGGATTGAGCCAATAACCTTCGACACATTGGAAGATCGGACCGCCCGGTTTTTCGTACCAACCAACTTCATCGGTTCCTGGGTATCGCAAAACTTCGGTGATTTGATCTTGCGCCACCTCACCTCAGCTGGCGTCGGTGTAGACCGGATCGAATTCAAGGTGAACCCTCTGGACGCGCAGGCGGATAACGCCAACACAGAACCGTCCCAACCGGCGGCCGATGCCGTGCCCGCCTCCGCTCAACCACGTACATCGGAGGTCAGATCCATTCGCAGCGCGTCCCTCAACCCCGCCTACACCTTCGATGCCTTCGTTGTCGGCAAGCCGAACGAGCTTGCCCATGCCGCGGCCCGTCGCGTCGCGGAAGGCGACCAAGTCGCGTTCAACCCGCTGTTTTTGTACGGCGGTGTGGGCTTGGGCAAAACGCACTTGATGCATGCGATTGCGTGGGCGCTGACAGAAAGCCGCCCGGAAATGGACGTGCTCTACTTGTCTGCGGAACAGTTTATGTACCGCTTTGTGCGGTCGCTCCGTGAACAGGATACGATTGGGTTTAAGGAGTTGTTCCGTTCGGTCGATGTCCTGATGGTCGATGATGTTCAATTCATCGCCGGAAAGAACTCCACCCAAGAGGAATTCTTCCACACGTTCAACGCGCTGGTGGAGATGGGCAAGCAGATCATTATCTCCGGCGACCGCGCGCCGGTTGATATGGAGGATCTCGACAACCGTATCGCGTCGCGTTTGCAATGTGGCCTGGTCGTTGACATCCATCCAACCGACTACGAACTGCGCCTGGGGATCCTTCAGCAAAAAGCCGATCAACAACGGCAGCGCACGCCCAAACTGACGATTGTGCCGGGCGTTTTGGAATTCATCGCGCACAAACTGTCCACCGATGTGCGGACGCTTGAGGGCGCGCTCAACCGCGTTTTCGCCTTTGCCGACCTCACCGGGACGGATGTGACGATGGAATTGGCGCAAGAAGCGCTAAGCGATCTGATCCGGTCCGCTGACCGCAAGGTCACGATCGACGAGATCATGAAAAAGACCTGTGAGCACTACAATATCCGCCAATCCGACATGATCGGCCCCAGCCGCGCGCGTAACGTTGCGCGGCCCCGGCAAATGGCGATGTATCTGTGCAAAAAGCTGACCACTCGGTCGCTGCCGGAGATTGGCCGCAAATTTGGCAAGCGGGACCACACGACCATTTTGCACGGCGTTCGGCGGATCGAAGAGTTGATGGCAACCGATAGTCAGATCGCCGACGATGCGGAGCTTTTGCGCCGGATGCTTGAGGCATAACCGCCACGAATTCGATTGACGCGACCTCACGCGCTGGCATTGTCATCACGAGCCCTTGAGTTTCGGGGCGGAGCGGGTAACCTCTCCGCCCCGTTCCTTGCCGGAGAAGAGACATGAAGATCTCCATTGAGCGCGCTGATCTGCTGAAGGCCGTGGCCCAGGCGCAATCGGTTGTGGAACGTCGGAACACGATCCCGATTTTGGCCAATGTTCTGGTCGAGGCTGATGGTGACACGGCGTCTTTCCGGGCCACAGATTTGGATATCGAAGTGGTGGACAAGGCGCCGGCAAAGGTCGAACGCGCCGGTGCGACGACCGTGGGCGCTGTGACCCTGCACGAAATCGTGCGTAAATTGCCCGACGGCGCTTTGGTCGAATTGACCGAAGACGCGGCCGCGGGACGCCTAGAGGTTCGCGCCGGCCGGTCGCATTTTTCGCTGGCAACGCTCCCGCGCGAAGATTTCCCGGTCATGGCCACCAGCGAATACCCCGCGAATTTTTCGGCCAAGGCGCCGGCGCTGCGGCGGCTATTCGATAAGGCAAAATTCGCAATATCGACGGAAGAGACACGCTATTACCTCAATGGCGTTTATTTCCATGTCGCCGACGGTGCCGATGGCCGCGTGCTGCGCGCTGTTGCGACCGATGGTCATCGCTTGGCCCGTATCGACGACGCGCTTCCTGATGGCGCCAGCGATATGCCCGGTGTGATCGTGCCTCGCAAAACCGTGGGCGAGATGCGCAAGCTTTTGGAGGATGACGACACCGAAATCGCCGTCTCGGTGTCAGAGACAAAGATCCGCTTCGCCACTCCGGCCATTACCCTGACATCGAAGGTCATTGTCGGCTCTTTCCCGGATTATGCGCGCGTCATTCCAGATGGAAACACGCGCCGGCTGGAGGTCGATGCAAGTGACTTTGCCAAGGCCGTTGACCGCGTTGCGACGGTCAGCTCCGAACGGTCGCGCGCGGTGAAATTGCAACTCGACGAAGACCGCCTGGTGCTTTCCGTGAACGCCCCGGATGCCGGAAATGCCGAAGAAGAACTGGTTGTCGCCTACGGCGATGAAAAGCTCGAAATTGGGTTTAACGCCAAGTACTTGCTTGAAATTGCCAGCCAAGTGGATCGCGAAAACGCGGTCTTTATGTTCAATTCCGCAGCTGACCCGACACTGATGCGCGAGGGCGATGATACCAGCGCGGTCTATGTGGTGATGCCGATGCGCGTTTGATCGCGGGTCGGGCCAACGCACAGACGCAGATGCGGCCCTTGATATGAGCGTGCATCTCCGCCGCCTAAGCTTGGCGCAATTCCGGTCCCATGCCCGGGTGGAGCTGGAGCTTGACCCAAGACCAGTGGCGCTTTGGGGGCCAAATGGCGCGGGCAAGACCAATATCCTCGAAGCCGTCTCTTTGCTGTCACCAGGGCGCGGTCTGCGCCGGGCCTCGGCAGAGGATATGGCGCGACAGCATGCCGGTGTCGGCTGGAAACTGACGGCCGAAATGGACGGCCACGACATTGAAACCGCGTGGATGCCAGGCGGCGCGCGCAGCCTGCGCATCGACGGCAAGACGGCGAGCCAGGTCGCATTGGCTGCCCTTTTGCGGATCATTTGGCTGGTGCCCGCCCAAGACAGGCTTTGGATCGAAGGGGCTGAGGGGCGCCGGCGGTTCTTTGATCGCATCACGATGAGCTTCTTCCCTGAACACGCATCCGCCACGCTTGCCTATGAAAAGGCGATGCGCGAACGCAACCGGCTGTTGAAGGACGGTGTGATGGACCCGGCATGGTATGCTGCGCTGGAAAGCCAGATGGCAGATGCCGCAGGCGCCATCGTCGGACACCGTCAAACCGCCTTGGACCGCATAGACGCCGCGCAGGCCGATGCGGACACGGCCTTTCCCGCCGCCGAGCTTGCCATAAGCGAGGTCGCGGAGCCACTTGAGACGCCCGCCCAATTCGTTGATGCCTTCGCGCAAAGCCGGCCACAAGACATCGCCGCTGGGCGCACGCTGATCGGTCCGCACCGCACGGATATCAAAGCGGTGTTCGCGGCAAAGCGCATGCCGGCTGCGCAATGTTCCACCGGCGAACAAAAGGCGTTGCTCATATCGCTGATCCTGGCCAATGCGCGCGCGGTCAAGGCGATCTTTGGCGCCGCGCCGCTTGTGTTGCTGGACGAGGTCGCAGCACATCTTGACGCCGAACGCCGCGCCGCCTTGTTCGACGAAATCTGCGCGCTTGGCAGCCAGGCCTGGATGACGGGTACGGGGGCCGAGCTCTTTGGCGGTCTGGGCGATCGCGCGCAGTGCTTTGAGGTCCGCGAACAGGATGGTCAATCGCGCCTTGCGGCGGTCAATCCCGGCCCGTAGGGTCGCGCGGCTATGAGTATCACGCCTGCCCAACTGGCCCTTTATTCAGGTGCCTTGTTCGTGCTGTTTTTGACCCCGGGACCGGTCTGGTTGGCGCTGACGGCCCGCACCTTGGCGCATGGCATGGCCGGTGCATTCCCGCTGATGCTGGGTGTGGCCATTGGTGACACGCTTTGGTCGGTGCTCGCCGTTCTGGGCTTGGCCTGGATCGTCGACCAGTACGCGTGGATCACGCAGGTGCTAAAGTGGCTTGCCGTCGCGGTCTTTGCATTGATGGGGCTTTTGCTGATCCGGCATGCCGATAAAACCATCGATGCCGATAGCCGGCTCAATCGCCCCGGTCTTTGGGCCGGATTTCTGGCCGGTCTCGCCGCGATCCTGGCCAATCCTAAGGCGATCCTTTTTTACATGGGTATGCTGCCCGGCTTCTTTGACCTCAGCGCGATAACCGCGCCCGATGTCGTCGCCATCGCCACGATTTCGATGATCGTACCCTTGATCGGCAATACCGGGTTTGCCGCTTTTGTCGACCGCGCGCGACGGCTGATTGCTTCGCCCGGGGCGCTGAGGCGGACCAATCAGATTGCCGGTGCGCTGCTGATCCTGGTCGCCGTCGCGATTGCCTTTACAAACACCTAGCTGAGGCCCTGAAACAGCACGCCAGCCTGGCCAATCGCCACCCGGCGGCACCAAGGGACGCTATTGGTTGAATCCAACCCCTTGCACCCCCAAATATTGTGTCTGAGGCGTGACATTCCGCTCAGAAACTCCTATAAAATCGCAGCAAAAGCATAAGGCCGCGGGCATGTCCGACAACGCAGAAGCGCCGGAAGAATATGGCGCCGATTCCATTAAAGTTCTCAAAGGCCTAGAGGCTGTTCGCAAACGCCCGGGCATGTATATCGGTGATACCGATGACGGCTCTGGTTTGCACCATATGGTCTATGAGGTCGTCGATAACGGGATCGATGAGGCCCTGGCCGGCCATGCCGACGCTGTCACGGTGAAAATTCACGCCGATAGCAGCGTTTCGGTCAGCGATAATGGCCGCGGGGTCCCGGTGGGCATCCACGAAGAAGAGGGCGTCAGCGCGGCCGAGGTCATCATGACCCAGCTGCACGCGGGCGGTAAGTTTGACCAAAACTCCTACAAGGTCTCGGGCGGTTTGCACGGCGTGGGTGTGTCGGTCGTCAATGCCTTGTCCGATTGGCTCGATCTGCGTGTTTGGCGCGACGGCAAGGAGCATCATGCCCGGTTCGAACACGGAGAGACGGCAAAACACCTTGAGATTGTCGGCGATGCCCAAGGGCGCACCGGAACCGAGGTTCGGTTCCTTGCCGCGACATCTACGTTTTCGAACCTCGATTATAGCTTTCACACCTTGGAAAATCGCCTTCGAGAGCTTGCATTTCTCAACTCCGGCGTGCGCATCATCCTCGAAGATGAACGCCCGGCCGAGGCGTTACGCACTCAGATGCACTATGACGGCGGCGTCATGGAGTTCGTGAAGTACCTGGACCGGAATAAAACCCCACTCCTGGAAGAGCCGATCTTTGTGCAGGGCGAAAAAGACGGCATCACGGTCGAAGTCGCGATGTGGTGGAATGACGGCTATAATGAAATGGTGCTGCCGTTCACCAACAACATCCCACAGCGCGATGGCGGCACGCATTTGGCTGGCTTCCGCGGCGCGCTGACGCGGACGCTCAACCATTATGCAAATTCCAGCGGGCTGGCGAAAAAGGAGAAGGTGAATTTCACCGGCGACGATGCCCGTGAGGGGCTGACCTGCGTGCTGTCGGTAAAAGTGCCCGATCCCAAATTCAGCAGCCAGACGAAAGACAAGCTCGTCTCCTCCGAAGTCCGGCCCTCCGTTGAAAGCCTGATGAACGAAAAACTATCGGAATGGTTCGAAGAGCATCCCAACGACGCGCGCAGGATTGTCGGTAAGATCATCGAAGCCGCACTGGCCCGCGAAGCCGCCCGCAAGGCCCGGGAAATGACGCGCAAATCGGCCATGACGGTGGCCTCCCTGCCAGGCAAGCTGGCCGATTGCCAAGAAAAGGACCCCGCAAAATCAGAGCTGTTCCTGGTCGAGGGCGACAGCGCGGGCGGATCGGCCAAACAAGGTAGATCCCGGCACAATCAAGCCGTCCTGCCATTGCGCGGCAAAATCCTCAACGTCGAGCGGGCACGGTTTGACCGGATGCTCAGCAGCCAGGAAATCGGCACGTTGATCACTGCGCTTGGCACTGGCATCGGACGCGATGAGTTTGACATCACCAAGCTGCGTTACCACAAGATCGTCATCATGACGGATGCCGATGTCGACGGCGCGCATATCCGCACGCTGTTGCTGACCTTCTTTTTCCGGCAGATGCCGGAATTGATAGAGGGCGGGTACCTCTACATTGCGCAGCCACCGCTCTACAAGGTCAGCCGCGGCAAGTCGGAGGTCTATCTCAAGGACCAGGTGGCGCTGGAGGATTACCTGATCCAGATGGGTATTGAAGGTGCGGTGCTGCGGCTGCAATCGGGCGAAGAGATTGCCGGCGCGGATCTGTCGCGCATTGTCGAAGCGGCGCGGGCGTTCAAGCGGGTGCTCGATGCGTTTCCCACGCATTACCCGCGCACGATTTTGGAACAAGCCGCGCTGGCCGGGGCATTCGATCCAGGCCGGGCCGATGCCGATCTTCAACGTGTGGCCGATGGGGTCGCCGCGCGGCTCGATTTGGTCGCGGTGGAATACGAACGCGGCTGGCAGGGCCGGATCACCCAAGACCACGGCATCCGACTGTCCCGAATTCTGCGCGGAGTTGAGGAAATTCGTACCCTCGACGGCGCGGTATTGCGCTCGGGCGAGGCACGCAAACTCTCATCTGTGTCTCAAGATGGTCGGGAGGTCTACCGCGACCCGGCACGCTTGAACCGCAAGGATCGTGAGGTGGCCATACATGGGCCGACCGATCTGCTTCAGTCGGTCCTTGATGAGGGCGAGAAGGGCCTGTCGCTGATGCGCTACAAAGGGCTTGGTGAGATGAACCCCGACCAGCTGTGGGAAACGACCCTCGATCCCGAGGCGCGCACCTTTTTACAAGTGAAAATCGATGACCTCGCAGAGGCCGATGACATCTTCACCAAATTGATGGGCGATGTGGTTGAGCCGCGGCGGGAATTCATTCAAGCCAACGCGCTCAGCGTCGAGAACCTGGATTTCTGAAGCCGAATGGGGTGCGCGAGGGGGACCGCCCCCTCGCAAAAGGCCGTCTGCAAGACAGGCGGGCTCTGCTGGCTCGATGCCAGCAGAGCCTGCGCCACCTTACGCATTATCCTATTGGTAGGCATTTTCGACGATATCGAAACAGATTGAACCGATTATCCGGAAACACCTTATGTGGTCTGATTACCCCGCCCTCCACGACCTCGACCGCACCGCCTTTGCGCGTGACCGGGCGCTGCCGCCGGCGCAGATCGAATATGCCATCTTCTTTACGCCGCGCTCTGGCAGCACCTGGCTGACCGATGTCGCCACACGAACCGGTCAGATCGGACGCCCGGATGAGGCGTTTAACCCGCGCTTCCTCTCTCGGATGATGCGATCGTTAAATGCCGGCACGCTGGCTGAATACTGCGCCGTATTGCGCCGGCGCCGAAGCTCCGGCGGTGTCTTCGGGTTTGAGATTACGCATCACCAACTGCGCGCCGTTTTCGGCGATCACGCATCCTTTCGCGCCTATTTCCCGCGGCCAAAGATATTTTGGCTGATCCGCCGCGATATCATTGCCCAAGCCGTCTCGCTTTATAAAATGCGCCAGACACGGATTGCCCATGCCACGGACGCCATCTTTGACGACATTGCAGAACGCGACCACGATATCGTCTATTCGCCTGACGATATCGCCCATTGGGTAAACCATATTCTGGTGGCCGAACAGCGCAGCGAGCGGCTCTTTCAAGAAGCGGGCTGGCAGCCCATGCGCCTATGTTACGAAACCAATATACGCCTTGGCGCCAAGCCCACACTTAACCGGATGGCCGAACATCTCGGGCTGCCGCCGGTGATGCGGGCCCCGTCTGGGGCGTCTGTCCATCGTAAGATCGCCACATCCAAGAACAGCGATTTCAGTGCGCGCTTCCGCGCTGAGAATGCCAGCTTTGTCGCCGCAGTCGCGCGCCAGCGGGCCCCATGGCTCAAGAAATTGCGGCCGTATCGCGAACAACTCGACACTCTGTCGGCCGACAAGAACGCAGCCTGAGGGGAAGCGCCAGGTTTTTTCCCCTGACGCGCATACGGCCTGCGCGCTTAAGCTCGCGACATGATCGGTCGCTATGTCCCTCGTGACCGAACCACCGCCCTGGCCGCGTTATCCCCAACGGGCCAGGGCGGGTTCTCACCCTCCGATGTGCCGTTCTCCCCGCGCCTGGGCGAGCTCGATTTGGTGCTGCCGTTCCCGAAACCGGGCCCGGTCAGCGGCGCTATGTTCGTCGATGCAGGCTGCGCACTGCACCCCAAGCTCGAAATCGGGATGCATCATGGCCTCCGGCGCAATTGGACGGCGACAGGCTCGGCACAGCTCGTGCGGCCCTTCGGCCAAACCGTGTTCGACCGATACCCGTTCATCAAAGACAAAACAGGCGCCCTGCCACAAACTCTCCTGCGGCGGTATATCCTCCAGATATTTCAGGATGCCACCTTTGAGGTGATACACCTCCTCAACCCCCTGCGACCGCAGATAAGCCGTTGATTTTTCGCATCTAATGCCGCCGGTGCAGTACATTGCGATGCGCTTGCCCGCAAAGGCGTCAGCATGTGCCTGCCACCAGGCTGGAAAATCCCGAAACCGATCGGTCTGCGGATCGATTGCACCGGCAAAGCGGCCAATGTCGATTTCGTACTGGTTGCGCGTGTCGATGGTCACGACATCGGGTGCGGAAATCAGCGCATTCCAATCGGCTGGCGCGACATAGCGACCAACGCCGCCCCGCGTCAGCCCCGGCTGCCCCATCGTCACAATCTCTGCCTTGACGCGCACTTTCAGACGCGCGAACGGCATCTCCTCCGCTTGCGCGGTTTTCCAGGCAAGATCCGCAAATCCCGGAACCGCGCGCAGACGCGACAAAAACGCCGATGTCGCCTCTTTCGGACCTGCGATGGTGCCGTTGACGCCCTCTTCGGCCACCAAAACCGTGCCGCAAATACCGCGTGGCGCCGCAACAGCATGCAAGGCCGCGCGCAGGGCGGTTGGATCCTCAACGGGTGCAAAATGGTAAAACGCGATGATCTGCGGCATCGTTGCGGTCTACGTCGCTGCGCCAATCGCATCAAGCCCAGTATGCAGTCAAGCCTGCCGAATCAGGCACCCAAACATTGGGCAGTTCGTGTTTTCGCTAGTCACATTGATCCGCGTGTCCATGTTTTCGTAACCGATTCATGGCACCGTTAACCATGACCTATCGAAGCATTTACATCCTTGTAACTTTTGTCGCACTCGCCTTTGCCCCGGCCGCCCGCGCTTGTGAGGTCGCCTTGGCTTTCGCGATCGACGTCTCTGGTTCCATCAGCGATCAAGATTATGAAATCCAAATGCGCGGCCTGGCCGAAGGGCTGCGCGATCCGATGGTATCCCATACATTGGCCCGCGGCGACAGCGCCGTCATGGTCCTTCTGTGGTCCGGCCACGGAGAGCAATTGGTCGCCATCAATTGGCGCCAAATGTCGTCCGAAGGGCAAGTGGCAAGCTTTGCCGCCGAGATCGAAGCGCTGCCGCGCCCCTTCGGCCGCAGCGCGACCGCCCTGGGGGAGGCCTTAAGGGCCATTGCCGCAGTGATGACCGAGGCCCCGGTTTGTGACCGGTATGTCGTCGATATCTCTGGCGATGGCCGATCGAACGAAGGGGATTTGCCGCGTCACCAGCAAGACGCTTTGGCGGTGATGGATATCACGGTCAACGCCATTGTCGTCGATGGTGAAGGCGGCGACATCCACAACTACTACGAAGATGAGATCATCCGCGGACCGGATGCGTTTTCCGTGGTCGTGTCCGACCCTGATGACTACGCGTCGCAGATGCGGCGCAAACTCTACCGCGAATTGGCCATCCAGATGGCGACTTTAGAATAATCACAGATTGACCCCGGGACGGTTCCCGGGGTCAATGGGGCCTGCCATCCTTTTCGGAGGTCCCGATGCGAGCACCTGACGAAGCTCTCATTGTCATCGACGTTCAAAATGATTTTTGCCCTGGCGGCAGTCTCGCCGTCGCGGGCGGCGATGAAATCGTTGCGCCGATCAACGCATTGATGACCGACTTTTCGGCGGTGATCTTGACCCAGGATTGGCATCCAGATGGGCATTCCAGCTTTGCAAGCCAGCACCCGGGCAAATCGCCCCTCGACATGGTCGAAATGCCGTATGGACCACAAGTGTTGTGGCCGGATCATTGCATCCAAGGCAGCCGCGGCGCGGCTTTCCACAAAGATCTCGCTGTCGACCGGGCAGAGATGGTCATCCGCAAGGGCTTTCGACCTGAAATCGACAGCTATTCTGCGATCTACGAAAACGACCATGCAACGCCGACCGGGCTAGAGGGGTATTTGCGCAATCGCGGGCTGACCAAGTTGACGATGGTCGGTCTCGCGACCGATTTCTGTGTCAATTTCTCCGCCGTCGATGCCGCCAAGGCCGGTTTCGCGGTTGAGGTCTTGGGCGGCCTGACCCGAGGCATTGATGCCAATGGGTCGATGGCGGCGGCGCGTTCGGCCATGGCGGAGGCCGGCGTTTCGATGCGGGACTAGCACACCACTTGGCACGCGCCATGCGCCAAGGCTATCGCATCACAGGGCGCAAAAATCGGGACGGACGCCATGCACCACAACTCAAATTTCCAAGACCGCGTCATTGTTCGGTTCCACGATATCGACTGGATGGCGTCACCCGCACCCGGTGTCGACCGCAAGATGCTCGATCGCATCGGCGGCGAAATTGCCCGGGCAACCACGATCGTGCGCTTCGCCCCCGGTTCGGCCTTTGCCGCGCATACACATGACGGCGGCGAAGAATACATCGTCCTGTCCGGCACGTTCGAAGACGAAACGGGCGACTTTCCGGAAGGCACCTATGTGCGTAACCCACCCACGTCCCGACATCGTCCCGCCGCGCGCCAAGGCGCCACGATTTTTGTGAAGTTGCACCAATTCAACCCCGACGACCGGCGACAAATCCACGCGCAAACCGACCATGCCGGTACGCTTTTTCGAAACGACGAAGAATGGGTGCGCATCGTGTCGCTGGAACCGCATGAAACCGTCGATATCGCAGAGACCGGCGGGATCGAGGTTCTTGTGCTGGCCGGCGACATCACCGAGATGGGCGATCCATTGGCGCGCTGGGATTGGCTGCGCGTGCCCGTCGGGCAAAAAGCGCACCTGATCGCAGGCACCGATGGCGCCCGGCTCTGGCTCAAAACCGGCCATTTGGCTGCCCGCCCGCCGCAAGCACCGCGTTAAAGCGGTCCGGATTGCCAAAGCCGCACGGAGGTGCCGGAATGATCGACCGGGGCGCCCGGCGCCAGGTCCAACCCGGTCGCTTTGGCCAACCCGCCATCGGATGTCACAATCCCCACGCGCCATCCGCTGAATCGCGACGACAGAACTTGGCCGAGTTTGCCGTACAACCCAAAAAGCATCTGCCGGTTGCCAATGCGCGCGCCATAGGGCGGGTTGGTGATAACCAGACCCGGCGGGCCCTCCGGCGGGCGGAGTTCGGCGAACGTCTGCTGGGCAAATGACGCCCAACCATCCACCCCCGAACGCGCTGCATTTGCTGTGGCCCCTTCGACGGCACCGGGGTCGCGGTCGTACCCGAAAAACCGAAACGCAGGCTGGGTGCCGTCGCGCTTCATCGCGGCGAAGCCTGCCGCATCAAAGCCCGCCAAGTGCTCAAAGGCAAAGCTGCGGGCACGGCCGGGCTGCAAATCGGCGGCGATTTCAGCGGCCTCCAGCACGAAGGTGCCGGACCCGCACATCGGATCCACGACCGGCTCGCGGCCGTCATACCCGCACGCGGCCAAAAACATCGCTGCCAGGTTTTCACGGATCGGCGCCTTGCCCACCCATGCCTTGGCGCCACGGCGATGCAGCGGCTCCCCCGATGTATCAAGGCTAATTGTGGCCAGATCGTCTTCGATCCTGAGACGCAGACCGAATAGAGGCCCCTCGCGCACCGCGCCCAATGCGTCGCGGATTGCGCGATCAAGACGCTCAGCGGCGCCTTTGTTGTGGTAGATGCGGGATTTGCGGCATGCTGCGTCAACCTTGATCGCCGCCCCCGGTGGCAATAGTGCGGCCCAGTCGGTCCGGCGACTGCGTTTGTCCAACTGCGCCATGTGCACCGCGCGAAACTGGGCAATGCGGGCCAGGATCCGCGACGCACCGCGTAATTCCAAGTTTGCCCGCCAGGCCTCATCCCATCCGCCCCGAAGAGCAACACCGCCCTGGATCGCCTCCGCATCAAAGCCCTTCGAGACCGCTTCATGGGCAAGCTCCGCCTCTTGCCCCGGCGCTGCAATCGCAAACATCTCTGTCAATTGGTGCGGTAAGACGCGCCCGTGGTCCTGAGGCTGAGCCATTTTCTACTCAGATGGCCGCGTGCCAGAAATGTCTAGGGGAAGTTTTCCGTGCCGCGAAAAACGCGCCTTTTCAAATTGTTGTGTGACGGCGCGCCAGCAAGACACTACGTGCTTAGACCGGCAAACGAACACACCCTAGACAAGTCGGCATCCAGACCGAATAGTCCCGGCCATGCGTTGATCCCTACGAGGATATCATATGGTCGACATCGCAACCCGGGTCTGGAACCACAAATGGAAGATCGATCCGATCGTCCGTTCGCTCATCGACACAGATTTTTACAAGTTGCTGATGTGCCAATCGGTGTTTCGAAATAACCCCGACACGACCGTGACATTCAGCCTGATCAACCGAACCAAATCGGTGCCGCTGGCCAAATTGATCGACGCAGGCGAGCTGCGTGAACAGCTCGATCACATTCGCACGCTGTCGCTCGCCCGCGGCGAAAGCACATGGATGCGCGGCAACACCTTTTATGGAAAACGCGCGATGTTCCGCGCCGATTTCATGGATTGGTTGGAGCATTTACGGCTCCCGGCGTATCACCTCGACCGCGTCGGCGATCAGTACGAACTGACCTTCGAAGGCGCCTGGCCCGAGGTGATGCTCTGGGAAATTCCGGCCCTTGCGGTGTTGATGGAACTGCGCTCCCGCTCGGTTGTGAACGCCATGGGCAAGTTCGAGATGCAAGTGCTCTACGCCCGCGCCATGACCAAGGCTTGGGAAAAGATCGAGCGGCTGCGCGCCGTTGACGGCCTGCGCATCGCTGATTTCGGCACCCGGCGCCGGCACAGCTTTCTGTGGCAAGATTGGGCGGTTCAGGCCATGCAGGAAGGGCTAGGGGAAAGCTTCGTGGGCACGTCGAATTGCCTCATTGCGAAGAACCGCGACCTCGAGGCCATCGGCACCAATGCCCATGAACTGCCGATGGTCTATGCCGCGCTCGCGGAGAATGACGCGTCGTTGGCCCAGGCGCCTTATGACGTGCTGGCCGATTGGCACGAAGAGCACGACGGCAATCTGCGCATCATCCTGCCCGACACCTATGGGACCGAAGGCTTTTTGGCCAAGGCGCCCGATTGGCTCGCCGGTTGGACGGGCATTCGCATCGATTCAGGCGATCCGGCGCACGGCGCTGAGACCGCCATCAATTGGTGGAAAGCCCGCGGCGAAGACCCGCGCGAAAAACTCATCATCTTCTCCGACGGGCTCGACGTGGAGAAAATCGAAGAGCTTCAACGGCAATTCCAAGGCCGGTGCACGGTCAGCTTCGGCTGGGGCACACTCCTGACCAACGACTTCCGGGGCCTGACCAAAGACGACGCTCTGGCACCATTTTCATTGGTCTGCAAAGCGGTGAAAGCCAACGGCCGCGCGACGGTGAAGTTGAGCGACAACCCCCGCAAAGCGATGGGCCCAGAAGCCGAGATCGACCGCTACAAACGGGTATTTGGGGTCGGCGAACAGGTTGGGCTGGAGGTCGTGGTTTAGGTTCTTAGACGTCCATGTGTGGGCGTTCAAAGAAGAGCCGAACAAGAGGCACGTTTATGTAGTAGTTTGTTCGCCCCCTTTTGGTTTTCTCAACCAGCCCTGCTTCAGCCAACTCGTCCAAATGTCGGGCTGCTGCCTGCCTGCCGACGCCGGTTTCGCTAACCACATAGTCAATTCTTGTGTAGGGATGTCGGAAGAGGACGTTCAGAAGTTCATGCGAGTAGATCTTGCTGTGTTCTCCTCTGATGCGAATTTTGTACTCGCTGATTAGAGCATTCATTCCACCCAGTAGGGCTGTGGTTTTCGACCGACGTTGCTGTTACACCTTTGAGCATGTAGAGTATCCACTCCTCCCAAACTCCGTCGTCGCGTACTGCTTGCAGTAGTTCGTAGAATCTCTCTTTTGTCTGAGTTACATACCGGCTCAGGTACAGAATTGGGATGTCGAGCAATCCTTGTTGAACAAGAAAGAGAACGTTCAAGATTCGACCAATCCTCCCATTTCCGTCAGGAAACGGATGGATGCTCTCGAATTGATGATGGATGACTGCCATTCTCACAAGTGGGTCCCAATCCGATACCGTCGGATCATTTACGAATGCCTCGAGATCGTTCATGTGAACCTGAATCTCATCCATTGCTTGTGGTGGCACATAGACGACATCCTTAGTGAATTCGTTTGCCAGCGTCGTACCTGGGGTCGCCCGAAACCCACCTGTGTTTCTTTTTAACGTCTGGTACATCGCGATGATCGTATTGTTTGTGATGAGCCCTCTCGACTTGCGAAGCCCCTCGGTCCCGATCCACAGGGAATCTCGGTATCTTGAGACTTCCTTTTGTCTAGCGTCGAGGTCGGAGCTCGTTGCAGGTCCGATCTCAAACAGCTCGTCTTGCGTCGTTACGATGTTCTCGATCTCCGAGGATGCTTGAGCTTCCTGAAGGGAAAGAGTGTCTATCAATATGCCTTGGTTTGGAACTTTTGCAGCTTCTCTTCTAAGATCAGACAATGCTCGATAAGCGGCATTCGTCGCCTTGAGTACAGGCTTCGTCTCTACCTCTATTGATAGTGGAAGCTCCGGTATCTTGTAGGTGCA
This sequence comes from Pseudomonadota bacterium, assembly GCA_039183205.1. Taxonomy (GTDB): domain Bacteria; phylum Pseudomonadota; class Alphaproteobacteria; order Rhodobacterales; family Rhodobacteraceae; genus HKCCE3408. Next base: position 24,478 of record JBCDBR010000015.1, on the reverse strand, counting down.
TTTCAGCATACGAGCCTATTGTGATTCAAAGAACCAGAATTTGCGACATGTCGGCAAGATATGTCGCAATAATGCGAAAATCGCAACACATATGCGGTTCAAACCCTCCCCCTCAAACTCTTCACCTCCCCCCGCGCCTTCTTCGCCTTCAGCCGTCGCTCGACGGAACCGCGCGTGGGTTTTGTCGGTCGCCGTCGTTTCGGCGCAACCAACGCTTTGCGCACCAGTTCCGCCAGCCGCGCCCGGGCGATCTCTCGGTTCCTTGCCTGAGACCTTGCCTCTTGCACAAAAATCACCAGCGCGCCGTCTTTGGTCCAGCGGGACCCGGCCAGCCGGCGCAGGCGGGCTTTGACCGCCGGTGTCAGCGACGGTGAGCGCTCGGCCTCAAACCGCAGCTCCACCGCCGTCGAGACCTTATTGACGTTCTGCCCACCCGGCCCTGAGGCGCGGACGAAGTGTTCCGTCAGTTCCCAATCGGCAAGCGATATGTCGTCATTGATCCGCATCCCGGCCCATCTAGCGCACGCAAAAGACAAACTCAAAAGCGGCGTCAAGTCGCGCACGCGGTCGGCAGTCTAAAGACCACCACATAGCTTCATGTGAAAGCGTCCAGGCCGCCGCGTCTATACCGAATATATACGGGATCTATACCGGTTCTATACGTCGGCTTTTCCGCCAGCGCGTGGGTGCGCGTCGCACAAAGCTCCCCATGAGGGGGCGATTCCGCAGGATCGGGAGGCGGGCGCTGCCTGGTGCAGGACGCCGGTAAGACCAACCGAAATCGACTTAGATGGCCACCTCGAAAGCGCTACCGACGTCATTTCGCACACGGCCCCAACCACATGCTCTGTGCCATACCATCTCCGCCTCGCTGCCTAAATCCCGTCATTCTGATAACAAAATCAATGGCAAACATGGTGAATAGGTCGTTAAGAAGTGGCGTGGAGTACCCGTACATGCGAGTGAAGACGTTTATCGAGTCCGAGAATGGTGCGATCACGGTTGATTGGGTTGTGTTGACGGCCGCGATGGTTGGCTTGGGCCTTGCCGTTATGTCTGTTGTCTCTAACGGGACCGAAAGCCTGTCGACGGATACCGCAGATGAGCTTGCCAGCATCGACGGCAATTCAATCTTTGATTGGACCGACACAGCCATGGTCAATAGCGGCTGGGGCAGCCTTGGGATTTTTTCGCCCCGGCAATCCGCATCCGGCGCCGAATCCTACGCCGCCGCAATCCTAAGCGCCAATGGTGGCGATTACCAGGCCGCCTATGACCAGCTTTACCAGCAAGCGCTTGATATGACTTACGCTGACGGGGAGTCGGTCGATGATTTTGGGGCGTTCGAGGCCCTGGCCGCAGCCAACGGTGCGGAGATCGATACCGGCAACAATATGAATTATGCGCAGATGCATGCCGCCTATGAGGCGAACGGAACGATCCAGTAAATATCGGCGATCCGCGTAGTGCTCGGCCCTAGTTCATCGGTCAAGATTTGAGCCAGGGGCGCGCATTAGCGTCCGCTTACGATGTCTATTTGTCGGGATAGCACGTCGCGATAGGTTCGGGTCTTGCAGTGTAGTGTCGTGGGTCATCCGCGTCAGATGCTATGGCAGAAACGAAAAGGGCCCCACAATGGGGGCCCTTCCGAAAGATCAGGAGGCGGGCGCGGTTAGGTGCCCAACCCTGGGGATCTCAACATCCAAGTCTGCTTAGATGGAAACCTCCAAAGCTGTCCCGACGCCTTTCTCCAATACCTCTCTCGACACTGGATCACCTCCTTTCGAACAGTTGCTGTTACGCCTGAGCGTGCCATAGATCGGGTGTTTGTCAAACACTTTTACACAGGATGTGGGCGAAATTTCGCGGTGATCAGCCTGAAAGGGATCAGCGCAAGCAGGGCTAAGGCCAGCTTCACGCCCCAATCGGCAATGGCGAGGGAAACCCAAAGCGGTCCGAGCGGGCCAACGCCAAGGATCGGCAGCGCCTCATTGGCCCAAGCGACGTCGTTGCCGGGCTCCAAAAAACGCAAGGTGTCCGAAAAGGCGATGGTGAAGAAAAGCGCCGTATCCAGGCTGGAGCCGATGATCGAGGAGACAACCGGGGCCTGCCACCATCCCCCCCTACGCAGCCGGTCGAATATCGCTACGTCCAGAAGTTGGGCGGTGAGAAACGCAATCCCGCTGCCAAGTGCGATCCTCAGCGTCACCAGCGGGCCGAATTCGCCCACAATTTGGATCCCGATAAGCGAACATGCGACCCCTGCGGCAAAGCCTGCAAACACCACCCGCCGCGCGGCGGTCGCGCCGTAGAGGCGGTTCATCACGTCGGTCACAAGAAAGGCGAGCGGATAGGTAAAGGCGCCCCAGGTCAGGAACAACGGTTCGATGACAAATTGGACGAGAATATTGGAGGCTACGACCACGGTGGCCATCGCCGCGATCCCAGGCAGGTATTTGCTTTTCATCAGATTTTCCGTTTTGACAAGGTCGTCGGAGACTTGGGCTATGACAGCCAGATGCGGCGTCTAGGCCAGTTCGCGCAGAAGCGCAAGGTTCACCCAAGGCGTGCGCGCGAGAGAACGCGGTAATGCTCTTCGGTGCGCACCGGGCGAAAGCCCATCGTCTGATACAGCCCCAGAGCACGTGGGTGATCGAGCGTGCAGGTATTGACCGTCAATCGATTAATCCCGGTCCGCCAGGCCTGCGTGACGGCCCGTTGCAATAAGGTCTTGCCCACGCCGCGGCCGACGGCCTCCGGGACAAGGCCGAAATACGCCAGGTCGCAGACATTCGCTTGCCGAAAGTCCAAGACGAAAAAGCCGCGCGGCCAACCTTTCGAAAGCAAAGTCCAGATCTCGACCTTCGGGTGTTCTGCAAATTTCGCAACGTCAACCTCGGGTTCGATCAAACGATCTTGCCACTCCCAGTCCCGCCCGACGGCGCGATAGAGCGCAAGGAAATACCAAACAGGCGCGTCTTCGGCATGGATGAGGTCAAAGCCGTCCGGCAGATCCGGTGCGCGGAATTCTGGCGCCTCGGTCATCTCCAGGAAGGTGATGGTATAGGGCACCTTGGTTCCTGCGGGGATCATCCGGTCTCGGCCTTCAGCTGTTCGAATTGACCCCATTCCGACCAAGACCCATCGTAAAGCGCGGCATTGCGATGACCCAAACGCTCAAGCCCAAGCATAAGGACGGCCGCGGTGACACCCGAGCCGCAGGTGGTGATGATACGACGGTTCAAATCGACGCCGGCACTGGTAAAGGCTTCGGCCAAGGGACGGCCTTCCTTCATTGTGCCGTCAGGGTTCAGCAGTGTCGCGTAGTGAACGTTTTTCGAGCCCGGGATGTGACCGGAGCGCAGACCTTCGCGCGGCTCGGGTTCGTCGCCGCGAAACCGCGACGGAGAGCGTGCGTCGACGATTTGCCAATCGCCGAGTTTGGAGGCCGCTGCAACTTGCGTGACATCTTTGATTAGGTGGTTTTGACGGCTGGCTGTTAGGTGACGATCGCGCACGATCGGCGGCATATCCTCAACAGCGCGGCCTTCGGCCTGCCATTTCGGAAACCCGCCATCGAGAACGGCGATATCCGATTTACCCATCAGTTTGAAAAGCCACCAAACGCGGGCGGCGGAATAAATGCCTGCGCCGTCATAGACCACGACCTGATGACCATCGCCCACCCCCATCTTGCGCATGCGGCTCATGAATTTCTCGGTCGGGGGGGCCATATGCGGCAACGAGGACCGATGATCCGATATCTCGTCGATGTCAAAGAACCGCGCCCCTGGAATATGCGATGCCTCAAATTCCGCCCGGGCGTTTCGACCCGCATCGGGAAGATAGAACGAGCCGTCCAAAACCCGCAGGTCCGGATCGTTCAAATGGGCGTCGAGCCATTCGGTCGATACCAGTGTTTTCGGGTCATCTGCCGCCATTGGTCACCTCTTTACGCATCGCACCGATTAGCGGTTTAGCCGCGTTCCTTCAACAGCCGCTGCTTTTGCCGGTTCCAATCGCGCTTGGCCGAGGTTTCGCGTTTGTCCGTGACTTTCTTGCCTTTGGCGATACCGATCTTCAGCTTCACAATTCCGCGGTGATTGAAATACATGACCAACGGGACCAGCGTCATGCCTTGCCGCTGCGTGGCATTCCAAAGCTTTGAGAGCTCTTTTTTCGAGGCCAACAACTTGCGACGGCGACGTTCTTCGTGCCCCCAGGTTTTGGCTTGCAGGTAGGGCGCGATGTAGCCGTTCACGAGCCAAAGCTCTCCTCCGCTGACGTCAGCATAGCTGTCGGCGATGTTCGATCCGCCTTGGCGCAGCGACTTCACCTCCGAGCCTTCCAGGATAATGCCGACCTCCAAGTCATCTTCAATCGCGAAATCAAACCGTGCGCGGCGATTTTCGGCGATGACTTTGTAATTCGGATTATCTGCGGGTTTGTTGGCCATGGCCGCGGGATATAGGCGCTTAATCGGGCCCGCGCCAGTCTGGCGGCACATCGATTGTGGCCAACCAGGGCTTAATGTCCAAAACCGGTGTTCCGTCCCAGGCATCGATGGCGTCGATCTCTAGGTTTGGGCCATCAATCTTGGTGATGCGAACGCAGGCCAGAGCGATCGGGTTGGGACGGACCGGACTGCGCAGCGCAAAGACGCCGCGCGGGCCGTCAGCATGGGCGGGGCTTTGCACGATCAGATCCCGTTGGCCCCGGTCAACCCAGTAAAGCAGTTGAATGGCCTGGCCGTCAGACAAACCTTGCAGCGCCAGCGCGTATTCGGGGCGCAGCAAAATACGCGCGCCGCCGCCGCGCTCGCGCGCGATGCGGAGGTTTTTCGGGCAATCCGTCGGCCCCCACGGCGCACGGATGGTCCCGATGAATGTAAGGCCGGTATCTATCCTTGGATCAACGCCAAGCGCGACCTCACCGGCGCGATTGTCAGTTGAGGAGCCCGGCATGACGCATCGCATCCTGAATGCGGGCTTTGGTGCCATCCTCAACCGCGGTTAGCGGCAGGCGAACCGCGTCTGAGCAATGGCCCAGCACCGACAGGGCGTATTTTGCGCCGGCCAAGCCCGGTTCCAGGAAAATCGCCTCGTGCAGGGGCATCAGCCTATCTTGCAGGCCCAATGCGGTGGCGAAATCACCGCTCAAAGTGGCAGATTGGAATTCCGCGCAAAGCCGCGGGGCAACATTTGCCGTCACAGAGATGCATCCGACACCGCCATGGGCGTTAAACCCCAATGCCGTGGCATCTTCGCCAGAGAGCTGGATGAAATCGGCACCGCAGGCCGCGCGCTGCTTGGACACCCGCGCGATATCGCCCGTGGCATCCTTAACGCCGACAATCGTTGGCAATCTTGCCAAAAGACCCATGGTCTCGGGCGCCATGTCGATGACCGACCGGGGCGGGATATTGTAGATAATAATCGGCAACCCAATACCGGCCAGAGCTTGGTAATGCGCGATCAGCCCGCGCTGGGTGGGCTTGTTGTAGTAGGGCGTCACCACCAGGGCCGCGTCTGCACCCACACGTTTTGCATATTCGACAAACCGGATGGCCTCAGCGGTGTTGTTCGACCCGGCCCCGGCAATCACAGGCACGCGGTTTGCCACCGCATCAACAACGGCCGCGATTACCTCTTCATGTTCGTCATGGGTCAATGTCGGGCTTTCGCCCGTCGTGCCGACCGGAACCAGGGCCTGAGTGCCTTCTGCGATCTGCCAATCGACCAGGCGCTTGAGCGCATCCCAGTCCACCTTTTCGGGCGCATCTGCCTGAAAGGGGGTCACAAGAGCGGTCATGGAGCCTTGAAGCATGTCACAGGACCTTTCGGATCGGCGGAATGGCGCAGACACTATCCAACGGTGCCCTGAATGCCAAGTTCTTGTGTTGCACCCCCGCTGACCTGTTTTATCCTGTGGATAAATCAGCGATACAGGTCAGCATGCGTTGGATCGTTTACATTGCAATTCTCGTCTGGTGGCCGGTCTCTGCCACCGCAAACCCTGATGCGCTGGCATCGGCATTGCGCGCCTTGGACGATCGCAATTTCGCAGCGGCCGAACTTGCGCTTTCGGGCATCGATGACCCCGCCGCCCGGGACGTCGTGCTGTGGACCAGGTTACGCGCGCGGGATGGCGATTGGACGGAGTACGAAGATTTCTTGGCACGCAATTCCGATTGGCCGGGCCTGCCGTTTCTTCAGCGACAAGGGGAATATGCCATACCGGCCCGGGCAGATGCGGCTCGCGTCGTGGCATATTTCGAGGATTACGCACCGCAAACCGGCACCGGTGCTGTGCGCTTGGCCGAAGCGCTTGCGGCGCAAGGCAGCGATCCAAGCGAGATTTTGGTTGCCGCATGGACAAGCCTTCCGCTGGCCAGTGCTGAGGAAGCGCAATTCTTGACGCTCCATGCGCGCGTTCTTGAAGATCATCACATCGAACGGCTCGACCACCTTTTGTGGGAGGGCGAGACCGATCGTGTTGCGGCCATGCTTCCGCTGGTGCCAGAGGGCTGGCGCCGTCTCGCTGAGGCGCGCGATGCGCTGCGCCAGCGCCGCAATGGCGTGGATGCCCGGATCGAGGCGGTACCAGAGGCGCTGATGGATCACCCGGGGCTTGCCTACGAACGTATGGTCTGGCGCATGCGGTCGGGGTTTTGGGATACGGCCGCCGACCTTTTGGAGGAAACCAGCCAATCTGCCGACGCATTGGGTCGGCCCGAGGCATGGGCCGATCGACGCGCGACCTTGGCGCGGGATATCATGCGCGACGGCGATTACGCGCGCGGATACGCATTGGCCGCCAATCATTTCGTCGATCCAGAGGTCGATTATTTGGCATTTGCCGATCTCGAATGGCTCGCAGGCTATGCTGCGTTGCGGCTCGACCGGGCCGACGACGCGGTCGCGCACTTCACCCGATTTCGCGATGTTGTTTTCAGCCCCATAAGTCTGGGACGGGCAGGGTATTGGCTGGGCCGGGCACATCAGGCTGCGGGCAACAGTGATGCCGCCGCGGATGCCTTCGCACTCGGGGCGCAATACCAATCGAGCTTTTACGGGCAATTGGCGGCTGAACGCGGTGGGCTGGCGCCTGACCCGGCCTTTTTGGGCGACGAACCCCACCCGTCCTGGCGCGAGCAGGATTACATTGCATCCAGCGTGTTGCAGGCTGCGCTGACGCTTTACCAAGCGGGCGAGGTCGATCTCGCCGAGCGGTTTTTGACCCATCTGACGGAAAGCCTTGATCGCGATGGCGCCGGGTCTCTGGGAGATCTGGCCTTTGATCTGGGCGATCCGCATATCGCGCTTCGGATCGCCAAACGCGCCGCCCAACAAGGTTGGGAGATCATGCGCGCCTATTATCCTGTTACGTCTCTGGCCGAGGCTGATCTGCCGGTCCCGGCGGCGCTGACCTTATCCATCGCGCGGCGCGAATCCGAGTTTGACCCTGTTGTCCAATCCGGTGCCGGCGCGCTTGGACTGATGCAAGTCATGCCGCGCACCGGACGCGATACGGCCGCGCGGCTCGACATTCCATTCAATGAAAGCCGGCTTTTGACCGACCCGGAATACAATGCCGTACTTGGCGCCGGCTATCTGGAATATCTAATTGATACATATGGCAATAACCCCGTTTTGATCGCTGCGGCCTACAATGCCGGACCAAGTCGCGCAGACGCCTGGATTGAACGGTTCGGCGATCCACGCGATGCCCGTGTCGATGTGATCGATTGGATTGAAGCGGTTCCGTTCGATGAGACCCGCAACTACATCATGCGCGTGACCGAAAGCCTACGCATCTACGAGGCACAATTGACCGGGGAATTGCCGGAGACCGGGTTGATCTCCGTCCTTACGCGTCGCTGAGGCGCGCGCGCCAAAGTGTGAACAGGCCCGCCATGACGACAATCGCGCTGCCGATCGCCACGTTCAGGCCAAGCGTCTCGGAAAAGACCAAAATCCCGATCGCCGCGCCGAAGACGAGCTGAAAATAGGCAAAGGGTTGCACTGCGCTGGCCTCGGAAAGCTCATAGACCTTGATGAGCATCCAATGCCCGGCAACGCCGGTCACACACAGGCAGCCCATCCATATCCAGTCGTAAGGGATCATCGGTTCCCAAAACCAGATGCCAACGATGCTCATGACGCCGCACCCCACAATCCCCGTCCAAAAGAAACTGGTCTCAACGGTATCGGCACGCGCGGCATAGCGGGTCAGCAGGCCATAAAGCGCAAACAGCGTTGCCGACAAAAGTGGCACTAAGGCTGCTGGCGAAAACACACGGGCGCCAGGCTGTAGGATCACCACGATCCCAACAAAGCCAATGGCAATCGCCATCCAACGGCGCCAACCCACGCGTTCCCCCAAAACCGGTCCGGACAGCGCCGCTACGAGAAGTGGGTAACAGGCGAACACCGCGTGGCTTTCAACCAAGCCCAACAAAACGAATGCACCAACCATGACGCAGATCTCAAGCGCCAAAAGGGCGCCGCGAAAGAACTGAAGCCGCGGTTGGGTGGTGTGGGCTGCGCTGACTATGCCGCCCGGGCTGCGCGCGGCGAGAAAAATGACAAAAGCGGCGAAAAACCAATACCGGATCATGACAATCATCAAGACGTTGTATTCGCTGGCCAAATGGCGACTGATCCCGTCTTGCACAGCAAAGACGAAGGTCGTGGCAATCATGAGCCAAATGCCTGCGCGCGTGTTTTGCCCGTTCAACGCAGAACCCCACGCGACATGTGACGTTTTCGGCCAAAACCCGCTGTGCGAGTGACCTCAAAACCGGCCGCAGACAAGGCACGACGGACCTCACCCGCGGCCGTATAGGTCGCAAATGTCCCGCCCGAGCAGGTATGACGCGCGACCTCCGCCATCAGCTCAGCCCCCCACAATTCGGGGTTTCGTTGCGGCGCAAAACCATCCAAGAACCACGCATCCGCCGACCCTGTCCAAGCCGGCATGGCCGTTCGCGCATCGCCGAACACAAGCTCCAGCCGCGCATTTTCCGTTTGCACCCTCCCGTCCTTCAAGAGCGCGCAAATCAACCCGATATACGGCGCCGCATCGGGAAACCGTATCAAGGCGCGACGGACATCCGAACCTACCAACGGATAGGCCTCAAACGCGGTATAGATCATGGTTCCCGGGCCATCCCATGACGACAACAGCAGCGCGAGGTTAAGCCCGGTTCCAAACCCCAGCTCGGCCACGTGAAACCCATCGGTGAGCCTTGCGGGTAGATCGTTGCCGGCAAGAAAGACATGCGCGCTCTCTGCCCAGCCGTCCTGGAAGGAATAGAACGGGTCGTCAAAAAGCGCTGAAACCGGAACGCCGTTCATCCATGAAATCGCTTGTCTCTGGCCTGGTGCCATGTTCACGCCTAGAACCGCCGCACCACTTGCGTCTAGGAGAAGGATGAAGGCTTGTCCACGCACCCAATCGACATCTTTGGCGCCGGGATTTTCGGCCTATCGGTTGCCTGGACGCTCTTGCGCAGGGGCCAGCGGGTGCGTTTGCACGACCCATATCCAGGTATCGCTGCGTCGCGCGGCCTTGTCGGTTCGCTCAGCCCACACGTTCCGGAAAACTGGAATGAAAAGAAAGAATTCCAATTCCAAAGCCTGGACGTTGCTGCATCCATGTGGCGCGATGTCTTCGAAATTTCGGGGCAAGACCCTGGATATGCCCGCACGGGTCGGTTTCAGCCGATTGGCGACGATGCGGCCTTGGCGCTCGCAAAAGATCGTGCGGTTTCAGCGGCAGAGCTTTGGCGCGGCCGGTATACGTGGTCGGTCATCCCCGCTGATGACGCCGGGTTGTCATCGCCGAGCGGCTGGCTGATCCATGATGATCTGACCGCGCGGCTGCACCCCAGACGCGCCGTTGACGCGTTGCATGCAGCCGTCATGGCACTGGGCGCCGAGATCGGGTCCGGCCAAGCGACGAAGGGCGCGACCCAAGTCTGGGCCACGGGCGCGGCGGGTTTGCGCGCGCTTTCCGCCGATTTTGGCCGCGAGGTCGGTACGGGTATCAAGGGGCAAGCCGCTTTGCTTGACTACGACATGCGCGATGCCCCCCAGATCTTTGTGGATGGACTTCACGTGATCCCGCATTGCGACGGGACAACGGCGGTCGGCTCGACGACGGAACGCGAATTTTCCGACGCCAACAGCACGGATCAGCAACTCGATTCACTTATCGAAAAGGCGCGCGAGGCGCTGCCTGCGTTGCGCGGCGCGACGGTTCTTGAGCGGTGGGCCGATCTGCGACCCCGCGCGCGCAGCAGGGCCCCGATGCTTGGCGCCCATCCCAATCGGCCCGGTGTTTATATCGCCAATGGCGCGTTTAAGATCGGCTTTGGAATGGCGCCCAAGGCCGGCGCCGTGATGGCTGATTTGATCCTAGACGGCACAAACAACATTCCGAACAGTTTTACCGTCGACGCAAACCTTTAACGCGCCATCTCTGCGCGCAACGCGGCCATCAAGTCCGACAGCATCTTAATGGTGAATTCGTTTTTCAGCCGCCCGTCTTCGTCAAACTCGGCTGAGGAATTGGCGACCAAAACCTCTGGACCAGACAAGAGCCGTGGTCGGAACGGCACCAAGCACAGCCGCATTGAGCTTTGCGATCGCTCGCCACCGGCGCGTCCGGCTGCGGCAGACATCATCGCGACAGGTTTGTCCGACCATGGACCGCCCTTCGTTCGGCTCACCCAATCCAGCGCGTTCTTTAGGACGCCCGAGATGTTTTTGTTGTATTCCGGCCCCGCAATCAAAATCGCGTCTGCTGCTTTGATCTCGTCCGAGAGCGTTTGGACGGCCGCAGGAACGCCGTCGGCTGTCTCCAAATCACCGTCATAGAGTGGCAAGCGCAAATCCGCCTCGACGAACTCCGCCGGGTCGAACAAGCGCGCGGCCTCGCGCATAAGTTTCCGATTGTCGCTGCCAGAGCGAAGCGATCCGCAAATTCCCAAAAGCCGTCCGCTGGACATCGTGCCTCCTGTCCGATCATGTACACCCATGTCCTAACACGGGAGCGTCGCATGACCATCCGGCATGGTGGTAAAATTTTGGTCGACCAATTGGTTCGGCAGGGCGTTAAGCGCGTCTTTTCTGTGCCGGGCGAGAGCTTTCTGGCGGCTCTGGATGGGCTTTATGAAAGCGGCATCGACAACATCGTTTGCCGTCAGGAAGGTGGCGCAGCGATGATGGCGGAGGCGCATGGAAAGGTCACCGGCCGGCCCGGTGTGTTATTCGTGACCCGTGGTCCTGGTGCAACCAATGCCGCATCTGGCTTGCATGTCGCAATGCACGACTCCACGCCGCTTATATGCTTTATCGGACAAGTTCCGCTCGCCCATCGCGATCGTGCGGCGTTTCAAGAGGTCGATTACCGCGCCGCGTTCAGACCCTTGGTCAAATGGGTCGCCGAGGTCGAAAACACCGACAGATTGCCGGAATACATCGCGCGCGCATTCCAAATCTCGCAATCGGGTCGTCCTGGCCCGGTCGTGCTGGCGCTGCCAGAGGATATCTTGTCCGCCGAAGCCGAGGCGGCCGATCTGGCACCGGCAACCGCCGTCGCTCAGCCGGTCGATGCCGGAACGGCACGTGCGGCGGTCGAAAAGCTGATGGCGCATCAAAACCCTTTGATTGTTGCGGGCGGGCCGGGTTGGTCCGAAACGGCCCATCGCGATTTGGCACGATTTGCCGAAATGACGGGGCTCCCGGTGGCCGTCACCTTTCGCCGGCAGCACTATATGGACAACACCCATCCGAATTACGTCGGCGATCTGGGCGTGGGTGCGAACCCGGCCCTCAAAGCGCGGTTCAACGCCGCGGATGCGTTGCTTGTCTTGGGCTCGCGCCTCGGCGACACCGCAACCCAGGGTTATACGCTGCTTGATCCAAGGCTGCCACAAAAGACCATCATTCACGTCCATCCAGACCCTGATGAGCTTGGCCGTGTGCATCAACCAGCAATGGCGATCGCGGCGCGCGCGCCGGAAATGTTGGCGGCTTTGGTCGCGTTGAACCTTGCACCCAAAGGTTCTGATGTGCGGGAAGGGCGGGCCGCGCTCGATGCTTGGCGGGTTCCGCAAAAAACCCCGGGTGAGGTGAAGATGGAGGAGATCGTCCACTGGCTGTCAGAGCACCTGGATGGGCGTGGCATTATCACAAATGGCGCGGGAAACTACGCCGCGTTTGTGCACCGCTACCACCAATACCAGCGCTATGGCGGGCAGGTTGGCGCAACCTCAGGCTCGATGGGGTATGGGCTACCGGCGGCGATTGCCGCAAAGCTTGAACGGCCCGAAGAGACAGTCGTGTGTTATGCGGGCGACGGGTGCTTTCAGATGACCCTGCAAGAGCTTTCAACCGCCCAACAATATCGTTTGGACCTCATTGTTATTGTTGCAAATAACGGTCGCTATGGCACCATCCGCGCGCATCAAGAACGCGAATATCCCGGCCGCGTGTCCGGGACGGAGCTGTGGAACCCGAATTATGCAATGCTGGCCGAAGCCTATGGCGGAACGGGTCACATCATTACCACAACGGCGCAATTTCCCGACGCGTTCCGGCGTGCCGAAGCGGGTGGTCTACATATTATCGAGCTGAAACTCGACACAGAGATGCTGACCACGACCTATTCGCTAAAAGATGTAAGCACCTGACCGGAAAGTCCCTAGGATAGGACGGACTTTCGGTTCTTTCGGTGCCGTTCGACCAGTTGGTTTTGGCGCTGGGCAGGCGGGATCAGCCGGGCCGCGCGCGGGGTAAAGCGCGCGTCGCGCAGTTCGGGAAATATCGTAGTGATTTCCTCGCGTGCCGCGGGTGCGATGGCGCGCAGCGCTTCGAACCCGGTATAAAGGCTCTCGGTCGGTGCGCCCTCGGCATAGATCACCTGATGCCGGTCAAACAGCAGATGAATGTATGTGACAGCTTCAATCGTGTCGTCGACGTAAATGCCCGGCAATCGCGTGAGACGGACGGCCGAGATCAGTACCTCCGCCGTGCCGAACATGCGTGCCACGATGGGAGAGGACACCATCATTCGATGCTGGCGCGACACCAACAAATCGCGGTGCGGTAAGGTTCCATCCAAGGCGCCGGCGCAGATGCGGACTGGGCGCAAATTCGGGTAGCGCGCGAGTTCCTCAGCCATCAAATGGCGGCGATAGGTCCGAAGTAGCTGCGCCGTCCCGCTTGGATGCAACGTGACCGCATCGGCCGGCGTCAAAGTCTCCACCGCGACATCGCCGCGCGCTGTTGCAATCCTTGTACCGGCCGTAAAGCACGGGATCAAACCGTCTTCAAAGGCCACAATGCCGACGGTTTCGTCCACATGTCCGGTTTCAGCATCGTTGGATTGTTCTTCTTCAATGAAGACACCAACGGTCGAGGCCGTTTGCCCGTCGATGACCACAGTTGCGGTATTGCCGCCGTTGATGGTCTGGGTCTCTGCGACAACGATGCTGTTGGTAAAGGTTGCACCCAGGCCAATGGTATCTGTGTTTTCGTCAACTCCGCCGACGGTATTTGCGGTGCCCGACGTTGCATCGCCACCGGGCTCGATCGCGATCCAGCCGACGGTTTCTGCGGCGTGGAGACCGTCCTCGGCCTCTTCCTCTTGCAGCCGCACATTAAATCCCGCCGCGGTAATATTCAGCGGATCGCTATCGACCGTGGTGGTGTCGTTTTCCGACATGACCGAGGTCAGAACCACGGGCGGGGTATCAAACGCGGTGTCGAAGGAAACGGCCGTGTTGGTGTGATCGGCCGAGGTGTGTCCGGCTTGAATGACGCGTCCGTCCGGAAGTTCGTGTACGCCCTCTTCGACCGCGATCCAATTGATCGTCTCGGTCGCCGGGTGCGGGCCGTCATGGTATTCCCATTCTTCGATAATGAAGGTGAAAGCTGTGGTGTTGCCGTCCCCGTCCAACACCTCGCCGATGACGCGGAGTGTAAACTGATTACCGCCGTTGTTTGTGGCCGTCAGGGCAAAGATGGGATCGGTTATCGGCTCTGTCAGGGTAATCGTGATCGGCGCATTCTCGGTTGGAGAATTTGTCGTGATACTGCCTGCTTCGCCGATAGCCATTGTTGTGTCCTGGCCGGCGCATCCGGCCCTATTGGTGTATTCTGAACCGATCTGCCGGCGGTTTCGCCATTCGCGTGCCGGCCCGCAATGGGCGCCATTTGATGTTTCTTTTCATCAAATCAGGGCGGCATCGTGGCAGAACCGCGGAGCTGGGGGAAAGGTAAGGACCGGCGTGCAAATTGCCGCGCTGTCACGTGCCGACCTTGCGAGCGACGCAGCCAAGGTGTATTTGCCCCTGCCATGAAAGCTGTCTTTGACATTGACGACCGCTGCCGCCTGCCCTGGCGGTTTTTCGGTGCGCTTGGCGCGGTACGCGCCCGGGGCTGATCAACGCCGCTTGCTCTACCCCTTTGCCAACACCGTTTTGGAGACACGCCATGGCTGGCCGGACGCTTTACGATAAAATATGGGATGCACATTTGGTTCACGAGGCCGATGACGGCACGTCGCTGCTCTATATCGACCGCCACCTCGTGCACGAGGTTACGAGCCCGCAAGCGTTTGAAGGCCTGCGTATGGCCGGGCGCAAGGTGCGCGCGCCAGATAAGACCATTGCCGTGCCAGATCACAACGTGCCCACGACCTTGGGGCGCGAAAACCCCGATCAGATGCCCGATGACAGTCGCATCCAGGTTGCTGCGCTGGATAAGAACGCCAAGGATTTCGGGATCCATTACTATCCCGTCAGCGATATCCGGCAGGGCATCGTGCATATCGTGGGCCCAGAGCAGGGTTGGACGCTGCCGGGTATGACGGTCGTTTGCGGCGACAGCCATACCGCGACGCATGGCGCCTTTGGCGCTTTGGCCCATGGCATCGGCACATCGGAGGTTGAACATGTCTTGGCCACACAGACGCTGATCCAAAAAAAATCGAAAAATATGAAAGTGGAAATCACGGGCACGCTACGCCCAGGCGTTACGGCAAAGGACATTACGCTGTCGGTCATTGGCGCAACCGGCACTGCGGGCGGTACGGGTTACGTGATCGAGTATATGGGCGAGGCCATCCGGTCGCTTTCGATGGAGGGCCGCATGACGGTCTGCAACATGGCCATCGAGGGCGGCGCGCGCGCGGGATTGATTGCGCCGGATGAAAAAACATTCGCCTATGTAAACGGCCGGCCGCACGCCCCAAAGGCTGCGCAATGGGAAGCCGCGATGGCGTGGTGGGCGACGCTCTATTCCGATGACGATGCCGAATGGGACAATATCGTCACCATTCGCGGCGAGGATATCGCACCGGTTGTCACCTGGGGCACATCGCCCGAAGACGTGTTGCCGATCACCGATGTTGTGCCCGCCCCGGAAGCCTTTGAGGGCGGCAAGGTTCAAGCGGCGGCGCGAAGCTTGGAATATATGGGACTGACGCCCGGTACCAAGTTGTCCGACATTGAAATCGATACTGTCTTTATCGGGTCGTGCACCAATGGACGGATCGAAGACCTGCGCGCAGCGGCCGAAATTCTGCGTGGTAAGAAGATCAAGGACGGACTGCGCGCCATGGTCGTGCCCGGGTCGGGCCTCGTGCGCGCCCAAGCCGAAAAAGAGGGTATTGCGGACGTGTTCAAAAGCGCGGGGTTCGAATGGAGGATGGCGGGCTGTTCCATGTGCTTGGCTATGAACCCCGACCAACTTGCGCCAGGTGAGCGCTGCGCGGCGACGTCGAACCGCAACTTTGAAGGGCGGCAAGGCCGTGGCGGTCGCACGCATCTGATGAGTCCGCAAATGGCGGCGGCGGCGGCCGTCACTGGGCGGCTGACGGATGTGCGGGAATTGATGTAGCCGGGCTGCAAAGCTGCAAAGGCCGGCGGATAGGATAGGCATGGCCCTGGGGGTCTGTTTCCGGCGCACAGTGCGGGCGGCACAATCTATCCCGCGGGGGATAGTATACCGCGTCGGCGACGCGCAGACGGACCTGTACCATCGCATAGGATACGCACAGGCACAAAAGTGCCCCCCGTATTCTGCGATCAACTGGGCAATCGGCCAAGCCGCCCAGCAGCGGCCGATGTCAAAGTGGGGAAGCTGGATAAACGGCCCAACGTCACGCCCATCGGCCCAAAGTTAGTCCGGGTTTTCCCCGCAAACAGAGGTGCCAAGCAGGTCTGATAAACCCCCGAAGCCATGATCGACGCAAAGCGTCAAATCTAGATTGGCAACGGCGGCAAGGGCGCTAAACCGGTGCGCTCAATCACCCAGTAAAGCCCAATGGCGGAAATTACGACCGATACCGGAACGGCAATCGCCTTGCGGTACCACGTCGTGGTCGAAAACCAATATCCGACCGACAAAAAGGCGATTGCAATGACGGCCAGTTGCCCAAGCTCTACCCCGATATTGAACCCAATGAGGGCCTGTACAAAGCGCCCCGAGGCGATCCCAAAATCGCCGAGAGCACTGGCAAAGCCCAATCCGTGCAAGAGACCAAAGCCAAACACAATGGCCGTTCGCAGCCGCGTGTTGCCAAGGTTGAGTGCGTTTTCGACCCCGACATACACGATTGAGGCGGCAATCAAAGGCTCTACGATATGCGCCGGCACGCTGACAACGCCGATTGATGCCAGCGCGAGGGTCGCCGTATGGGCCAGCGTAAAGGCCGAGACCTGCCACAGGAGCGGACGGATATTGGGGGAGAAAAAGAACAAGCCCAACACAAAGAGGATATGATCCACGCCCAAAGGAACGATATGTTCAAAACCCACAACGATGTACCGCAGGAACACCGACAGCCCGCTTTCTTGGGCGATCTCGGACCGGGGCAACGGGTCGGATAAATCGCCAGAGGTCAAAAACGCCTCGTAAGCATTCTCCCCGCCACCGATCTGGCGCAGAACCAATGTGCCGTAGCTGGCTTGCCAACCCACGATGACAGGATCGTCACCTTCGGGAAGCTCCGCGCTGATCACCAGGATCGAATCGCGGGGCAATTCGGCATTGCCGACCGCTGGAACGGCAACGGAAACAATCTCTGGCTTTATCCGTTCGCCGGCTGTTTCGATCACAAATCCTCGTGATATCCGCGGCCATGCATCTCGAAACGCGGCCTCAAATGCGACCGGGCTCATGGCGCGGAACCGATCGTAAAGCGCCGTTTCGGGGGCGTTGTTGGTATTGTCCAGACCATCAAGATTGATGCCGGCCGCGAGCGATTCGAGTGTCATGCTGATCGAGATCGTGACATGTGTACCGGTGACCTCGACATCGGCGATAGCCGGCCGAATTTCATGCGCATGGCCTGCCTGACCTAGGGTGGAAGCCATTGACATGAGCAAAACCACGATCATGCTTCTAAAAAACACCGGGAGACCTCCGAATGAAGCGCGCAATTCTCGCGGCGACACTCGCGTCCTTCGTCCTATTCGGCAAGGGCCAGGCCCACGAATTCTGGATCGATGCGTTGGATTATGCCGTCCCACTCGGCAACCCAATTGCCGGCGATCTTTTGGTTGGTCAGGAATTTTCCGGCGCCGTCTATTCCTATATCCCACGAAGCTTCACGCGATTTGAAGTCTGGATGGATGGCGACAGCCAGCCCGTTGTTCGCCGTTTGGGCGACCGGCCGGCGCTGGTCTTCGAAGATTTGCCGGACGGCTTGGCCATCGTTGCCCATGAAACCACAGCGACAAACCTGACCTACACCGAATGGGACCGCTTCGTACGCTTTGCCGAACACAAGGATTTCGGTGATATTGCTGCGATGCAGGACGCCCGTGGCCTGCCGCGGACCAACTTTGTCGAAAGCTACACGCGCCACGCCAAGAGCCTGATTGCGGTCGGAGACGGTGCCGGTGCTGATACCGCGATTGGCCTGACGATTGAAATCGTTGCATTGGCTAATCCCTATACGGACGATGTCAGTGAAGGTCTGCCGGTCTTGGTCCAGTACCAAGGTCGTGCTTTGCCTGATGTCCAAGTCGAATTGTTTGATCGCGGACCCGATGGCGCAGTTACGATCACGCTGCACCGCACGGATGCCGACGGCGTCGCGATGTTACCGGTTGCGCCAGGCCACGAATACCTGGCCGATCACGTCGTGCTGGAGCCATTGGAGCCGAGCGAGGACGGTGACCCGGTTTGGCATACCTATTGGGCATCCCTGACCTTCGCAGTTCCGGGCTAATCCGCGACTTGCCCTGATCTGTTCCAAGCGATAGACCGAGGCCCGACTTTCAGGAGCGACAGCCATGGAAAAATTCACGAAACTCACGGGCGTCGCGGCCCCGATGCCGCTGATCAATGTCGACACCGACATGATCATCCCGAAACAGTTCCTGAAGACCATTCAACGTTCGGGCCTAGGAAAAAACCTGTTTGATGAAATGCGCTATGACGATGCCGGAGAGGAGATCCAGGAATTCGTTTTGAACAAGCCCGCCTATCGGGATGCACAGATTTTGATCGCCGGGGATAACTTTGGCTGCGGCTCATCGCGGGAGCATGCGCCGTGGGCTTTATTGGATTTTGGCATTCGCTGTGTCGTCTCGACGTCATTCGCGGACATTTTTTTCAACAATTGTTTTAAAAACGGCATCCTCCCGATCGTGCTGCCGCAAGAAGACGTCGACAAGCTGATGGACGATGCCGAGCGCGGTGCAAACGCAGTGCTGAGCGTTGATCTGGAAAACCAAACCATCAGCGGTCCGGATGGCGGAACGATTTCCTTTGAGGTCGATGCGTTTCGAAAGCACTGCCTGCTCAACGGGCTCGACGATATCGGTCTTACGCTGGAGAAATCAACCGCGATCGACGGATTTGAAAGCCAGGCAGAGCAAGCCCGACCCTGGGTTTGAACCACCGTTCCCCATCCGGAAACAATCGGCGAGCTTCCGCGTAACAGCGTTGAAAATGCGCAGCTTTTTGCTGCATGCCAAATTTGGTGCAAATTAGCACCACATTTTCGCCTTATTTCACCAGTAGCTGGAACGAGACGTCCGTCACCTTGCGTCACAACATATCCACAGGCACACTTGTCACCAATGAGGCACCCCTGAGCAGTCTGGGGCAATAACGTGGAAAAGACCTTCGGCACGTATCGGGGGTATCCAGGTTAGAGGGTTTGAAACGTGATCTCACAGGTGGCCGGGGCGGCAGTGAGGGCATTGGTGGTGGTGGTCGTGATTGCGACGCCGTCTTTGCTCATTCCAGGAACACATCCCGAGACGACGCAGATTGTGACGTTGATCGCGCTCTTTGCGGCGGGATTGATCTATTCCGAATACGCCGGAACCTATCCAGGCTTAATCGAATTCCGCGATGCGCCGCCATTCAATAGGGTGCGCATTATCTCGGTTTTTGTAACGCTGTTCTTGCTCAGCGTGGTGGTGTCTGGTGGCGCAACAAGCTCGACCCTGACTCTCGTTGTGAATGCCGCGGGCTTCGTTGTCGGCAAAGCACTGGAGTTCCCATACAGCCCCGTGACACTGGTGCTGGACAATTTGGGTGACGATGCAACGATGGCCATTCGCGTGCGCGTGCAGATCATGGCGGGGATTGCCGCCTTGGTCGGTTTGGTCACGCTGTCGATCTTTGCAATCCTTATCCGCATGAACCATTGGCCAAGCCGAGACCAAGCGTTCAATGTGTGGATCAACTTGCCCACATTCGACCCAACGACCGGCGGCGACGTTGTCGCACGTTTGACCCGCGATAGCCGCATCAATATTGCGCTCGGCTTTGCATTGCCGTTTCTATTGCCCATGGTTTTCTGGGTCGGCACGCGGCATCTCGGCGTTTCGATCCTGCACCATCCGCAATCGCTGGTTTGGACGGTGATGATATGGTTCTTTTTGCCCACTTCGCTTTTTATGCGCGGCATGGCTATGGCCCGGATCGCCGACATGATCGAAGCGCGGCGCCGCAGGCTCACCGCTGGATTGACGCCAGAGGATGGCTATCAGCCGGTCTGATCCTCATCCTGCTGTCCGGCCCGGCATCTGCCCAGACCCTTCGGCTGGCGGTCTTTCACACAGACCTTGAACGGCGCGGCCCGGGGCTTTTGCTGCGCGACATTGCCCGGGGCGAGGATGAACAAATCGCCGCAATTGTGGATGCGGTCGCCGCTGTCGATCCCGACGTATTGCTGCTTTTGGGGTTCGACTACGATGCCGGGCTTGCCGCTTTAACAGCGTTCGCCGAAAGCCTCGCAGCCGCCGGCATCGACTATCCGCATCGCTTTGCACAGCGTCCAAATGCAGGCTGGCCCACGGGCGTTGACGTCGACGGCGATGGCCAGTTGGCCGAGCCGCAGGATGCCCATGGATATGGCCGGTTCTCGGGGCAGGGCGGTATGGCCCTTCTGTCGCGCTATCAGGTCTCCGACACTGAGGCGCGCAATTTTTCAGACCTGTTATGGCGCGATCTTCCGGGCAACCGCGCCGCCGACGTCATCGGTCCCGAGGTTCAGGATGTCTTGCGGCTTTCAACGATGGCGATCTGGGACATACCTGTGGTCATCGGCGATACGCATCGACTGAACGTCCTTGCAATCCACGCGGGCGCGCCGGTCTTTGACGGGCCCGAAGACCGCAATGGTATTCGCAATGAAGACGAGACGGCATTTCTTTTGCGGTATCTGGATGGTTGGTCGCCGGACGGCGCGGGCTTTGCGGCGCAGAACTTTGCCGTGTTGGGGACGCTCAATGTCGATCCTGAACGCGGTGAAGGCCGAACCGGCGCTTTGCGCGCGCTTCTTGCTGATCCGCGGCTGCAAGACCCGGAACCGCAAGACCCCGACGGCCAAACCGCCACCACCAACTGGCAAGAACCGAGCCCAGGCCGATTGCGCGTCGATTACATTCTGCCATCATCGAACCTCGCCGTATTGGGCGCTGGCATCCATGGCACAGCAGAGGATGAGGCGGCCAATCTCGCCTCTGGGCATCGTCTGGTTTGGATGGATATCCAATTGCCCAACTAGCCCCGGTCCGGATATCCCGAACGCTCTTATGGCATCTCCGCAGCGCCCGGGCCGGGTGGTTTCTTGACCCCCGCCACACCACGGGATAGGCCGACCGCGCAGACGAACAAGAGGATAACGCGCATGACCAAACCTTCGATCCTGATCCTGCCGGGCGATGGCATTGGACCTGAAGTTATGGCCGAAGTGCGCAAGGTGATTGACTGGTTTGGAACGCAAGGCCTCAGCTTTGATGTTTCCGAGGATTTGGTCGGCGGGGCCGCCTATGACGCCCACGGCGTGCCGCTTCACGATGATACCATGGCGCGGGCGCAAGCCGCGGATGCGGTATTGCTGGGAGCGGTCGGTGGGCCGAAATACGATGCGCTGGATTTCAGCCTCAAGCCGGAGCGCGGCCTATTACGGTTGCGCAAGGAAATGGACCTCTTCGCCAATCTGCGGCCTGCCCAGTGCTTTGACGCTTTGGCGGATTTTTCGTCCCTAAAGCCTGATGTCGTTGCGGGGCTCGACATCATGATCGTCCGAGAATTGACCTCAGGCGTTTATTTTGGCGAACCGCGCGGGATTGAGCGGGTCGGCAACGAACGCGTCGGCATCAACACGCAACGATATACCGAAAGCGAAATCGCGCGGGTCGCACGGTCCGCATTCGAACTGGCCCGCCGACGAGACAACAAGGTTTGCTCAATGGAAAAGGCCAATGTCATGGAATCGGGTGTTCTGTGGCGCGATGTCGTCACCGAGGTGCACGCGGCCGAGTATTCCGATATCGAGCTGTCGCATATGTATGCCGATGCCGGCGCCATGCAGCTGACCCGTTGGCCCAAACAGTTTGATGTGATCGTCACGGACAACCTTTTTGGTGATCTGCTGTCCGATCTGGCCGCAATGCTGACTGGCTCGCTCGGCATGTTGCCGTCGGCCTCGCTTGGTGCGCCGATGGAAAATGGCCGCCCCAAGGCCCTTTATGAACCGGTCCATGGCTCAGCGCCTGATATCGCCGGGCAAGGCAAGGCTAACCCAATTGCTTGCATTCTCAGTTTTGCGATGTCGTTGCGCTATAGCTTTGACCAAGGTGACGCGGCCGCGAAGCTAGAAGCGGCAGTGGAAAAAGTCCTAGCCGACGGGCTGCGCACAGCCGACCTGATGGGACCGTCCGGAGGCAGCCCGATTGCAACACACGAAATGGGGGATGCCGTCATAGCCGCGCTGGCAGGCTAAGGCCGTTTTGCCCTTGCACATCCCCAAGGCTCACCCGCTATATAAGGGCCATCCCTGAAGGACCGCGCCCCATGCCCCCGCAACTCAGCGGCGTTCTGTTCGCCCTTGCCGGTTTTGCGATTTTCGCAACCCATGACGTCGTCGTGAAGGATCTCGGCGCACTTTATTCGCCGATCCAGATCGTCTTTTTCAGCGTTCTCTTCGGCTTTCCGATCGTCACGTTTTTGTTGATGCGGGACACTGTCGGCGGCAGTCTGATCCCGAAAAACCCAGGTTGGACCGCAATCCGCACGGTGGCCTCCGTTCTCACCGGGATATCGGCCTTCTATGCCTTTACCGTCCTGCCCTTGGCCCAGGTTTACGCAATACTATTTGCCGCGCCTCTATTGATCACCATCTTGGCTATCCCGGTTTTGGGCGAACGCGTCGGCTGGCGCCGATGGGCGGCGGTCATTGTCGGGCTTGGCGGGGTTTTGGTTGTTCTGCAGCCGGGGGTTGCATCGATTTCGACCGGCCATCTGGCCGCCTTGGTTGCTGCGATCGGTGGGGCCGTTGCATCGGTCGTCATGCGGCGGATCGGGCGGGAGGAACGGGCCGTCGTGATGATGCTTTATCCAATGATGGCCAATTTTGTGCTGATGGGCGCCGCACTTGCCTGGGTTTATGAGCCGATGCCCGCCGGAGACCTTGCAAAATCGGCAATCGTCTCGGCACTCGCCTTGCTGGCGGTATTCTGTATCATTTCAGCCTATCGCTATGCCGCGGCAGCAATCGTGGCACCGATGCAGTATTCTCAGATCCTTTGGGCGAGCATCTATGGCTTCGTTCTGTTTGACGAAAGTTTGGATCAACCAACCCTCATCGGCAGCGCGATCATAATTGCTTCTGGCCTCTTCATCGTCTTGCGGGAAGCGACTGGCGAGCGATCAAACACCACGCCGGTTTTGCGCACACGGTCGCGTCCAGGATCGCCCGCCGCGCCCCGCGTCGGTACGTTTCTCACAAAGCAAGAACGCGGCGATACGGGCTCGACGCCATCCCTTGCGCGATCTGATGAGGAAGGATAAGACCGCCGGCACGGTCGGAGTGTAGCTCAGCCTGGTAGAGCACTGTCTTCGGGAGGCAGGGGTCGTGAGTTCGAATCTCGCCACTCCGACCAAATAAATCAAAGACTTACCCATAACTCCGAGCCTTCCAACCCAAAAATTGTCTCGTTTTTGTCTCGCTGCAAGGGCGCAATCTGTGCGGATACGGACAACCTTTTTTAAGAAGATTTTGCCGAGAGACATGTCGAACGATGGGCGCCAGATGGTAATGCGGACGTTAGAGTAAATCGCGGAGAAGGTCCGGTCTGAGCCCAATTTTCAAAGATGATGCGATGAGGCGAATGTCGGCTTTCAAGAAGCTCTTTAGGATGCCACGAGATGCGCTGACGTACGCCTCTGCGCCTCGGCAGGATAGTGTATCGTCGGAAGCTCTGATCAAAACAGATCCACGCAAACATCTATAAACGCCCGTACCTTGGGGCTCATGTAACGACCTAAGGCGAACACAGCATGCACTGGTACAGGTGGGCGCGACCAGTTCGGTAGCACGCGCTCAAGGTGCTCCAAGTCAGTTAAAATCCTCAGCCTGAAAAGTTGGGAGTAGTGCAATGCCAAGACCTTCAGCGACTGCCTGCCGAACCGCCAGGTTGTTGTTGACGGAGAACCGGGGCTGCAAGTCAAGATGCCGGGTGACCTGCCCGTCGGTTAACTCCCATCGACTGTTGCTGGATGGATTGAAGTGAATGAGCGACCGATCTGCCAGATCGGCCGGTGTTTCGAGCGGCGGTGTATTTTTCAGGTAACTTGGATGCGCGTAGAGACGATAGTAGATGTCTCCAAGTTTTCTCGCGCTCAACTCGCTGTCCGGCAACTGACCCACACGAATGGACACGTCGATGCCTTCGTGGATGATGTCTGCAATCCGGTTCGAATAATCTGCGGCTACCGAAACTTCTGGGTTACGTGTCAGATAGGCGGTGACCCACGAATTCACCCGAATCTGTCCGAATTCCGCACCGGCAGCACTGGAGTTGGAGTTCCCCCGGTTTGATGGACGGTTATGGGCTTAGAGATTCCAGTCCTTCAGCGGTAGTCCTTTCGTAGTTGATGGGGGACTTGTAACCCAAAGCTGAATGGCGGCGCGAGGGGTTGTAGCAGCCTTCGAT
>JBCDBR010000014.1:0-88101 GCA_039183205.1 Pseudomonadota bacterium | reverse complement strand
CGGCTCGGAGCATCGCCAGGTCGGCACATTCTTTAAAATAGCCTTTTCGCCGGTATAAAACTCTACGATGTCAGGCATATAACTATAGATCGCTTTGTCGTCGGCGATGCCGGTTCCCGGGGCATTTGCAATCGTGATCCCCCCTGCGCGGTAGACGTCCATGATCCCGGGTACGCCCAAAAGACTGTCGGGATTGAAGTTCAGCGGATCGATGAAGTCATCGTCAATCCGGCGGTAGATGACATCGATAGGTTTGTAGCCCTCGGTGGTGCGGATTGCGATCCGGCCATCGACAATGCGCACGTCTGAACCTTCAACAAGTTCCACGCCCATATGATCGGCCAGGAATGCGTGCTCGAAATAGGCTGAGTTGTGGATCCCCGGCGTCAAGACGGCCACCGTGCAGTCGCCATTGCATGCCTTTGGCGCACAAGCGGTGAGCGACCGGCGCAGCGCGCGGGGATAATCCTGCACGTCGCGCACCTTGATACGCCCGAAAAGCTCTGGGAACATTTGCAGCATCGTTTCGCGGTTTTCGAGCATATAGCTCACACCGCTTGGCGTGCGGGCATTGTCTTCAAGCACGAAGAAATCATCTTCGCCGGTGCGGACCAGGTCGACCCCGACGATATGGGTATAAACGCCGCCCGGCGGCTCGACCCCGATCATCTTCGGCAAAAACGCCTCGTTCCGCGCAATCAGCTCGGGCGGGATGCGGCCCGCGCGCAAAATTTCCTGACGATGATAGAGGTCGTAGAGAAAGGCGTTAAGCGCCCGCACACGCTGTTCGATCCCCTTGGTCAGACGCGCCCATTCGCGGCCAGAGATAATGCGCGGCACGACATCGAACGGGATCAGGCGTTCGTCTGCCTCGTCCTCGCCATAGACGTTGAACGTGATGCCGGTGCGTCGAAAAAACCGTTCCGCTTCGATCGATTTTTTTCGCAGCTCTTTGAGATCTTCGGTGTGAAACCAAGAATCATAGCTGGTGTAGGGGTCACGCGCTTGGTGACCCGCGCCGAACATCTCATCAAAAAACTTCGACGTCCCCTCCATAGGTTTAGCATAGCGGGCCGAAGTCATTGTGCAATTCCTGAGCGGAGTACTGTGCTGCGGTTCGCCTAATGCCTGCAAATTAGGCGTTAGTCGTCCGTATCGAGCCAGATCGTAACCGGGCCATCATTGATCAGGTGGACCGCCATATCTGCGCCGAATTGCCCGGTCTGGGTGGCCACGCCTAATCCTTGCAAGGTTGCAACGAAATGTAGATAGAGCCGTTCCGCCAATTCAGGGGCCGCAGCACCCGAAAAGCCAGGTCTGTTTCCGCGCGATGTATCGGCGGAGAGCGTGAATTGACTGACCACCAATGCGGTGCCGGCCGTGTCGAGGATCGAACGGTTCATTCTACCATCTTGATCCTTGAAAATTCTTATTTTGGATATCTTTACAGCAAGACGTTCAACCAATTCCTCATCATCCCCGGGCATCGCACAGACGAAAATCAAAAGCCCAGCTCCGATGTGCCCGACGATCTCTCCCCCCACCTCGACGCGCGCGGCGGCGGCGCGTTGCAAAAGGGCCCTCATAGCTCATCCCGCCGCGGCGGGTCTGCACCGGCACGCCCAACGGTCACAGCGGCAGCCCGGGTGCCAAGCGCGAGCGCGGCGCGCAAAGCCTCGCGCTCGATATGGGCGATCTGCGCCTTGGCCAAGAGCCCTTGATCGGCAAGACCCGCTAAGAAGCCGGCATTGAACGTATCGCCGGCACCGACGGTATCGACCACCTCGGCGGTGATGGCGGGAACGCGGATTTCCGCGGTTTCGGTGTAGCCCGTCACGCCGCGCGACCCTTCAGTTACGCATAGAATTTTGGGGCCCATGGCCATAAGTTTCCGGGCCAAATCCGGCACAGCGCCCCCCCCCATGAGCCAGTGCAAATCCTCGTCGGAGACTTTGACGATATCGGCCTGCGCCAACATGCGGTCCAACCGCGCGCGATAGCGGGCTTCGTCGCCGATAAAACTGGTGCGAATGTTGGGGTCGATCATCACGGTGCGCTCTGCGGCCGCACGACCACAAAGCGCTGAATAGGTGTCCCCGCAAGGCTCAACGGGCAAGGAAATTCCGCCAAAAAACAGCGCCTCAACCCCGTCAAGATCGGTCGGTAAATCGGTTTCCGACAGCATCCGTCCGGCGGTGTTTTCGTCATAGAAGGCGTATTTTGCCTGACCGTCGATCAGCGAGACAAAGGCGAGGGTCGTCGGGCGTTCCGACATTGCGACGAACCGGCCATCCACACCATTGCTGTGCAGATGCTCCAAAAGCTGCGTGCCAAAGAGGTCGTCCGACAGCCCGGTGAACATGGCCGTTGGAACGCCAAGCCGTGCCAACGCAATAGAGGTGTTGAACACCGAGCCGCCAGGGTAGGGGGCAAAGGCAGGTTCACCGGCATCGGTGTCCCGCGGCAACATATCGATCAGCGCCTCGCCCGCACAAAGTATCATCGTCGGTCCTCCCCGGCCTTAGGTAACCTGGATCCCGCGGCGCGGCTAGATCAGAAATTTGACGCGCGTAAAGTTCTAGTCGAACTTAATCTCAACACCGCCCAGGCTGGCCCCCGTGCCGCCTTCGAGCTGGAGGTAAACATATCCGGCAATCGCAATGACGATGGCGGCAAGAATGACGGCAATGGCGATCTTGATGGCGGACCAGGGCCGTTCGCCCTGGACTTTGCCAGTTTGGCCATTGACGACAAATCGGTAGCTTTTTCCGTTGTATTTGTAGGCTGCGAGCCATACGGGCAGCAGGATATGCTTGAACGTCACGTCCGAGAGCTGCGTTTGCACAGCATCGATGCGCTGCCGGTCGCCACCGATATCGGCGCGGATGTCGCGGGCGATTTGCGCATCCATGATCTGCTGTGCCTCGACCATCCCATCCTCAAGATCAACAGTGTAACCTTCGGCGCGGAACCCGGCGAGGTAATGCGGCTCATAGGGCTTGAGCGCGCCCAAGGCCCAGGGTGCCAGCGCGTCGGTGAACCGTTTCGGCAAGGACCGTGAGCCCAGCACCAAGACATCGTCGAAAAACCGCTGAACCCGGCCCGACACGCGGCGCCATCTGATCTTTTGCTTGCGCCGCGATTTCCCGTCCGGGCCACGGGTGGTGACGTAATAGACGGTCCCGCGCTGCCCGTTGTAACTGCTGCGCGTCTGGGCATCATAGGTCCAGTAGGGCACGTAAATACCTTCGAGCTTTCGGCCCTTGCGCGCGTATTCTTGCAGCCCCGACGGGGCAAACCACAGCCGGCCCAACCACTGCGTCATCGCCGCACGCGCGGCGTCTTCGTCGTTTTGAAACGGGATGACGGCGGCGGGTTTGATATGCCGATGCGTGCCGGTATCGGTCACCACAGGGGTGGCACAGAACGGGCATTCGGCGGCATGGACGTTGGCGTCGAATTCCACTTGCGCGGCGCAGTTCGGGCACGTGGAAACGCGCGTTTCCTCCATGTCTTGGCGCGGTAGCTGATCGCGCAAAGCAGCTTGAAAATCAAGTTCTTGGATGCTCCCACCACCCCATGGGTCGGGGCTGTCATCATCGTCTTCGAGGGCGGCCTCATTGCCGCAATGGTCGCATACAAGCTTACCGGCATTGGGATCAAACCGGAAATCTGCACCGCAATTGTCGCAGGGAAAGCGGTGTTCTTCCTCAGGGCGCGGGGCGCGGTCGTTCATGGTTTTACAATAGCTTGTGCAAGGCCCGTGGCGTGATCATTCGAAGCGCGCCATCCAAAAGCGCGGTATGGCGCCAAAGATGGAACACCGCGTGCAGATTGGAAACCAGGAAAAGCAGAAAAAGCCAGTATTGCAGCGCCAATGGCACGCCAAGGGACCAAGCAATCGCCGCCGCACCTGAGGCGGCGCTGAGCGCGTAAAGCATCCGGTGATGCCATTGATGGATCGCTTTGCCGACCGGCGCAAGTTTGCGACCGCCCCGCCCGTGCAGGCCTTTGACCACGGCAACCGCCGGCCAAATGAGCGCGACGAGACCGTAGGCGATGGCCCAAGGCGCCGTGGGCGCCGTCGTGGAAATCAGCCCCAAAAGCAGCGCAAATTGCACCCAATGCAGCGCAATATTCACCCTGCGGCGGGTCACAAGAACCGGTGCAGCGATTTTGGGGCCATGATCCTCAGGCAATTGTCGCGCAATGCGATATGGCGCCAGATGTGAAATCCTGCATGCAGCAGGGCCACCCCGGACAAGGCGTAAAATTGGTAGGTATGAAAAAGCCCTACCCATGCATTGGCATCACGCAGGCCAAGCGGCGGGGCGATGGGTAAAAACCCTCCGGCCTTCAGCAGGACATGCGATGTCAGTCCAAGCATAAACCCTCCGAAAGCGACAAAAAATAGCCCCCAAATCAGCACGCGATGCAGGAACTGATGGAAAACGCGCAATCCCGGTGACAGCTTTGGTCCCGCCCGCCCGATAAGGCCCGATTTCAGATGCCATGCCGTCCACAAAAGCGAGAGCGTCACAAAAATGAGGCCATTGATCGAATGCAGGCGGAACCATCCCGGGCCCCAGCCGCGGATAACCTCCGGATCGGCCCATAAAAACCAGATGAAGAATGGCAAGATGCTCCAGTGCAGCACTTTGAGCAGGCTGCGTTTTGGCGGCAAGCGTAAGTGGCTGCGAAATCGTGGCGCGAGAACATCCATGTGCGCTAAGGATGTAGCGGATGCGTGCCGAAAAGCACGCGCTGAGTTAAAGGACATGCCTGTGAGGCTTTTTATCGCCACGCTTTTTGCATTCTGTACCCATCCCGCGTTTGCGCAGGATTACGTCTTTGAATGGACCGGGTCGGGCGGCTATTCGATGCGCGGTGCGATGTCCTTTCCGCTTAGTGTCGGCAAGGGGATCCTCACCGAAGCGCAGGTCCAGTGTTTCGAGATCGAAGGGTTCTTAGACGGGGCGCCGATTGGACGATGGGCCCTGGAGCAATTGACTGAAGAGACGACCTGGCAACTCAATTTTGACCCCGAGGCACAACGATTTCTAACCGCGAGCGCCGAACTCCCGGTCTCTCAGGCCTGGAATATGGATGGCGGTGGGGAGAATTGCGGCGATGACGGGTTTGGCTTTAATCTCGGCGATTTCGCGCAAGACCTGTGTCTTGACAACAGCCTGCTGGTCGAGAGCCAGGTTCCGCCAAGTACACCGTTTCCCGCAACCGAGGTTTTCGGCCATGTCTTCAGCCCCGATGCCTGTTTTGGCGCCGCAATCATGAGCCGCGGGGCGCGTTAGCCGCGCCTCAGACCGCGCAAATCGACCGAGCCGCAAGGCCCGGCTAGGGGACTTGGGCCACCAATTTTGCGGTTCCAATCGCAGCTTCCGTCGATACCGCTTTGGTGATCGTCCGGCCCAAAACCCGTTCGCGCAATGCGGTAAAAACCGGGTTCTGGGCACCGCCGCCTGCGGTGAGCAACGGCTTGGGTCGCGGTCCGCCGGCCGCTTCGATTGCCGCATAGCATTGCGCTTCAATCCGGGCGATCCCTTCGAAAAGCCCGTGTAAAAAGGCCGCATCGTCGCTTGGCCGTGGCGTAAGCCGGGGCGGGTAGGCAGGATCGTTAATCGGAAACCGTTCCCCCGGTTTGGCCAGCGGATAGTAATCGAGCGGGCTTTCCATATCCGGGTCGATTTTGGCCGACAGGCTGGACATCGCTGCGGGCGAGAAGAATTGCGCCAACACACCGCCGCCGGAATTTGACGCGCCGCCCACCAACCAACCCCCGCCGATCCGATGGGCGTAAAGCCCAATCTCGGGCGCGTCGATCCGCGTTTGGCTGAGAATTTTGACGGCAAGTGTCGTGCCCAATGAGGTGACCGCCGCGCCAATCTCCAGCGGTGCCGCGGCCAGAAACGCCGCAATGCTGTCGGTCGTTCCGGCATGGATCATCGCCGTTTGCGGCACACCGAATTCAGCCGCGATCTCGGCGTCAATCGGTGACAGGGCGGCGCCGGCCGGACGGACTTGCGGCAGCAATTCGGTCTGAACGCCGGCGGTGCCAAACCAACTGGGCCAAGCCTCCGTTTCCGGGTCATAGCCGGTTTTGAGTGCGTTATTGTGATCGGAAAGGCCGCCTCGCCGCATCAGTTTAGCGGCGATAAAATCGGCCTGGTGCAGGGCATGCGCTGCGGCTCCGTCGGCCTCGGATTGCAACCGCAAGAGGCGCGCCAAAGCCGAAGACGGGCCGCGCGTGATATGCGGATCGGGGGCATGCGATGCGATTTGCGCGGCCTCGTCGGTAAAGCCGCCATCGTTATACATCAGCGCGCGCGTGACCGGCCGTAGCCGCGCATCGGTCAGAACAAGCGTCCCCGACGTGCCGTCAACTCCGATCCGAGCGATCCGCGCGGGGTCGAACCCATGTGCGCGCATCGCCTCGATTTGCCGGGCGATGCATTCCGAGACACCCGCCCACCACGCATCCGGATCAGCCGACGCGCGACCGGGATAATCCGCGCGTGCCATCGACAAGACCGCACCTGTGCCATCCACAACCGCTGTGCGGATACCCGACGTGCCCAAATCGATGCCCAGAGACAGCCCCTTCATCTGCGCGCCGCCAGCGCCTGGCGGTACTTCTCCGCATCCCAATCCAAGAGCGCGGCCTCCGCGTCCGCACCGATCGCCTCGATCTGCCAATCTGATGGGAGCCGCGCGAGCAGGTCCGACAGACACCGCAGCATCGCCTTTTGCGACGCCGTCGCCCCATCGCGGATCGCGATCCCTTGGTCGCGGATTAGCGCTGCGGGGCGCGATGCATCTACGGTGCTGTCTGGCAGGGCCGGACCCAGAAAAACCACGTGGTCTGGATAGTAGGACCCGCCCAGGGCGAGATCGGCCGCGCGCTTGGATTGCGCAATCCAGCTTTCCGCAGCCCAGCTATAGCCCGTCGGTGCTGCGGTCTCGGGTGCGGCGGTTTGGCGGCGTTGATCGGGCATCGCCAGACGGTGTTCAACTTCTTCTATAAGGCCTTCGGTCTCGGTGACCGAGGCGGCACCGCAGATCAAGCCGTGGTTTTCCAGAACGACAATTTGGGTCTCCGCCGTGGCGCGCGCCAGGATTTCCCGTGTCAAGGGCAGGCCAGGTTTGGCATAGGGCACAAAGATCGCCGGCAGCCCGGCAAGCTTTTGCCGCGCAAGCGCGCGACCCTCGGGGCTGATGGCATGGGTGAGCGTGGCGATCGAATGTGTGTGGGCGATAACGGGCCATTCGATCGCCGCATGGAAGGTGGTTTCGATCGATGGTCGCAAACCGAGCGTGGGGTCCAAGACAGTGTCTTTGCAGCTGCCATCGCCGTCGCCATAGGCCTCTGCGCGGGCCGCTTTGAGATCGACCCCGACAAAGATGTCGTGTGTCGCCGCGTCGGCCAATTCGGTGCCGGACGCCTTGATCCACATCGCGCCATCCTTTTTGATCGAAGTATTCCCACCGGGTCCCTGGACCCGCAAAGGATCGGAGCCAAGCGCGGCAGAGAGCTGTCGAAAGGCTAGAAATTCAGCGGATTGAAGCATCGGTCATTCCAGTTCGGAAAGGGTGTAGGTTGGCATGGGCGCGGCATCTGCCTGGGCCAGTTGCCGCAGCGTATCCTCTATCGGTGCGCCGTTGCTGAACGCTTTGGCATGCAGACCGCCGCGGATAAACGCCGTCGACCAGCCGGCCTCCGCGCCACCCGCGATGTCGTGTTCTAAGCTATCACCGACCATCAAAAGCGCACGGGAGGGCAGGTTCAATTGGGTCTCTAGCGCGCGGAAAATCGGCCGGTGCGGTTTTCCGTAAAACACGACCTGCGCGCCTTGATCGACCGCCGCATAGGCCAGCACCCCGGGCGAGACGACCGTCACACCGCCCGCGCGTGGCGAGGCGCGGTCCGGGTTGGTGCAATAGATCGGCATGTTCCGGGCGACGGCCATGGCCAGGATATCGGCATAGTCGGACGCCGCGACCCCGTCGGGCAGGCCCATCAGCAGCAAGGCATCAGCCGCATCGGGCTGGTCGACAAACCCAATGGATAATCCTTGCGCCCAATCGGCGGCATCCCCTGGGCTGCTTTCGACCGCATAAAGCTGGCGCACGGGGATATGGCCGTTGTGGATGTCTTGCCATAAGGCCTCGCCCGAGGTCATCACCGCCTCGAAAAGCGACGGCTGAAACCCCATCGCGGCAATCCGCGCGGCATTGGGCGCGGCCCGTTTGCCGGAATTGGACAGAACCGCAAGCCGCGTACCGCGCGCTTTGAGCGCTTCAAGTGCTGCAATCGCGCCCGGATAGGCCTGGGTGCCGTTGTGGAGCACGCCCCATTGATCCAGGACGATCGCACCGAAGCGCTCGGCGATCTGCGCCAAGGTTTCGAGCGGCGCGACCATGGCCCGTCACGTCGGATCAGGTGTTGGCGGAACAAGCCCGGCGAGATAATCGGCGACATCCTCGTGGGCCATTGCGGGCATAGCCTTTTCGGCCGTGCCTGCTGGCATGTCGCCGAAATAGAACTGAAAGCCGGGGATGAATTGGCGGCGCGCGCGCAGCGGCATACCCTTATAGGGAAAAACATCCGAACGCGCATTTGCGATCTTGTCATGGCAGGCAAGGATGTAATCGGCGCGTTTGTCCAACTCTTCCACCGACTTCCAGCCCTCATAGCTGTTTACAAACCTTGCCGGCACCCAATAGCGCCAGCCTTCATCGGGATTGGGTTCCATATTGCGTTCTTGAAAGATCGCATCGCCTGCCACGACGATATCGCCCATCGCGGTGGCCACCGTCACCGCCATATGGCCAACCGAATGGCCTGGCGTGTGGAACATGGTAATGCCAGGCAGAACCTCGCATTCATCCTCGACAGCCTCAAAGACGCAGCCGGTATAGGCAGGATCGATGCCAAGATATCCAGACTCGTAGGTTCGGTAATAAAGCGGTAGGGGATTGAAGGCCATTTCGATCTCGGCCTTCGGGGCAATGTAGCGCGCGTTTTTGAACTCTTTCATGTTCTGCACGTGATCCCAATGCAGATGCGTGAACACGATTGCATCGATCTCGTCGGGATGAACGCCGAGTCTCTGCTCAAGATGCTCATGCACCTGAAGACAGCCGCGTTTATCGCATTTGTGATGATATTTCGTCGCCCGCTCTTCGTCGCAAAGCCCGGTATCGATTAGGATCTTATGCGTGCCTGTATCGACATAGTGACAATAGACGGGGTTCCAGATTTTCTTACCGGCTGGGCCTTTCCAGAAAATATAGGTGCCGAGATCTGCCTCGAGCCAGCCGGTATTGATCGGATAGATCTTGGTCTCCTGCACGCCCATCAGACCCGTCCTCCCCTGCGATTCACTTTTGTATACAAATGAACGCCAAAAAGAACATTGGCAAGACCAATCTGGGAAAATGGGTCTAGTTCGCCGCCAATGTCTGCTTAAAACTGACGGCCATATGGGCGCGCATACCGTCGGAGGCCTCTTCTGAATCCTCAGAGAAAATGGATGCAATCAGCTGTTCATGGCTGTGCGCAGAGGCGATCAGATCCGCTTTGTCGGCGAACTTCTTTGCTCTGAACGGGCCGGTGCGACGGCGGAATTCGCGGGCCAGATCGGCAATGTAAGGGTTGCCCGTCGCCCGGTAGATCGCGGCATGCAAATCTTCATTTGCGCGCAGATAGCCCGGGCGGTCGCCAGCCTCTGCCGACACGACGCAATTGGCTTGTGCGGTTTCGATTTCCATCCGCGACAACAAGGTCAGGCGTTGTGCTGCAATTCTCGCACATGCGGCCTCAATTTCGTGCATAGTTTCAAAGATTTGCGCGAGTTCTTCGCGTGTGTACTTTGCCACCCGCACGCCGCGTTTTTCGCCCGGCACAAGAATGCCTTGCGCGACCAGGCGCGACAAAGCCTCCCGCACAGGGGTGCGTGACACGCCGAATCTTTCGGTCAAACGGACCTCGTCGAGCCGTTCGCCCGGCTCTAGCGCGCCGGCGGCGATTTCTTCCAAGAGCGTGGTTTCAATCAGCTTTACGGTCCCGCCGCGTGGGGCGCTGGCCTGTTTCACTGGCATTTTCTTGACCATGGAGTTCACGCAAATTGACCGCCTGACTCCCCCATTCTATAAAAACGCATCTGCAAACGCAAACTTGGATATTTACTTTTAAGTTTGTATACACGATGCTGCTTGGAATCGGGGAGAAGGAATTCGATGCCAAATATTCGGCTCGAAAAGCTGGTAAAACGCTATGGTGCTGTAGAGGTTTTGCACGGCATCGACCTTGATATGGCGGAGCATGAATTCACCGTTTTGGTCGGACCGTCGGGCTGTGGAAAATCCACGACGCTGCGGATGCTGGCCGGGCTGGAAAGTGTATCCGACGGCGAGATCTTCATGGGAAACCGGGCGATCTCAGGGCTCGATCCGAAAGATCGTGACATCGCGATGGTGTTCCAGGACTACGCCCTTTACCCGCATATGAATGTCGCACGGAACATGTCGTTCTCGCTCCGTCTGCAAAAGCGGCCGCAGCAAGAGATCGACACAAAGGTCCGGGACGTGGCTGAAATGCTGGGCCTTGCGCAATTTCTCGACCGCAAGCCGGGTGAGCTTTCTGGCGGTCAACGTCAGCGGGTGGCGATGGGCCGGGCGCTATGCCGCGATGCCAGCACGTTTCTCTTTGATGAACCGCTATCGAACCTCGATGCAAAGCTGCGCGGCCAAATGCGCGCGGAATTGGCCTTGATGCGCCAAAACGTAAAGAAAAACATGATTTACGTGACCCACGATCAGATCGAGGCGATGACGCTGGCTGATCGTATTGTGGTCATGCATGGCGGCCATATCCAGCAACAGGGAACACCGTCGGAGCTGTTTAAAAATCCCGTGAACAAGTTTGTCGCCGGTTTTTTGGGCTCTCCGCCGATGAATTTCCTCGATGCCACGCTTGTTGAAGAGGGCGACACGCTGGTTGCAAAGGGGTCCGGGTTTGCCGTCGAATTGCCGCAAGACTTAGCGCAACGCGCGCGGAACAAGGCGGTCCAAAAAGTAATCCTCGGCGTGCGACCGTCCGATCTTGAATTCGACGCCGACGCGCACGAAACGCAATCCTTCGATCTCAACGTGGTCGTGTCAGAATATATTGGTGCCCAATCGGTGCTGATTTGCGAATGCGGCGGTGACAAAGTCACGGTGGAGCTGAAATCCGAAACGCCGATCGCGCTCGGTGAGACATTACGCTTCGGTCTGCGGCCAGAGGGGCTGCATCTTTTCGATCCAAAGACAGAAATGGCGCTTTAGCGCTGCGAACGATCAGCAACTGGGAGGAAATAGGATGCTGAAGGTCTTAACGACAACGACAGTGCTGGCGGGGATGGTCTGTGCCTCCACTGCGTTGGCAGACGGGCACGAGGGCCCGTATACGCCGTTTGAGGGCACGACACTGATTGTGAACTTCCCCGCGCACCCGCATTACAACGCCGTGATGGAGGTGTTGCCGCAATTCACCGAGGAAACCGGGATCGAGGTTGAGGTGGACATGCTGCCCTATCTCGATATGCGCGAGCGCCAAACGCTCGAACTTGCATTGGACGAAGGCGCCTATGACCTGATCGCTTATGTCGTCTTTTCCAAGGCCGATTACGTCTATGCCGACCAGATTTATAACCTGGCGCAGTTCTTTATGAACCCGCGTCTGGTCGATCCGAACTACAATGCCGACGATCTGATCGATGGATATGTCCAGAACATTGGCGTGGCCGGCGGGGAGCGTGGCTATCTGCCCGGACCGACGGGCTCGCTTTATGGTCTGCCGTTCGGGTCTGAGACCTCTGTGCTTTACTACCGCACGGATATTTTCGAAGAACATGGGCTCGAAGTTCCCGAGACCTACGACGAGTTATTGGAACTTGCCTGCCTGATCCCGGAGCTTGAGCCTGGCATGGGCGGGGTTGCGAGCCGTGCGGCATCCGGTCACCAGGCCAGCCATGCCTTCCTGCTGCATCTGGCACCGCTTGGCGGCCGCGTCTTTGGCGAGGGCTGGGAGCCGACGATCAACAGCCCTGAAGGTGTCGCCGCGGCGGAAGCCTTGCGCCAGATCGTTGAATGCGGCCCGGAAGGCTCGTCTGCCTTTGGCCCGGCCGAGGCGGCCAATGCATTTGCCCAGGGCCAAGCCGCAATGTTCCTCGATTCCATCGCGTTTGCGCCAACCTTTGAGGATGAAAGCCGCAGCCAAGTTGTTGGTAACGTCGGGTGGGCCGCCCATCCAGTGGGGAGCCGCGCTGCAAGCCAGACCGGCGGCTTTGGCCTGGCCATTCCGCGCAATGCCGAAAACGCCGAGGCTGCGTTCCTGCTGATGCAGTGGCTGACCAGCCAAGAGGGCGATTTGGCCGTTGCTTTGGCCGGCGGCAATCCGTCGCGCTTCTCCACCTACCAAAACGCAGAGCTGAACGCCCGCTACCCATGGTCGGCCACCTTCGGCGAAGCATTGGCAGATGCAGATCCAGATTGGCGTCCGATCATCCCGCCCTGGGGCCGGATCAACGCCGATATCGGCACAACGATGAGCCAGGTTCTGACCGAAGACCTCGACATCCAAGAAGCGTTGGACGGCATCGCCGAACGGACGCGCGCGTTGATGGACGAAGAGGGCTATTACATCTGGCAATAACCAGACGATAGGCCTGCCACGTCACGCGGGACAGGCCTCTCTCCCCAGACCCTCTGGCGTCACAGCCAGAGGGTCGACGCAACCGATCAGAACATCCACAGGCGGGCATCATGGCCAATCGAGATCAAGCCAATCGGCTCACGCCCTATCTCTTTGTCGCGCCCGCGGCTCTGGTGATGATCCTGGCGCTGTTTTACCCCATCGGCTACATGCTGTGGGGCAGTTTTCGGGATTGGGATCCAAGTCAGAACATTTCTGAGACGGAATTCGTCGGCTTGGCGAATTATGCGCGTCTGCTGACCGATGCTGCCTTTCATGAAAGCTTTTGGGTTACGCTGATCTTCGCCTTCACCGTGGTCGTCGCCGAGATGATCATCGGTGTCGGACTGGCGCTGCTTCTGGATCGTGAGATCCGGGGCATGTCGGTGTTGCGGACGCTGTTCATCCTTCCGATGATGATCGCGCCCGTCGTTGTTGGGCTGGTATGGCGGTATATGTTCCACCAAACCTACGGCACCTTTAACCGGTTTCTGGAGGCCGTCGGGCTCGAAGGGGTGGATTGGCTGGGCCAGAACCCGCTTTTATCCGTCATCATCGCGGACATTTGGCAATGGACGCCGTTTATCTTCATCCTCTCGCTTGCGGCGCTGCAATCCTTGCCGCGCTCTGCGCTGGAGGCGGCGCGCATCGACGGGGCGACCGCCTGGCAGCAGGTTTGGTTTATCAAACTGCCGCTGATGGCACCGGTTTTGATCGTGACAATGCTTCTGCGGCTGATCGATGCGTTCAAAGTGCTTGAGGTGATCTTGGTGATGACGGGTGGCGGGCCGGGCCTGTCGACGGAAATCCTGGCGCTACGCATCGCCCGCACAGCGCGCGAATTCCGCGAACTTGGCGAAGCGGCGGCGATGTCGAACTACCTGCTGATGCTGTTGATGGTTCTGACCTTGGGCATGTTTGCTTTCACACGATGGCAAGAGGCGCGGTCGCGCCGGCTGAAATTCTCCGCCGAAGAGGAGGGCTGAGCGATGGCTGACACGACTTACGAACGCCAAAACCCAGCCTTCATCGCGTTGATCGCGGTCTTGATCTTTATGTCGGTCGGGCCTGTTGTGCTGCTTTTGACCAATTCGCTGAAGCTGGATGTGGATATCACATCCGGGGTCGGCGGGCTGTTTTTTGTGCCCACCATCCGAAATTACGAAACCGCCCTATGCGACATCTTGTGGTACGAGCCTGAACACCTTCGGTTCTGCCAAATCCGGTTCGGGGGCGCCTTCATCAACTCCTTGATCATCGCGCTGATATCCACCGGTTTGACGCTGATCTTTGGCTGTATGGCCGCTTACGCATTGGTCCGGTTCCGGTTCTTGGGCCGCGATAGCCTGTCACTTTCGACCTTGGCGGTGCGGATGATCCCGCCGGCGGTGCTGCTGGTTCCGGTCTTCGGTCTTTGGAATAACGCCTTTTGTCTCGACAATGATGTTGGGCTCGGTCAGTGGATCCGCGACACCTTTGGCGGCCGAGGAGATGTGTGCCTGGCCGGCACGCATTCGGGCATCATCTTGGTTTATGTCGCCATGAACTTGCCGTTTGTGATCTGGATTTTGCAGAGCTTCATCGTCCAGGTGCCGCGATCGCTTGAAGAAGCGGCAAGGGTCGATGGGGCAGGGCCGTTCCAGGTCTTCTTTCTTGTGGTTCTGCCATTGATCAAACCCGGCCTCGCGGCGGCGTCGATCTTTACCTTCCGCATTGCGTGGAACGAATACCTGCTCGCATCGGCCTTGGCCGATCGCGATACGATGACGGTGCCGATTTTGATCGTGAACAACGCAAGCGAATTCGATGGGCTGGGAACTATTTTTGCCACCGGCATGTTGCTGGCGATCCCCCCCATTTTGTTCACGCTGTTTGCGTCGCGCCAGATTATTACCGGGATGACGGCCGGCGCCGTAAAGGGCTGACGATGCCCCGGGTCTTCCTGATAGGCACATTCGAAACGAAATCTGCCGAATTGGGATACTTGTCGGAGGCGCTGGCGCGGTCCGGTCTCGATGTGACCCCGGTGGATGTCTCCCTGGCCTCCGGCGGGGTACGCCTGACGGGTGCCGACAAGATTGCGCGGATGGAGGCGCGCGCGCAATCCGCGGCCGAAAAGATGGCGCGCAACACGCCCGATCACGCCGTTGCGGTCGGCGTGGGCGGGGGAACCGGCGGGGAAATCGTGCTTGCTGCGCTCAAAGGCCTGCCGGCGACGTATCCGAAAATCCTGGTCACGACGATGGCCTTTGACCCGCGTGCCGCACTTGCCGACAGTGCGATCACGCTGGTGCCGACGCTGTGCGATATTGAGGGGCTGAACCCGATGTTGCGGCAAGTTTTCGAAAACACAGCAGCCATGGCTGCCGGATTGGTCGAGGCGCGGACCGCCCCCGCATTGGGACGTGGCAGCGTGGCGATGACAACCTTGGGCGCAACTGGCCCGGCGGCCTTGGAGACGGTCAAAGCGCTGGCCACCTACGGGCTGGAGGCCACGGTGTTCCATGCGAACGGCTATGGTGGCGCCGCCTTTGCCCGGTTCGTCGAAGAGGGCCGCGCCGATGCCGTGATCGACCTCAATGTGCACGAGCTTGGACGCGTACGCCTGGCCGGGGCGCATGTCCCGATCCCGACGCGCTTCACAGCGGCCGGTGCTTTGCCCTGCGTCGTTCTACCGGGCGCGCTCAACTTCATCGGCCTCGGCGCCATCGATACGGTGCCGCAGGCCTACCTGTCGCGACCGCATTACCGCCATTCGGGCTATTTCACGCATGTCAAATTGACCGAGGCGGAAATGTCCGACCAGGCCGCGGCACTTGCGGCCCTTCTCAACGCCCGCGACACGCCCGCCGATGTGTTGATCCCGATGGGTGGGTTCAGCCACGAAGACCGGCCAGGCGGCGCAATCGAAGACCCCGTGTTGCGCGAAATTGCCGCCGATATCCTTGAAGGCCATGCGCGCCGCTATCGGGTTGAACGGCTGGACGCCCATATCAATAGCCAATTAACGGCAGCGCGCGCAGCGGCCCTTTTGGCTGAAGCCATTGGCCCAAGGAGCATGCATGCCTGATCTTTCGACATTCGACGATCTTGATGACAAGATGGACGCGCTGATCGCGACGGCCAAACGCTGCTTTGACCGCGGATTGCAGACCAATGCGGGCGGTAACCTATCGGTGCGGCTTGCTGCGGGGGATGCCATTGTCATCAAACCCTCAGGCGTCGGGTTTAACGAATGCCGCCGCGACAATTTGCAAGTGGTGACACTCGATGGCGTGATTTTGTCGACGGCCGACGGGTTAAAGCCGTCCAAAGACCTGGATTTTCATCGCGACCTTTACCGCATTCGAGACGATATTGGCGCAATCGTGCATTGCCACAGCCCTTGGGCAACCGGCTATGCCAGCGCCGGGATCGAAGTTCCTTGCCTCACTGTGCAAACGATTGAAAAAATCGGGCGTATGCCGCTCATCCCGCTTTCGGCCAATGGCGGGCCTCAAACCGAGGTCGAGATCAGCCCGGTCTTTCAAGACACGTCCATCCGCGCCGCTGTGCTGGCCAATCACGGGACAATTGGTGTCGGAAAGACGCTAATGGCGGCGCAATACCTTGCTGAGATCATCGAAGAGACCGCACAGATCGCCTATGTTCGCGACACGCTTTTGGCCGCGCATGGCAAAAGCCAGGCCGATCTGCCGAAATACGGCACCGCGCGCGAGGCGCAAGCGGCGCGATCGTGACGCAGCCGGGCGGCGCCATTGCCCGTTTTGCAGGGAGGTGGCGCAGGCTCAGGCAGGGGCTGGCGGCGGCGGCGGCGGTGGCATTACGGTGAAAAGCTGTGCAAGCTCGGCAACATCATCGGCCGCGAGCCATCCGTCCTGTCCGGGCGTCCAGACCAGGCTTTCCCGCGTCAGCTCTCCGGCGGTTGCCATGCGACCCATATCCGCCTTGGAATAGGGCCCCTTGGTCTGTCCGTTCTCAGCGATGTGCCAGACATGTTCGACGGGAGGTGGCGGCGGCGGCGCGGGCGCGGCTTGAGGGGCAGGGCTTTGCGGCTGTTGCTGGCCCCAGGTGCCGGCATTCATCATGTTGCCCATCTGCATGCCGAGCCCCGCGCCCATGCCCATGCCCATCGCCTGACCCGCGCCAGAGCCCTGCTGCGCCAAAGCTTCTGCGGCCTTGTATTTCATATGATCGTCAAGATTGCCGGTGATCCCACGGCTTGTCCGGTCATCAAGCGCCTTTTCGACCGCCGCCGGCAACGAGATGTTTTCGATATACAGCTCCGGCAATGTCAAGCCGTAGGCGCCAATCGTTTGGCTGATTTGTTCTGCCACGAGCTTGCCCATATCGCCGGTATTGGCCGCCATATCGAGCACCGGGATGCCCGAGCCTGCCACAACGCGGCTGAATTCCTGCACGATGATGTTGCGGATCTGGAATGTGACCTCATCGGTGGTGAATTCGCCATCCGTTCCGACAATTTCAGTCATGAATTTAGCCGCATCTGCGACCTTGACCGTGTAGGTTCCAAAAGCCCGGATACGCGTCGGCCCAAATTCAGGGTCGCGCAGC
This sequence comes from Pseudomonadota bacterium, assembly GCA_039183205.1. Lineage (GTDB taxonomy): Bacteria > Pseudomonadota > Alphaproteobacteria > Rhodobacterales > Rhodobacteraceae > HKCCE3408. The sequence goes on along the minus strand of JBCDBR010000014.1, from coordinate 70,775 downwards.
ATGATGGGGTTTTTGGTGCCCCATTTCAGGTCTGTAAATCGCGCGGTTGAGACGAAATAGATCTCGGACTTAAAGGGCGATTTGAAGCCATGATCCCAATGCTGAAGCGAGGTCATGATCGGCATATTGTTCGTTTCGAGCATGTAAAGCCCGGGCGTGAAGACATCGGCCAATTGGCCTTCATGGATGAACACGGCCGTCTGGCCTTCGCGCACGGTAAGCTTGGCGCCGTATTTGATTTCATGGCCTTGGCGTTCGAACCGGAAAACCATGGTGTCGCGCGTGTCGTCGGTCCATTCGATGACATCGATGAATTGACCGGACAAGAAATCAAAAATCGGCATGGCCGTCTCCCAAACGCGCATAAGCAGGTGTTTTGCCGCCAGTATAAGGCTGTATCAGGCGCGGCGACAGGGGAATTCTGCGCCGATCAGCTCGATCCGCCCAGCAGTTCCTCGGCGATCTGCCGGATCACAGGCCGCGCTTCGTCTGCTGCTGAACCCGGTGTCAGGCGCCGGTCATACAGCATCTGTAGCAGCAATTCGTCATGATCGGTCAGGTAAGCAAACTCTTCATCGTCATTGAAGATCGACGGCCGCGCGGCGGGGCTGTCATTGGGCAGACCCAGGCCTTGGGCGATCTCTTCGTGCACGCAGGAACGGCGGAGCAATTCGGGATGTTCGGTTCGGATGACGGCAATGGCCGTGACGTAGGTTGCCTCTGCGCCGGCTTCGGAAAACGCATAGACCGAGCAAAACGTAAACCGGGGCAGCCGTGTGATCTCCCGCACGGTCTCGGGACCGATGCCGGGCACCAAATCCTGCAAAAGCGCGGCTGCATTCAATTGCTCGTCGCGATTTAGGTAAAGGACATGGAAATTCCCGCCCTGATTGGTGGTGCTGACCGAATGCCCGGTGATCCGCGCCAGGCGTCGCGCATAGGCGGCCAAAAAGGTCCGATCACGCGACCGTGTCACCGCATCGACCGAGGCGCCGAAATGGGCCTGTAGGCGGACCGGTGCATCCCACCGGCGCAACACCGACGGTGTTTCGCGGGCGACGAATTGACCGCCCGACAGCGCATATTCGTCAAAAAGTGCGATGCGTTCGAAATTCGTGGCCAACGACGCCGCGGTGATCGGGCTATCGGGGCCGCCGCCATCGGTTCGGAGCAAACCATCGGCCAGTAGCCGGTCTTGCACCGCGCTGTAATAGGCCGCAAAGGCGCGGCTCTCGGCAGAGGCTTCGGGCGGCGGGGCGGTTTCGGGCACGGTGTCGGGGATCGGTGATAGGGCAAACTCGCAGCCGGCCAAAACACACGCCAAGCATGCGCCACCAACCGGCCGCAACCAGTTCAAATTATTCATCTTTGGACGTGGCCACATCGATAGGCTCCAATCGTCCCCCCGATAAATCCAACTAGCAAATCGCGCGAGAGAGGGCCAGCCAGAACGGGCGGCCAAAAGGCCACCCTGCGTAGATGTGATCGTTTGGGCCTAGCTGTCGGCGGGAACGCTTTCGCCGATATTGTGACCCGAAGCCGTGCCCCGTGCCCGCGCCGCAGCGAGCGTGTCGCGCAGATCGGCTTCCATCTTTTGCATCTCTTCTTCGGCGGCTGCACGGCGGCGCTTGCCCTCATCGGCGATCTCAAGGCTTTCTTCGATGGTTGCAATCAACGAGGCATTCGCCGATTTCACCGCTTCGATGTCAAAGACGCCGCGTTCCATTTCCTCACGCACCATTTTGTTGGATTCGCGCAAGTTCTCCGCGTTTGACGTCAGCAGCTCATTGGTCAGGTCCGTTGCGCCCTTGACGGCCGCGGCGGCCTCGGTGGACCGTTGAATGGCGACCGCTTGCGCCAATTGCGTTTCCCAAAGCGGCACGGTGTTGACGAGGGTTGAGTTGATCTTGGTCACCAGCGATTTGTCGTTTTCCTGAACCAAGCGGATGGAGGGCAGCGACTGCATGGTCACCTGCCGGGTCAGTTTCAGATCGTGCACCCGGCGTTCGAGATCATCGCGCGCGGCGCGCAGATCGCGCAATTCCTGCGCCTTAATGACTTGGTCATCTTCGGGCGCGGCCTCGACCTCGGTCACTTTGGCCGGAATTGTCACATCGTCGAGCTCTTTGAGCTTTTCTTCTCCGGCGGAGATGTAAAGCGCCAGTTCATCGTAAAAATCCAACGTCTTTTCATAGAGTTGGTCGAGCGACTTAATGTCCTTCATCAACGTATGTTCGTGCCGCAAAAGGTCATCCGTGATTTTATCGATCTGGCCTTTGACATCTTCGTGCTTGGCCAGGAAATCATGCAAAGGCTTGGCTTTGCCGAACAAACGTTCCCACCAGGACAGTTTCCGGTTCGGGTTCAGTTCATCGACAGAAAAGCCCCGGATGGTGCCGACGATGTCGCGCAGACTGTCGCCTGCGGGACCGATATCTTTGTTTTTCACGCCCTCCAGCATTGCCTGAGAGATTGTTTGCAACTCTTCTTGGGCGCCTGATCCAAAGCTCACGATGGAATTGGTATCGGTCATGTCGATTTCCGCCATACGACGGCGAATATCCTCAGCCGTGGGCTCGGGCGCGGTTTCCAGCACCACCAGATCGGTCGATGGCTCGGGCAGAACGATCGCGTTCAACTCATCGACGATCTTTGCGGCCTCTTCCGCCTTTGCTTTGATTTCGGTGCTCATAAATCACTCCCGTGTCATATGTCGAATATCTTGGTTGAGCCTGTCGCGCAGGACCTCAATCTCGATGTCGAGATCGCTTTTGTCATCGAGCAGCATGGCTTTGGTCCGCTCGGAGAACCCGGTTTCAAGATCGTCCAGCAGGGCGAGGTATTCGGTGCGCGCGGCGTAGTCCTGACCGCGCGACCAAATGTCGGCAAATTTGACCGTCGCATCGCGCGCGCCCTGCAAATAGACGCCCAAATACCGCCGCGCACGGCTTAGATCGCGCGGATCCTCTTCGATGACGCGGAACATGTCGCGCGCGGTTGCCTGAAAGGTCTCAACCCGCGTCTCCAGGCTGCGATCCTTGGCGCGCAAGATGGCGTCTTTCATTTGATCCAGCAGGTTTTCGGCCTCTTCGATCTTGCGTGCGACGCGGTCGGTTTCGGCGTGGTTCATGCCCGCAAGGCCTTTGTCCCGCATCGGGTCAAGCCCAAAGGTAACCAGATGCAATGCGCCCGCCAGCCCTCCGCCCAACACCGCAGATGCGATGCCGCCGGCGCCGCCATAGGCCAAGCCGGCCACGCCAAGCCCGGTCAGAACGCTGCCGAAAATCTTGCGTGGAATGGCCGGTTTGCGCGCAACCTTGCGTTCGCGGTAGGCGTCTTCGGCCCGCACCCCGTCGCGTGTCAGCCAAGCAGCCAAAAGCAAAACCGCCGAGGCGGCAATGCCGACCGCGAGCCCGGCGACCGACCCGTTTTGGCCTTGGAAGAACGCCGGAACGAGCGTGATAGCCGCGATCAGGAACAAAAGGTTCAGCTTTGCGCCATAGCGTTGCGGGGCACGGCCGCGAAAACTGAGTTCCGGAGGTCGCGGGGCATTCACCGTGTCGCGCGCGGGGTCGCGCTGACCATCGGGGCTGAATTGACCGCCATATCGCTGCGCCATCAAAACGGCCCCAAACCGAAGGCGGCCATCAAGGTGACGATCACCAAAACGGCAAAAGCCAGATTGCGCATCGCATCGGAGGTCATAGATCAGAAAAGCTCCGTTGTGGTCACAAACACGATAGGTAGTCGGCATCACAAAAAAAAGATCGAAGGCCGTTATTTTGCGGACTTTTGGGTAATTCGGGGCGATGCCGGCAAACAAAAGGGGGAAAGGGATGCGTGAATTCCCCTAAAACGTCGCCTTCTGGGCCTGGCGCGCCGACGATCATCGATTGCGTGCATGTGCGGCCGCGCCTGCGCCATCGTGGCTTGACGGGCGCTGCTGCGCAGCATATCCCGGCGTGACCGTGGCGATTTGTAAACCGGATTGCGGGCCACGTAAAAAATGCCGCTAAAGAGGTCGAAGGTGACACGTTCCGCGCGCGCCCCGGCCAAAACGGTCCGGCGCGCTTTTTTGTGCGCAGGGCCCAGACAGGAGCTTTGACGGCCATGAAAGACATGCCGGAGAAAAACCGTTTCCGCGCCCGAACGCGCGCCGTTCACGCCGGAACGCGGCGCAGCCAATACGGCGAGGTGTCGGAGGCGATTTTTGCCACGCAGGGATTTGTCTATGACACCGCCGAGGCCGCCGAGGCGCGGTTTTTGGAGGCCGGGCGGGATGAGTTCATTTACGCCCGATATGGAAACCCGACCGTTGCGATGTTCGAAGATCGCATCGCCAGCCTGGAGGGCGCAGAAGATGCGTTCGCAACGGCTTCTGGCATGGCTGCGGTAAACGGGGCGCTGATGTCGCTTCTGAGTGCGGGCGATCATGTCGTGTCGTCGCGCGCGCTCTTTGGCTCTTGTCTTTACATTCTAGAAAACGTCCTGACGCGTTTTGGCGTCGAGGTTGATTTCATCGACGGCACCGATCTGGCCGCGTGGCAGGCGGCGATCCGACCGAACACCAAAGCTGTATTCTTCGAAACACTCTCGAACCCAACTCTCGAAGTGATCGATATCGCGGGGGTGGCAAAATTGGCCCATACCGTTGGCGCCACTGTCATTGCCGACAATGTCTTTGCCACGCCGGTTTTTTCGCGCGCGTTGGAATTAGGTGTCGATGTTGTGGTCTATTCGGCTACCAAACATATCGACGGGCAGGGCCGGTGTTTGGGCGGCGTCGTCTTAGGGACGCAAGACTATATCCGCAAAACTTTGGAGCCGTATCTGAAGCATACAGGCGGCGCGATGTCGCCGTTTAACGCGTGGGTCATGTTGAAATCCCTCGAAACCATGGATTTGCGCGTGCGGGCGCAGGCCGAGACCGCTGCACGTGTGGCTGGCGGTCTCGAGGGGCATGCGAAATTGGCCAAAGTGATCTTTCCGGGTCTGAGGTCTCATCGCCAATACGATCTCGCCGCAGCGCAGATGGGCGCCGGCGGCACGGTTATGGCCTTGGACATTGCCGGCGGGAAAGCGGCTGCGTTTCGTGTTCTCAACGCGCTGAAGGTCATCACGATCTCGAACAATCTGGGTGATGCAAAGTCGATCATCACACATCCTGCCACGACGACCCATCAGCGCCTTTCCGACGCACAACGCGCCGAGCTGGGCATCGGCCCCGGTTTGCTGCGTCTGTCGATCGGGCTCGAAGACCCTGCCGATCTTATCGAAGATCTGCGCCAGGGGTTGGACAGCGCATGACGCGCCGGTTCTTAATTCTGCAACTTCGACCGGAGGACGCTGCGGCCGACGAAGAGTTTCAGTCGCTTCTGCAAAAGGCCGGGCTCGAACCGCAGGACGTTCATCGCATCCGGCTCGATCAACAGAGGCTACCCGCGCTGTCATTGGAGGATTATGCCGGCGTGATCGTTGGCGGCGGTCCGGGCTGCATCAGTGATCCAGCGGAGCTTAAGGACCCGCTTGAGGCCCGGATCGAGGCGGATATTTTGGGTATCATGCCGGCCATTTTGGATCGTGACGTGCCCTATCTGGGCTGCTGCTACGGTCTTGGTATCCTGGCCCATCATCTGGGCGGTGCGGTGTCTAAGGATCGATTTGGTGAGCCGATCGGAGGGGTGGACTGCACCGTGACCGAGGCCGGGGCCGCGGACCCGATATTGGTTGATTTACCGCGTGATTTCAGGGCGTTGGTTGGCCACAAAGAGGCCGTGCAAGACCTGCCGCCCGGGGCGGTGCACTTGGTCGCCTCCGCGCCCTGTCCGTTTCAGATGATCCGTGCCGGTGAGAACGTGTATGCCACGCAATTCCATCCCGAGGCGGACGGCCAGAGCTTTGCCACCCGCATTTCGATCTACAAAGATCGCGGCTATTTTCGACCCGAAGAGGCTGGGGCGCTGACCGTCCAAGCCTTGGCCGAAGAGGTCCATGTGCCGCAACAGGTTCTGGCGCGCTTCGTTGCGCGATATCGCGACCCCACGCCGTGGTGATCGCGGGGCGTGCGCCAGATCACGACTTGGCGCGCCGGTGCGAACGAGCATTTGAAAACCCGTCGCGGGGCGCCATATGTGACGTCCTGACCACGGAGGAGACGCTGGCATGAACCTGCATGTGTCTAAAATGACCCCAACCCCGACGCGCGACGAAGCGGCAGACGCGCTCGCAGTGCTGAAATCCTGGGCTGCAGCGGCGGGCGATGGCGCCGTGTCAGAGCTTGATCCTGCTTTGGCAGCGATGTTGGTTGGGCGCGATTATCCGGCTTTGGACCGGTCCTATCCGGACACCTTCACCGCCGATGCAACCTACAAAGCAAGCTTGCCGGACCTTCAAAATGGGCCCAGTTCTCTGATCCGTGGTGCGCACCGGCAGATCCAGCATGTCGGCATCTCGAATTTCCGTCTGCCGCTGCGGTATAAAACGCGCGACAATGGCGATTTGACGCTGGAAACCTCTGTGACCGGAACGGTGAGCCTCGAGGGCACCAAAAAAGGCATCAACATGAGCCGCATCATGCGCTCGTTTTATGTTCATGCCGACAAGACGTTTAGTTTTGAGGTCATTGCCGCGGCGCTCGACGATTACAAATCCGATCTTGAAACGTTGGATGCGCGGATTCAAATGCGCACCTCGTTTCCGGTCAAGATCGAGAGCTTGCGGTCGGGTCTGACGGGTTACCAATATTACGACATCGCGTTGGAATTGGTGGAAAAAGACGGCGTGCGGCGCAAGATCGTGCACCTCGACTACGTGTATTCGTCGACCTGCCCGTGCTCGCTGGAATTGTCTGAACATGCACGCGCCATGCGCGGGCAGCTCGCCACGCCGCATTCGCAGCGATCTGTCGCGCGGCTCTCGGTGGAATTGTCGGGCGAGGGCGGTTGTATGTGGTTCGAGGATCTAATCGAACTGGCGCGGGCGGCGGTCCCGACCGAGACCCAAGTGATGGTGAAGCGCGAGGACGAACAGGCTTTTGCCGAACTGAATGCCGCCAATCCGATCTTTGTCGAAGATGCGGCACGGCTCTTTGCCGGTGTCTTGCAGGCCGATCCGAGGGTGCGCGATTTCCGCGTCGCTGCCAGCCATCAGGAAAGTCTGCACAGCCATGATGCGGTCAGCGTGCTGACCGAAGGCGATACGTTCGAGACCACCAGCCTCGATCCGAGATTTTTCCAGTCCCTGTTTCACACGGGATAGCCTGAGACGTGATGCACCCTGTCTCGCAGATGGGGTGTTGCACGAAAACGGGCCTTGGCCGGGCACCGCCGCTGTGCCTTGACAGCTTTGACCGTCGCAGCCAAGCCTCGGCGATATGTTAGATCTGCGACCCATTGGCTATGTTCTGGGGCTATTGCTGGTGGTTTTGGGCCTGTCGATGCTGCTGCCGATGGCTGTGGGCGTGGTCGCCAATAGTGGGCAATGGGCCACCTTTGCGCAATCGGCGCTTTTGACCGGGTTGTCGGGTTTGTTTTTGATGCTGGCCTGCGCCTCGTCGCGCCGCCAAGGGCTCAACCTCCAAGAAACGTTCCTGATGACAACCAGTGTTTGGTTGGTTCTGCCGGTCTTTGCGGCCTTGCCGTTTATCTTTGGTCCGACCCAAGCCAGCTATGTCGATGGTCTCTTCGAAGCCATGTCGGGCATGACCACAACGGGATCGACCGTGTTCACAGGGCTCGATGATTTTCCGCCCGGTTTGAACCTGTGGCGCGGCCTGATGCAGTGGTTCGGCGGTATCGGCATCATCGTCGTGGCCATGGTCTTTTTGCCGGAACTGCGCATTGGGGGCATGCAGATCTTTCGAAGCGAAGGCTTTGACACAATGGGAAAAATTCTGCCCCGCGCGGCGGAAATCGCAAGCCGGATCTCGGTGATTTACCTGGCGCTCACCGTCTTGTGCGGGATCAGCTATGCAAGCCTTGGCATGCCGACCTTTGATGCGGTGATGCATGCCATGACGACGATTTCGACCGGCGGGTTTTCCAGCCACGACGCGTCGTTCAACATCTACCAGGGGCCGATGGAATATGTCGCCGTCTTTTTCATGGTGCTGGCCAGTCTGCCCTTCGTCCGCTTCGTTCAATTGATTGCGGGCAGTGCGCGGCCGATCCTGCGCGACACGCAAATTCGCGCCTATCTGGGCATTGTGCTGCTGGTGTCCTTGGCTGTGGCGGCCTATCGCGTGTCCCAGGGTGATGCGGGCTGGGAGGCAGGGTTTCGCGAGGCGCTGTTCAACGTCACCTCGATCCTGTCAGGGACCGGCTATTCCAGCGCCGATTACCAAGCCTGGGGCGGGGCTGTTGTTGCGGTCTTCTTTTTCATCGGCCTGATCGGCGGCTGCGCGGGCTCGACATCATGCTCGATCAAGGTGTTCCGGTATCAGCTGCTCTTTGCCTCGATTTCGACGCAGGTGCGCCGGCTCTACGCGCCCCATGGGGTGTTTGAACCGCGCTACCAAGGACGCCCGGTCGCAGAGGATGCGATGAATGCTGTTATGGCGTTTTTCGTTCTGTTTTTTGTCAGCCTTGGTGTGATCGCGGTTCTGTTGGGCCTGACGGGGTTGGATTTCACTACCGCTGTGTCCGGCGCAGCCACAGCGCTTGCCAATGTTGGCCCCGGCCTTGGCCCGATAATTGGGCCCGTGGTGGGCGATGGCCAAGGCTTCGGCGCGCTCAATGATACGGCGAAATGGATCTTGATCGCGGCGATGTTGATCGGACGGCTAGAGCTTGTCGTCGTCTTTGTGCTGTTCACTGCGCGGTTTTGGCGGGGCTGAGGCAATGTGGTCCTGGTCTTGCCCGGTGCGTCCGATTGACCTAACGTCGTTGGCCAAGCGAGAAAGCCAATGTGAATGCCGCGCGCGCCGTATAACCGTAAAGACTTTGTGCATAACCTAAAGGAATGCCGCTGGTGCAAGGCTGACATCCACGAAGATGCGGGCGTGTGCAATCACTGCCAACGCGACCAACGGGCCTGGCTCAATTTTCTGCCATTGCTGCTGTCGGCTTTGGGTTTGATCACTGCGATCTTGTTTCCGCTTTATCTCGTCGAAATCCGGGAGTTCTTGCGCACACCACGCACGCCGGCCACGGATTTGATGGCCGTCAATGCCTATGATGACGAAAACGATCAAGTGGTGCTGGTGCTGCGCAATGCGGGGGACGCCGCCGCGCAGCTTCACGCCCGGATGACCTGCGTGCTGCGCCAGCCGCAACGCGTCACGGACACGACGTATCGCCTTATCCTACGCGCCGAAGACACGACCGTGGCCGAGGCCACGCGCAACACCCCGACCACCGCCATCGAATTGCGGATCGTGCAAATCGAGAAGATCGACGGTCGCGATACGGCCACGCAAGATGCGGCCAATGATGCGCTGCCCTCGGTCTACGAAAACGTCCTAGGGCGCGGCTTTACACATATCGACACAGACGGCGCGGTCACGATGGATTGCCAGATGGCCGAGCGCCAGCTTGACGGTCAAGAGATGTCGAATGCCGCCGGCGTATTGGGTTTGGCGTTGCGGCTGGGCCGGCAGGGTGACGTATCGATGCCCTAGGATTGCGGTGGCGACTTAATCGCGGAAATTGCGGCTGTCTTTAATTTGATCCCAGGCCCAAACCACTTCTTGCAGGCGTTCCTCATCGGACCGGTCGCCGCCATTCAGATCGGGATGCAGGACCTTGATCAAGGCTTTGTAGGATTTCCGGATCTCGGGTTTTGTCCAATGATCTTTGGCCTCTAGAATATCGATCGCGCGGCGTTCGGTGGGGGGCAATTTGCGCGTGCCGGTGATCGATTTGCCGGGGTTCCGTGTGGCATTCGCGCCCAAGACTTGGTGCGGGTCTTCGATCCCCAGACGCGCCCAGGCCCGTTCCTCTGCCGATTGCTTGAACGGCTTTGTCGGCCGATCCCAAACCCGATCCCGATCAAGCTGTTCTTCCATCTCGGCCTCGGTTGCGCCGTCGAAGAAGTTCCATTTCAGGTTGTATTCGCGCACATGGTCGCGGCAGAACCAATAAAACTCATCCAGCGTATCGGGCGATTTCGGCGCCCGATATTGGCCGGGTTCCTGACATCCGGGATGTTCGCAGCGCCGCTGTGACGTTTCGAACGCGCCGGACATTCCGCGACGCCCGCCGCGACGTTTTTTCTTGTCGGTAGAGACGCGCAAATCAAAATTGAACGGGTCTTTGTCGGACATCAGACGGGCCTTCTCGACTCAGGGCGGCTTAGTTTAGACGTCTGGCCACGGAGGTGAAGGGGGCAAGGAGAAAAAGGTGACCCGAGCAGAGCGCATGCGCGAAAAACTGACGGCGACATTCGCGCCGGAACGGCTTGACATTATTGATGAAAGCGAAGCGCATCGAGGTCATTCAGGCTTTCAGGAAGGTGGAGAGAGCCATTTTCGCGTGGCCATCACCGCAAAGGCCTTTGCTGAAATGCCGCGCCTGGCGCGCCATCGCGCGGTCCATGCGGCCTTGGGCGCGGAGCTGATGGCTGAAATCCACGCGCTCGCGCTTGAAATTGAGGCACTTTAGTCCTCGCTGATCGGTCGGACGCGCGGCGCGGGTGCGTCCTCATCCTCAGTTTCATCGCGTTGAAGCGCCTCTTCGCGCTGCTCCCGCGCAATTTCCAGGCGCCGGGTAAAGACCGGCATGCGGGCGCGGGCCGCGGGCTCTTCGACGGGATCGGGTTGGGGCTCGGCAGGTGTCTCTTGAACCACCCGGCGCGGCAATTCCGCCGCCGCCGCTTCGGCCAGGGGCCGCCGGAAGACGAGCATGTGCCTGTCCACGACTTTCGAAGAGGTCAGCCCCGCCCGTTCGGTCGATGGCAAGCTATCCGCGCGCCAATATTCCCAGCCCTCCGCGCCAAGCGCGTTCATCGCCGTTTCAACCGCATGGGCAAAGCGGTCGGCCGGCGCTTTGATGCCCTTGGCCTTTAGACCCTTTTCGGGGGCGGGTATGACTTTGTATTCGTAGCGGTCCATCTGCGCGGCCTCTTAGTGATCGGCAGCCTTCTACGGGGTTTTGGACCTTGGGTGAAGAGGAGATAGAGGCCGGCATGATGCGGCGCCCCGCCAATCCCGGCACGGACGGTCGGTCGCTGGCATGGCGGCGAAACGGGCCAGATCACCAGACAGTTACGCCCGCAGGCTTTTTTCCAGACGATTTAGCCGCGTGGAGCGGCGTCCATTTCCCGAATACAAGGATCAAGGTAAGCCCAGATTGCCCCAGCCCGCGGGATGGCGTGAGATGGCCGGGACATCGTCGCCAACCAAAGACCCGCCGTTTACCACTCCTTAACGAATTTGTCGTGTCGTCCGCTTACGCATTCAAGGCCCTGGGGTTTCATTAAAATGCATGTATTGAGATGCGCCAGCTTGGCGGCTGTGACGTCGCTGATGTTCACGATGGCGCCATCGGCCAACGCAAATGAACCGACGCTGTCATTCGCGCTGAGCGCGGCGCATCACGATCGCAACGGTCCGGATGTCGATGACGACGAGGGCGACAGGTTTCAAGCCCTGCGCGGCATGGCGCTTGGCGCGTTTGACGTCGGCCCCGCCCGGTTACAGTTCAATCTCTTGGCCGATACCAACGACAACCATGATGAGCCGTTTTACAGCGATGATTTCTCTGGCCGTCACGTCCAAGGCGCGTTTCACGCTGGTTTGCCGACCGAATGGGGTTATGCTGGCGTCTTTGCCGCGGCCAATCGGGCCTGGTATAATGCAAATAACGAGGGTCAGAACACCTCAAGCCTCGGTTTTGGCCTCAGCGGCGCGTATCACGCGGAGACGTTTAGCCTCTACGGCGCCATCGGGCGGTTCGAAGTGATCGGCACTGTCGTGGACGGCGAAACGATCAACGACGCGGAAGTCGTGTCGGCAGGCGGGCGCTATTTTTTCACCGAGGAGCGCGCGATCGGCGTTGATCTCGCTTATGCAAATGCCATTTCCGACTTCGATGTCGCGGTCCCCGATGACCTTGATATCTTTGAGATCACGTTCAGCTACGAACACGGGTTGAACCGGCCTGTCTTCGGCGGAGATGCGAGTGTTTTCGTGGAGGCCTCGCGCGTGTTCATTGATGAGTTGGTCCTTACCGGCGTTGGGTCAACCACAGCGCGCGAAACGCGCCTTGCACTGGGGCTGCGCGTGAGTTTCGGCAGCCAAAGCGTTCAGGACCGATATCAGTCCACAGCGCCACCCTTGCCGAATGTCGGACGTTGGCAAGCGATGTCGGCGGTGATCGACTAGCCGCGCGCCGGTTGATCGCTGCGCGTAGCGGAGGTCGCCTGTCATCCGGTTGTCTCAGCGCATGCCCAGGGTTGCGATGGATGGCCGCCCCACTTCTTCGGTATGGGAAGGGTGTTCCCCGAACGCACAAAGGTCCCGGTTTTGAACCCGTCAAAGGCCTTGCCTTTGGCTCAGTCGCCAAGCGCGTTAAGAGCACCCAAAATCTCCGCCCGCAGCTTGCCCGCTTGTTCAAGATAATAACCAGTGCTGTCATCATAGATTTTGAGGGCGGCGTCGACATGGGTCAACGCGGTTTGCAGATGGTCCTTTGGGGTCTCCGTGCTGTCGTGGCGGGCCCATGCTGAATGGAGCATCGCCAAGTTCTCTTGCGTCATGGCCCAATCCAGCGGATGGTCGGTCTCTGTCCTGACCCGCAAGGCGGCGCGGTAGCTGCCTGCGGCCTCGGCCAGCAGAGCCGCGCCGGGCGCGCCCGGGGTGCGGGTGGCCAGGTTGCGCAATGCAATGCCGAGGTTTTGCATGGTCGTGGCCCATTGCAGCGGATGATCGACCTCTGTCCTGACCCGCAACGCGGCGCGATAGCTGCCTGCGGCCTCGGCCAACAAGTCAAGGCCGGGCGCACCCTCGGTGCGGATGCCTTGGCTTAATAGGGTGCCACCAAGGTTCTGCATGGTCATGGCCCAATCTAGCGGACGGTCGGCCTCTGTCGTGACGCGTAAGGCGGCGCGGTAGCTCTCCACGGCCTCGGCCAGCAGAGCAGCACCGGGCGCGCCCGGCGTGCGGCTGCCTGCGGTCGCGAGGGTACCACCAAGGTTCTGCATGGTCATGGCCCAATCCCATGGATGGTCAGCCTCTGTCCTGACCTGCAAAGCGGTGCGGTAGTTTTCGACGGCCTTGGTGAGCAGGGCAGCACCGGCATACCCCGGTGTGCGGATGCCTTGGTTTGAAAGCGCATTGCCGAGGTTATTCATGGTCTTGGCCCAATCTAGCGGATCGTCGGCCTCGGTCCTGACCCGCAAGGCAGCGCGGAAGCAATCCACGGCCTCGGCTAGCAGATCGGCGCCCGGAGCGCCCGGCATGCGGCCGCCCTGGGTTTCGAGAGCAATACCGAGGTTTCGCTTGGTCATTGCCCAATCCATCGGATCGTCGAACTCTGTGGTTGTCCGCAGAGCTAAGCGATAGCAATCTACCGCCTGGACAAGCAAAGCGGCGCCAGGCTCACCCGGGGTGCGGGCGCCCTTGGCTTGGAGAGCCATACCAAGTCTATTGAGAGAGTTGGCATAGACAACTGGGTCATTCTTTGGATTGACGGTTTTCACCGCTGGTCGGATGAGTTCAGCCGCAAATTCCAGGCCGGAACTGACGTGGCTCTTTCCGTATTCGTAGAGATAGTCGAAAAAGCGTATGCGCCTATGCGCTTCTTCAACCGGTTTGCTGAAGGCGGAGGCGGCGCTATTGAGAAGCCGGTAGGCTTGGTCTACCTCGCCGCGCAGGAGCGCATTTTGTGCGCGGGCGACTTTCGTCTCCGCCGCGATCTCCGTTTCGAATTCATCGACGCGGGCCAGAAACTCTTCGACCTCATCGAAATTTAGCTTCGCGGCGGCGTCTTGGGCCGCGCTTTTTAGGTCGGCAATCTCGGCCACACGGTCGTCAAGGCTGTCGATCTGTCTGCGATAGGCACGATATTGCTCCGCTTTTTTGGTCAGGAGATCGCGTAGGTCTCGGTCTTGGCGATCAAAAGCGTCTTCGATCTGAAACCGGGCAGCGAGGTTTTGGAGGTCCTCACGGGAAAGGATCGCGATGTGGTCGAGTTGCTCGGCTGAGACGCGGGAGGCGCGAATGGGGGCCATTTCGGCCTCCGTTATATCGAGCGCCTCCATGAGCTTTTGTACGGTCGTTTCTTGCGGAGCGGTTTTCCCGCTTTCGATGCGCGAGATGTCACCTTTGCGAGTAGAGTCGCCGTAGACGTTGAGCGCTAAGGACTCTTGCGTTTGCTTTTTGACGCCGCGTTTGGCGCAAACGAGAGCTCCAAATGCGGCGCGGTCGACCAACTTCCCACAACTCCCAAGACTTTTAGCTAACTCGAAGAGCACATCGAAAGCGCAACGAAATCAGACGGCTAACCGGCAATAATCGCACAGCTACCAACGGTAGTCACGCCGGGCCCGGCGTTCAATCAAAAACGGAGCGATCCGATGTTTGAACGTGTGAAGCAGCAGTTCTGTGGCCTTTGCTGTCACAGGAACATGTATTGTGGGCTTAGTGGGTTTCACGGCTTTGCGGCCTATGCGACGCAGAAACCGGAGATTTATGTGCCTATGGCGGTGATTTATTTCCTGCTCGCCTTTGTGTCGAAGCACTGAGCCGCGTCTCGGCGGGCCCGGGGTCCGTCGATCCTCGGTCTGTTTAAACCGCTTTATGGTTCCAGGTCGTATGACTTGGCCTGTGGAGCGCCCAGCTTCGCCAAATCGGCGGACCGGTGGGCCGGTCTGTCGATTGCGCGGTTGCCTTCGGCCTTTGCTCCGCGCGGATGTGCGGAACGTCAAAGGTCGAGCTTGGCGCTCACGATCTCATTCACAGCTTTGGGGTTGGCCTTGCCGCCTGTCGCTTTCATCACCTGACCCACGAACCAACCGGCAAGCTTGGGGTTGGCTTTCGCCTTTTCCACTTGGGCGGGGTTGGCGGCGATGATCGCGTCGACGGCGGCCTCGATTGCGCCGGTATCGGTGACCTGTTTCAGACCTTCCGTCTCAACGATTTCTTCGGGATCGCGCCCGGTTGTATAGGCGGTTTCAAAGACATCCTTGGCGATCTTGCCGCTGATTGTGTCGGCCTTGATCAGCTTTATGATCTGCGCCAGCGCGGATGGGGTGATCGGGCTTGCCTCGATCTCCGCTTCATCCTTTTTCAATCGGCCAAAGAGTTCGTTGATGACCCAGTTCGCGGCAAGCTTGCCATCCCCGGCATCAGCGGCGACGGATTCGAAATACGCAGCGGAGGACAGGTCCGCGGTCAGCACGCTCGCATCATAGTCCGAGAGGCCGAAATCGGTCAAAAACCGCGCTTTTTTGGCGTCAGGCAGCTCTGGCAGGCCGGCGGCGATATCCTCCACCCAGCTTTGCTCGATCTCCAGCGGTAGCAAGTCGGGATCGGGGAAATAGCGGTAATCATGCGCTTCTTCCTTTGAGCGCATGGACCGCGTTTCGTTCTTGTCAGGATCATAGAGCCGGGTTTCTTGGTCGATCGTGCCGCCAGCCTCCAGGATCGCGATTTGCCGGCGGGCCTCAAAATCGATGGCCAACTGGATAAACCGCATGGAGTTCATGTTCTTGATCTCACAGCGGGTGCCTAAGTGGCTGAAATCCTGGGTCTCCTGGTATTTTTCATACTGGCCGGGGCGGCAGACCGAGACATTGACGTCGGCGCGCAGGTTGCCGTTTTGCATATTGCCGTCGCAGGTCCCGAGATAGAGCATGATCTGGCGGAGTTTCGTCAGATACGCCGCCGCCTCTTCGGGGCTGCGGATATCGGGGCGCGAGACAATCTCCATCAGCGCCACACCGGTGCGATTGAGATCGACGAAGGACAAGGCCGGATCCATGTCGTGGATCGACTTTCCGGCATCTTGTTCGAGGTGAATGCGCTCAATCCGGATGGTGCGCGCGGTGCCGCTTCCCATCTCCACCAGCACTTCGCCCTCCCCCACAATGGGGTGGTAAAGCTGGCTGATCTGATAGCCCTGGGGCAGGTCGGGATAGAAATAATTCTTCCGGTCAAAGGCGGAATGGAGATGGATCTCGGCCTTCAGCCCCAGCCCGGTGCGCACCGCTTGTGCCACACAGGCTTCGTTGATGACGGGCAGCATGCCCGGCATGCCCGCATCGACGAAGGCCACGTTTGAATTCGGCTCGGCGCCAAATTGGGTGGACGCACCGGAAAAGAGCTTGGCCTGGGTGGCGACCTGGGCATGCACCTCCATACCGATGACCAGTTCCCAATCGTGCTTGGCCCCCGAGATCACCTTTGGCGCAGGACTGTCATACGTTAAATCGAGCATCGCGCAGTCTCCTTCGCCTTCCCCTCTAGCGCCGCACTGCCCTGGCAGCAAGTCGCCGTCTTGGCCCTAACCGATGGCAAAGCCCAATAGGCCCAAAATGCCCGAGAGGTTCGAGATCAAAGTTGCGGCTGCGGTGGCCACGGGGATCGGAAAGACGGGGCAGGCGCGCCATAGGGTCAGCTCCGCCGCTAACGGCGCAACGCGAGCCTGCATCTCGGCAAAGGCGGTTGGATCATCGCGATCTTCGCGATAGCGCGCGCGGAGATCGTGGATATGGGCCGAAAGCTCTTCGACATGCGGCCAAACTTGCAGGCGGCGTGACTTGCGCATGTGCCGCGCAAGAAAGCTCATCGGCAAAAATGCACTCAGAACAAACACCACCAAATTGATCGCCATCGCCACGAGATAATCATCGCGCCACAAAAAGACCCACTCGCTTTGCGGGCATTGGGATTGATCGGTGGGCGCCGTGCTGCCGGCGCAGACGATGTAATTGCCAAAGGCCACCGGGCTGAACGAGCCGTCGGGCTTGAGTGCCGGGCCGGCATTGATGGCAAATTCAACCGCCACAAGCCAAAAGGCTAAAAACAGAAACGGGATGAGCACCAAGAGGGCTTGGTTGTAATAGGCATAGCCGAGAATGCCGAACCCCGCGGCCTTATCCTGTGCATCTGGGTTTAGGACAAATACCGTCTCGGGCCCCTTGAACTGGCGCAGCACCAGCGAGGCCGCAACGCCATGGGCAAAGCGGGTGGCAATCAGCACCGCCGCTAGGCTGGCCCCGGCAATTAAATGCGGCTTGCCAAGCGGGTTGGAGCGGGTTTCGATTGCGATGCCGCCAACGACCAGCACCAGCAAAACCACCACGAGGATGGCAAAAGACCGGCTGGCCAGGCGCGCAAATGCCGTGCCGATGGTCGCCGGATCGTCTTGGTCGGACAGGATGAGACCGTCCGAGACTGTGGCATTTAAACGCCGTAGGAACCGGCTTTGCACGGATCGCGCGACCGGTACGGCGACCAATGCGGCCAGGAACATGGACCATGCAATGGGATCGTCCGCAGCGGGTTCCCCGGTCATGGTCTCTGCGTGGAAGAGGTAGATGACGAAATAGACCAGCCCGGCGACCCAAACGGCCACTTCGAGGATTAAAATCTTGCGCCAGGCCGCGTTGAAATCCCGGGTCATTGCCACCTGCCACGAAAAGACTGACCGCTTTGGATGCATCTTTTACCAGCCGCGCACATGGGGGCAATGGAAACGTCGCAGCGCGCGGCCGCCGCGGGCTAAAGGCCGAAACTGATCACATCATCGGTCCAGGTGCCAAGGTAGTCGATGACCACAAGCCCGTCATTGCCGTCGACCGAAAGCACCACTTGACCCTCGCCGACGTGGGAGACGGTGACATCCACGGGGGGTTGCGCTCCGTCGCCATGGGTAAAGACGATGCGGTCGCTATGGGTTGAGAAGTAATCGATCGTATCGGTTCCGAAATCGGAATTACCGTTGAGTTCGAAGACAAACGTATCGGCGCCTGAATCCGCGCCGATCCCGACCGAGATGACATCATCGCCGGTTCCCCCGCTGATGGTGTTTTCGCCGCCGCGCGCAAAGATGTGGTCATGTCCCGCGCCGCCGGACAGGTAATCGATCCCGTCGTCGGCGCCGCTCACCTCGGAGCCCTCGATCCAGTCATTGCCCGTGCCTCCGAAGATATAATTATCGCCGTGGTCGGACCGGATAACGTCGTCGCCATCGCCGCCATGGATCCAATTGGTACCGGTGCTGGTGGCGTTTAACACGTCATCGCCATCGCCGAGATAGACGGTGTGGTCGCCGCCGAGCTTTGAATAGTAAAGCTCCACTTCGTCGGCACCGTCGCCGGTATGGATCGTGTTGTCGCCATGGGCTTCCCGCACAAAGTCATCGCCGGCACCGCCATCGATCCAGTCGTCTCCAGAGCCCCCGTCGAGCGTGTCTTTGCCGAAGCCGCCATAGAGCCGGTCGTCATCGCCACCACCATCGAGGGCGTCATCTCCGCTATCGCCGCGCAGCGTGTCGTTTTCGGTGCCGCCCTTGAGCAGGTCGTTGCCATTCCCACCGCGCAGGCTGTCGGCGCCGTGCCAGCCGTCAAGCTGGTCCGCGCCGCCATTGCCGAGCAGCGTGTCATTGCCGCCATCGCCGCTGAGCGTGTCGTTCCCGCTGCCGCCCCGGAGGCTGTCGTTTTGGTCGCCGCCGCTGATCACATCATCGCCGTCACCGCCGCGAAGCGTGTCATTGCCGCGCCCGCCGGAGAGCAGGTCGTTCCCGCTATCGCCCCGGATGCTGTCGTTGCCATCCGCGCCGCGCAGCGTGTCGCGCCCATCACCGCCATAGATCGTGTCCGATCCGTTTCCGGCAGTGACCGAGTCCCAGCCCACACCGGCATAGATCACATCGGCGCCGATGTTTCCGAAGATAAAGTCCGCGTCATCGCCGCCATCGATTGTATCGCCGAAGATGCCAGCATAGATCGTGTCCGAGCCTGATCCACCATAAAGCCGATTTGACGCGGTGTCGGTGCCATCGACATTGCCGCCATAGATGAGATCATTGCCGTGATCGCCATAGATCGTATCCGCGCCATAGCCGCCGATGACCGTATCGTGGCCGCGGCCGGCAAAGGCGATGTCATCGCCGAAATTCAAAAACAAATAGTCGCTGCCGCGATAGGCAAAGACCGTGTCATCGCCTGTCGAAAAGCCGCGGAAATCGGCGTTGTCGGTGAGATAATGAACTGGCATGGACCCTCCGGTGATGTTCTTCTGTTGCGTCCGAGGATGGGTCGCGTCCGCGGCGCGAAGGGTTCAATTTTGCGAAGTCCGGGCCAATTCTGCCGGGCGAAAAACGGCCGATCCCGCAAGGCGGGTCGCGCAAGGCTTGCAGAGATACGCCGAACACGACACCCCGCGGGCATGAAGCATGTGATCTGTCTCGTCCTTTTGGCCAGCTTTGCAGCCTGCAACCCGTCTGCGCGGGCCAGCGACGTTCCGGCGATGGCCTGGGACTTTCATCCCGAAGGGGCGGCCTGGACGGCGGCGAGCCTGGCGATGCTTGCCGGTGATGCAGCGTCGCTCACCTCACAATCACCGCGCGATATCGCCGAATGGTGCCCGGGCTATATCGGCGCCACCACCGTGGAGCGGGCGGCGTTTTGGTCGGGGCTTTTGTCCGCATTGGCCGAGTATGAAAGCACCTGGAACGCCGATGCTGTGGGTGGCGATGGGCGTTGGTTCGGCTTGGTCCAGATCTCGCCCGCCACGGCGCGGTTTTACGGCTGCGCTGCAACACGCGGCACAGAACTTCGGGATGGGGCGGCCAATATCCGCTGCGCCCTGCGCATTTGGTCCGTAACGGTTGCGCGGGACGGCGTGGTATCGGCCGGAGGCAGCGGTGTGGCGGCCGATTGGGGGCCGATGGTCGTGCCATCACGCCGCGCCGCGATCCAGGCTTGGACCCGCGCACAGGCCTATTGCCAAGCCTGATTGTCGCCAATTTGCGGGCAATCCCGCCCCAGCTTGCGTATTGTTGCGCAAATTAGTATTGCCGCACGCGGTCACGCTGCGTCACACTACTGGGGTGCTTGGGGGAATGGTGATTAATCGTTTGGGTCTGCTGCTCTGCTGCGCGGTTGTTTTGGCCTCGTCCGCGCTGGCCGATGACGCGCCGGTGCCGCGCCCGGTTCTGACGGATGACAACGTCACCGCCGGTTCGATGAGCTTTACGCCGGCCGGAATTGGCCTGGGCGAAAGCCTGCGCCCGCAGCCACGCGAAACCTGGGCCCGTCCGGCTTTGGCCTGGGACGGGGTCGTGGGCGCGGAGGCGTGGCGCGGCGCGGTCATGGCCGCACTTGATGGGCCAGCATCGCCGCTTTTGGATGTGGTCCCGGCCGATATCGGGACCTGGTGTCCGGCTTATCCCAGGGCCGATGCGCGCCAGCGTACGGCGTTTTGGGCGGGCCTGGTCTCGACGCTGGCGTTTTATGAAAGCACGCATAACCCCGATGCGGTCGGCGGCGAGGGCCGCTGGTTTGGCCTATTGCAGATCACACCGGCGACCGCGCGCGGATATAGCTGTGAGGCGGGTACTGCATCGGATTTGTTGGATGGGCCGGCGAATGTGCGCTGCGGGCTGCGCATCATGGCCGCCACGGTCGCACGCGATGGGGTGGTGTCCGAAGGGATGGCAGGTGTCGCTGCCGATTGGGGCCCGTTTCACTCCGGCCGCAAGCGGGCGGCGATGCGCGATTGGGTGTCTCGCCAGGCCTATTGCGTGCCTGGTCTCCGCCCAGTGCTGCGTCCGACCCGATTTGACAATGCCGACATCGCGGGACGCCCGGTTCCGCGCCCGATCTAGCGCCGGCTTAGCCCTGGCGAATGTTCAGTCCGCGCGCGGAGGTTTCGCGGATCAGCGCCATCAGATCGCTCGGCAACGCCTGATCGGGCAGCGCGACGGTCGTGCCGTCCTTCAGCGCCAAGACGCAGCGCGGCGCGCCGGGTTTTTCAGAAAACTGCACATGGTCAATTTCTGCCATGGGGATGACGCGGTCGGGGGCTTCGGAGAAAACCCGCCAGCCATCGCCTGACACTTTGAGCCCATAAGTCGGGGACACAACGATCTGATAAAAGCACATCAGCAGAGCCGGGACCATCAAGATCAGTGCGAAAACCGGCGCGATGGTCCAAACCACAGCAGCCAGCAGGGTCAGCCCCGCAAAGGCCGCGATGCTAAGCGCCAGCGAGCCGGGACGGGTGCGGTATTCGAAATCAGCTGTCATGGCCAAAGGGTTAACGGCCCAACGGGGCGGGATTATGGCGCAGCTTGGGAAACGCCGCGGCGGATTTGGTGCGCGATCGTGCTCGACGCTGGGACATGCCCGCGTTAGCTTCGCGCCAATGGGCAGACCAACAGGCATGTCGCCGCCACGGATCGTTGCGCTTGATCTCGCGCGCGCCGTCGCATTGGGCGCAATGGCGGTCTACCATTTCTTCTTTGACCTCGAAATGTTCGGCTTCGTGGCGCCGGGCACCGCCTTGTCGCAGCCCTTGCGGGGCCTGGCCATTTGCACCGCTGCCAGTTTCTTGGCGTTGGCCGGTATCTCGCTCGTTTTGGCGCAAGGGTCCGGCTTGCGCGTGATCCCGTTTGTCCGGCGTTTGGGGATGATTGCGGCGGCGGCGCTGGCGATTACCTTGGGCAGCTATGTTTGGGCGCCCGACATCTACATCTATTTCGGCATTCTTCATTGCATCGCCCTGTGTAGCCTTTTGGGTCTGGCGCTGCTTTGGCTGCCGGGATGGGCGCTGGCGCTCGGCGCGGCCGGGGCGTTTGTGCTTCCGGACAATGTCACCCTGTCGGCGCCCGCATTGCTATGGACCGGTTTGGTGGCGCCGATACGTCCAGCGCTCGACTATGTGCCGCTGTTTCCGTGGTCGGCGGCCTTTTTGCTGGGCATGGCGGTCGGCAAATTCGGGCGCCAAGCCGGCCTGTGGGCGCGCCTTGCCGATGTCCAAGTGCCCGCGCTTGTGGAATGGTTTGCCTGGCCCGGCCGGCATTCGCTCGCCATCTATTTGATCCACCAACCCGTGCTGATCGCGATGATCTGGCTGGCTAGCCAAGTGATCGCATAACGGCGGTCCAGGGAGTGGCCTCCCCGCGGTCTAGTCCGCCGGGGCCGCGCGCATCCGGGCCACCATCTCCGCAAGATCGCGCGACAGATGCGGCGCCCCTGCAATCCGCGTCAATTCCGTTTGAATTAAATCCTGCCGATCCGCGTCATACCGGGCCCAGGTCTCAAACGCCGTGGACATTCGGGCCGCCGTCTGCGGATTTTTCGGATCGAGCCGCAAGAGCCAATCGGCAATGAACCGATAGCCCGCGCCGGATGTGTCATGAAACCCCGCCGGGTTTCCGGCCGTCAAACCGCCCATCACCGCGCGAAACCGGTTCGGCGTTGTCAGGTCGAAATCGGGATGCTCAGTCAGCGCCGTGGCCCGCGCAACGGCTTGGTCCGGCGGCGTCTGCGCGATGCAGGCGAAAAACCATTTATCCATCACCAGGGCATCATGGCGCCACCGGGCTTCAAAGGTCCTTGCCGCATCGGCATCGCCGGCCCGCAAGAGGCACAGAAACGCGGCGAATTCTTCGGTCATATTGGTCTGCGCGGCGAAAAGTTCGCGCGCGCGGCGGCCATCGTCACCCCGGCTCAAGAGCGACAGCGCCGCCATGCGGAGGGACCGCCGACCGGCGGCATCGGCTTCGGGCGTGTAACGGCCGGGCACGGCCATGGCCTCAAAAAGCTGCGCCAATTGGCTGCCCAGGGCCTCTGCAATGGCGTCTTTGGTCTCTTCAAGGACCCAGTGGATCGCCGTGGGGTCCGGCACGGCGCCCGATCGCGCCAGACTGTCGGCCATGTCGTCCTCGGAGGGCAGGGCCAGGACCAAAGCGCGGAAGGCCGGTTCGAGCCCGTCATCGGCCAAAACCGTGCCAAGTGCCTCTAGCCAAGTGGGGTCGGGCGTGTCGCCCTCCAGCACTGTGGCTGAGACCACGTCTTTGGCAAGGCTGCGTCCGGCCTCCCACCGGGTGAACGGATCGGGATCATTGGCCAACAGAACCAAACGGTCCGCGCGACTGGCCTCATGCTCCAAAATCACCGGTGCAGAGAAGCCCCGCAACAACGCTGGCACCACGCGGTCCGGCACGGCGATCCCGGCTGCGTCGGACAGGGCCGAAAGATCGTGCTCAAGCACCAATTCAGGCCCATCCAAAACGGCTAATTGCGTGGGCAGCAATTCGGTTCCGTCGGGCGCCAAAAGGCCATAAGAGACCGGGATCACCACGGGTTCTTTGTCCGGTTGACCTGGGGTGGGGCGCGTTTCTTGGCGCAAAATTAGCCGCAACGCTGTGCCGGATTGGTCCAGATGCGCAGTCAGTCGAGGTGTCCCGGCCTGACTGTACCACCGCTTGAATTGCGCCAGATCCCGGCCGGTGGCGTCCTCAAAGACGCGCAACCAATCTTCGATGGTGCAGGCCTGGCCATCATGGCGGTCGAAATACAGATCCAAGGCGGCGCGATAGCCGGATGCGCCGACCAAGCGGCGCAGCATCGCGATGATCTCTGCGCCCTTCTCATAGACCGTTGCAGTGTAGAAGTTATTGATCTCAATGTAGCTTTCGGGCCGCACGTTATGGGCAAGGGGACCTGCATCTTCGCGAAATTGCCGTGCGCGCAAGGTCAGCACGTCTTCGATCCGACGCACCGCAGGCGACCGCATATCCGCCGAAAATTGCTGGTCGCGAAACACGGTCAGACCTTCCTTGAGACAGAGCTGAAACCAATCGCGGCAGGTGATGCGGTTGCCGGTCCAATTGTGGAAATATTCGTGCGCGATGATCCCTTCGATGAGTTCGTAATCGCGGTCAGTTGCGGTTTCCGGGCTGGCCAACACGTATTTCGAGTTGAAGATGTTCAGCCCCTTGTTTTCCATCGCGCCCATATTGAAATCGTCCACGGCGACGATGTTGAAGACATCAAGATCATAGGCGCGGCCATAAACCTCTTCGTCCCAGATAAAGGAGCGTTTGAGCGCATCCATCGCATAAGCGCAGCGGTCCTCATCCCCGGGCCTGACCCAGATATTGAGCGCCACGTCGCGGCCCTCCATGGTGGTGATCCGGTCTGAAAACGCAGCCAAATCGCCGGCGACGAGTGCGAAGAGATATGCCGGTTTCGGCCAAGGGTCGTGCCATTCGGCCCAGCCGTCGCCTTGGCCGACCAAATTGCCGTTCGACAAAAGTACCGGATGGGAGCCGTCGACGCGCACCGTGAATGGGGCCATCACGTCCGGTCGGTCTGGGTAGTACATGATTTTGCGGAACCCTTCGGCCTCGCACTGCGTACAATACATGCCCTTTGACATATAAAGCCCCTCGAGCGCGGTATTGCTCTGAGGGGCAATCTCGACCTCCATTTCAAGCTCGAACGTGTCCTTTGGGATGCTGGCCCAATCGATGCGGATGCCTTCGGCGAAGGGGGGCAGTCGCGGGTTGAGGGGCTCAAAGATGACCTCATCGCCGTTGATCAAGGGCCCGTGCCGCAATGTCAGCGCCTCGCCGAAAAGGTCGAGATCCTCGGCCTCGGCAAGCGGCGTGATCGTTAGTTTGCCCCGGACCCGGGTGGCGGTTGGATGCAGATGAAAGGCTAAATCCACATGGTCGATGCGGAACGGAAAAGGCGTATAGTTTGCGAGAAAAATGGTGCCGTTCTTGCGGTCATTCACAATACGTGTCTCCAGCGTGGCGCGCCTTTGCATTAGAGCGTTGTTGCCCCACCTGCAAGTTGACCGTGCCCGCCATGCGGCCTACCTGCCAGAGCGATGACCGTGCTCTATTGGTTCAAGCGCGATTTGCGCCTGGAAGACAACCCCGCGCTGGCTGCTGCACTGGCCGCGGGAGAAACGGTTTTGCCGCTTTATATCGCCGAGCCGGCCTATTGGGCCGAGCCCGATGCAAGCGCGCGGCAATGGGACTTTGTCGCCGAGACGCTGCAAGAACTCCAAGACCAGATGGGCCGACTTGGCGCGCCATTGGTTGTCCGGGTGGGCGATGCGGTTGAGGTTCTGGACGCGCTCCACAAGGCGCAGGGCTTTTCGGTGATGGTGAGCCACGAGGAAACCGGCAACGGCTGGAGCTTTGCCCGCGACCGCCGCGTTGCCGCTTGGGCGCGCGCTGCCGGCGTTCATTGGCGTGAGGTTTCTCAAATGGCCGTCATTCGCCGGCTGGCCGGCCGCGATGGCTGGGCGGCACGGCGCACTGCCGTCATGGCCCAAGCCACGCTTGCTGCGCCGTCCGCATTGCGGCCGATCGACATCGCGCCGGGCGCTGTTCCGACCGCGGCGCAATTAGGGCTCTCGCCTGATCCGTGCCCCGACCGCCAGCGCGGTGGGCGGGCCCAAGCCTTGGACGATATGGCCAGCTTTCTCAATCACCGCGGGCAGAACTACCGGCGCGCTATGTCCGCCCCTGGGCCTGGCGCTACGGCCTGTTCGCGCCTGTCACCCTATCTGGCGTTTGGGGCGCTGTCTGAGCGCGAGGTCGTGCAAGCCGGTCAGGCAAAGCTTGCCGCGGCCAACGGCAGCCGCCAGGGCTGGGTCGGCGCCATGCGCAGTTTTGAAGCCCGTCTCGCTTGGCGACCGCATTTTATGCAAAAACTTGAGGATGAACCCGCGCTGGAATTCCGCTGCCTCCATCCAGCCTATGAGATGCTAAGGCCGCGGCAGAGCGACCCCGCGCGTTTGGCGGCCTGGGCTTCAGGGCAAACCGGTCTTCCCTTCGTGGATGCCTGCATGCGGTGTCTCATCGCGACGGGATGGATGAATTTCCGGATGCGTGCGATGCTTGTGGCGGTGGCCAGCTATCACCTGTGGCTCGATTGGCGGGCAACGGCGCCGATCCTGGCGCGGCTCTTCACCGATTACGAACCTGGCATCCACTACCCGCAAGTGCAGATGCAATCGGGGACGACGGGGATGAACACAATCCGGATATACAATCCCGTCAAACAGGGCAAAGATCAGGATCCCGACGGCCAGTTCACCCGCCGCTGGTGTCCCGAATTGGCCGCCATCGCGGATGTGCATCTACAGGAACCTTGGAAGGCCGGAAATGCCGGGGCTGTGCTGGGACGGGCCTATCCTGCCCCGCTGGTTGATCCGGTGGAGGCGGCGCGCGGAGCCAAAGCGCGCATCTACGCGGTTCGCTCGGGCGCGCGCCACCGGGCGGAAGCCGCCCGGATTATCGAAAAACACGCCAGCCGGAAGGATCGTGGCGCTGGGCGCCATTTCGTCAACGATCGCGCGCCGCGGACGCGCAAGCGCGGGCACGATCCGGATCAATTGCGGTTCGATCTATGACCCACAAAAAGCCGCATCTGCCGTCAAAGACCTGCGCGGTTTGCGGCCGACCGTTTTCCTGGCGGAAGAAATGGGCCGATGATTGGGACGCGGTCCGATATTGCTCGGACCGGTGCCGCCGCACCCGCAGCCGCGCGAAATCCGGCGCAATTGGTCAAAAAAACTGACCACTTGCGGGCTGGGCGCGAATGAACTACCTCTGACGCGGCAGAGGAGGGCATTGGCATGGAACATCGTGTAGAACGCGAAGGTTTGCAGGTCGCGGACGGCTTGGCGCGCTTCCTAGAGACCCAAGCCTTGCCTGGGACGGGCATCGAACAAGATGCGTTCTGGCAGGGTTTTGCGCGGCTTCTTACGGGTTTTCACGAAGAAAATCAATCGCTTCTGCACATACGGGACGAGATGCAAAGCCAGGTCGATGCCTGGCATCTCGACCAAAAGGGCGCGCCCATCGATGGCCAAGCCTATCAGAGCTTTTTGCGCGATATCGGCTATATCTGCCCCGAAGGCGCGGATTTTGAGATCGAGACCGCCAATATCGATCGCGAAATCGCGGATGTTGCGGGGCCGCAATTGGTCGTTCCGATCACCAATGCGCGGTTTGCACTCAATGCCGCAAATGCGCGGTGGGGCTCACTTTACGATGCGTTCTACGGCACCGATGCTTTAGGCAGCCTGCCGCCAAAGGGGCCTTATGACGCGGTGCGGGGCGCCGATGTCGTCGCCAAGGCCAAGGCCTTTTTGGATCAAGCCGTGCCGCTGGCCACGGGCACATGGCAGACCGCGACCCGCGAGGATATCGCCCAAAGCCGCCAAACCCTGGCGCTGGCCGATCCGGGGCAATTCAAAGGCACTTTAGGCACGTCGATGCATTTCGAACATCACGGTCTTGGGATCATCGTCGAATTCGACCCCGAGACCGATATCGGCGCCGCCGATCCGCTGGGCGTATCCGATGTGTGGCTTGAATCGGCGCTGTCGAGCATCATGGATTGCGAGGATTCCGTGGCCTGCGTCGATGCCGAAGACAAGGTCCTGGCCTATTCCAATTGGTTGGGCCTGATGCGCGGCGATCTGGAAGAGGCGGTCACCAAGGCAGGTGAGACCTTCACGCGCCGGCTGAATGCCGATCAAAGCTGGACTGCCGCCGATGGTCAAAGCACCTATGCGATGCGCGCTCGGGCGCTGATGCTGGTGCGCAATGTGGGCCATTTGATGCAGAACCCCGCCATTTTGCTGCCCGACGGCCAAGAGGCCTTTGAAGGCTTAATGGATGCAATGATCACTGTTCTGATCGCCTGCCACGATCTGCAAAAGCCGCAAAACGACACGATGAAAAACTCGCCCGCTGGGTCTGTCTATGTGGTCAAACCAAAGATGCATGGGCCCGATGAGGTGGCGTTTGCGGACCGTGTTTTCTCTGCCGTGGAGGACGCGCTCGGGCTACCGGCCTACACCGTAAAGCTCGGCATCATGGATGAAGAACGCCGCACCAGCATCAATCTCAAGGCCTGCATTCGCGCGGCAAAACATCGGGTCGCATTTATCAACACGGGATTTCTCGACCGCACCGGGGATGAGATTCACACCTCGATGGAGGCCGGCGCATTTGCGGCCAAGGGGGCAATCAAGGATCGGGACTGGATCGCGGCCTATGAGGCGCTTAACGTCGATATAGGGCTTGAATGCGGGCTTATGGGGCGTGCCCAGATCGGCAAGGGCATGTGGGCCATGCCTGACCGAATGGCCGATATGCTGAGCGCCAAGATCGGTCATCCCAAAGCCGGCGCCAATTGCGCATGGGTGCCCAGCCCGACCGCAGCGACGTTGCATGCGATGCATTATCACGAGGTCGATGTCGCGGCGGTTCAGGCCGAACTGAAATCTGCTGGGCGCCGCGCCGCGCGGGAGGCGATCCTGGACATCCCGCTGGATCGTGATCGTGGTTGGAGCGCCGCCGAGATCACGCGTGAGGTGGAAAACAATGCCCAAGGCATCTTGGGCTATGTCGTGCGGTGGATCGATCAAGGCGTTGGATGCTCCAAAGTGCCGGACCTGAACGGTGTCGGCCTGATGGAGGACCGCGCCACCTGTCGCATTTCGGCCCAGCATATCGCCAATTGGCTGCACCACGGCGTGGTCAGCCGCGAAGAGGTGGAGGCGATTTTCCGGCGCATGGCCGCCGTTGTCGACGCGCAGAATGCCGGCGACCCGGCCTATACGCCGATGGCGCCCGGCTATAACGGCATCGCCTTTGCCGCAGCGCAAGACTTGGTATTTAAGGGCCGCGAACAGCCAAGCGGATATACCGAGCCGGTCTTGCATGCGCGCCGGCTGGAATGGAAGGCCGCGTAACACCCGCGCAGCCGCGGCCGCGCGATCGGCGCTGCTCTGGTAATCGATGACTTATGGGGTTATCTGCAATTGAGGTCATTGAAAGGTGCTGAATGATCAGCCTCGAAGCTGCCCGTCAGGTCATCGCCGTAACCCGTGCAAAAGGCCGAGAAATGGGGCTAAAGCCGCTCTCTGTCGTGGTGCTCGATGGCGGCGGCCATGTTCTTGCCTTCGAGCGTGAGGACGCGGCGAGCCCTGGGCGGTTTGAGATCGCGCGCGGCAAAGCCTATGGCGCAGTCATGCTTGGGATGCCGGGCTCGGCCCAGATGGCGCGTGCAGAGGATCAGGCCTATTTCATGGCCGCCGTGAACGGAGCCTTTGGCGGTCGGGTCATCCCGGTGCCGGGCGGTGTTTTGATCAAAGGCGCAACCGGCGCCGTTTTGGGCGCGGTCGGTGTGTCCGGCGATAGCTCCGACAATGATTCCGCCGCGGCCGTTGCCGGTGTCGAGGCCGCCGGTTTTGAGGCCGTGCCATGAAGCCTGGGCGGGTCTCTTCCGGGTCTGAGTTTGAAGCCACGATCGGCTATTCCCGGGCGGTGATCGAAGATGGCTGGGTCTTTGTCGCCGGCACAACGGGTTTCGACTACGCCACGATGGAAATCTCCGACGATGTCGTTGCCCAATGCGAACAAACGTTCCGTAACATCGAAGCGGCCCTGTCACAGGCTGGGGCGTCTATCGATCAGGTTGTGCGCGTCACTTATATCGTCCCCAACCCCGAAGACTGGGAGGCATGCTGGCCAATCACAAGCCGATGGCTGGGCCGTGCGATGCCGGCCGCGACGATGATCTCAGCGGGCTTGCAAGACCCGCGGATGAAAATCGAAATCGAGGTCACCGCACGGCTGCCCGATTAAGGCCCGCCGCGTTCGGTTCGCGTCGCTGTTCACAACGTATCTCACGGCGCAACTTGGTTGCCCAATTTAGCGGCATGTGCAGGAATGCAGGGCAGTCTTCGCGCAGAGCGGCCTTTTCGCCTTTGCTTAAGACACCTAGACTAAGGCGA
Source organism: Pseudomonadota bacterium (assembly GCA_039183205.1). Classification (GTDB taxonomy): domain Bacteria; phylum Pseudomonadota; class Alphaproteobacteria; order Rhodobacterales; family Rhodobacteraceae; genus HKCCE3408. The sequence continues at coordinate 41,056 of JBCDBR010000014.1, read as the reverse complement.
TAAGGCTGCAAACGGAGATATCATGGCGCGCCCAGTGATCGGCATAATCGGCAACCGCCATTTGATCAACGATCAGTATGAAACCCAGGCCGCGGGTCGTATGAACCTTGATGCGGTGGCGTCGGTGGCGAATGCGCTTCCGCTTATCGTTCCGGCCGATCCGGCCTTGGCGCCGCTTGAAGACGTCCTCGAAAGCTGCGCGGGGTTTGTCTTCACCGGCGGGCGGCCAAATGTGCACCCTGAGGAATACGGCGAGGCCGAGACCGAAGCCCATGGCACGTTCGATCGCTTGCGCGACGGGCTCACCTTGCCGCTGATCCGCGCCTGCGTGGCGCGCGGCCAGCCGATTTTGGGCCTTTGCCGTGGATTTCAGGAGGTGGCGGTCGCCTTTGAAAGCAGTCTTCACCCCGAGATCAGGGATCTGCCGGGCCGGATGAACCACCGTATGCCGCCCGATGGAACCATCGAAGAAAAGTTCGCATTGCGCCATGAGGTTAACTTTACCGAAGGCGGGCCATTTCACCGTTTGATGGGCCGCAGCACGGTGATGACCAACACGCTACACGGGCAAGGCATCAAAGAGGCGGGCCCCCGGGTGATCGTTGATGGTATTGCCCCAGACGGGACGGCGGAGGCCATCTATATCGATGGCGCGCCTGGATTTACCTTGTCGGTTCAATGGCATGCCGAGTATGAAGCCGGTGCTGATCCAGTGTCAAAGCCGCTGTTCGAAGAGTTTGGCACCGCTGCGCAGGCATGGCGGGATGGCAAACGCCCCATGCCCGTGAGCGCGGTTGCATAGCGGGGAACGGGTTGCCCGATGACCCGTTTTTCGCCTTAGCCTTGCTTTCCCAGACCGTCCTTTCGTGCGAAGGGCGATCTGCCTCGGTTTTTTGCGGCAGGTCGTGGCGGTGGCGGGCCTTGCATCCCTGTCTCTGGTTTGTCTGCGCGGGCGGATATCGGAGCCAGCTAATCACTCTTCTGACCAAGACTTTCAGCGCAGGCAGGATTGTCGATGGTCCAGACTATGGAATGTCGGTCATTGAATGCCGACTGGTCCGAGGCACCTCTGACCGGCTGAATTGCAAGGGTCGGGCGGGCGCCTGACCTCGCAGATCGATCAGAGCGCAAGAGGGCGGACCGACGAGATCGCATCCGATACGCTAACTTAGCGCCACAAGCGCCCAGCCGGCCAGGCCGATCTGGATGAGTTGCAGCACAACGGACGCGCCATGCAGCCGCTTGAATTGCGTCTGGTCCTCGGCATCGCTGGCCGCGTTGATGCGGGGCATGAGAATTTGCCGGGCATAGGCTGTCGATAGCGCAATCGCGGCCAAGAGCATCCCGGCCAAGACCGAAACGAAGAACGCGGCTAGGCCAGACAATGCCGCGAGGGCAATCACCGCCAAATAGTAATACGGAAAGGTGCCGCGCAAAATCGGGCGCACCTCAGCGATGGGCAATTGCGCGAATAAAACCGGGGCAAAGCCGGCCGAGAAAAATACCATACCACCGAAGAGGGCAGCCGTCAGAAGAAGCGCGAGCATCGTCATAGGGGATAAGATAGCGAATGCGGTGCCGCTGGCACGGGGCATGCTGCCGCAGGCAGATAGGTGGCCATTCGATTAGCCATATGTGGCGAGCATGGTCTGAAGATCGGCAAACGTGTTGGCCTCAGATACCGGCTTGTCCTTCCGCCAGCGCGCCATACGCGGAAACCGAAGCGCGACGCCCGATTTGTGACGCGTGCTTTTCTGGATGCCTTCAAAGGCGATCTCGAAGACATGGTGCGGCGTGACCGCGCGCACCGGCCCGTAGCGTTCGAGGGTATTTTTGCGCACCCAAGCGGTGATTTCGCGAAATTCGGCGTCGGTCAGACCGGAATAGGCTTTGGTGAAGGGAATAAGGCTGTCATCTTTCCAAACGGCAAACGTGAAATCCGTGTACAACGTCGCCCGGCGCCCCGATCCGGCCTGCGCATAGATCATCACAGCGTCGATAGTCAGGGGATCGACCTTCCATTTCCACCAATCGCCCTTCTTCCGTCCGGTCAGATAGGGCGCGTTGCGACGTTTCAGCATCAGCCCTTCGGCGCCGAGATCACGGCTTTCCGCGCGCGCCGCGGTGAGGCCCTGCCAATCTTGTGCCAGAACTTCAGGCGACAGGATCACGCTGGCCTCCGTTGGTAAATTTTTGACGATTTCCGAGAGAGTTGCACGTCGATCTTCAAGTGGGTCTTGACGAATGTCCTGACCGTTCCACTCCAAAAGGTCATAGGCCATCAAAACGACCGGCGCTTCTTTTAGAAGTGTCTTGGGAACGACTTTGCGCCCGATGCGCGGTTGCAAGCGGGCAAAGGGCAACGGGGCGTTGTCGGCATAGGCTAAAACCTCGCCGTCAATAACTGTTCCGGGCGGTAGAAAGTCCTTCGCGCGCGCGATCTCGGGAAAGCGCTCCGTGATCAATTCCTCGCCGCGGGACCAGAGGTAATGCGCGCCGCCGCGTAAGATCAGTTGCCCGCGGATACCATCCCATTTTCGTTCGGCGATCCAGTCAGAGACCGGCCCGAGCGTCTCGGGCTCTGCCTCGATCTGATAGGCAAGATAAAACGGATAGGGGCGTGAGAGATCGGCCGTCGGATCGGGCGCTTCGATCAGACTGGCCCAGCTCACGCTATCGGGCGTCCAATCGCCCATCAGCCGGTGGGTGAGGTCCGGCTCATCAATGCCGGTGGCCTGCGACAACGCCCGGGTCATGAGTTTTTGGCTGACGCCCATGCGCCATCCTCCGGTCAATAACTTGTTGAAAACAAGCCGTTCTGTCGCGTCCAGCCGATCCCAGGCGGCCAGAACATGCGCCTTTCGGGTCTCCTCGTCCGCGCTGTCGAGCGCGCGCAAGGCGGCGATCGTATCGGCAAGCGTTGCGGCATCACTGCGATCGGCTGGCGGCAGAATGAGCGCGATTGTCTCCGACAGATCGCCGACCACGGGATAACATTCGTCAAAGAGCCAATCGGGGATGCCGGCCCGTTCAGCAGCCCATTCGCGCAGCTTTGTCGTGGTGATGAGCCGTCGGGGTCGGCGTCCGGAAAGCAGCGCGATGCACCACAATTTATCCGCCTCTGGCGCCGTCCGGAAATAGGATGCCATCGCCGCGACTTTGACACGTGTCTTGGTGGTCTGATCGAGCTCCGTAAAGAGTGCGGCGAAGCGTTTCATGCCGGGCGCCCTCGGCTCGGAGGCATCGGCTGGCAGAGCGGGCCGGTATGGCGCGGTGCAGTGGGCGTCATGGCGCGACGTCCGCATCGGCAGCGTCCAGGCTTTCACCGGTAAAGTCTGTGTTCACGATGCCGGCCTGATAGCCCTGCATGTCCAGCCAGCGGGCAAATTGCGCTGTGTAGCCATGGGTGACAAAGACCTTTTCCGCACCCGTAGCGGCAATGGCTGCGTTCAGCCCGGGCCAATCGGCGTGGTCGGAAATTACAAAGCCCCGATCCGCGGCGCGCCGGCGGCGCACACCGCGCAGTCGCATCCACCCGGACGCGATCCCGGTCGCGGCATTGCCAAATCTACGCATCCAAGCCGATCCCAGGGCCGATGGCGGGGCAACGATCATCGCGCCTGGAACGGCTTTGACGTCGAGATCGGGCGTCACCTGGACCGTATCGGGCAGGGACAGGCCTTGTGCGCGCAGCACCGCATTGGTGTTTTCGATGGCGCCATGGGTCAAAATCGGGCCGATGGTCGGATCGAGCATCTGCAAGACGCGCTGCGCCTTGCCTAGGCTGTAGCACCCCAGCACCGAGGACCGCCCTTGCGCGGCATTTCCGGCCCACCACGCATTCAGATCGCGTGCGAGCTCTGCCGGATCGGGCCAGGTGTAAATTGGCAGACCAAACGTGCTTTCGGTGATAAAGGCGTGGCACGGCACGGGCTCAAAGGCCTCCGATAGCCCATCCGGCACGGTTTTGTAATCGCCTGAGACGACCCAGACCTCGCCGGCAACTTCGACCCTGATTTGTGCGGAGCCCGGCACATGGCCTGCGGGATGGAAGGAGATCGTGGCGTCCCCGATCCGTTGGCGGGTCCCATAGGCGATGGTATCGAGCGTGATCGCGCCGAGCCTATGGCGCAGGACCGGCGCGGCTGTTTCGGTTGCGAGATAGGCGTCGTGACCGGCGCGGGCGTGATCGGCATGGCCATGGGTGATGAGCGCCCGGCGGACCGGGCGCCAAGGGTCGATGTAAGCATCTGCGGCTGGGCAATAGATGCCCCGATCAGTGAAGCTGAGGACCATGGCGCATACCCTAGCGCATGGCGCGGGGCTGGGAAGGGGGGAACGCGCCAGCTCGTGCACCCCGTCAGGCGGGGCGCCTCGCCGGCGCGTGCTGCCGCGGTGTGGCGGTGCCGGAGGCGCGTTATTCCGCCGGTTGCTGTTCTTTCAGCTTAATCTGGCCCGTGGCTTCGAGTTCTCGGATCGCGGTGATGACGGCCGTCATTGCGCCTTCGCCTTCTTCTTCGCCAGGCGTGCCAAGCGCCATTGCTTCTTCGCGCAGGGTCTCGGCCATGCGCTTGGAGATATTGTCGAGCACAAAATCGGCGGCGATGGGGAATTGGTCGAAAGCGGCGGCCAAGGCGAGATTGAGCGTGTCGCCTTCGACGGCGCGCATGATGGCGGCCACATCGCCCGCATCGACCCGGGCTGGGATGTGATCGAAGGTAAAGATGGTCCGGCGCACGGCCTCGGCAAAATCGGCATCGCGGCTTTCGAGGCCTTCGAGCATCTGTTCGCGCATCCGGCGCGTGGCGGCATTGAGGATGAGGCCTACGCGATCGGCAGCATTGGCGCGGAATGCCGGCGCAGGACGTGCGTCGAGTTGCGAGATCAGCGCCTTGCCGATCCGATGCACCGTGTGCGGCCCGACCGAGCCCGTCAGCGCCACCGAATGCGCCACGACCTCGGCCCGTTCCACCGGCAGATTGGCCAGCAATTCAGCGGCTTTGGCGACGGGGAGCTTTGAGAGCAAGATGGCGCAGACCTCAGCGCCTTCTTCTTCGATCAGGTGCAGCAACTCACCGATATCGAGCTCGCCTAACCGATCCCAAGCATCACCGCGGTTCATTTTGTCGGCGGCATCGCGCAATTCACCGCGCGCATCGGGGGACAAATAGGGCTCCAGCATATCGAGCGCATCCGGCAGACCACGTGGAAAGGTCAAGCCAACGCCGTCCAAACTATCGACGAACTCATCCACGACCTCGGCCAGCGTTTGGCGATCGATGCGATGAATGGTCGTCATGTGCTGCGCCAATTGCTGTTGGTGGCGCGCGGACAAACGCTCCAGCGGCAGCGGCACCTCTTGGGTCAAAAGCAATCGCACGATCACGGCGGCTTTTTGCCCTTGGCTCAGCCGCGCCGGGAGCGTGTCGGCCCCCGCCATATCGAGCGCGCCGCCCGGACGCTCAGCCGCCATCTGATCCATATCACTTGCCCCCAAAGCGCAAACGCAACGGGTTCAAATCCCATGAAAGCCGTTAAGGCACAGTTGCAGGACGTGCGGTTGCGTGTCGCGAATTTAGGGCGAAATCGTTAGGAATTCAGCGGGATAGGCAACGAAGCGGAATGCTCGGATGCCCTGGTGATCGAAGATCCGTGCCAGCAGCCGCCTCGCGTTCGGAACCGCGTTTGGGGCCGATTGAGGCAACGGTGAAAGCGCCATGTCGAACCGGCCCTGCCGCTTAGGCGCCAAAGACGCGGGTGAAGATCGTGTCAACATGCTTTGTGTGATAAGCCATATCGAATTTTTCATCGATTTCCGCGTCACTTAGTGCTGCGCGCACCTCGTCATCGGCCAGCAATTCGGTTTTGAAATCTGCGCCGTCTTCCCATACGCGCATCGCGTTTCGCTGCACCAGGAGATAGGCGTCTTCTCGGCTGATACCGGCCTGTGTGAGAGCCAGAAGGACGCGTTGCGAATGGACCAAGCCGCGGAATTTATCCATGTTTTTGATCATATTGTCGGGATAAATTACGAGCTTTTCGATCACGCCGGTCAGACGGCTCAGCGCGAAATCGAGCGTTACGGTCGCGTCCGGGCCGATCATGCGTTCGACTGAGCTGTGCGAGATGTCGCGTTCGTGCCACAAAGGCACGTTTTCGAGTGCCGGCGTGACCGCGCTTCGAACCAGCCGAGCAAGGCCTGTGAGGTTCTCCGTCAGCACCGGGTTGCGTTTATGCGGCATAGCACTGGAGCCCTTTTGCCCCTTGGCGAAAAACTCTTCGGCTTCAAGCATTTCGGTGCGCTGCATGTGGCGGATCTCGGTGGCTATGTTTTCCACCGAACTGGCGATGACACCCAATGTGGCAAAGAACATCGCATGCCGGTCGCGCGGAATGATCTGGGTCGATATCGGTTCTGGCGTGAGGCCAAGTTGGGCGCAGACATGGGCCTCAACGCGGGGATCGATATTGGCAAACGTGCCGACCGCGCCAGAGATGGCGCCCGTGGCAATTTCGCCGCGCGCGCTTTCCAGCCGCGTCCGGTTGCGTTTGATCTCTGCGAAAAAGCGCGCAAAAGTGAGCCCCATGGTCAGCGGCTCGGCATGGATGCCGTGGGACCGCCCGATGCGGAGGGTATATTTGTGCTCTTCCGCCCTGGTCTGAAGCGCGGCAAGCAAGGCGTCGAGATCGCCAAGCAGAATATCGGATGCACGAGTGAGCTGGATGTTAAAGCAGGTGTCAAGCACATCAGACGAGGTCATGCCTTGATGCACAAACCGCGCGGCATCGGCGCCGATGATTTCTGCCAGATGGGTCAGAAAGGCGATGACATCGTGTTTTGTGATCGCCTCGATCTCGTCGATGCGCGCGACGTCAAAGGTGGCGTCCTTGGCTGTCCAGACGGCGGCCGCGTTTTCCTTAGGGATCATTCCGATCTCAGCCATGGCGTCGCACGCATGGGCTTCGATATCATACCAGATGCAGAACTTGGTCTCGGGCGTCCAAATCGATGTCATCTCGGGGCGGGAATAGCGGGGGATCATGGCGGGCCTTCGCGTCGGTGTCGCGGTGTCTTACGCCGTGGTGCGGACCGGGACAAGCAAGGTGACGCGATCGGCGCGAGGATGGCGCAACGCGCCGCGTCACGCCCCGATGGGGCGATCCTTGGCGCGTCTGCTCAGGCGGCGCATAGCCTTTGCGAGGGGCAGGCCCCTCGCGCACCCGTATGGGCTGTGCTGCGGTGCGGCTGACGCTTGCCGATTTTGTCGGCACCTGGCGACTTGCGCGCCAGATTGCCGATTGTCGGGCAGGGGTGTCGGGGGTCTTGTCGGGTCACGCGATGTGGCAAGTGCGGCCCGATGGCGGTTTGATCCAACGGGAGACAGGCCAGCTGCGGTTTGGCGATGCAGCGCCGATGCGCGCGGATCGCGTCTATCATTGGCGCCAGATCGGGGAGCGATTTGTTGTAAGCTTTGACGATGGCCGACCATTTCACGATTTTAGCCAAGCCGCGCCGGCTGCGCGGCATAACTGCCCGCCGGATCTTTACGATGTGGCTTATGACTTTTCGGACTGGCCGCGTTGGCGAAGCATTTGGACCGTCACCGGGCCGCGAAAGGACCTGGTGATCGAGAGCCACTTTCGCCCGGATCAGTAAATGTAGCGGATCTGTTCGGACCAGTACCGTTCGACGCGTTTGAGCAAGTGGTTGACTTGGTCCATACCGTCGGTCGACATTGCGCCCTTGTTTTCCAGGCCTTCGGCATGGCGGGCGAATAGTTCGTTCACCACATCGCGCACCTGGCGGCCTTTATCGGTCAGCCGAACCCGCACGGACCGGCGGTCAATCTCGCACCTTTGGTGGTGCATGTACCCCATCTCAACCAGTTTCTTGAGATTGTAGGACACGTTGGAGCCCTGATAATAGCCGCGGCTTTTGAGCTCACCCGCGGTGACCTCGTTGTCACCAATATTGAACAACAAAAGCGCTTGGACGGCGTTGATATCGAGCATGCCGAGCCGTTCAAATTCATCCTTGATGACGTCGAGGAGGAGACGATGCAGCCGTTCCACCATTGCGAGAGTATCCAGGTAGCCCGCAATCATGCCATGGCGGGTCCCGTCCTGAAGGGGGGCGTGCAAACTCATAATCGGCTCCGTAAAGTCGCTCGGCGCCGTCTTAGCCCGCAAAATCCCAAGATAGCGTTAATTTCACGCGAAGTCTTTGCGTTTGTCCATTAAATCCCGCAGATCGGCCACAATCCCCTTGTATTTAAGGGGTGGAACCGCCTGTTGAGAGACCCATTGGTAGAGGTCTTGATCATTTTCTTCGAGGAGCTCTTCGAAAATTGCGAGCAAATCCGCGTCTGCGGCGCCGAGTCGCACCCGGGCCCAATGGCCCATAATGATGTCCATTTCTTTGATCCCGCGATGCGTGGCGCGCATATAGAGGCGCTTGCGCCGGATCTCAGGCGTTTCGGTCATGCATCCTCGCGCGGGCTCATAGACAGGCGCAGGCGTTTTTCGAGCCGGCCCAAGCGCTCTGCGATGCGGGCATGATCGGTGCGCAATGCGCGGATCTCCAACAAGACGTCGCGGAGATCATCGGGGGTTTCTTCGACGACGCTCAGCACGCCGTCGCCTTCGCCGGCCAAAAGCCACATCAAAGAGACCCCTAGGATCCCGGACACGCGTTGCAGCGTATTGGCCCGCGGCTCGCTTTGATCGTTTTCCCAAGACCGGATTGAGCTGACCCGGACGCCGGCGCGGCGGGCAAGTTCGCTTTGGCTAAGGCCTGCGCTATCCCGCGCGGCTGCCAGCCGATCGCCAAAGGTCGAATTCTCGTCCGTGAACCATGCCATTTCCGTCATGTTTTTGCTGTCCTTGCCTTGCCCCGCGCATCAGCCAAGCCTATGGCTCAGGCGGAACGATGTAAACTGTCTCAGCCCCGGAGCCCGCCACCTATGACCTTTCTGTCCGCGACCTTGGATCGGGTAAAGCCGTCGCCCACAATCGCTGTGTCGAATTTGGCCGCAGAATTGAAGGCAAACGGCGCCGATGTGATCGGGCTGGGCGCGGGTGAGCCTGATTTCGACACGCCCGACCATATCAAGGACGCCGCGCGTGCCGCGATCGATGCGGGCAAGACGAAATACACGATTGTTGATGGTATCCCGGAGCTGAAGGCCGCGATTATCGACAAATTTGCGCGTGAAAACGGGCTCACGTATGAGCCGAGCCAGATCAGTGTCTCCTCCGGTGGCAAGCAGGTTTTGTACAATGCGCTGATGGCGACGCTCAATCCCGGCGATGAGGTGATCATTCCGGCGCCCTATTGGGTCAGCTATCCCGATATGGTGAAATTGGCCGGAGGCACACCTGTCATCGTCGAAGGGGCGATGGAGAACGGCTTTCGCATCACGCCGGAGGCGCTTGAAGCGGCGATTACGCCCCGGACCAAATGGCTGATCTTCAATTCGCCGTCAAATCCGACCGGCGCGGGCTATGACGGCGACGCGCTGCGCGGTCTGACCGATGTGCTGATGCGTCATCGGCATGTTTGGATCATGTCGGATGATATGTATGAACACCTGGTCTATGACGGTTTTGTCTTCGCGACCCCGGCGCAGATCGAGCCCGGGCTCTACGACCGTACATTGACCACCAATGGAGTCTCCAAGGCCTTTTCGATGACAGGGTGGCGCATCGGCTATGCTGGCGGTCCAAAGACGCTGATCGCCGCGATGCGAAAGGTCCAATCGCAATCGACCTCGAACCCCTGTTCGATCAGCCAGTGGGCCGCAGTGGCGGCGCTGACCGGCCCGATGGATTTTCTGGACGCGTTCACCGAAGCCTTTAAGCGGCGCAGGGATCGTGTCGTGGCCGCGCTCAACGCCGCCGATGGCATCAGTTGCGCGCGGCCCGACGGGGCGTTTTACGTCTATCCGTCCATTTCGGGTTGCCTGGGCAAGACAAGCGCCGGCGGCGCGGTCATCGCCGATGATGAGGCCTTTGCCACAGCGCTGTTGGAAGAAGAGGGCGTGGCGGTGGTCTTTGGCGGCGCCTTTGGGCTCAGTCCGAATTTCCGCATCAGCTATGCGACCTCGGATGCGTTGCTGGACGAAGCTATGACACGTATCCAGAGGTTCTGCGCCGGGCTGCGTTGACCGGGGCGCGCGCCGCCTCGGTGCCCCCGCATGCGCGGGGGCCGTCGGCGACGCGCGGCATCCGCGGGTCAGCGACACACGCCAAGGAACAATGGCCCGGCATCGCCACTAGGTCGCGGGTGCGGCATGAGGCTTGGCGGTAAAGGTCGTGGCCAAATAATCGAAGACCACGCGAATGCGCCGTGCTGTGCGCAATTCGCGGTGGGTTATCAGCCAGGTCGGGATCTCGATCCCGTCGATCCCGTCGATATCGATGGCCTGGACCCCCGGCGTTTCTGCCGCGATTGCATCCGACATCAGCCCCAATCCATGCCCAGCCTTGACCAATTCCCACATCGCGGTGCCGTTCCGCGACCAGATCGGGGTGAAAAGCGGCGCCACGTCGACCCCGCGTTTGGCCAATTGCTGTTGCATCACCTCAGCCCGATCCGCGCCGACCAAGGCCGCTTCGGCCAGATCTGCGATTTTGCGCGGCGGCCGGTTTTTCGCGAGCCATGAGGTTGCGGCATAGAACCGTCCATATCCGTTCGGCAGACGTCGGGCGATCAATTCGGGCTCGTTTGGCGCGACATGTCGAATAGCGATGTCCGCTTCGCGCCGAAGGATGTCGGAGATCTGGTTATCCGCGACGATCTGCAATTCGATGCTGGGCGCAGCAGCGCGCAGACCCAACAAGATGTTGGGCAATTGATAAGCGCAGACCGCATCGGAGGCCGAAATGCGAACCTTGCCCGCCACGGCATCGCTTTGCCCCGCCGCGGTCAACGCGACATGTTCGGCCGCGTGGCCCATGGCGCGCACATGGGCCAAAAGCGCGCGACCGGCTTCGGTCAGCGCGAGCCTTCGGCCGAGGCGTTCAAACAGTGTCACGCCCAGGCTGTGCTCAAGTGCCGCAACCTGGCGGCCAAGGGTGGGCTGGGTCTGGCCGAGCGCACGCGCCGCCGCCGAAAGCGAGCCTTCTTCGGCGGTTGCGAGAAACGCACGCAGATGGTTCCAGTCGACGTGCAGCGCGTTCCAATTCATGCAAATATGCATATATCTGATGTGAAAATATGCAATTACATTTGCAGTGGTCCCGTCATATGAGGCCCTCAGATGCAAAACAGATGCGGCGGAAAGAATGATAACGATGACGCAAACCAAACCTGAATTCTGGTCCAAACTCTCGCAGCGCTATGCGCGCCAGGCCATTGCCGATCCGGCGGCTTATGAGGCCACGCTGCAGCGTACCCAGACGTATTTATCGTCCGAAGACACCGTTTTGGAACTGGGTGCGGGCACATCCTCGACCGCGTTGCGCCTGGCGCCAATGGTCGCGCAATATATCTCAAGCGATTATTCTGCGGGCATGACCGCGATCGGGCGCGACAAGGCCTTTGCAGCGTCGATCCCGGGGCTGACGGTCGTTGAGGGCGCGTTAGGCAATCCGGCCTTGGGCACGGGTCCTTTTGACACGATCCTGGCCTTCAATCTGCTGCATTTGCTGCCCGATTTGGAAAGCCAGTTGGACAGGATCGCGGCGCATCTGCGGCCGGGCGGGCTCTTTATCTCGAAATCGCCGTGCCTTAAAGGGCGTCTTGGCCCGATATCCTTGGTCATCAGCGTCATGCAATGGATCGGGAAGGCGCCGTATTTACGCAAATTTAGCCCCGACGCTTTGGAGGCGATGATCGCCCAGGCCGGATTTGAGGTGATCGAAAGCGACAGTTATCCCACCGGCGGGCGGAACCAATACATCGTGGCGCGCAAGCTTTGACTTTTTCGGCGCGCCTCCACTAGGCTGCCCCGACAAAGAGGGGGGCCATGGCCGAAATTCCGGAATACTATTTTCGCATTCGTGACAATGGCGCGGCGGTGTTTCGGGTCGAATCCGAGACCCGCCACAAACGCCTTGAAATGACGGAGATTGCGGCGGTCAACGCCAAGAACGGAAATATCCGTGCGCATGGTGAGGTCAGCTTGACCGATGCCGATCGCGCCGCAATTGCAGCCTGGCTTGATGACCGTCAGCAGGTGCTGGCCCGCCGCGATGCTGCCATTCCCACGACCTGCATTGAGCAGCTGAATTTGACCGCGCAATGGGCGCAATCGCGGGCCAGTACGGACGCGCTGGATGAGACGACCGACGCGCTGTTGTTGGCGATGCACGATTTGCGCAGCGTGCTTGTGCGCAAGAAGGCCAGTCGGGTCAGCGGTAGCGATTAGCGCCGGAAGTGCCTAGTTTTCCGGTGATGTGGCCGCATTGTCGGCCGGATCGGCGATCCGTATCTCCGGTGCGCGCGCCTCATGCACGGATTGGCATACGCCGGCCGCATTCGCGATCACCCAAATATGCCCCTTATCGCTGCCAAGCGACGCTGTTTGACCGGGTGCAAGCACGCCGACATCGATCTGGTTGCCGGTCGGGTCGAGCCAAATCACCCGAGCCGTGAATGCGCTGTCGTTTATGACGGCAATCTCTTGCGCGTCGCCGGTTTCGGTGGAGACGAGGCCGGGAAGATCGGCGCAAGTTGGGACGTGTGTCGGGCCAGGTTCTGACGCGGCTGGTGGGGTGCGCGGCGCGGCCCCGGACAGGCTGAGGCAATTCGATCGGAAGGCCGTGATTTCGTCCGGTGCGCCGGGAAGCTCGACCCAGTTTTGCTGGCCGCGGATCCGGTAGCGGATTGTATCGGTTGTTGCCAGATGGTCCCACAATGGCCCGTTTGTGTCCGTCTCGATCATCGCGCCGGTGATACCGATCTCGGCACCGATGCCGACAGCCTGGCCGCCAATGACCGGTAGAGCGTTCGTAAGACCGTCAAATTCCACCCAGACCGGTTGGCCTTCGATGGCCGTGCCGGGATCGGCGGAGACGCTGGCGCGGATCGTCGATTGTCCGGGCGCGGGCGACAGACAGCTAGCATGGAGGAGGATCCAATCGCTTTGTGGCAGACCGAAAAGGAGTGCCAAGCCCATATCGCTGGGCTCAAAGGGCGTGAATTGCACTTGGGTCCATTCAAAATCATCCAAGGCGTCCTGCGCGGCCAGAGGCGTGGCAATGGCGAAGATGAGGAGTGTGGATAAGAGAGGACGCAAGATCAGATAGCCTTTGAAACCCTTGGCCAAAATCTATCGGCCGTTCCTCGCTGTGTCGAGATGCGCGCGGCATGCAGCAGGATGTCGGGGCCGCTCGCCCTTGCGGGCATCGCCCCACCCGCCATCCCGCAGGTCTTTAGCCGCCAGCCCCGCTGAGATCGGGCAAGATGAAGCCCGCCGCGGCGAGCGCAGGCCTGATCTGTTGATCGAGGCTGCGGGCAAGAACGGGGCCGCGGAAATGCAGGACCACCGTGCCGTTGCCATCGATGAAATAGGTCTCTGGCATCGCCACCACGCCCCAATCGCGGCCGTTATGGGCCAGCTCATCTCGGCCCAGCCGCGCATAGGGATTGCCCAATTCATCAAGAAACGAGAGCGCCTGGTCGACCCGGTCGCGGTAATTGACGCCATAAAGCGGCACGCCGGCCTCCGCCAGCGCGGTCAGGGTCGGATGTTCGGCCCGGCAGGGCGGGCACCAGGACGCCCAGAAGTTCACGACCACCAATTCCCCGATCGCGAGATCGTCTTGGACCAGCAACGCGGTTTGGCCGAGTGGGGACAGATCCAGTTCTGGCGCCAATTGGCCCTCCTGGGCGGACGGCAAAGACGCGGTATCGACGCCATGTTGAAGATCGTCGGCATTTGAGGCCAGGCGCATTCCGGCAAGGGCGAAAAACCCCGCCGTGGCAAAAAGCGGGATCAGCATGAGCCAATTGAACCTCACAGCCGCCCCCGGCGCTCTTCGACCTCCGTGAGGCGGCGTTGCGTCCGTCGGGATCGCCAAATCGACAGCGCCAAAAGAACAAAGAGCATGCCGAGCGCGCCGCCATAGGCCAGCAGGACCTCGAATGTGTAGGGGCCAAGATCGGGCATCAACTGAGCCTTTCTTGCGCCAGAAGCGCATGCAGCCGGCGGGCGCGGATCTCTGTCCGGGTGCGGTAGAGAACCAGGGCCACGAACAGGAACCCAAAACCCGTGAGGCAGGTTACCAGCGGCCAGGCGAATACAGGCGATACATCGCTTTCACCATCGAAAAGTGCAAAGCGATCTTGGTGCAGGCCTTGGTTCCAAAAGTCGAGTGCATAGCGGGAGATGATCGCAAAGACCGAGCCCACGATGCACAAGATCGTGGTCAGATCCGCCGCCGTATCGGGGTTTTCGACCGCCTCCCACATCGCGATATAGCCAAGGTAGAACAGAAATAGGATCAGAAACGACGTCAGTCGCGGATCCCATTCCCACCATGTGCCCCAGATCGGTTGACCCCAAACCGCCCCGGTAAAAAGCGCAATCGCGGTGAAAAATGCTCCCACAGGTGCGGCGGCCTTGGCGGCAAGCGCGCTGACATGATGGCGCCGGATTAGCCAAATCAGCGAGGCGACCAGCATCATCAGCCAGGCATTGATGGCCATCACGGCAGTCGGCACATGGAGATAAATGATCTTGACGGTGGCGCCCTGGCGGAAATCGTCGGGCGTGAAAAAGAACCCCCAAATCAGCCCCCCGATCGTGGCAATCGCGGCGATGCCCACGGTCCATGGCAGGACCACTTCGGACGTGGTCATGAATTTGCGCGGGTTCGCATATTCCCAGATCGATGCCATGGCGCGGAATGTAAGGCGACGATGCGCAGCCCACAACACGCCAACGCGGCGCGGATTGACGCGGGCGGCGCTAGCGCAAATTGACCCGCAACGCGCCTGCGGCGGCAAATGGCATGACTGCCAGCGTGGCCAGCGTCAGCCCGGCCAAAAACGCCAGCGGCGTGAGCGCATCAAACCCGCCCATGGCGCGCGTGACGGTCAGGGCGCCAAAGAGCAAGGTCGGCACATAAAGCGGTAGAACCAAAAGCGACATCAAAAGTCCGCCGCGTTTCACACCGACCGTGAGTGCCGCGCCAAAGGTGCCAAGCGCCGAAAGCGCGGGCGTGCCAGCCAAGAGCGATCCGATCAGCCATGGGAACGCCGCCGGTGCCAGGTTCAGCATCACAGCGAGCACTGGGGCTGCTAAGACCAAGGGCAGGCCTGTGGTCAGCCAATGGGCGGCGGCCTTGGCAAAGGCCAGGGCCTCGAAGGGCAGGGGCGCAGTGGCCAGCGCATCCAGCGTGCCATCTTCCCAATCGAGCTGGAAAATCCGGTCGAGCGAGAGCAAACAGGCCAAAAGCGCGCCGAGCCAGAGGATACCGGGTGCGATGGTTCGCAACGTGTCGGTATCGGGACCGACACCGAACGGCACCAACGTGACAGCGATCAGAAAAAACGCCAATGCCAGACCAAAGCCACCGCCCGCGCGAAAGGCCAAGCGAAGATCGCGGGCGATCACCGCCTTCATTGCGCCGCGTCCCAGGCAAAGGGGTCGGTGTTTTGCTGGGCCTCCCTGGGGGTGGCGAATTGGCGGATATCCAAGGTTTCTGCCGCAATTCCCAGATCGATGTGAGTGGCCAGGATCGCGCTGCCGCCTGTGGCCAGATGCGCCGTGACGGCGGCGGCAAAACGGGCAACGTTTTCCGTATCGAGCGACACGGTGGGCTCATCGAGGCACCAGATCGGCCGACCCGTCACCAAAAGTCGCGCCAGCGAGACCCGGCGTTTTTGTCCGGCGGATAATTCCCCGGCGCGCCGCGTGGCCAGAGGGATGAGATCAAAGGCCTCCAATGCTGGGCGAATATTGGCGCTGCCGAACATCGCCGCCCAAAACTGCAAATTCTCCGCGACGCTCAACTGTGCCTTGATCCCATCGGCATGGCCTGCCAGCGCAATGGCATCTTCGGCCATCTCGATCCGACCGGCCAAAGGCGGGGTGAGCCCGGCCAGACACCGGAGTAAGCTGGTTTTTCCCGACCCGTTTGGTCCGCGCAAAACCAAGGCTTGACCGGGCACGAGCGCGAAATTCACGCCGGACAGAAGCCGTATACCGCCACGGCCCACGCTCAGATCGGTGACTTTCAGTGTCATATCATAGCCCTAGCGCGCGAAGCTGGGTCCGCCAAGGGGCATGGCCCATCGCAATTGCCTCAAATCCGGGTGCAGCCATGCTGAGGGCTAAGGCATGGCCAGGACGCGGCGCCGTTGCGCATTTGCCTGCACATATGCGGGCGCACCGACGGCTTTGACCGCAGCGCGCGCCGTTCGGCGGCGTTGATCGCGTCATAAATGCATATACGTTAGCACTTAGCGACATCGCGCCGCCGTGTTCGGCCCGCTCGGCCATGGCACCGCGCACCCCGCATTTATAGCCACCTGTTCTGAGGGAGCCCCAAGATGCCCATCACCGTCGGTCATGACAGTTCCGCCACCCGAAAAACGCTCACCGTTGGTACGGCGCATTATGCGTATTATTCGATCCCGGCGGCGCAAGCGGCAGGTTTGGGAGACTTTTCTCGGCTCCCTGCGGCGTTGAAAGTCGTGCTGGAAAATCTCTTGCGCTTCGAAGACGGCACCACAGTCACGGTCGACGATATCAAGGCTTTTGCCGCATGGGCCGACAATGGGGGTCAAAACCCGCGCGAAATTGCCTATCGGCCCGCGCGCGTGCTGATGCAGGATTTTACGGGCGTTCCCGCGGTTGTCGATCTGGCAGCCATGCGCGACGGCATCGTGGCCTTGGGCGGTGATGCGAAAAAGATCAATCCGCTCAATCCGGTTGATTTGGTGATCGACCATTCGGTGATGATTGACGAATTTGGCAACCCGCGCGCCTTTCAGATGAATGTGGACCGGGAATATGAGCGCAATCTCGAACGCTACACCTTCCTGAAATGGGGCCAATCGGCGTTTGACAATTTCCGCGTGGTCCCGCCCGGTACCGGGATTTGTCACCAGGTGAACTTGGAATACCTCGCCAAAACGGTGTGGTCCGACACCGATCAATCGGGCGAGATGGTGGCCTATCCGGATACGCTGGTCGGCACGGACAGCCATACCACGATGGTCAATGGCGCGGCGGTACTTGGCTGGGGCGTGGGCGGGATCGAGGCGGAGGCGGCCATGCTCGGTCAGCCGGTCTCCATGCTGATCCCGGAGGTTGTGGGCTTTGAACTCACCGGCGCGATGGTGGAGGGCACGACCGGTACGGACCTTGTCCTTAAAGTGGTCGAGATGCTGCGCGCGCGCGGCGTTGTCGGCAAGTTCGTTGAGTTTTTCGGCGCGGGGCTTGATCGCCTGCCGCTCGCGGACCGGGCGACGATTGCAAATATGGCACCGGAATACGGCGCGACATGCGGCTTTTTCCCCATCGATGGCGAAACGTTACGCTATTTACGGGCAACCGGCCGAGTCGAGGCCACCGTGGCGCTGGTTGAGGCCTATGCCAAGGAAAACGGATTTTGGCGCGGGGCCGATTACGCGCCGGTTTATACCGATACGCTGCATCTGGATATGAGCACCATCGTGCCGGCGATCTCGGGCCCGAAACGGCCGCAAGATTACGTCGCGCTGACCGATGCGCAGGCGGCGTTTCAGAGCGAAATGGCCGAGACCTTCAAGCGGCCGATGGGCAAGGACGTGCCGGTTAAGGGAGAGGATTACAAGATGGTGTCGGGCAAGGTTGTGATCGCCTCGATCACCTCCTGCACCAATACATCGAACCCTTACGTGATGATCGGCGCGGGGCTTGTGGCGCGGAAGGCCGCGGCCTTGGGCCTAAACCGCAAGCCCTGGGTAAAGACGTCTCTTGCGCCGGGCAGCCAGGTTGTCAGCGCGTATCTTGAGGCTGCGGGCTTGCAAGAGGACCTCGATCGGATCGGGTTCAATCTTGTGGGCTATGGCTGCACCACCTGCATCGGGAATTCAGGACCGATCCAGAAAGAGATATCTGACGCGATTGCCGAGGGCGACTTGGTCGCGACCTCGGTTTTGTCCGGCAACCGCAATTTCGAAGGGCGCATCAGCCCCGATGTGCGGGCCAATTACCTGGCCTCGCCGCCGTTGGTTGTGGCCTATGCGCTGGCCGGAACGATGGATATCGATCTTACGCGCGATCCCATTGCGCAGACCCCGGAGGGGCGGGATGTCTATCTCAAAGACATCTGGCCCAGTCAGGCCGAAATTGCCGAACTTGTCGAGAAAACGGTGACCCGCGCGGCCTTTATCGAGAAATATGCCGAGGTCTTCACCGGCGACGAAAAATGGCGTTCGGTCGAAACAACCGACAGCCAAACCTACGATTGGCCGGTCGCATCGACCTATGTGCAGAACCCCCCCTATTTTCAGGATATGGGCATGGAGCCTGGTGTGATCTCCGATATCGAAGGCGCGCGCATTTTGGCGATTTTGGGTGATATGGTGACAACCGATCACATCAGCCCGGCCGGCTCGTTTAAGGAGACAACACCGGCGGGAAAATATCTGGTTGACCGTCAGGTTCCGGTGCGGGAGTTCAACTCCTACGGCTCACGGCGCGGCAATCATGAGGTGATGATGCGCGGCACGTTCGCCAATATCCGCATCAAAAACGAGATGCTTGATGGGGTTGAGGGCGGATATACTTTGGGCCCGGACGGAGAACAGACCTCGATCTTCGATGCCGCGATGGCCTGGAAGGCGCGCGCGACGCCTTTGGTGATTTTCGGGGGCGAGCAATACGGAGCCGGATCGAGCCGGGATTGGGCGGCGAAGGGCACCAATCTTTTGGGGGTCAAAGCGGTGATCGCCGAAAGCTTTGAGCGCATCCATCGGTCGAACCTGGTGGGCATGGGCGTCATTCCGTTTGAATTCACCGGTGGCATGACCCGCAAAACACTGGAACTCAAAGGTGATGAAGTGATTTCAATCAATGGCTTAGAGGGCGAACTTCAACCTCTCGATTTGGTCCCCTGCACAATTGCCTTCGGCGATGGGCGCGTGCAAGAGATATCGCTGAAGTGCCGGATCGATACCGCGGTTGAGAAGGAATATGTCGAAAACGGCGGTGTCCTGCATTACGTGCTGCGAAATCTGGCCAAGGCAGCCTAGGGCGGGGCTTTGCCGCGGCGGGGCATCGAGCCCCGCGCGCCAAACGCTTGGCCGGGTGCGGCCAAGCGCGCCTCCGGCGGGAGTATTTAGCTGGATATGGAAGGGGGCGTGTCGGAGAAGGCAACGGTCTGGAATTGGCCGTGGCCCGTGGCCAATGCGGCCAGTTGCTGGGGCATGCGGTTGATTTCATACCATCCGCGTTTGAGCCTGCGCCAGCCCATGGCCAGGCCGGTGGGCCGTGCTGCTTTGCCGTGTTTTGCGATGTCGGAATTGTATGCCCATGCGCGTTGCGTGGCCATCGCGGGGTTCACAAGCAACGGCCGCGCGCGGCGCGAAAAGGCCGAGACGTTCGCATTGAAGAGGAAATGATCAACCGGCACGCGGATCCGGCCGCGTTCGGCCAAAGCCGCCTCCGCCATCCGGCGCGACAGAATATACGCCCCGCCGCCGACATGGCGCGACAGCATCGGATGCAGCGCGCGCCCCGTCGGGGTTTCGCCCGTCTTTGCCCCAAGAAGCAATTTCGAGCCACCGGCGCCGAATTTCTCAAGCTTGACCGGCCCGGCAGCATGCGGCAGCCACGTGGCACTTGCCAAGGTGGCGGCGATATCTTCGGCGAGCCATACATCGTCTTCGAGGATCAGAGCGTGGCTGGCGCCGGCGGTTTCCAGAAACGCTTGCCAGGCCAAAGTGTGACTGACCGTGCAGGCGCGATCGCCTGGGCCTAAACGCCCCAAGGGGCCGCCTTCTGGGATCACGCAATCGAGCCTGTCCGGCGGCACGGTTTGTGCGTCACAGGCCGCAATTGCGGTGAAGGCGATCCCTCGATCGCGCAAATGCGCCGCCATGCGCTCCAGACGGTCTGGCCGGCGGGTCAGATTGATCACAAAGGCGGGGATGGTTTGGGCCATGGGCCAGCCCCTTGCCATGGTAGCGCGGGCCGTGGCAAGGGGCTGCGCATGGCTTTGAAGGTTCTGCATATGCATTTCGGCAAAGAGGGGGGAGCCGAAAGGTTCTTTGTCGGTCTATGCCAAGCCTTTGCCGAGGCCGGGCTGGAGCAGCGTTTTGTCACGCGGCCAAACCGTTTATGGGCGGATGACATTGCCGCTTTGGGCCCGGTGATCCACAGCCATTATCGGCGCATTGCCCCCAGCTCGGTCTGGCTGACATGGCGTGTGCACGCCATGGTGCGGTCATGGAAACCCGATGCGATCATGGCCTGGATGTCGCGCTCATCACGGTTGATGCCGAATTACCCCGATGCCGTGAAACTGACCCGGCTTGGCGATTATCCACGCCATATCAAGCATTTTCGGTACAACGACCTGATCGTGCCCAACACGCCAGATATCGGTCGTTGGTGCCAAGAGATGGGCTGGTCGGGGCGTGTCGAGGTGATCTCGAACTTCGCCCGTGAGGTGGCTGCCATGCCGGTGGACCGATCCGACCTGGACACGCCCGCAGATGCCTTTGTAATCGCTGGATCGGGTCGGTTCATCCGGCGCAAAGGGTTTGATACGCTGGTCGCTGCGGCCGCGCAGCGACCCGGTGCCTGGCTATGGCTGATCGGCGCGGGCGACAAGCAAGAGGACTTGGAGGCGCAGGTGCGCGCCGCGGGCATGGCCGATCGCACCCGGTTTGTCGGCTGGGTCGAGGAGCCCATGCGCTACGTTGCGGCGGCCGATGTTTTTGTTATGCCCTCGCGCCACGAGCCGTTGGGCAACGTCGTGCTGGAAGCTTGGGCCGCCGGTGTCCCGTGCATCACGACAGCGTCAGAAGGCCCAAGTTGGTTCGCGACGCACGAACAGGATTGTCTGATCGTTCCCATCGACGGCATTGACGAGATGGCCGCCGCGCTTGCGCGCATCGAGACCGAGCCCGACCTAAGCGCGCATTTGGTCGCAATGGGCCGCGACACCCTGGCTAAGCGGTTTTCCAAAGATGCGGTGGTCGCAGAATATATGCGGATTTTCCGCGGCACGGCCGAATGACGCTCCGCGCCTGTGTCATCAACCTCGGCGTGGCGACCGAGCGGATGGCGGTGATGGCGCGGCAATTGGATCGTCTGGGCTTTGCCTGGCAGCGCCAAGAGGCTCTTACGCCCGACACGTTGCATCCGGGTCCGGACGATCGCTATTGGCAACGCTGGCAGCGCCCGCTCCGCACGACCGAGATGGCGCTAGCCGCGTCCCACCGAGCGGCGTGGTCAGAGGTGCGCGACGGTCCTGTTTTGATCTTGGAGGATGATGCGCTTTTATCCCCCAGTCTTTTGGATTTTTACAATCATATCGAGGACATGCCAGGGATTTCGCATGTAAGTCTGGAAACCCGTGGGCGTAAAAAGCTGCTCGAACGGGCGCCGGGTTTGGCCTGGCGGATGCGTCAGGATCGTACAGGATCGGCCGCCTACATCCTGTGGCCGTCCGGCGCGCGGGCGCTGATGGACCGGATGGATCAGGTCGCCGCGCCATCCGACGCGTTGATCGCCGAGACGGCGATGGACAGCTATCAGGCTGTGCCGGCGCTTGCGGTGCAATTCGACATATGCGTAGCCTATGGCATCAACCCGCCGTTGGACACCGTCTCGCATATCGACACGGTCGCCAAACCGCCGGTGCCCAAAAGGGCGGGCTTTCGCCGCCGCCGCATTTTGGCGCAACTGGCCATGGGCCTAAATGCAATCAGCCATCCGCGGGCGATCAAGCTGCATGTTCAACCTGCCCCTGACCTTGCCGAGATGGCTGCGTTTCTGGACATGCGGTCGGGTTGAGATGCAGCGATGTGGGCTTGGCGCTGGCAGGCGCGGACGCTAGAGCAGGTGCATGAACGAAATTGCGCTTGCCCAGCTGTTGCCATTGCCCGCCTATTGCCGATGGGTAAACGTCACGCGCGCACTGCGCGGCATCGGCTATCGGCTAAGACCGTTTGGCGAGGGTGACATTCATGTTGTCACCGATCCCGGCGGCGCTGAGGTGCATCTTTGCCGCCGCGCGCGACATCGTCGATATAAACGCGGCATTGCTGGAGGTGCGGCCAGTCTAGCTGGGCGCTACGGTCTACGTGGTCTTCCGTTTTCACCCGGCGGGGTTTTGGTCGATTGCGGGGCAAATGTCGGAGAGTTAGGTATCTGGGCCAAAGCCCAAGGGCTTGATTACATCGCCTATGAGCCCGAACAGCTTGAGGCGCGGACATGCGATTTGAACAATTTCGATGGCAGGCCAGAAACCCGCAGGCGTGCGCTCTGGCGTGACGACACCACGCTGACATTTTATCGCAAGCCCAATACAGCCGATAGTTCCGTGATCGAAATCGATGCGACGCATGGAACGGTGGAGATTGAGGCTGTCCGGCTGGCCAGCGATCTGTCCTTGCCTGAAACCGGCACGCATATCTTTAAGCTTGAAGCAGAAGGGGCAGAGCCGGAGGTCTTGGAGGGCGCAGCACCCATTCTTGAGCAATTCAGCTATGTCGCCGTGGATGCAGGACGTGAGCGCGGGCGGGCCCAGGAAACGACAATTGTCGAGGTGATCGACCGTCTGACGTCGCTCAATTTCCAGCTTTTGGGCTTAAATGCCGATCATCTGACGGTGACGTTTCGCAACCGCACGTGCTGATCTGGGGGTTAACCGGTTTACTGCGTAAAAAGGGGGTTACTGGCAGATACGTTCCGCAATCTTCGGACGCATTGGCACGGTTTGCGCGGCGCGCAAACATTTGTGCTGGATGGCGTGCGGTTGACCACAGGCCCGAACCCGTGCCCCATCTGGTCCGGAATTTAATCTTCCAATAGAGCTATGGGGAGGCTGAACGCGCCGTGGTTCGACACACGGTGCGTCCTTGGGGAATATGTGCTGGACATCGACGGCGGTATCGGATTTGTCGGTTTGCTCTGCGCAAAAATCGCAGGGCAGAGGCGCGTTGTTTCTTACGCGGCCGATCAAAGCTTGGAGCCGATCATTCGTGCCAATTATGCGCAAAATGCCATCACGCCAGCGCTGCGGATGAAGGCCGTGATGGCGGATGACGGCCCGATCACCTTTCCTGTTGCCGAGAATGTCCTGGCGTCATTGATGCAAGCACGCGACTTCGTTACGCGGGACGCAACAGTCGACAGCGACCCGTTTCAGACCGTGCTGCGCAAGCTCCGCCCGGATGTGGTCGTGATGGATCGCGACGGTGCGGAAACAGCGCTTCTGCCGTGCCCGGCTTTGGCATCTGTGCACAGCGTCGTCGTTGAAGTGTATCCCCACATCGTCGAGGGTACCGCGACCTTGCTGGGCCACAACTTGCCCGATCCGGGTTTTGAATGCCGCCAAGAGATGAGGAGAGATGTTTGGATGGAACGCAAATGAAGGGATTTCCAGATTTACCGCCGCTGTGGCTGGCGGGGTTTTGTGTGCTGACCTGGGGGTTCGCGACAGAAATTCCGATTGCTTATTTCGGCGGTCCTCTCCTGCAAGTGATCGGGGCGTTTTGCAGCCTTGCTGGCCTATCTCTGATTGCCTGGTCTGCAATCTGGTTTGCTCGAAAAAAGACGACGATTGAGCCGCATGAAGACCCCGAAACCCTGATTGTCGAAGGCCCCTATCGCCTATCGCGCAACCCAATTTATTTGGGCATGGTCGCGATTTTGCTCGGCTTGGTGCTGTGGTATGGTGCGGTGTCGCCGATTGTTCTGCCTGGGATATTCGTGGCCGTGCTGACATTGCGGTTCATCCTCCCAGAAGAAGCGCGCCTGCACGCCGCCTTTGGCCCGGCGGCGGATCAGTATTTCGCGCGTACCCGGCGGTGGTTGTAACGCTATCTCGCAAAGGCTTGATTGGTTTGCACGCGCAGGACAGGTTACATCGGGTGTCCAAATGGGACGAATGAGGTAGGTTATCGATGCAAGGACTTCGAGCGGTGCTCTGTGCAATCGGGCTTTGGGCGGCTGCGGGTGCGGCCCACGCGCAAGGCCCGGTCGTGGTGGAGCTGTTCACCTCTCAAGGGTGTTCAAGTTGCCCGCCGGCCGACCGCCTGCTGGGCGAATTGGCCTCTCGGGATGACATTATCGCGCTCGCACTACACGTGGATTACTGGGATTACATTGGTTGGACGGATACTTTCGCCGACCCCGCCTATACTGCGCGGCAGGGCGGCTATGCGCGCGCCTCTGGCTCGACGATTGTCTATACGCCGCAGATGGTCATTGGCGGGCATGCCCATGTGGTGGGCCATCAACCGATGGCTGTATTCGACGAAATCATGGCCCATGCCGACGCCCGCGATCCGGTTCTGGTCCAGGTTTCCGATGACGATGGGGCCTATCTGATTACCGTTGAGATGCAGGAAGCGGCACCGCCCGCGGCAGGCATGGTGGTCCAATTGGTTGGCTATATGCCAAGCCAAGAGGTCGATATCGGCCGCGGCGAGAACGCGAACAACACATACGAATACCACAACATCGTGCAGAGCTGGCAGGTGATCGGGGATTGGGACGGCGCGGATGTCTATTCCACACGCGTCACGCTTGATGGGACAGAACCATTTGTGGTGATCGTCCAACAGGCGAATTTTGGCCCCGTAATGGGTGCTGCACGGCTGAACTAAACGACCGGTCTCGCGCGTGTTTCACGGTACCACACGAAAATGCCAGCCAAGATAATCGTTGCCGCGCCAAGAAGCGTCCAGGCATCCGGCCATTCGTCAAAGACAATAACGCCCCAGATGGTGGCAAGTAAGATGCCGGCATAGCCAAAAGGCGCGACCACGCCTGCTTGCGTCACAGTCAGCGCTCGGATGAGCAGGAATTGCCCGATCGCCCCGGCGCCGCCGAGTGCCGCAAACAGCACCCAAGTGCCCGCCGTCGGTGTTTGCCAGACCGGGACGGCCAGAAACGTCGCCGCGACAGCGCCAACAAGGGCGGTGTAGAGAAAGGATGTCAGGATATCCTCGTCACGGCCCAGCATACGGGTGGTCAAC
Source organism: Pseudomonadota bacterium (assembly GCA_039183205.1). Classification (GTDB taxonomy): domain Bacteria; phylum Pseudomonadota; class Alphaproteobacteria; order Rhodobacterales; family Rhodobacteraceae; genus HKCCE3408. The sequence goes on along the minus strand of JBCDBR010000014.1, from coordinate 15,903 downwards.
GCGTAGGATGCATAAAAGATGCCGGCCAGAAGTGGTAAAAGTGCGGCCCAACTGAATACGTCTGCGCCGGGCCGGATCACAATCAGCGCCCCGACGAGCGCGGCCAAGATGCCCACCAGGCGTTTGATGCCCAAGGGTTCGGCCAAAAAGACCGCCGCACCCAGGGTCAGCAGAACCGGGTGGATGTTCATCACGGCGGTTGCAGACGCGATATCCATGAAAGAAAATGACGTGAAAAGGCAGCATGTGGCGGCAAATAGAAACACCGATCGGGTCAATTGCATGCCGATATGGCGCGTGCGCAAAAGCGGCAGCGCCCGGGCGCGCAAAACCAAAACCGTCAGGGCCACTTGTCCAGCATAACGTGCCCAGACAACTTGCGGGACCGGATACGTGGCCGACAGCGTCTTGGCCAAGACGTCCATGGCAGAGAACATGAAGATCGCAGCCAGCATCAAGAGGATACCCTGCGCTTGCGGCGACCGCGACGGCATCAATTACCGCCGCGTCTGGCCCACGCCCTCGATCTGGCCGACCAGATGGTCCATCCGGTAGCCCGCGGCGGCAACCTTGGCCAAAATCTCTTCTGCCGGCGCGGTCCCGGCTTTGGCCAAAGCCCACATCAGTGCAGAGCGCATGCCCGACGCGCAATAGGCCACAACAGGCCCGTCCGAGCTATCGATGGCGTCGGCCTGTTCGTCGATTGCATCCGGCGACATGCCAAAGCCGACGACGGGGTTGTAGATATAAACCAGTCCCGCCAGCTCGGCAGCCTTTTGGACTTCCGCCGCCTGCAAATCGGGCGGGACTTCACTGTCCGGCCGGTTGCAGATGACGGTTTTGACGCCCTGCGCGGCCAATGTTGACATATCCGATGGGGTGAGCTGCGGTGCAACGGCATAACCATCGACGATCCAACGCAAGTCCATACTCGTTCGTCCTTCCTACCGTCAGGCCAACGCCAACCGCCGGCCAAGCGGCTGTGCCAAGACCATGCCCGCACTCATGGCGACCAAAAATACCGCGCCACCCACGCCGCCCCAGCTGATCGAGGCCAGCGCCGGGCCGGGGCAAAGGCCAGCTAGGCCCCAGCCCGCCCCGAACAGGGCCGCGCCCACCGCCAAATCGCGGCCGATCTTGCGTGACGGAGGGGCCGGAAAGGTCCCGCCAGCGATCGGGGCCCCCGATCTTTGACGCAGCTTCCAGGCCAGAGCCATTGGCAAAATGGCCCCGCCCAAGACAAAGCCAAGCGTCGGGTCCCAGGCGCCGAAGATGTCGAGCCAACCCAAGACCTTCGTCGTGTCCGTCATACCCGACAGCATCAAGCCCGAGCCAAAGAGCGCCCCTGATGCAAATGACAGTATTCCGCGCATTTCAGATCATCCCCAGACCGTGCCGAAAAACCGCGACCGTTACCATTCCAGCTAGCAGGTAGACAAAAGTTGCGACAAGCCCACGCCGCGAGAGACGAGAAATCCCGCAAACACCATGGCCGGAGGTGCAGCCATTGGCCATACGGGTGCCCAAGCCAACCAGTAGCCCGGCCGCCGCCACGATAACAAAATTCTCTGTCAGATGTGTGGCTTGCCCGCCGAACAGCACGGCGATGACGGCGGGTAGCCCGATCAATCCGCCGAGGAAGGCAAGCTTTTCGCGGCGCTCTCCCCCGCGTGCGCTGCCATCGATGACCGCGCCAAAAATGCCGCTCGCTCCCATGATCCGACCCGTCCCCAAAAGTAGAATTGCCCCCGCAGTGCCAATCATTAAGCCACCGGTGAAACCCCATATGTATTCCGGCATCATAACACCTTTATAACCGCTTCTGCGGTCGCATGAGGCGTTTTGTCAGAACTTTTCTGTATAAATGCTATGGGTCGCAGGCTGGGGCTTTGGGCCACCATCTGCCCCAACTGATCGCCGCGACGCCTGCGGCGCCCCAATAGACTAGATGGAAGCTTCCTCTCTCGCGCTGCCATGGCGAATTGGCCTTTCGTCTTCATGCTACCGGTGCACGTACGTGGTGAATGACATAGCCGTGATGCCATTTTTTTCGAGAAACACGCCGTGCCTGCGGGGCACGCGTTGGTTGGGCAGGGCCGTGTTTTTCCACCTTTAGGCGCCGCACAAGCCGACGATGCGCGGGCTTGGCGCGCAGGGTCAGGCGTGCAAAATGTCTTAGACGCGTCGCGATACGTCGCAGACCGTGTCTCCGACATACTCGCGGCCAAAGCTCTTGATATCTGGGCGCAGGTAAACCGCGTCGCGATGTGTGAGGCCATGTCAGGCGCCTCCGTGCCAGCGGACACAGGATTTCACTATCTGTGATGGCCCTATCAGCCGTTCAGCGCAACCTGTCTAAATCGGTCAATTTCCATCGCCGCCGGCCCGGCCAAGAAAGATCACATGACAATTTGCCGAAGTCGCGCTATCATTTCGAATGGGAGGATGAACGATGAACAAGCTGCCGAAGCACCAGACCGATCCGTCAGATGACACCGAAGATGCCCCGATCTTGCGCCCTCGTACGGCACCGCGTCCAATCCCCGATCACGATGGAAAGATCGTCCGCAGGCACGTTTTTAGGGATAAATCTGCGCGAGACGATTTCGATGACATGGTCAACGACATGCCGGTCTAGCGCAAGGTCTTCGCCCGCAGCTATGCCAGCATAACCCCAAGAACGACCGACATAAGACCGAGCGCGGAGACAAACAGCGCTGCCATATTGATTGTCACGACGCGCTGTAATTTCGCGCGCATGGTGGCATCATCCAAACCCGACTGCCGCAAGCGAAATGCTGCGACGATGCAATAAATCACAATTCCCAGGCCAATCAGCGCAAAAATTGTGCCCATCCAAACAAGCCACGTCATGGATGCCTGCCTCCTTTTGCAGAATGGCGGAAGTAATCCACAATTCTGCGCCCCCGCAAGGCTTGTGAACGCTCTGGTGCGGCGCTAATTGCAAAGCCGCGACAGATCGGAGGCCCCATGGACGATATCACCACGCAACCCGAAAGCTACCGCGTCACTGCCGATGAATTGCGCCAATTTATCGAACGCTTCGAACGGCTGGAGGCGGAAAAAAAAGATATTGCCGATCAGCAAAAGGAAGTGATGGCAGAGGCCAAAGGTCGGGGCTATGACACCAAAGTCATGCGAAAGGTCATTGCCCTGCGCAAGCGCGATGCTGACGACATTGCCGAAGAAGAAGCGGTGATGGAGATGTACAAAGAAGCGCTTGGAATGCGTTAGCCACCAGCTAGGGCGTCACAAAGTCAATCCCATCGATCTCGGCCACCTGTTCCATGTCGGCGTCATATTGCGCCGACATGTCATCGACCATCGCATCGGTCCAACCCGGCGCCACCAATTCTTCCTCCATCGCTTCGGCGCGCACATATTTGCCGAGAAACGCCGATACAATGCGGCGGCGCTGGTATTCGTTGTCAGGTTTGTGTTTCGCGAGATAGGCCATCAAGCGGCGATAGCCGGCGGGCTCCATGATCGTCTGCACCAGATCCTCGCGTCCCTCCAACCCCTCCGGTCCGGCAATGCCCGACATCGCTGCCATCACCTCAGACCAGATAAGCGGCGTGTCTTCATTGCACCAAACAGTGATGCGCGCGTCCGGATGGGCGCGCCGCAAGCGGGTCAGCGTTTCCGACCAGCGCACGTCTTGCGGCAGCATGTTTTCCGTAAATTCGGCGAAATCGGAAAAGCGCGAGGCGCGGAAGAGGGCAGGGATCAGAGTTGCAGGGTCGCGCATGCCGATGAAAAACTCTGTCTCGGCAGTGGGGAAGAGGTTGCGCAACAATCGCGTCCGCCGCTCAATCATCGGCCATATCCGATGCGATTGTACGACCAGTCGATTGATGCAGATAAACCTTGCATCAGAGAGCACCAAGCGGGTCACCTCGTCCTCATCGACGATCGCATCGAGCAGCTTGATCTGCAATTCCGCATCGGCCGGTTTGCCCTCCAGCGCCCGGGCGGTATCGCGCAAAAACGTTCTATATCGACCGGGTGGCGGCACAACCGTGCCCTCCGCAGCCAGCCGCGCACGGTTCTTCAGCAGCGATTTGATCAGCAGATTGTCGTCGGTGCAGGGCGCCCCGAGGTGATAGACAACTTGCATGGCGGATCGAGACTGCTCTGATTAACCTTCCAGCAAGCGTATCGTAGGATGACACCGTGCGCAATTCGGCCCGTGACACCGCTTGTCAGCCCGTTTCACCTCAAGTATGTGAGCGCAAGGCGCCCCTATAGCTCAGCTGGTAGAGCAACTGATTTGTAATCAGTAGGTCCGCGGTTCGAGTCCGTGTGGGGGCACCATAAATCTATCGGTCAGGCTTGGCTGTGGTCACATAGCAGCGGACTTGCGCCGCGTAAATGCCACAGAGCCGAGCGCCGCGAGAAGCAAAGCAGCTGATGCCGGGAGCGGGATCGCGCTCGGGCCAATGAGGTATTTCGTTCCATCGTCGATATTCGCAAGTGCCGCGTCGATTGCGAGGTAGTCCCCTGGCGTGCCATCGCCAATGGGATAGATCTCCAAAAAGCATGCGCCGATGGCGCAAAGGCCCGTCGCGACCGAGTTCGAATAGCTCGGGAAGGCGGAGTAGTTTTCGAAATCATTGACCGTTGGGTTGTATTCGAATGCACCACCGCCGACCTGCGTGTCAAAGGTGACGCCAGAGAGTGTGACGGAAAAATTGCTGACCACACCGCCTGTCGCGGGCGCTTCGAAAGTGCCGACAACACCCATTGTGCCATTCACGCTAAAGTCGACGGAAAAGGTTGCGGCATGTGCCATGCTGGTTGCAAAAAACAGCGCAGCCGTAAAAAATATTCCAAGTTTCATAATTACCTCCCACACTCCAAACAATGATCTTCCTTACCACAAAAATCAGTGAAAATCCTTCGAAAACCGCATTTCACGATATGCAAGCCGAAAATGGTACTCGGTCCAAATGGAATATTGCCTTACGGGCAACGCAAATGCTTCAATAACCAAACGGAGCAAATTTTGGGACAAGGCCGTGTTTAGAAAGACCTTTATTCTGTTTCTTGCAGCGTTCGCTCTATCGGGCTGCGACGCATTGATTGACGCGCTTAACCAAGCCGCAGCCCAGCCGCGCTTTGCCTTTGTGACCCAACGGCTCGATCCGGGCACCGACCCCGACGACTTCGATGACCAAGTTGTTACAGAAGTTTTCGTGGCCACGATCTCTGAAGGGACCGACCCGACAGCCCCGTCCCGTTCAATCCCGTTCGCCTCGGATGTGCTATTCGAAAACGTATCCTTTATCGACGTGCAAAAACTGGTTTGGCATCCTGGCGGGGATCATCTGGCATTAGAGATTTACGAAGATATTGCTGGATTTGAATTCGACATTTGGGTTGCGATTTACACACGAGGGCTGTCGCGCCAATTCCTGGCATCCGATGACAACATGGCAGGTGACGCCAGCAACATTTGCCCCAGCAATGTGTTTTTCCCCAACGGGTTCGAAGGTTTTGTAGCAGATGAAATCGCCTTAGGCGCATTGCCGCCAGGGACCACGGCTGGCGTGAATTGGGGATCGGGCAATGTCCTTGCCGGGACCTTTCACGGCTGGCTGACGCCAAATCGATTTGTAAGCTCGATCTTAAATGACCCCGAAGTGTTTTTGACGCGGCCAGACGGCACTGTAACGGGCCCGTTTGGCGAAGCATCGCCCGCGATTTGGGGCGCCGAGCAAGAGGTGTATTTGATTTATGAGCGACGCGGGACGCGCTGGGTTGAGGTGGAGTGTTTGGACGATTTACCGGTGATCCCCACGCGGCCGGCAGCATCCAGGGCCATGGCAATCGATGGGTCCGGAGATGTGACGCTGGATGGATCGGTCCTGCTGGGTCTCACCGGAACGGCTGCCGTCAATGCGCCGGGCTCAACGATACAATTGGACGGGCCTTACCCGTAGAGCAACCGTGTGTTCCAGACTCATGCCCAATCCAACACGATCAATCTCGCTAACGGTCGCTCGACTCTGTGTCATTTGGTTCGGTCTTTGCCAGTTCTGAAAGCGACGGCCGCGCTCTGGCTCTGACGATGGAGCGCAAACCACCCTCGACCCGTTTCGCACTGCCGGTCGCGCCATCCTGCACAAGCCCGAGCACCCAGGCACTCGGTGGTTTCTTTATCTCAGAAACTGCCGGCCACGGAACCGCCCCAAAAGATCCAAATGACGCGCATGTCGGCCAATGGCGACCGGAGGCCAACGTTTGAACTGGATACCCAAAACCAGCCGACCACCGCTTCGGGATGTGCGGAACCCTTTGATTTAGGCTTTCAATACCGCGTCAGCTCCGGTCTTTTGAACGTTGAGAGCCGCCTCTGCTTGGTTGACAAAAAACGCACGGTATCGGTTGAGCGAGCGGGCGTTTAATTGCTTCGACCATTTCTTGAGCGGGATCGCCTGTTTGCAGCCGAAGCTGTCAATCCAAACAAAGCGGCCTTGGCGCGGCCCGTATGTCTGGAAGATGACGTTGTCGAGGTTGTCGTTGCTGATCATAACGTGGTTCTCGATCAGATCGTCGAAAAACGCATTCAGAATGGGCAAGTGCCACGGCTCCAATCGCTCTGTCTTGATCATCTCACCCAGGGATGGAGGCAATGCGCCATCGGGATCGGCCACACGTTCATAGACCAAGCCCAATCCGATATCGGTCGGTGTGGTGCCATGGACTTCACAGATTGGCAGAACGTCATCGGGCTCTTGGCGACGGGACTTCAGTTCAAGATATTGGCGAAATTCGCGCAAAAAACCTTTGTACATTGTCGCCGGTCGAAAGCGACGTGCGATCCCTTTGGTGTTCGGTTTGTGGCCCTCCGCGTCGAACGCATGCGGCTGCGGCACCTTAACCAAACGTGACGGGTTGTGCGGGTGCTCATATACATATTGGTTTTTGCCTTTGGCAATGATCGGCTTATCGCTCAACACCAACATGCGCAGCCCCAATCCGCTCAGGTTGCAGGGGTCATTAGGATTGTTTTGCAACGCATGCAAGGGATGCACCCTGCGTGATCGGCTTGCCCTCGCGGTTTCGACAAGGCGATCTGATCATCCCCATTTAGGCAGTTCCGCGTCAGGACCGGTTGTTTCCAATCCGAAAGCCTCGTTCGCGGCTCACACCCAAGCGGCGCACGCGTCGGAGCTTTGCTGGATTAGCGATATAGGCCCGATGCGTTTTCAGCCTCTGTATTTTGCGTCAATGGTCGGTGCGATTTGTGCGGTCGGCTTTTCAGCCATCACAACGGGTTGCGACCAGGTGCGATTGATGACCGAGTGTCCTGCGCGCCGCGACCAACTGCGCCGCCGACGCCGCTGCCGGCTAGGGATCCTGAGCCGTGTCATCGTCAAGATAACCCGCTGCGCGGTCGCTTTCGACAGCTTCTGGGTCCCTATCCTCTGGGGCACCGTAGCCGCCGCCTCCGGGCAGGTTCAAGACGAGCCTTTGACCTGGTGCAATCCATTGCCGGCCCTTTGCGCGCAATGCCGACCCATCGCCGCGCGTGACCGATCCGCAGGCCCCTGGCGCGCCACCAGCCCGGCCACGCGCCGGGTTCTCGCAGCGATCAAACATTGCGTTAAACCAAAACCCATATCCGTCGCGCGGGCCGATTTCGATCACTTGGCCCAGCCCACCGCGTTGGCGGCCCGCCCCGCCGGAGCCCGGGCGCAGTTCCTTGCGCCAGACCGTGATCGGTCCGGTCTGCTCGGTGGCCTCGACGCTCATGGTTGAAACGCCCGAGGGAAACGCCGTGGCCGAAAGACCATCGGCTGCGGGCCGGGCACCGGTGCCGCCGGAATTGAACATCAAGATCTCTGCTGGCGGCAGGTCGGCGGCGGGATCTACGCCGCGGGCGGAGATCTGGATATTCCACAGAGCAGAGGCACCCTCTGCCGGGACATGCCCCGGCATTGCCGCATGCAATGCGCCCAAGACGACGTCGGGGACCAAATGCCCGATCACATGGCGCACCGATACGGGGGCAGGACGTTCGGCGGCCAAAATCGAGCCGGCGGGCGCGGTGATCTCGAACGGAGCGAGCGAAGCGGTGTTGTTTGGCACTTCCGGTGCGATCGCGCATTTCAGCGCATAGCACGCATATGCGCGGGTATAGACTTCGGGGACGTTCACGCCAAAGGCGCTTGCCCCGGTTGTCCCAGCAAAATCAGCGGTAATGCGATCGCCCGCGACGGTAAGTGTGACGACCAATTCGGCCGGCGCATCGTAACCATCGACGCGCATTTCATGACGGTAGCTGCCATCGGGGACGGCCTCAATCGCGGTGCGCGTGGCCCGGTCGCTGGCCGTGGCGATGTAATCTGAAAGGCTGCTCAGATCGTCAATGCCGAATTCATCAAGCATCGCGTGCAGGCGGCGCTCTCCGGCGGCGTTGCAGGCGGCGAGCGAATAGATATCGCCCACCGTTTGATCCGGTGTGCGCACATTCGCCCGGATCATTTGCAGCAAGAGGGAGGACACCACGCCTTTGTCGGCAAATCGCGTGATCGGGATCAACAGGCCTTCCTCAAAGACCTCCCCCGCATCAGGGCCAAAGCCGCGTCCACCGATATCCACGACATGGGCCGTGCAGGCGAAATACCCGATATGGAGCGCTTTGCGAAAGATCGGCGTGACAACGGTGATGTCATGAAGGTGCCCGGTGCCGAGCCAGGGATCATTGGTGATATAAACATCGCCTTCTTGGATCGTGTCGCGGCCAATGGCGTCTGCGAAGTGGCCAACGCTTTCGGCCATGGCGTTTACATGTCCGGGCGTACCGGTAACGGCCTGCACCATCATCCTGGCGCGCGCATCGAAAAGCCCGGCCGAAAGATCGCCCGCTTCCCGCACGGATGTTGAAAATGCCGTCCGGATCAACGTCGTGGCTTGTTCTTCGACAACCGCAACAAGGCGGTTCCACATTATCTGTTGGTCAAGGGACTTCATGTCGGTTTCCGGATCAGCAGGATTGAGCCGTCCACTTGACCAATAGCGCGGAATGCGGCGGTGACGATGGTGGATGTTTCAGGTTCGGTAATAATCGCTGGCCCGTCGATGCAGAGACCAGGGCCCAGATCAGCGCGCGCGATCTCTGCTGCCTCAACCTCTGCGCGCAGACCGGCGTCGAACAGGCGTCGGTACTTGGCCACTGGCGCCGGCTCACCTTGGCGCAATGCGACGCGCAATTCGGGCGGCGTTTGTGTCGTGGATACGGTGAGCGACCAATTGGTGATCTCCGGTGACAAACCGTCGATGATACGCCCAAAAAGCCCCGTATACGCCGCATCGAACGCGGCATGGATGGCCGGTAGATCGGTCGGTTCAAGCCGCGTCTTGGGCAGGGCCACGGGAATATCCCAGCCTTGTCCGCGATAGCGCATATAGGCGGTCACTTGGATCGTGACGGGCTTTTGTTCGGCGCCGCGGATGACGAAATTGCGGGCCTCGGCTTCCATTGCCGCCAGGGTTGCATTGACACGCGCGGCGTCGAAGGCGTCGAGGCTCTGGAACAGCCCACGGGTCGCTTCGTAACTGACTGGCGCTTGCAAAAAGCCAATGGCCGAGCCAACCCCGGCCCCCGGGGGGATCAGGCAGGCATCGATGCCCAGTTTTTCGCATTGCCGGCATGCATGGAGCGGGGCGCCACCGCCGAATGCCACCATGGTGAAATGCTCGATATCCCGGCCGTTTTCTACACTGTGGACGCGCGCGGCATTGGCCATGTTTTCATCAACCAGTTCGGTCACACCGAATGCGGTTTCCGTCAGGGTCAGGTCTTGGGCCTGCGCCAATGGGTTCAGTGCGGCCTGGGCGCGCTCTGGCGCCAAAGGGATCGCCCCGCCGGCAAAGGCGTCGGCGTCCAGTCGGCCCAGCAACAGGTTAGCATCGGTGACGGTGGGTGCCGTGCCGCCCCGCTGGTAGGCGGCGGGTCCGGGCTCTGATCCGGCAGATTGCGGCCCGACCTGCAACCGTCCAAGCGCATCGCTGCGCGCGATAGAGCCGCCGCCAGCGCCGATTTCCACCATTTCGATGACCGGTGTGGACACCACCATGCCAGAGCCCTTTTTGAACCGATAGGTGCGGGCCACTTCGAACGTGTTGGCGGTTGTGGGGCGTCCATCATCGATAAGGCAAATCTTTGCGGTCGTTCCACCCATATCGAAGGACAAGGCGGCATGGATGCCATGGGCCTGGGCGTAGTGCGCGGCAAAAATTGCCCCTCCGGCTGGCCCTGATTCCAAGAGGCGCACAGGTTGTTCAGCGGCGGTCTCAACCGAAATCAGCCCGCCCCCTGAATGCATCAAGAAGACCGGTGCGTCGATGCCAGCCTGGGCGAGCTGGGCTGTCAAGCGGCCCAGATAGGCCGCAACCCGGGGTTGGACATAAGCATTTGCGATCACCGTGTTGAACCTCGGCAGCTCTCGCATGCGCGGCGCGACCACCGATGACAGCGACACGGGCAGGTCGGGCGCGATTTCTGCCAAAGCCGCCGCGACCATGCGTTCGTGGGCGTCATTGGCATAGGCGTGCATAAAGCCTATGGCCACGGCCTCATAGCCTGCCGCAACCACCGTCTGTGCCATCGTCCGCGCGCGCTCGGGGTCAAGCGGCAGTAAGACGTCTCCGTCCGGGCCGATCCGCTCGGGCAGGGTCAGCCGATCTTGGCGTGGAACCAAGGGCAGTGGCAGATCTAGGTTTAGGTCGTATTGTTCAAATCGGTTCTCCGACCGCATCTCAATGACGTCCCGGAACCCTTGGGTGGTAATAAAGACAGTCCTTGCACCGCGACGCTCGATCAGCGCGTTGGTCACCAAAGTTGTGCCGTGGATGACATGTTCAATGTCCTCTAGCGCTATTCCCGCCGTCTGCGCCGCCGCGTCGATCCCGCCCAAAATGGCGCGTTCGGGCGCTGCGTAATCGGTTAGGACCTTCGCCGTGGCCAGCCCACCGGGATACGACAACACGATATCTGTGAACGTACCGCCGATATCGGCGCCGACACGGATCATGGATCAAAATCCCCGCAGCACTTGATTTGCGGTAAAGCCGAGATCGAAAAATCGGCGCTTCAGCGCGCCGGCGCTTTCGGCTGTGACATCGGTGATTGGTAAGGGCAGGTCGGCCGGGTCCGCACCGGTCAGCAACGCGGCCATGGCCTGGCCAAAGATCGTGCCTGTCGTGATGCCGCGACCGTTATAGGCGATCGGGGTGTAAAGCCGCTCGGCAAGCCGGTGAATGCGAGGCAGGTGATCGGCCGTCATGGCAATGTGTCCGTCCCAGGCCTCTTCGAAGGTGACCGGGCCAAGTGCGGGGAAAAGCCGCGCGATCTGCCGCCGGGCCCACCGATGGGAAATGCCGGCCGATCTGTCGCCCAAGACGCGGCCCATTGAACCTACGATCAAGCGGTCCGACCGGTCGCGCCGGATCGAGATCATGATCTTGCCAGTATCCCAAACGCCCTGCCGTTCCGGGAGAATGGAGGCAGCATCCGCCCCCAAAGGCGCGGTGGCAAATTGAAAATACTGGATTGGCGTGAAACTGGATTTAAGCCCGGGCCAAAGTTGATCGGTGTAGGCGTTGGTGCCCAAGACGACAAATTTGGCGCGTAAGGGTCCTTGGCTTGTGTCAAGCCGCCAGGCGCTGTTTTCCGGCGACAGCGCTGTCACCTTCACACCGGTCGTGATCTTTGCACCGGCCGCATTGGCGGCCCGCGCCAAGCCCCGAACGTAGCTCATGGGATTGATCGTGCCGGCGCGTTTGTCCAACAGGCCACCGACAAAGGCTCGGGTTCCGATCTTTGCGGCAACTCTATCGGCATCCAATAGCTCGACCGGAGCGTCCATGGCCTGCCAGTCGTCGAACCGGCCGCGCAATTCGGCCATGCCCGAGGCAGCATGGGCGGCATGGATCGTGCCCGCCCGTGTCGCCTCGCATTGGATTTGGTAGCGTTCGATGAGATCGAAGACCATTTGCGGGCCGTCCCCAAAGCGCTGCAAAAAATGCGGCCCATAGCGTTGACCGAGTTTGGCGCGCACCGCGGCTGGCGGTAGCCAAATGCCCGCATTCACGAGCCCGACATTCCGCCCCGAGCCGCCAAATCCGATCTCGCGGGCCTCAAGCACGTGGGCGTTGAGACCGGCATCGGCCGCATGCAGCGCCGTAGAAAGCCCGGTAAATCCGCCGCCGACAATCGCCAGTTCGACCTCGGACGGCAGCGCGTCTGGCGCTTTTGGGGGCTGTTCTGCTGCGGATTGGGCCCAAAGCGAAATTGGCCTCCCGTTACCCATGCAAAACACTCCTCCGGTCACCGCATGCGGGCCAGCGTAGCACCAGTGCCTGCATGGGTAAATCGCGTGCACAGAGTGCGGGCAACTCAATGCTGCGTGCTGCATACAGAACCGTGAATGCTTTCATCCGCAAACGGTTCTTCGTTTTTAAATCATTGGTTTACCTCGACAAACATTGTGTTTTGCTTCTCAGGCGCAAGATCGGTTTGATGTCGCCAAACATGCCAGCAAAACCGGAATGGGGGAATTCCAGTGCGTGAGCTTGATTGGATTGAGGTCGCAGAAGTGGCCGATCTGCCGGAGGGGCGGGTTAAAACCGTAACGGCACGCACGACGTCTTTATGTCTTTCGCATTTCGCCGGTCAATGGGCGGCGATGGACAATCGATGCCCGCACCAAGGTGGCCCATTGGGTGAGGGCTCCATCGAAGAAGGCGTAGAAGGCAAGTGCTGGATCCGCTGCCCATGGCATGGCTGGGATTTCGACCCGCTGACGGGGATGCCGCCGGGCGGGCATGAAGATGCTGGCCAAAAGCTCTATCCGGTGGAGTTGCGCGACGGCGCGGTCTTTGTCGGGCTGGAGCCCGATCCGGAGCGGCCGCGCACCGTCAGCGATGCGATGGTCGAAACTTTCGTCAATTGGGGCGTTAAGCGGGTCTTTGGCATGGTCGGCCATTCGAACCTTGGCCTTGCAGAGGCTATTCGCACCGCAACGGTTAAAGGCGAGATGAGGTATGTCGGCATCCGCCACGAAGGGGCGGCTGCCTTCGCCGCCTCGGCCTATGGCAAGCTGACGGGCAAGCCGGCCGCGTGCCTGACCATTGCCGGGCCTGGGGCGACGAACCTATTGACCGGCATGTGGGACGCCAAAGTAGACCGTGCGCCGGTCTTGGCTCTCACCGGCCAAGTCCAAACCCAAGTCTTCGGCCCCGGCGCGTTCCAAGACATCGATCTCAGCTCCGCCTTCGAAGCCGTCAGCAAGTTTTCGAAAACTGTGTTGCCCTCGTCGAACGCGCCAGAGCTTGCCTCCCTTGCGGTCAAGGCCGCGCTAGTGGAAAGCGACGTGGCGCATTTGATCTTTCCCGATGATGTGCAGACCATCCCAAGCGATGCCGATGCGCAGACGCCTGTGGGGCGGATGGGCACCCCAGTTGTTCATGCCGCCGCTGCGGATGTGGCGAAAGCCGTCGAGATGATCAATGCCGCACGGCGCCCGATGCTGATCATCGGCTTCGGAGCCTGGGAGACGAAGGATCAGATCGTGGCCCTCGCAGAACGGCTTGGCGCCCCGGTTGTCACAACGTTCAAGGGCAAAGGCTTGATCCCCGATAGCCACCCCAATGCCGCCGGCGTGATCGGCCGATCCGGCACGCCCATTGCCAGCTGGTTTATGAACGAAGCAGACCTGCTCATCTGTCTGGGAACCTCGTTTTCCAACCATACCGGGATTGAGCCGAAAAAACCGATCATCCAAGTCGATTACGAACGCATGCAATTGGGCCGGTTTCATCCTGTGACCCTGCCGATTTGGGGCGAGATCGGTGCGTTTTGCGATGCTGTGATCGACGACGTGTCGCCCCATGCCGATGCCCCCGATCAACTTAGCGAATTGGACGAACGCTGGGCCATTTGGCGGGCTGAAAAGCAGCGCCGCTTGACCGAAGAGGGCGCCAATGGCGTGGCCTCGGTCGCCATCTTCGAAGCCTTGGCGCGGGTTGCGCCGCCCGATGCGGTGATCGCCGTCGATGTCGGCAACAACACCTATTCCTTTGGCCGGTATTTCGAGACAAAGGGCCAGCATGTTCTGATGTCTGGGTATCTCGGGTCCATCGGTTTTGCCCTTCCGGCGGCAATGGGCGCGTGGGCCGCGGTGCGGGATTTCGACCGCTTTCGCGGGGCAAAGGTCATTTCAGTCTCGGGAGATGGCGGATTTGGCCAATATGCGATGGAACTCACGACGGCGGTGAAATACGGCATGGATATCACGCATGTCCTGTTGCACAACGATGAGCTTGGCAAAATTTCCAAAGAGCAGCGCGCCGGCGAGTGGCCGGTATGGGAAACCTCATTGGTCAATCCATCCTTTAGCGCCTTTGCACGGCTATGCGGTGCGCATGGCGCCAAGGTGACGCGTGGCGCGGATGTCGAGGCGGCATTGGCCGAGGCGCTGGCCGTCGATGGCCCGGCTTTGGTCGAGATCATGACCGATGCGGAGCTTGTCTAGATGAGCGCGACCGTAATCCTTCTTATAGCAGAAATCTGGCTGTGGATCGGGGCTGCCGTGGCGGCTGTGTTTTTGATCTGGGGTATTGATCGGATCGATGAGGATGCCCGCGGCGCCTACATCTTTCGACCCCTTCTTGTCCCTGGCATTTTACTGATCTGGCCACTGGTTCTCTGGCGGTGGTGGCTTTTGGAGACCGGGCGCGATCGCTGGCAACTCCGCCATGTGCCGCCACGGCGGGCACATCAGGCCGCAGCCTTTGTGATGGCCGCGACGGTGTGTGCAATCCTTCTGGCCGGGATCGCCAACCGGCAACCATGGGATCGCGTTATTGAACCGGTCCAGCTCAGCGAGGCCGGGCCGTGAGCGTCAAATACATCCCCGTGCAATGGAACCAGAACAAGTGGTTCTACGACGCGGTTTTGCTGATATGCATCGGGGTTTTTGTTTGGATTTTCCTCTATGTCGTGCCCGATTGGCTCGACCATGGCCGCCCGGTTGACGGGGCGATCACGAATGCCAGAGCCTTCGGTCTCTGTGCGTTTTTGATGATGACGGTCATCTTAGCGATTGGTCCGCTGGCGCGGCTCGACGCCCGGTTTTTGCCGTTGCTTTACAACCGGCGGCATTTCGGTGTGCTGACGCTCTTCGTCGCGCTGACGCATGTTGGTTTTATCTTGGGCTGGTACTTCGCGTTTTCGCCGGTGGGGCAGGTCGAGAACCTGCTGTCGGCGCGCACGTCATGGGCTCAGGTGGCTGGGTTTCCATTTGAATTCTTTGGGATTTTTGCACTTCTGTCGCTCGCCGTACTGGCCGCGACAAGTCACGATTTCTGGATGAAATTCTTGACCCCGCGGATCTGGAAAAGCCTGCACTATCTGATCTATCCCGCCTATGCGGCGGTGGTCGGACATGTGGCGTGGGGCGTCCTGCTTGATCACCGAAACCAGACGTTGACTTGGGTGATTTTGGCCTGCGCCGTGGTGGTCGTGGCACTTCATGTCATGGCGGCGCTGAAGGATCGGGCGGGCGGCGATGCGCCCGCGCAGGCGGCAAAGGACGGCTGGGTCCGCATCGGAACCGTCGATGAGATCGCCGAAGGTCGGGCGAAGATCGCAATTTTGCCGGGCGGCGACCGGGTCGCGGTGTTCCGCCATCAAGGTGCTTTGTCGGCCATTTCAAACGCCTGTGCGCATCAAAACGGCCCCTTGGGCGAAGGGCGCATCATCGATTGCTTGGTCACCTGTCCTTGGCACGGGTTCCAATACGATGTGCGCACAGGGCAAAGCCCCGCACCCTTCACCGAACGCGTCCCGACCTACGCAGTGGCACTTGACGG
>JBCDBR010000013.1:0-90286 GCA_039183205.1 Pseudomonadota bacterium | reverse complement strand
TGGTGGAGCCTAGGGGAGTCGAACCCCTGACCTCTTGCATGCCATGCAAGCGCTCTCCCAACTGAGCTAAGGCCCCATTTGTGTCGCCACGCGGTGCCCGGCGGTCTAGTGCTTTGATGGGACCAATTCAAGCGAAAAATCCGGCCCATCATGGCAGTTCAATCTTCGTCGTCACCACCGCCGACATCGGCCAATTCATCAAGCGAAACGGTATCTTCATCGTCGTCTTCGAGGACTTCGTCATCGTCCAATTCGACGTCGTCGTCTGCGTCTAGCTCAAGATCGGCATCGTCATCCAAGACCAGCTCTTCACTGTCTTCTTCGGCCTCGGGCTTCGGCGCTTTTTCGGCCTTATCCGCAACCAAAGTGCGCGATCCCTTGCCCGTATCGATCTCGACGACCTCACCGGTATAGGGGCTGACGATCGGATTGCGGCCCATATCGTAAAATCGCTTGCCTGTGGTGGGGCAAACACGTGTGACGCCCCATTCTTCTTTGGGCATAACACCCCCTTCGTAAATTTGAATGTCGAAGAGCGTTGCGCTCTGCCACAATGTTGGCGGGCTGTCAAAGGCTTTCAATCACGGCATGGGAGGCGACGGATGCCGCCAAGCAAATCACAGATGCATGTGCTGCCCGGAGACCCGCCGATTGAGGTTCTGCTGCGCCGGTCGACGCGGGCGCGGCGGTTCTCCCTACGCGTGAGCCGGGCTGATGGGCGGGTGAGTTTGAGCCTGCCGGTTTGGGCCGCCGAGGATGAAGCGCTCGACTTCCTACGCACCCGCGAAACGTGGCTCCGTGGCCATGTCTCCGCCGCTCCGAAACAAAAGCGCCCCGTCCTTGGCGGTATGTTTCCGATCTTCGGCACTGACCGGCCTATTTTACCCGGTCCTGGGCGCGCGGCGCGATTTGACGGCAAGGTCATTCGCGTCCCCAATGGGCCGCAGCTCGGGCCGCGCTTGCGTGTCCTGTTGCGTGCCTTGGCGCGCGAAAGGTTGGCAAGGGCCGTTGCAAGTCATGCAGAAAGCTTGGGCCGCGGTTATGGTCGTATCACCTTGCGCGATCCGCGGTCCCGGTGGGGCAGCTGTACAAGCAACGGTAATTTGATGTTTTCTTGGCGGCTCGTCATGGCTCCGCCGGAAATATTGGACTATGTGGCCGCGCACGAAGTGGCCCATTTGGTCGAGATGAACCATTCCGACCGGTTTTGGAAGCTTTGCCATCAATTGTGCCCTGCCACACCGGAGCATCGAATTTGGCTGCGCCAAGAAGGGCCGCAACTGCAGAGCTGGTCCTTTGACGGCACCGCATAATCTCGGTCATGATGCGGATATGTTGACGCCGAACTCCCGCTCGATCGAAACCAACGTCGCTGCTGCCCACGAACGCGTGTACCGGGCGTTGCGAAGTCAGATCATGCACGGTGAGATTGCGCCGGGCCAAGCGCTGACGCTGCGCGGGTTAGGCCGCGAATTTGGCGTCTCGATGACACCGGCGCGCGAAGCCGTTCGACGCTTGGTCTCGGAGGGTGCGTTGTTTTTGTCAGCGTCCGGGCGAGTTTCAACACCAGATCTGACGAATGAACGCATTGAGGAATTGGCCGCGATTCGTGCTCTTTTGGAGGCCGAACTTGCCGCCCGGGCGCTGCCCAGAGCTCATGCCGCCCTCATTGAGCGCATGGAGGCGATCAACAGCACGATCGGCCAAGCCATCCACAGACAGGATGCCGTCGGCTATATCCGCGCGAATTTGGAGTTTCACCGCACGCTTTATTTGCGGGCTCAAGCACCAGCTATGCTGGCCCTTGCAGAAACCGTGTGGCTGCAATTGGGTCCCAAAATGCGGGCACTTTACGGGAAACTCGGGCGAACCGAGGCTCCGCAGCATCACCGGCTGATCCTTGCGGCCCTGCATGCAGGTGATGAGCCTGGGTTGCGGCTTGCCCTGCGCGCCGACGTCACGCAGGGGCTGCGGCTGTTGACGACCTAAGCTGTCGCTGGCTGCATTCCACCCGGCCGGTCGCCCAGAATGCGTTGCACGTCTTGAGGATCGAGCATCAGTCCCGCGGTCAACTGAGAGATAAAGCGCCGCTCAGACCGGCTCATTTGCCCGTCGGCCGCGACAACCGCCAACGCCGCGCGGAGTACCATGCGCGCCTGTTCCGGCGTCAATCCACGGCCAAAACGTTGGAAATCACGCGGGCTGCGCAATTTGTCAGTATGGTTCACAGCCCATTCAATATGCTCTGCCGTATAATCCAATTGGGTGACTTCTGTGGCCTTGGCCCGTATGAACTCGACCTCTTCGGGCTGCGCTTTACCGTCGGCGTTCGCCGCGTGAAGCATCGCATCGATGAACCGGAACATTGCGCCCTCTGGCAGGCCCAATACCTCCATACGTTCTTCCATACGGGATTTGCGGCGTGGCATCCCAGACCGACCCATCCGAACCACCAAAACGACCAACACGATCAACGCACCGATGCCGAGTGCTGCGTGTCCCTCCGCCCGCTGAAGGATTGAAAACCCGGGCGATGTAGGTATGCCCGCAGGAATGGCACCGTTGGCAAAACTTGCCTGAATGAGCGCCGGGTCGTCGATGTAGCTTTGGCCGTCACAGCTGCTGTCGGACAGGACGTACCCATTCGAGCGCATCCAATACCCCAACGAATACAGCGTGTTGGTTTCATAGAGATGGCACAATGCCAAAGGCTTGCTACCGGAACTTGCAATCTCTGTGTTGGTGACAAATTCCATCTGCTGTTCTGTGCCGTAATATATCGGAATACCACGCGCATCCGCTTGCTGCGGCAACAGCAATCCAACAAGAGCCAGAGCAGAAAGAACAAACCGCATCACTTGAGCACCTAAATCTCGATATCGGTGCCATGATTGCCAGAGCTTTTGGGCAGAATTTTGGTCGCGTGGAAATTTATGGCGTCAAATGACCCCACGGCACCCAACCGCGAAGATCAATCGCAGAGGTTGCCTGACCTCGACCCAAAAGAACCTCCGCTTGGGTCGAGGGTGATGGACCGGCGTCTTATCGCACCAAAGGCAGAATCTGTTCGTAAAATCAGCTGTGTATCGGGCCCAAACCGCAGGCAAGCGCGGCTTCTCGTACTGCTTCGGAATAGGTTGGATGCGCGTGGCATGTAAGCGCCAAGTCTTCGGCAGATGCACCGAATTCCATCGCAACGCAGACCTCATGGATCAAATCACCCGCGGAAGGACCAATGATATGGGCACCCAAGATCCGATCGGTCTCTTGATCGGCAAGAAGCTTTACAAAGCCATCGGCGGCGAAATTGGCTTTCGCCCGACCATTGCCCATGAACGAAAACTTCCCAGCTTTATAGGCGCGCCCGGCCTCTTTCAGACTTTCTTCCGTCTCGCCGACATTGGCCACTTCGGGGTGGGTGTAGATCACGCCAGGTATCACGCCGTAATTGACGTGACCATGCTTGCCCGCGATCTGTTCGGCCACGGCCATGCCTTCGTCCTCGGCCTTATGGGCCAGCATGGGTCCGGCAATTGCATCGCCAATGGCATAAATGCCCGCCACGTTCGTTGACCAATGCGCATCGGTTTTGATCTGCCCGCGATCTGTCATAGCCACGTTTAGGGCGTCCAGCCCAAGCCCGTCCGTGTAAGGCCGGCGCCCTGTCGCCACCAAAACCGTATCCGCGTCGATCACGTGTTCGCTGTCATCCTTGCGCAGCTTATACGTCACTTTGGCTTTGGTTTTTGTTGTTTCAACCCTTTGAACGGCTGCGCCGAGGGTGAATTTCAGGCCCTGTTTGGCCAAGATTCGGCGAAAGCTCTTGGCGACTTCGGCATCCATCCCTGGTGTGATTTCATCAAGAAATTCAACAACTTCTATCTCCGCCCCAAGTCGGGCGTAAACTGAGCCAAGTTCCAGGCCGATCACACCGCCGCCAATGACGACCATCTTTTTCGGGATCTTGCCTAACTCCAGCGCCCCCGTCGATGTCACCACAATCTTTTCGTCAACCTCAACGCCCGGCAAACTCGACGGCTCCGACCCGCTTGCGATCACGATGGATTTCGCCTCGTGCACCGCGTCGCCAACTTGCACTTTGCCCGCCGCAGGGATGGAGCCCCAGCCCTTCAGCCAATCTATCTTGTTCTTTTTGAACAGAAACTCGACGCCCTTCGTGTTCTGCCCAATGACGTCGTCTTTGTAGCTGAGCATTTGCGCCCAATCGACCGAGGGTGATTTGCCCTTCAGTCCCATCTTCGCAAAATTATGTTCCGCTTCGTGCAGTTGGTGGCTTGCATGCAGAAGCGCTTTGGACGGGATGCACCCGATGTTCAAGCACGTGCCGCCCAGGGTTTCGCGCCCCTCCACACAGGCGGTCTTTAGGCCGAGCTGAGCGCAGCGGATGGCACAGACATAGCCGCCCGGGCCGCTCCCGATCACGATGACATCATAGCTGGCCATTGGGGTCTCCTTGGTCGTTTTAAGTGGGATAGAACCCGTATATCTGCGGTATATATGCGGTATATCCTTCGGTCATAAAAGCGCCGCGCCGATCATAAGCATTGTCGCCAGAAAGCCCACGAACCAAATGCCCGAGCGCCAAGGCGACCAACCGAACGCATAGGCCGGAATATAGAGCACGCGCGCAGCCAAATACGCCCAGGCGCAGGCTGCTGTGAAGCTCGTATTGGCCTCTGCTAAGCTCACGACAATCACGGCGAGCGTAAAGAGGATCAGCCCTTCGAAATGGTTGTTCAGCGCGCGATAAAGGCGGCCAGTGACGGGGCTTAGCTGCTCTGCAATCGGCGTTCCAAGGCGCGCCGGATCCCGCGGCGAAAGCGTCTTGCGCACGCCAAGTTCAAGGTTTGCCGGCACCGACATGAGGCCGAATTGCACGCCCTGCAACAGTCCTGCCAAAGCCAGCGCTGTAACCTCTGGGCTCATGTCCCCCCCAAAGCGGGCACGATCATCAACACAAGTCCTCCGATCGCGGCGAACCACGCGATGCTGCGCACCATTGGAATGCCCGAGGCGAAGGCTGGGATGTAGGCCATACGCGCCCAGAAATAGAGCGCAGCCCCCGTCGCCGAGAGCGCATTGCTGCGCTCGGTGACGGCAAGGATCAATGCAAGCGCCGCGAAGGCCGCAAAGGTCTCCAGATAGTTCCGAAGTGCCCGCTGAACACGATCAGCGATCATGTTCTGATCGCGAGGCTCGTCTTGTGGCCCCAAGGCCCAAACAAGACCTTTGGAGAGGTCCGACAACGTCGCTTGTACGATGATATGCGCGATCAGGAGGATCACGGCGTAGAGGAGGTAGGTGAGTTCTGGGGTCACGTCTAATTTCCACCTGAGTTAAATCGGGAGTCGCAACAACCACTGTGTGCGCAAGCCGATACGAGAAAGTAGGAGTTAAACACTCTTAATTTGCTGGGCACGCAGGCTCGCCCTCTCTAACAGCTATCCAATTGGCCCGGTTATCATAAGTTTCACTATGGAGATATCCGGAAAAGCTGGCGTTGTCGTCCGCCATATGTAGTTGTATCCGGCCACTATTTGGGCTCCGACTATGCGATCCCTCCCATCTTCCGGAGAGTTCACCGGCATTGATTGTCGCTTGTTGGATATAGCCTTCCGGCAATAGTGTTTCTTCTGCGGCGACCTCATCGTCCTCCACTCTAAATTCTCCAGAAGCTGTATTACCCGCTTGCCATATGGTTGCGGTAAAGGACGTTGTCGCCATTGCTCCACCATCTTGCCGAAAACAACCCACAACATTCCATTCTCCGTTCCAATTTGAGTGGACGAAGAATTGGTCGACTTTGCCTTGCAGATAAGGGGTGAAAACGCCACCGACATATCCGAGGCAGGCGCCAACAATAACGGGCGCGACCTTCGCAAAAATCGACATCGGCCTTATCCCTTCGCCAATAGGTCACAAATCCATCAACAGCCTCCGCGGGTCCTCCAGCGCTTCTTTGACACGCACCAAGAAAGTTACAGCGCCTTTGCCGTCGACGATGCGGTGATCGTAGCTGAGCGCCAGATACATCATCGGGCGGATCACGATCTCTCCCCCCATCACCATCGGCCGATCCTGGATTTTGTGCATGCCCAAAATGCCCGATTGCGGCGGGTTGAGGATCGGCGCACTCATCAGCGACCCATAGACGCCCCCGTTTGAAAGTGTGAACGTCCCGCCCTGCATCTCGGCCATCGACAATTTCCCATCGCGGGCCCGTTTCCCTTTTTCGCCGATCTCTTTTTCGATCTCGGCAAAACTTTTCAGATGCACATCGCGGATCACCGGCACCACGAGGCCTTGCGGCGTCCCGGCCGCCACGCCCATATGTACAAAGTTCTTATAGACGATATCGGTGCCGTCGATTTCGGCATTCACCTCCGGCACTTCATGCAATGCATGCACGCAGGCCTTGGTGAAAAACGACATGAAGCCGAGCCGCACACCGTGCTTTTTCTCGAACGCCTCTTTGTAGGTTTTGCGCAGGTCCATGACCGCGCCCATATCCACCTCGTTGAACGTGGTCAGAATGGCCGCGGTATTTTGGGCATCCTTGAGACGCCGCGCGATGGTCTGGCGCAAGCGGGTCATTTTCACGCGCTCTTCACGCGCAGCATCTTCGGCGGCCACGGGGGCACGCGGGGCGGGCGCGGATGGTGCCGGCGCAGCCGGTGCCGACGCTGCCGGCTGTGCTGCCACTTTCATCACGTCTTCTTTCATGACCCGGCCGTCGCGGCCCGTGCCGGCCACTTGATCGGCACTGAGGCCCTTTTCGGCCATCATCTTTTCTGCCGACGGCGCGTTTGCGATGTCCGCGGCAGGCGCAGCAGCGGGCGCGGGCGCGGCGTCCGATACCGGTGCAGCAGCCGCCGCGCTTGCAATTGCGCCGCCAATCACCGCAAGCTTTCCGCCCGCTTCCACGGTTGCGCCTTCAGCCGCCACAATTTCCGACAACGTGCCCGAAGCTGGCGCAGGCACCTCAACTGAGACTTTGTCGGTTTCGAGTTCACACAGCATTTCGTCCTGCTCAACCGCATCACCGACCGCTTTGAACCATGCAGCAACCGTCGCCTCGGCAACGCTTTCACCCAAGGTCGGAACCATGACGTCGATCGCGTCGCCACCGGTCCCCGATGCGGCAGGCGCCGTCGGTGCCGCCTCCGCCGCCGGAGCGCGGGCCGGCGCCGACGCTGCCCCTTCGCCAGCGCTAAGCGTGGCAAGCAGCGCATCGACGCCAACAGTTTCGCCCTCTGGCGCGACGATTTCGGCCAGCGTGCCCGCAGACGGTGACGGCACCTCAACGGTCACCTTGTCGGTTTCCAACTCGCAGAGCATTTCGTCCACAGCGACCGTATCGCCGGGTTTTTTGAACCAGGTCGCCACCGTCGCTTCGGTGACACTTTCGCCCAAGGTCGGGACGCGGACTTCAACGGACATTGCGCTTACTTTCCTTCGATGGTGAGCGCGTCATCGACGAGCGCGCTTTGTTGTGCTTTGTGCTGGCTCGCCAAGCCCGTGGCGGGCGAGGCGGAGGCGGCCCGACCGGCATAAAGCGGGCGGGTGTGCTTTGCCCCGATCCGGGTCAGAACCCATTCGATATTCGGCTCGACAAAAGACCAGGCACCTTGGTTTTTCGGCTCCTCCTGGCACCACACGAAATCGGCCCCCTTGAAGCGTTCCAGTTCCTTGACCAGGCTCAATGCCGGGAACGGATAGAACTGTTCGAGCCGCAGAATATAGACATCCGACAGCGCTCGCGCATCGCGTTCTTCTAAAAGATCATAGTAGACCTTGCCGGAACACATCACAACGCGCCGGATATCGGCATCAGCGACCAATTTTGCCTGCGAATTGCCAAGCTGCGCATCGTCCCACAGCACTCGGTGGAAACTCGACCCGGTTGTGAATTCTTCCGCCCGACTGACGGCGAGCTTGTGCCGGAGCAACGATTTTGGCGTCACCAGCACAAGTGGTTTGCGGAAATCGCGGTGCAATTGGCGGCGCAGGATATGGAAGTAATTCGCCGGCGTCGTGCAGTTCGCGACAATCCAGTTATCCTCGGCGCACATTTGCAAGAACCGTTCCAGCCGGGCCGAGGAATGTTCTGGACCCTGCCCCTCAAACCCATGCGGTAAGAGCATCACCAGCCCAGACATGCGCAGCCATTTCCGCTCGCCCGAGCTAATAAACTGGTCGAACATGATCTGCGCGCCATTGGCGAAATCGCCAAATTGCGCCTCCCATAAGGTCAGCGCATTGGGCTCGGCCAATGAAAACCCATATTCGAAGCCGAGCACCGCATATTCTGACAGCATCGAGTCGATGACTTCGTATTTCGCCTGACCTTCACGAATGTGGTTCAGCGGGTAATACCGCTCCTCGGTGTCTTGATCGATCAAACCCGAATGCCGCTGGCTAAATGTGCCGCGGGTGCTGTCCTGGCCAGACAGACGCACCGGATAGCCTTCGGTCATCAACGACCCAAAGGCCAGCGCCTCCGCGGTCGCCCAGTCAAAGCCCGCGCCGGCCTCGAACATCTTAGCCTTCGTTTCCAATAGCCGAGAGACCGTTTTATGTAGCTTGAACCCGTTTGGCGCGCGCGTCAGCGCTTGGCCGACCTCGGCAAGCGTATCCGGCGAGATCGCCGTCTGGCCGCGCTGATATTCTTCGGATTTGGAGTCCAAATGGCTCCAACGTCCGTCGAGCCAGTCGGCTTTATTGGGTTTGAAGTTTTTGCCGGCTTCGAACTCTTCGTTCATCTGCGCTTGAAATGCGGCTTTCATATCCTCGATTTCGCCTTCGGGGATCAGGCCATCTTTCACCAAGCGTTCCGTGTAAAGCTGCAAGGTGGTTTTTTGCTTCTTAATCTTTTTGTACATCACGGGGTTGGTGAACATCGGTTCATCGCCCTCGTTATGGCCGAAGCGGCGATAGCAAAAGATGTCTATCACGACGTCTTTGCCGAACATCTGGCGGAATTCGGTCGCCACCTTGGCGGCGTGCACCACAGCTTCGGGGTCGTCGCCGTTGACGTGAAAGATCGGTGCCTCGACCATCAGCGCGATATCGGTTGGATAGGGGCTGGATCGGCTAAAATGCGGCGCGGTGGTAAAGCCGATCTGGTTGTTGACGACGATGTGCATTGTCCCGCCGGTCTTGTGGCCACGCAATCCCGAAAGACCAAAGCCCTCGGCAACCACACCCTGCCCGGCAAATGCCGCATCGCCATGCAATAGAACGCCCATAACCTGGCGCCGCTCGGCATCGCCCAGCTGGTCTTGTTTCGCGCGCACCTTGCCCAGCACGACTGGATTGACGGCCTCGAGATGCGACGGGTTCGCCGTCAGCGACAAATGCACCGTATTGTCATCAAAAATCCGGTCCGAAGAGGCGCCAAGATGGTATTTCACATCGCCCGACCCATCGACCTCGTCCGGTTTGAAACTGCCGCCCTGGAATTCGTTGAAAATCGCCTTGTAAGGCTTCAACATAACATTGGCCAAAACGCTAAGCCGTCCACGATGGGGCATGCCGATCACGATATCTGACAAGCCCAGGCTGCCGCCGCGCTTGATGATTTGTTCCATCGCGGGAATAAGTGCCTCGGCGCCGTCTAAGCCAAAGCGCTTCGTGCCCATGTACTTCACATGTAAGAATTTTTCGAAACCCTCAGCCTCAACAAGCTTGTTCAGGATCGCCTTGCGCCCTTCGCGGGTGAAGGCGATTTCCTTGCCGTAGCCTTCAATCCGTTCTTTGAGCCAGGCCGCTTCGTCGGGGTTGGAAATATGCATGTATTGCAGCGCAAACGTGCCGCAATATGTCCGCTTCACGATCTCGACGATCTGCCGGATTGTGGCGTGCTGCAAACCCAAAACATTGTCGAGAAAGATCGGCCGGTCCAAATCGCCATCGGTGAAGCCATAGCTTTTCGGGTCAAGCTCTGGATGCGGCGTTGCATCGCGCATGCCAAGTGGGTCCAGATCGGCAACTAAGTGACCACGGATCCGATAGGCACGGATCAGCATCAGCGCACGGATGGAATCGAGCACCGCGCGTTGGATCTGATCGTCCGTGACCGCGGCGCCGGTCTCTTGCACCTTGGCAACGATCTTGTCTTTCGCGCCTTTGATTTCGGCTTCGGCCTCGGCCCAATCGCCGGTCAGCGCGCCAGTTAGATCGTCATCTGGCGTGGGCGGCCAATCGCGCCTGGCCCATGACGGACCGTTGGCTTCGGCTTTGACCTCCAATTCACCGTCACCCATCGACGCAAAAAACTCAGCCCAGGCCGCGTCCACAGCGCCAGGGTCGTTGGCGTAGCGTGCGTAAAGCTGTTCGAGGTATTCGGCATTATGCCCCTGCATGAAGCTTGAGGCCTTGAAGACGTCATTTGGGTTTTGTTCGGTCATGGGATCACCTCGGACTCTGTGCGGACGGTTGGAATTTCGGTGGGTATGTGGGCGTCACGGGTCACAACCTGAACCGCGCCGCTCACTATGTTGCCACCGGAGCGAATCGCGGCCCCTGTGACGGTCCCGGCCGTGCTGAGGGCGCCCCGGCCAAAGCAGGTCGAGAGGGCTAGGCAGGCGGTGAGGAGGAGGAGGGTGCGGGTCATAGGGTTGCCAAGCCCCATGGGGGCTGCAAATAGCATGCCTCTGCGCAATCTGATTTGATCTAGACACTGCCTCATCGTTCTACATAGTAAATTAGAGAGAAGCCGACTTCCGCCGCAAATTCCCGACCAACTTCTTCGATGAATGCCTCCGTGAAGCGACCCATTTGCGTGTCGAAAACCGTTTCCCGACCGAGGTCGTCATCCTGAAGCCTGCGCAAGGTCACAATCTCCAACCCCTGTGACGCCTGACCGATTCCCGCCGTAGTTTGCATTTGAAGTCCCTGCTCAAACAGAAACGAGAAGCTTTCGTCGGCTGGACCACCGAAAATGCAGTGAATGCCATTAAAACCAGGCGCTTCGAGATCATTGGAGACAGCTAATACAGCTTCATTTTCACCGGCCACCAGCAATATGGCCTGCTCCCCAGATTGGTAGGGATAGGTCAAGTTTGCCAGATATCGACTCGCTGCTAGTGCGGTAGCTGACCAGTCAATCGGCACTTCATGGTCGGTGTGCATGGCCGCTAGTATTCCGTCGCGCAACACGGCCCTGGCTGGAAGAGGTATCGATCGCTCGGCGAGCCGCCAACCTATGGCTTCAAGCGCTTGACCAACGTCCACGGCTGCTTGTTCACTAGCACAAGCCCCAAAAGCCTCACTTGCGAACGAGTTCGCAGAAGCGGCCGAAATGCTGAAGAGTGACAGCAAAAGCGCCAGAGGGCCGTATATTCGCCCGCGCGCCATTCCTACCCAATCGCCTCAACAACCGCCTCACCCAGTTGGGCGGGGCTTTCGGCGACCACGATGCCGGCGCTTTTCATTGCTTCGATCTTGTCTTCGGCACCGCCTTTGCCGCCCGCGACAATCGCACCGGCATGGCCCATGCGACGGCCCGGAGGCGCAGTGCGGCCCGCGATAAAGCCTGCCGTCGGCTTCCAGCGACCCTTCTTCTTTTCGTCGGCGAGGAACTGCGCGGCATCTTCTTCGGCCGACCCGCCAATTTCCCCGATCATAATGATTGAGGTCGTTTCGTCATCGGCCAAAAACCATTCGAGCACATCGATATGCTCCGTGCCCTTGATCGGGTCGCCGCCGATGCCCACACAAGTCGACTGACCCAGACCCACATCGGAGGTTTGTTTCACCGCCTCGTAGGTCAAGGTGCCGGAACGCGACACAACCCCGACCGAGCCGCGTTTGTGGATATGGCCGGGCATGATGCCGATCTTGCACGCATCCGGCGTAATCACACCGGGGCAGTTCGGTCCGATCAATATCGTATCGGATGTCTCGAGCGCGCGTTTCACCTTCATCATGTCGAGAACGGGAATGCCCTCGGTGATGCAGCAGACCAAAGGAATGTCCGCATCGATCGCCTCCAAGATCGAATCTGCCGCAAATGGCGGGGGCACGTAGATCACCGATGCGGTGGCCCCGGTCACCGCGACGGCTTCGTGGCAACTGTCGAAAACTGGTAGATCAAGATGCGTCATGCCACCCTTTCCAGGTGTCACACCACCAACCATTTTGGTCCCGTATTCAATGGCTTGTTCAGAATGGAACGTGCCCTGGCTGCCGGTAAAGCCTTGGCAGATCACCTTAGTGTTTTCGTCGACGAGTACGGCCATGTGCCTGATCCTCTGTGGTTATTCGTCGAGCGGCACAAGCCGCTCTACATTGATAAAGGTTTCCACGCCGTTAGGGCCTGGGCGGGTGCCAACTTGGACGACAGCGATGCGGTTGGGGTTCAGCTGGCGGGCGGCAATGAATTCCGTGCCGGCTTGGGCGGGGAAACCCGCGGGGAGATCGGCCTCAGTGGCGATGCCTTCTTGGGCGAGACCACGCAGAACGCCTGCAATGCCCGCCGCGACATCTGCACCGTCAAAGGCCACTTCGCAGCGGCGATCGGTGCCGGGGGTGATGGGGCGGCCGACCGGTTCAGAGACCGGGTTCGTCGGTCGGAACGGCGTCAGGTCGTAGAAATCATGGCGCTCTGGAAGGTTCGAAGCCGCCACGGCCGCGGTCAAAAAGGGCGAGAAACAGTGATCCGCGAAGGCTTGCGGCGCATCTGCACCCGCGGCGCGAACGGCCAGGGCGGACACAAATATCAAAAGACCCGCAATTTGGATCATTCGCCTGCTGAGCGTTGCCTGTTTCACCGCGCCCTCCCCTAATCAACCACGATGGCCGAATTGCCGCGATCCACGCAATCGGCATCGTTACCGGCGCTTTCATAGGTGATTGTGATAATCGGACGCGCGTCCCAGGCAACATAGCCTTGGCATAACGGCGGTGGCGCGCTGGCGGTCTCGCCTGGCCAACCAGGCTGGAACGCGCCCGCCGGATATTCGGCCACGATTGCATCGCCGATGACCCGGGCAAGCGCGATGCTCACCAATCCGGATTCAACGCGGCAAAAACCCTCTGGCGTGCCGGGATCGACCATCAAGACGCCCACGCCTGGCGCACTGGCCACATACACACCAGCATCCAACCCGTCTCGAACAGAAAAACCTGCCGCAGCAAACGCCGCCTCAAATTGTGAGGGCGTGCGCGCATGTTGCAGACAGAGCGTCGCAGCCAAGCGCATATTGGTCGCGGCAACATCTGCTTCGGATTGGGCCATGATAGGTGTCGGGAGAGGCGCTAGGCAGACAAGGGCCGCGCAAAATGGCGCGACGGCTGCCGAAAAGGCCCGTGCGGTCGGTGGCTCCGAAACCCGCGGTCGATTTTGCCCGTGCGCCATCCTCACCTCTTCCACTGAACAACAATACTGGCCACGACGTAGAAATTTCCGTCCGAGGCCGGGGCTTGCTCGGCTTCAATGTTGGTTATGGCAGCTTGCGGCTCGGATTGGGCAAACAAGCTGTCGGCAAAGGTCTGTGCGGTCGGCGCCGCGGCGCCGTTTGCGGCGAATACAATCGAACACACATTGCCTTCGGCGTTGATCGACAAATTGCCGGTCGGATGGAAGAGCGTTCCGGTATCTTGAGATGCGGCAAAGCCGTTCGATTGCAACGTCGCCACTGCCGCATTGCGCGATCCGGCACTATAACAGGCCGCCGCAAAAAGCTGCGCCGCGGTTACTGGCGGCACGAAATCAAGACTGCTGGGTTGCTGTGCGGCCACCTGCTGTACTGTGCTTATTATCGTGCCAAGCGCAGCGACGGACAGCGCAGGCAAGCAATTGTGAAAGCCCAGGTGTGCCATCACTCACGCTCCCAATCGGTGTACAGAATGATCGACATGACGACATCGCTCAACTCGACCAAAACGCGCGCGCCCGCTTGGTCTGGAAATACACCTTCAACCACGAAATGTTGGAAATTAAAGTTTTCCAAATCGACGAGCGGCGAATTCGACGCAGGATGCAATTCCAAGTCGCCACCTGCGATGACCATGTCATCGTTGCTTTCAATCATGCCGCGAACGGCGGAGGCTAGCTCATCGGTCACCCAGCCACCGGGGCCCTCTTCGCTCGAAATCTCGGCCTCGCAATCCATCGTGTAGCCCGCCTGACCACGCATCAAATTCATCGTCATTGCCCTGCCGAAATCCTCCGAGATATGGTCAATGACGATCCCGGTGTCTTCTGGCGTCAAATACCAGCTTGCAAATGCGTAGCCCTCAAACCTCGTTTGCGAGGAAAAAACCGCATCAGGATCGGATAGTCCTGGTCCGCAAAATTGCAGAAAGTCGGTCCACAACGTGACGAATTGGGACGTGGCGTCTTGCTCCGTCTGCGCCGCGGCGGTGCTGATGGCAAGGCTTACGGCGAGAGGGGCGAGGAGGACGGCGCGTATCTTGCCATTGGTCAAGCTCAACATGGCAAGAACACCCCACGCCGGGGACCGGTTTCAATGATCGGGTCGCAAACCTGCACGTAAGTCAGCCGAACAGCTGCGCCTGGCTGGTTTCTCGGGAATAAGTCAGAAACGTCATAGCCAACCTGCCGCTGCGGGTCGTATGGGCCGCTCGGCCAGGTTTTGTAGGCTGCAATGAATATGCGGTTGTCATAGGCGGCGCGGTCGGGGAATTGCGGTGGATCGCGGAAAAACAGCCGCCATGCACCGCTGACATGATCCGACAAACCGTCGCCAAAATCTGAATTTGGCCGCGCGCCATAGGCACGAACCCAAATCTGCGCCAGCTGAGTAGATTGCTCCGGCGTCATGCTTTGTAGGCCGACCCAACAGGAATTACCCGCAAATAGTACCGATATCTCCGGGATTGGCGGCGCGATCACGGTTCGCTGGTAGCTGTCGTTGCCGGACACTTCCGTACGGCGTGAGACCGTAAACCCCACCCGGTGAAAGGCGCCACGCACCCGATCTTGATCCGGCATTTGCGCGCAAGCACGCACCGCCGATTCCGCAATAGCAAAGCTGCGCGCACTCGCTGGCGTGTTGCTGATCGTGCGGGTATCGACGGGCGGAATGCCACAACCCGTCAAAAGCAAAATGCAAAGACCTATGACCGGGAATTGCGGCATCTCACGTCAGTTTTTCACTGCCGCCACGATCTTCTCGGCCCCGTCCTTCAGGTCATCGGCCGCGATGACGGCGAGGCCGGAGGTATTGATGATCTCTTTGCCCTTCTCGACATTCGTGCCTTCCAGGCGGACGACCAGCGGGACCTCAAGGCCCACCTCTTTGACCGCCGCGATCACGCCCTCGGCGATGATATCGCAGCGCATGATACCACCGAAGATATTCACCAGGATGCCTTTGACGTTTGGATCAGACGTGATGATCTTGAACGCCTCGGTCACCTTTTCCTTGGTCGCACCCCCGCCGACATCAAGGAAATTCGCAGGCTCCGAGCCGTAGAGTTTGATGATGTCCATCGTCGCCATGGCCAGGCCGGCGCCGTTGACCATACAGCCGATCTCACCGTCAAGCGCGATGTAGTTCAGATCGTATTTCGACGCCTCAAGTTCTTTGGGATCCTCTTCCGTTTCATCGCGCAACTCCGCGATGTCGGCATGGCGATAGACCGCGTTGCCGTCAAAGCCCAATTTGGCATCAAGAACCTTCAGCCCGCCACTTTTCAAAACAATCAGCGGATTGATCTCAAGCATCTCCATGTCTTTCTCGGTGAACGCTTTGTAAAGAATGCCCATCAGTTTCACGCATTCCTTGATCTGCGCCCCCTCAAGCCCAAGCGCGAAGGCGACGCGTCGGCCGTGGTAGGCTTGATAACCGGTGGCCGGATCAACGCTGAACGAGAGGATTTTCTCGGGCGTTGCGGCAGCGACCTCTTCGATATCCATGCCGCCTTCGGTCGAGCACACAAAGCTGACGCGGCTGCTTTGGCGGTCGACAAGCAATGCGAGATACAATTCGCGCGCAATGTCGGAACCATCTTCGATATAGATGCGGTTGACCTGCTTGCCGGCGGGCCCGGTTTGATGCGTCACCAGCGTCCGGCCCAGCATCCTTTTGGCCTCCTCCGCGGCCTCTTCCACCGATTTCGCGAGCCGAACGCCGCCCTTCTCGCCCGCGTCACTTTCTTTGAACGTCCCTTTGCCGCGGCCACCGGCGTGGATCTGCGCTTTGACCACCCAAAGCGGACCATCAAGCTCACCGGCCATGGTTTTGGCCTCCTCCGCGCGGGTCACAACGCGGCCATCTGAAACGGGCGCCCCATATTGCCGCAACAACGCTTTGGCTTGGTATTCATGGATGTTCATGGATTGCCTCGTCTGGTTGGGCGTTATCTGTCCTTCGTCTAAGCACAGCATTTGGTCGCATTAGAATGTTAAAACGACGCAATTGCAGGGATTTCTGCAAAAATCCATCGATTGTGATCACACTATTTCAGACTGTGATCACGAGTTGGGCTTTAAAGTGCGGGCTTGCGTTAACTTTGACCTAAAGCACGGCGCGAGGCGCCGCACCCTTTCATGGGGATCGATCCCGTAGCTGGCACGTACGACGCGCCGGTGTTCTATAGATCACAACATACCTGCGGCGCATCGGGCTTGTCCGACAAATTTTGGCGGAGCTAAATACCCAATGCCCGATGGCGGAACTGGCCTTACGCGAGGGTCTCGTCGATGCCTTGGCATGCCTTGACCAAGCCGCGAACGGCGTCGACGGAATTGTCGAACATAGCCTGTTCGTCCTTGGTCAGCTTGATGTCAATGACGCGCTCGATGCCGCCTGCGCCAATCACGGTCGGAACGCCGACATAGAGGCCCTTGAGGCCAAACTGACCGTCGCAATAGGCCGCGCATGGCAGCAGCCGCTTTTGATCCTTAAGGTAGCTTTCCGCCATTTCAATGCCGCTGGTCGCAGGCGCGTAGAAAGCGGAGCCGGTTTTCAGGAGGCCTACAATCTCTGCACCGCCGTCACGGGTACGCTGCACGATTGCATCGAGTTTTTCCTGTGAGGTCCAGCCCATCTCAACCAAATCTGGCAACGGGATCCCGGCTACGGTCGAATACCTGGTCAGCGGCACCATGGTATCGCCATGCCCGCCAAGCACAAAGGCCGTCACATCCTTCATCGAGACGTCGAATTCCTCGGCGAGGAAATGGCGGAAACGCGCGCTGTCGAGCACGCCAGCCATACCGCAAACCATGTTGTGGGGGAGCCCGGAGAATTCGCGTAAGGCCCAAACCATCGCATCAAGCGGGTTCGTGATACAGATGACAAATGCGTTTGGCGCGTGATCGCGAATGCCTTCACCAACGGCCTTCATCACTTTGAGGTTGATGCCCAAAAGATCGTCACGGCTCATCCCTGGCTTGCGTGGGACCCCTGCGGTCACGATGCAGACATCCGCGCCTGCAATATCGGCATAATCGTTGGTGCCCTTCAGCTTGGCGTCAAACTTTTCCGACGGGCCTGATTCCGCTATGTCGAGCGCTTTGCCCTGCGGGGTGCCTTCTGCGATATCGGACAAAACAACATCGCCAAGCTCTTTGAGCGCGACGAGATGGGCAAGTGTGCCGCCGATTTGTCCGGCGCCGATAAGTGCGATCTTGGGTCTGGCCATGGAAATCTCCGGTCCCTCGTGGTCATTTCGACCTTCGGTAGCCCGGTCCGACGGGGCTGCGCAAGGGATTGCGGCACGATTTGAAAGACCAAAAGGTCCATAGCACGGGCAAACCGGCGCAGTTTCGGAACCTGTCCGCGTCTTTCAGGGCCAGATACACAAGGTCGCTACAGAGGTTCGCCCTGCGGTGTCGGCGGAACAACCGTATAGCTGTTGCCCGAAGCAACAAGGCAAGTTGTGCCATTCACGGATGTCACGGTGATCGTCCAGGTACCGGTTTCTTCGGAGGCAAATACTTCCACGACGCGATTGCCCGCGCCAAGGCCGAGCGACACGGCTGTTTCACCGTAGCGAGTTGCAAGCGTTCCGACGATCACATCGCGTTCGGCGCAGATCGGGCGGTTTTGAGCGGCGGCGGTTTGCGGCGTTACCCCAAACGCCAATAATACGGCCGCAAGCAGTCTGACAGGTTTCATTGTCGTGCCTTTCAGCTTAGCGGAAACCCGCGGCGTTGGCCGGGGTTTGGGGCCTTACTAGCCCCCGGGGTTCCGCCCGTTGCATCATGGCGCCGTCCCCTGTCCGTACGACGCATGGCAGAGAGACTGCGCCGATTGTTCAAAGATAAGGTTAACGGGCCGGCCGTGCCGCAAAGGACACGCGCGGTTGCACCAAGGTGACGCTTGCAATGGCGGGTTCTGCGTGGTTTTCCAAAGAGGTTATCCTGTGTGCGAGCCTTACCCATGACCTTCGACACAAGACCGTTGCGATCTGTATTGTATATCCCCGCATCGAAGGTTCGGGCGCTTGAAAAGGCGCGCGGGCTCGCGGCCGATGCAATCATTTTCGATCTCGAAGATGCTGTGGCACCCGAGGAAAAGACCCAAGCGCGCGAAACGTTAGCGACGGCCTTGCGTGATGGCGGCTACGGTGCGCGATTGCGCTTGGTCCGCATAAATGGCCAAGATACCGAATGGGGCAAAGACGATATTGACGCCGTGGCGCGCATGGCGCCGGACGCGATCTTGGTGCCGAAAGTCAATAATGGCGATGAAATCGCAGCCTTGCATGATCAAACCAAACGGCCAATTTGGGCAATGATGGAAACCGCGACAGGCATATTAAATGCCGCCACAATCGCGCGGGCATCAGGGATTGCGGGCTTTGTCATCGGCAGCAACGATTTGGCGAAAGAACTCGGCGCGCGCACACGCGGCGCGCTCGGCATGGCGCTGCAACACACTTTGATGGCGGCGCGTGCGGGCGGCATCCCCTGTATCGATGGGGTCTTTAACGCCTTCAAAGACGAAGATGGGTTGCGCGCCGAATGCATGGACGGCCGCGATCTTGGCATGGACGGCAAAACGCTCATCCATCCTGCCCAGATCGACATCGCCAATGACGTTTTCGCGCCGTCTGATGCAGAACTTGATTTGGCCCGTCGGCAGATGGCGGCCTTTGCTGAGGCGCAAGCGAATGGGGAAGGCGTGGCCGTTGTGGATGGCCGCATCGTAGAGAACCTGCATATTGAAACCGCCCGCGCGATCCTTGCTAAGGCCAAGGCGATCGCGGATATGGCCGCCGCGACATGAGTTGGGTGCTTCTCGTCCTGGGTCTGCTGTTGTGGTCAAGCCTGCATCTCTTTCGTTCCGTCGCGCCAGACGGTCGCGCCGCGTTAGAGGCCCGGTTCGGCCCGGCGTCAAAAGGACTGATCGCATTGGGCATCCTTGTGTCGCTCGGCCTCGTCATCTTGGGCTACCGCGCGACCGGTTACGTTCCGATCTGGTCGCCGCCAGCTTTTTTCACGCACGTCAACAACCTTTTGATGGTGTTGGCACTTTACATGTATCTCAGCTCCGCGACCAAACCGGGCACCGCCTTTGCCTTTGGCAATCTCAAAAACCCGCAATTGACTGGCTTTAAGCTCTGGGCGGCTGCGCATCTGCTGGTGAACGGCGACCTCGCAGCGATGATCCTGTTTGCCGGTCTTTTGGCCTGGGCCGTCCTTGAGGTCGTTTTCTCAAAACGCGTGCCCTCGATGGTCGATCGAAGCAAGGCCCCGATTTCATCGCCCTGGACCCATCTCGGGCTGGTCCTTGCAGCCTTCGCGGCCGTATCTGCGCTGCATGCTGCGTTGGGTCGGTGGCCGTTCGGATGAAACTCAATCGACGTCTCACCGGCGATGATGGATCGGCATTGTGTCGCAAAGCATTTGGGGCGCCGTCAAAAAGCTCGGTTCTTTATGCTGGACCGACCGGCGCATGTGACGCATCGACGGAGCAAATGCGGCGCCGGCATGCGGCGGCAAAGGATGGGATTGGCGAATGTCACGCCAAACGGAAACTGGGTGCGCGATGAACAAAACGAGCCGGGGCCGATTTTTTGAGGATTACAAATTGGGTGAGGTTCTAAACCATGCCACGCCGCGTACCATTTCCGGTGGTGAGCGGGCCATGTACCATGCGCTTTATCCCATGCGCCATGCAATCTATTCGTCAGACGAATTTGCCCGTGCCTGCGGCTTGACCGCGCCGGTCGACGATTTGATCACCTTCCATACGGTGTTTGGCAAAACTGTGCCGGATATCTCTCTGAACGCGGTTGCAAATCTGGGCTACGCCGAAGGCCGATGGCTGGCGCCTGTAACGACGGGCGACACGTTGTCTGCGCAATCCGAAGTCATCGGTTTACGCCAATTGTCAAACGGCAAAGCCGGCATCGTTTGGGTTCGAACAACTGGCCGCAATCAACGTGGAACGCCGGTCCTAAGCTATGTCCGTTGGGTGATGGTCCGCAAAGCGGATCACGCCGCAGCGGTCGCGGCCCCGGCTGTGCCAGAGCTCGCGCCAGCGGTTGGGAAAGATGAACTGGTCGTGCCCGAGGGGCTCGACTTCACCGACTACGATTTCGCCGCGGCGGGCGCGCCGCACCGGCTGAGCGATTATGTTCCCGGCGAGATCATCGATCATGTCGATGGCGTCACGCTGGAAGAGGCCGAACACATGATGGCGACGCGGCTTTGGCAGAACACGGCCAAGGTGCACTTTGATGCGACATTCCGGGACGATGGCCGCCGCTTGATCTATGGCGGCCATATCCTGAGCCTGGCGCGCGCACTCAGCTTTAACGGCCTCGCAAATGCACAGATGATCGTGGGCTTGAATGCAGGTGCCCATGCAAATCCGGCCTTTGCCGGGGACACGGTTCGCGCCTGGTCAGAGGTTTTGGACACCGTCGAATTGAACGCACCGGGGATTGGCGCGATCCGGCTTCGGTTGGTTGCCTCCAAGGGCGCCGTGGGCGCGTTGCGGGATGATGACGGCGCCTATCTGCCCGAGGTCTTGTTGGACTTCGACTATTGGGCGCTCATGCCGAGGTGATTGAAATTCCCGGCGCAAAGCGCGGGTCTCGGGCGGAAATTCCGCCCTTGCGTGCATAGGAAATTGCGCATTTCCGCCACAAGTTCAGCACAATTGGTTGCGATCACAAAGTCGTAAGCGACAACCGCGTTAGGCGTCAAAACGATGTCACAGGCAGAAATCAAATCGCCGAAATCCTACGGTGTGGCCGTTGCGCTATGCGGTATATTCGGCACTTTGGGCATCCATCATTTCTATTTGGGCGACGTTTGGCATGGCGTTGCGGATGTGATGTTGGTCGTGCTGACCGCTTACTTTCTCATAAACGGATATGTTGTTTTGGCCGTGATCACACTGTTGATCGATGCCGTCCACACCATGGCCGTTTTTTACCTTCTCATAACTGAGCAATGGAAGGACGGAGCCGGACGACCGGTGACGCTCTGACCGAAAAACCAAAGGACTGAAACAGTGACTACCATGGACAACGCGACCTCTGGAGAGGTCTCTGACAAGAAATTCGTCCCGGCCGTATTGTTATGCTTCTTCCTCGGCGGGCTGGGTATCCATCGCTTTTATCTGCGCCGCACAGGCACGGGTATTTTGATGCTTCTGACGCTTGGCGGTCTCGGCATCTGGACGTTGATCGACTTTGTGCGGCTTGTGATCGGGTCGCTTGGTGATGCGGACGGACGCCCCCTTCAGCGGTGATCCAACCATCCGAGATCAAATTGTGATCACGCAATTATTTTGCGTGATCACGTTTTTGGCCTCTGCGGCGAAAAGCCACCTCTGATCGCAAATTTACAGCATTGTTACCCGTGACTTGAGATAAAAAGCGGGTATCAATGGTGCAACGACCGACCAGAGCTAGCCGCAGAGGTGCCGCCATGGCAGACGTGAACAGGGGCAACCGCCCTCTTTCGCCTCACCTGACGATTTATCGTCCTCAATTGACCTCTATGTCCTCGATCATGGTGCGTTTCACCGGGATCGGCTTGCTGATGTTGGCGCCGTTTATTGTGCTTTGGCTTTTGACCGCCTCCGGCACCGGAAGCGCCTTTGCGTGGCTGGATGGCCTTATGCGCAGCTGGATCGGCGATCTGGTCCTTTTTGCCGGGACTTGGGCCATTATCTACCACATGCTCGGGCGTCTAAGGCACGTCGTTTGGGATTTCGGCTACTGCGTAAACACCGAAATTTCCGAGAAAATGGCGATTGGCATGTTCGTACTCAGCACTATTCTCGCATTTCTCGTCGCATTCGCACTTTGAGGATCGCGCAATGAGCAGCTTTTTGACCGACCGAAAACGCGCAACGGGCCTGGGCTCTGGCCGCCACGGCACGCATCACTTTTGGCAGATGATTGTAAGCTCCCTGCTCATGGGCTTGGCCGTGCCCGCATTTGTGATCACATTCGCGCTCAGCTTTGGTCGAAGTCAAGAAGAGGTCCTGGCCTTCTACGGCCAACCGATCCCAGCGCTGATCTTAGCCTTGTCAATCTTTATCATCATCCGCCACGCGATGTGGGAGACGTTGGAAGCCGTTGAAGACTACGTGCACGGGACGCTGGGCAAGCTGTTGCAAATCGCTGTAACCGCATTTTCCTACACGCTTATCGCCATGGGCATCTTTGCCCTAGCCAGAATCGCGCTCTAAGGAGGTCGGCCCATGAAAGACGTCACAGCAGCCGCCTATGACATCACGCACCACGTTTATGACGTGGTGGTCGTGGGTGCCGGAGGCTCTGGCCTGCGGGCCACGCTTGGGATGGCTGAACAAGGGTTGCGCACGGCTTGCATCTCAAAGGTCTTTCCGACCCGGTCGCACACCGTCGCGGCCCAGGGCGGCATCGCGGCGTCTTTGGGCAATATGGGCCCCGACCATTGGCATTGGCATATGTACGACACCGTCAAGGGCTCGGACTGGTTAGGCGACACCGACGCGATGGAATACCTCGCTCGCGAAGCGCCCAAAGCCGTCTATGAGCTTGAGCATTACGGCGTGCCCTTCAGCCGGACCGAAGAGGGCCGGATTTACCAACGGCCCTTTGGCGGCCACACAACGGAGTTTGGCGAAGGCCCACCGGTGCAGCGAACCTGCGCTGCGGCCGACCGGACCGGGCATGCCATCCTGCACACGCTTTACGGCCAATCGCTTAAGAACGACGCAGAGTTCTACATTGAGTATTTCGCGACCGATCTCATCATGTCCGAGGAGGGCGTGTGCCAAGGCGTGCTGGCCTGGAAACTCGACGATGGCACGCTGCACGCCTTCAACGCAAAAATGGTCGTCTTGGCCACAGGCGGTTATGGCCGCGCCTATTTCTCGGCAACCTCTGCGCATACCTGCACTGGCGATGGTGGCGGCATGGTGGCGCGCCAAGGCTTACCCCTCCAAGATATGGAGTTCGTCCAATTTCACCCGACCGGCATCTATGGTGCGGGCTGTCTGATCACCGAAGGCGCGCGTGGCGAAGGCGGATACCTCACCAATTCCGAGGGTGAGCGGTTCATGGAGCGTTATGCGCCGACCTACAAAGACCTCGCATCGCGCGATGTCGTGTCGCGGTGTATGACGATGGAAATCCGCGACGGCCGCGGGGTCGGCAAAGATGGCGATCACATTCACCTGCACCTGAACCATCTGCCGCCCGAGACATTGGCCGAACGGCTGCCAGGCATTTCTGAATCCGCCCGCATCTTTGCCGGCGTCGATGTCACCAAGGAGCCGATCCCGGTTCTGCCAACTGTGCACTACAACATGGGCGGCATCCCCACGAATTACTGGGGCGAGGTGCTGAACCCAACCGCCGACGACCCCGACCGCATCCTGCCGGGGCTAATGGCCGTTGGCGAGGCCGGCTGCGCCTCGGTCCACGGCGCGAACCGTCTGGGGTCGAACTCGCTCATTGATCTCGTGGTCTTTGGCCGCGCGGCGGCGATCAAAGCCGGCGACGTGGTCGATGCTGCGGCCAAGAACGCCGATCTGAACCAGCACTCGCTCGATAAGGCGCTCAGCCGGTTCGACGATATCCGCCACGCGGATGGCGATATGCCAACGGCAGACCTGCGGCTTGAGATGCAGAAAACCATGCAGGCCGACGCTGCCGTGTTCCGAACCGACGCGACACTGGCCGAAGGCTGCAAGAAGATGGAGAGCGTTGCGGGCAAGATGGATAGCTTGAAAGTCACCGACCGCTCGCTGATCTGGAATTCCGACCTGATGGAGACGCTGGAGCTGACGAACCTGATGCCCAATGCGCTCGCCACCATCGTCGGCGCGGAGGCGCGCAAAGAAAGCCGGGGCGCGCATGCCCATGAGGACTACCCCGACCGAGACGACAAGGATTGGCGCGTCCATTCGCTCGCTACGGTCGACGGCACCAAAACCAGCCTCAGCTACCGCCCGGTCCATCTCAACCCGCTGATCGGCCACAACGAAGGCGGCATCGACCTCGACAAGATCAAGCCTAAGGCGCGGGTGTATTGAGGTGATGGCACGTGGTTCAAGGCGATGGCCTGTGGCGATCTGCGCCATCCTGGCTGGCTGCGTGTCGCTATCCCCCGAGGAAGAAGCTCAAGCCGCCGAACAAGTTGCGGCCACTGTGGTCTCACGCGTCTATCCCGGCCTGTCGGTTGCTCCCGTGGCGAATTGCGTGCGCGACAACGCGACCCGCGATGAACGCCGTGCGCTGGCGAGCTATCGCAACAATGTCGGTGGCGAGGCTCAAATCATTACCCTTCGGATCATCGACCGACCCGAAACAAACGCCTGCGTCCGCGCCAACGGTATAATTCTCAGCTAAGGACCCAGACCCCTATGGTTGAACTCACCCTTCCCAAGAATTCCCGCATCACGACGGGCAAGGCCTGGCCCAAACCCGAAGGGGCCACGAATTTGCGGAAGTTCCAGATCTACCGCTGGAATCCCGATGACGGAAAGAACCCTTCGGTCGATACCTACTGGGTCGATATGGATACGTGCGGGCCGATGGTGCTGGATGCGCTCATCAAGATCAAAAACGAGATTGATCCGACGCTGACCTTTCGCCGGTCGTGCCGCGAAGGCATCTGCGGGTCCTGTGCGATGAATATCGACGGGATCAACACGCTCGCCTGCATCTACGGGATGGATGAGATCAAGGGCGACGTAAAGATCTACCCCCTGCCACATATGCCCGTGATTAAGGACCTAATCCCAGACCTCACGCATTTCTACGCCCAGCATGCCTCGATCATGCCCTGGCTCGAGACCAAGACCAAACGGCCCGAGACCGAGTGGAAGCAATCGATCGAGGACCGCAAAAAGCTCGACGGCCTTTATGAATGCGTGATGTGCGCGTCGTGTTCGACGTCGTGCCCAAGCTATTGGTGGAACGGCGACCGCTACCTTGGCCCCGCCGCGCTGCTGCACGCCTATCGCTGGATCATCGACAGCCGCGATGAGGCCACGGGCGAGCGGCTCGATGACCTTGAGGACCCCTTCAAGCTCTACCGCTGCCACACGATCATGAATTGCACCAAGACCTGCCCGAAGGGCCTGAACCCGGCCGAGGCCATCGCGAACATCAAAAAAATGATGGTCGAACGGCAGGTCTGAGGTCTAGGACGGGGTTGATCTTGGGCGCAGCGCGGCCAGTGTCCGGTCAGCTATCGTGGATGCGAGGCTCTCTTTCATGAAGAGCCCTTTATAACGCCCTTTCCTATCGACCGCGGGCACCGCCGCAACGCCAAGATCGACGCAACGTCGGTACGCGTCCGCGACGCTGGTGCCAAGTGCAAGGCTTTCGGTCGACAACGCCCCCGCGAATTGACCGGCGACGTCGCGGCCCGACATGCCGCGAACCAGGCTGTCCAGCCGTTCCGAATGCCAATTGCCAGCATCGTCCTGGAGCGCCGTAATGGGCAGCGTCCCGATAAAGGTATCGTCCGGCCGCAGGATCAAAATTGCCTCCAGACCCGCTAGTTTCTTTAGATAGGCTTTCAAAGTGTCTTGGGAGTAATGCCCGTCCGGTTGAACGCGCATCTTTAGTTGGCGCTTCGACTGCAATTGCACATCAGACATCTCGTCCAGCGCATTAAGAGAGGCCTTTTCGCTATCAACCCCGGCGTCAAACGTTGCTGGATCGTCAAATTGTGCTGGCTGCGCAGGCTCTTGCATTGCGCCCTCGATTGTCAAACCGAAGCCCGAAAAGCTTTGGATGTAGCGACCGGCAATCAACGCCACCAAAACCGGCAACGCCGCAAAGGCGAGCCAACGCGCCTCCAAATCGGTTGCAATGGCGCCCTCCGCCGACGCCTCAACGGCCATGAAAATTAACAGCATCAAGACTGAAACGACGCCAGCGCCAATCAGCCAATTCCGATTATGATCCATATCGTTCATGAAATGTGCCTCCCGAGAATGTAGCCATTCTATCGGAATTGCCGCGGATTCGCACCGTATGCCCTGGCGGGTTCCTGTCCGAACGCGCACGGCGGGTTACGGCCCTCCGTACACATTATTCAGGCGCCCAGTCCCGCGCGCAAATCAGGGCTTGAAACGACTCGCAGTTTGCGCCAAATGCGCCGGCATAGACGCCAACGCACGCGCCTCTGTCGAGGTGGGCTCAACACCCACGCGGTTACGTAGCGACGGTAACGTCTCCCTTGGAACTGAGCGGTCTGCGCCGGGTTTGACCCGGAATGGCCGGGTCTGAATGGAGATGACCATGCTTGTAACCCACGCCGAGTTCGGGGCGGGGCATGCCGTTGACGGCCTGTCCCGTGTCGAAAACCATATCCGAAACACGCATTTCGATCAGCCGACGCTGGTGCTCGACATCGACCGGGTCGAAAGCCAGTTTCGCGCGCTTCGTACAGGGCTCGGGCGGGCCAATATCCATTATGCGGTAAAGGCGAACCCGCACCCGGCTATCATCCGACGTCTGGTTGCGCTCGGGGCGCATTTCGATGCCGCCAGCCGCGGGGAAATAGAGCTCTGCCTGGCGCAGGGTGCCAAGCCGGACAGCATTTCCTTTGGCAATACGGTTAAGCGCGCGCGCGACATTGCATTTGCACATAAGGCAGGTGTGACGCTCT
This sequence comes from Pseudomonadota bacterium, assembly GCA_039183205.1. GTDB lineage: Bacteria > Pseudomonadota > Alphaproteobacteria > Rhodobacterales > Rhodobacteraceae > HKCCE3408. The sequence goes on along the minus strand of JBCDBR010000013.1, from coordinate 63,210 downwards.
ACGCGGCCGATGCTGTGGAGGAGCTTGACAAGATCGCAGAACACGCGCCCGGCGCAGCGGTTTACATCCGTCTGATCGTCGATGCCTCGGGCGCTGACTGGCCGTTGACGCGCAAGTTTGGCACCAGCCGGGAAAACGTTCTGCCGCTGCTCAGCCACGCGCAAACGCGCGGCCTAAAGCCCGTCGGGCTGTCGTTTCATGTCGGCTCTCAGACCCGCGATCCGGCGATGTGGGACGACACGTTGGACGAAGTCGCCGGCCTTTGGCACGCGGCGAAAGGCGCTGGATTTGACCTCAGCGTGCTCAATATCGGGGGCGGCTTTCCCGCATATTACGGCGACGCGATCACCGAACCGACCGTTTATGCCGCCTCCGTTATGGCACGGATCGCGGATCGGTTTGGCGACGTGCCGCATATCATGGCCGAACCCGGCCGCGGCCTGGTCGCCGAAGCCGGCGCCATCGCCGCCGAAATCCTGCTTGTCGCGCAAAAATCCGAAAATGATCTGCATCGATGGGTGTATCTCGATATCGGGAAGTTCTCTGGCCTGGCCGAAACAATCGACGAGGCGATCCGGTACCAGTTCTTGACCGAGCGTGACCACGAGGAGACCGGCCCATGCATCGTTGCCGGCCCATCCTGCGATAGCGCCGATGTTCTTTACGAACAGCGACCGGTTCAAATGCCGCTTGGCCTTCGCGCTGGCGACCGCGTCATTATCCGCAATGCCGGGGCATATACCTCAAGCTATAGCTCGGTCGGGTTTAACGGATTTCCCCCGCTCGACGTTGTCCTGATCTAGGGCCGCTTAACACCGGTATCGCACCATCTGGCGGGCTAGTGAAAGGCGGCCTCAAGCGCGACGCCGACCATGTCCGAAAAGCTGGATTGTCGGTCCTCGGCCGGCAATGCTTCGCCGGTCTGCAAATGGTCGGATATCGTCAGAACCGCCAGCGCGCGGCATCCATAGCGGGCGGCCAGCGTATAAAGCTCGGCCGCCTCCATTTCGACCGCCAATATCCCATGCCGCACCATTTGTTCGTTTAAATCGGGCCGCTCGTCATAGAACACATCGGAAGAATAAATGCCGCCGACATGCGGCGTCAGGCCCTTCGCAACGGCCGCGCGATGCGCGGCACTGAGCAGATCGAAATCGGCGCAAGGCGCGTAGCTTAGTTCGCGAAAAATGCCTCGCGACGGGGTCGACATGGTCGATGAGGTCATCGCCAAAACGACATCACGCAGCTTGACCTGCGGCTGCATACCCCCGGCGCTGCCGATGCGGATCAGGGTCTTGGCGCCATAATCCCGGATGAGTTCGTTGGCATAGATCGACAAGCTCGGCATCCCCATTCCCGATCCGTGGATCGTGACCTTGTGACCGCGCCACGTGCCGGTAAAGCCCAGCATCCCGCGCACTTCGTTGACACAGACCGGATCGTTCAAAAACGTCTCTGCCGCCCATTTTGCTCGAAGCGGGTCGCCCGGCATCAAGACTGTTTCGGCGATGTCGCCAGGCGCGGCGCCAATATGGATCGTCATGACTGTCCCCGTTGGTTAGCCCAAGACGATTGTGCCTGAGGGATTAAGGTTTCGAAACTACGAAATGTCAGTTCAACGGCATTGGGGTCGTCTGGCCGGGGGTTCAACATTGGGCCATGTCACTTGCAGTCACCGATTGACATGTCGAGACGATCGTCGTTGGAAAGCCATGCAGCGCATGCGGGGGATTCCACTGCCGATAACCTAGCACAAAATCAATTTGGCACGCGATCGGGCGAAGTTTTCTTTAAAATAGGTATAGCTTTCGGATGCTTAAGCACCCGAAAGCCAACCACAAAAATTCCAGCTTCGAAATTCGAATAGCCGACTAAATGGTCATTTGATCCAGCGACTTACCTGCCGCTAGCGCCGACTTGACCCATTTCGGTTGCCGGCCGCGCCCCGTCCAGGTTTGGCTTGGATCGTCGGGATTGGCGTATTTCGGTACAGATTTCGGTCCTGGGGCACCACGTTTACCGGACAAGACCTCTTCCAGCGTAAAACCGTGTTCGGCCGCTGCTTTCTGCGCCGCTGCCAAGGCATTTTTTTTGGCCTGGCGCTCCGACGCCTTCAGTGCTTCCTCTACCGACTTTTGCAAACTGACCAATTCCTCTCGTGACATCTTTTCGAGATTAATTTTTGCCATCTTCGTCATCCGTTTGTTGGCCAAGGCCGTAGCCCTAACATGCTTCTGCCATTTATGGTGCTTTCATGCCTTATTAAGACGCGTTTGAAAACTAGTCTTTTTGGACAGATTTTGGATTTCTGAATTTGGGAATTATTGGGCCGCAATTTGCGCCGTATCGGCAAGATTTACGATATCGTGCATGATGCGATTCAATTCGAAATCCTTGGGTGTGTAAACCGCGGCGACGCCTTCTGCTTTCAACGTCTCGGCATCCTCGTCGGGAATAATTCCACCCACGATCACGGGTATATCGGCAAGGCCCGATGCGCGCAGTTCCACCAACATTTGCGTAATAAGCGGTACGTGACTTCCCGAAAGGATCGACAGACCGATAACGTGAGGCCTGTTGTCGAGGGCTGCGGCGACAATCTCTGTCGGGGTTAGTCGAATACCCTGGTATTCGATCTGCATTCCGCAATCGCGGGCGCGACACGCGATTTGTTCAGCGCCGTTGGAATGCCCATCAAGCCCGGGTTTGCCAATCAGCACATTAAGCCTCCGGCCCAGCCGGTCACTGACGGCATCGACGGCCGCGCGCAGTTCGTCGAGCCCCTCTGTGCGATTGGAAACCGCCAGTGATACGCCGGTCGGGCCACGATATTGGCCGTGCACGTCGCGCATCACGTCGGACCATTCCCCGGTTGTGACGCCAGCTTTGGCCGCCACGACAGAGGCGGGCATGATGTTCCGACCTTCTTGCGCCGCGCGTCGCAGCGCTGCCAAGGCCTCAGAGACCGCAGCACCGTTGCGCATCAGCCTCCAATTCTTAAGCTGATCGATTTGATCCGCCTCGACTGACGGGTCGACCGTCAAAATCCCACCATCGGTCCCCAGCAACGGCGACGGCTCCGACGACGTGTATTTGTTTACGCCAACCACCACCGTGTCGCCCGCCTCGATCCGCGAGACACGCGCGCCATTTGCTTCCACCAGCCGCGTCTTCATATACGAAATATTCTTGAGCGCGCCGCCCATGCTTTCAATGCGCGACAGCTCAGCCCGCGCGCCCGCTTTGAGCGTTTCGACTTTGCCATCCACGACCGGGTTTCCGTCAAATAGGTCGCCGTAGTCCAAAAGGTCCGTTTCATAGGCCAAGATTTGCTGCATTCGCATGGACCATTGCTGATCCCAAGGCCGCGGCAAACCGAGCGCCTCATTCCAAGCCGGTAATTGCACCGCGCGCGCCCGCGCCTTCTTCGACAAGGTCACGGCCAACATCTCGATCAAGATGCGATAAACGTTGTTCTCCGGCTGCTGCTCCGTCAAACCCAAGGAATTGACTTGGACGCCATACCGAAACCGCCGCAATCGGGGATCGGTGACGCCATATCTGCTTTCACAAATCTCATCCCAAAGATCGACGAAGGCGCGCATCTTGCACATTTCCGTGACGAAACGAATGCCGGCATTGACGAAAAACGAAATACGCCCGACCACGCCGGGAAAGTCCTCTGCCGGGACGCGCGGGCGCAATTCGTCCAAAACCGCCGTCGCCGTTGCCAGGGCAAAAGCCAGTTCCTGCTCGGGCGTGGCGCCCGCCTCCTGCAAATGATAGGAACACACATTCATTGGGTTCCATTTCGGCAGGTGCTCAAAGCAATACTCCGCCACATCCGCGATCAGTTTGATCGACGGCTCTGGCGGGCAGATATACGTGCCCCGGGACAGGTATTCCTTGACCAAATCGTTTTGCACGGTGCCTTGCAAATTGGCGACAGTAACACCCTGTTCCTCCGCGACCGCGATATATAGCGCGAGCAACCACGGCGCCGTCGCGTTGATCGTCATGGACGTGTTCATTTGATCCAGCGGAATTTGATCAAAAAGCGTGCGCATATCGCCCAAATGACAAATCGGCACGCCAACTTTGCCGACCTCACCGCGCGCCAACTCGTGATCGCTGTCATAGCCGGTTTGCGTCGGCAGGTCGAAGGCGACACTCAGGCCGGTCTGCCCCTTTGCCAAATTCCCGCGGTAAAGCGCATTGGACGCCGCGGCTGTGGAATGTCCGGCATAGGTTCGAATGATCCAAGGGCGGTCACGTTCGACCATTACACATCCCCGCAATAAAAATTCACTTTGGACTTCATATTCAGAATTTTATGACCTTGTCAATTCGCCGCGACGCAGCGAAATGCCCGTCAAAAGTGTGTTGCCAATTCCACGCTTATCGCGCCCATTCTCACCGGCCCCAAGGCGCTAGGATTTGGTGGTGGTGCGGTGGCGTGTCGGCAGGAACGCCACTGCCAGCATCGCCCAACCCAAAAGCCCGACACTGTGCGCAGACAGTGTCGTTCGGCCCGTAAATGTCAGATAGCGCAGCAGTTCAGGGGCATCGAGCGGCGGTTGCAAAACCCATTGCGCCGGCAACCCATCGATGATGACCCGGTAGTACAAATAATAGCCCTGAGGCGAGATGGATATGAAGGCCACCAGCAAGGCCAACCAGCCAATAAGGCGCAGGGCGACGGGCAACCGCACCAGCGCGCGGGCCAACAACAGCATAACGACCGCGAAGAGGGAGGATAGCAAAACCAGCCCAACCTGCCCCGCACCGCTCAGCGTAAAAAAGGAATCGTCCGCATACATCGCGCTATCCTAACCCGATTCCACTTCCCAAACGCGTGTGCGCGCGGCAATGCTGGACGGGCATGTTTCAAAGCATCGAACTTCCGGTATGGCTCTTTGCCTTGATTGTGGCCTTCGCCACGGTGACCTTCGCGTCGCATTTCTTGTTCCCCTCGGTGCGGTGGTACTTTCGTCGCCGCCTTGAACGCGCGGTGGCGCAGCTCAATGAACGGCTCAAGGTTCCGATCCAGCCGTTTAAGCTTGCGCGGCGGAGCGACACCATTCGCCGGCTTATCTTTGACCCTGAGGTGAACCAGGCGATCGCTGCGTTTGCGGCGGACACCGGCATGCCCGTTGATGTCGCGGCGGAACAAGCCGAAAGGTATGCGCGCGAGATCGTGCCGGGCTTTTCAGCCTTTGCCTATTTCAGCTTTGCCATCCGGGCCGCGCGCATCCTGAGCCAATCGCTGTTTCGCGTGCGACTTGCCCAAGGCAATGAGGCCGCACTTGAGGGTATCGATCCTGACGCCACGGTCGTCTTTGTAATGAACCACAGATCGAACATGGATTACGTGCTGGTCACCTGGCTGGTCGCGGAACGATCTGCCTTGGCCTATGCAGTGGGCGAATGGGCGCGGGTGTGGCCGCTGCGGCAATTGGTGCGGGCCTTGGGCGGTTTTTTCATTCGCCGCCAGCACAATAACGCACTCTACCGCAAAGTCCTTGCGCGCTACGTGCAGATGGCAACCGAGGCTGGCGTGACCCAAGCGGTGTTCCCGGAAGGTCGTTTGAGCCAAACCGGCCATCTCGGAACGCCAAAGCTTGGCTTGATCTCTTATATCCTTGATGGCTTTACGCCCGGCCAAAGCCGCGATGTCGTGTTTGTACCTGTTGCGCTGAATTACGATCGCGTCATGGAGGATCGGGTACTGATCGAAGCGGCCGAGAAAGGCACGCGCCGCTATCGCTTCTCACTCAAACCCATCCTGCGCTATCTCAGGCGCCAGGTTTGGCACCGCCTAACTGGCCGGTTTCATCGCTATGGATATGCGGCGGTGAGCTTCGGCGCGCCCCTGTCGCTCACCGCGTTCCTGGGCACAAAGCGCTCTGACCCACCTGCCGAACTGGGCAGCGAACTCATGCGCCGCATCGCCGCCGTCATGCCCGTCACCCCGGTCCCCCTCGTATGCTTCGGCCTCGCCTCTGGTCACCAGACCCGCGACGCCCTCCGCGCCTTTGTGAGCCGGGCGGTGGAGACCGCACGCGACACCAGCACCACGATCTACATCCCCCGCGACGACCTCGACTATACCGTCGAGGCCGGCCTCCGCGCCCTCATCGAACGCCGGCTCCTCACCGAGACCCAAGGCACCCTTACCCTCGCCCCCAAAGGCGAAAGCCTCACCGCCTTTTACGCAGCTTCGGTGGCGCATTTGTTGGAGCACCGGCCGGGGCAATGAAACTTATCCGTCGGATCGCGGATCGGCCTGAGCTGCGCGGCCCGGGACAGCGATTGGCTTTCTGCGGGCTCTGGGCGCCTATGGCATTTGGGCCTGAGATGGCGACATATAGACGCCAACATCCAGCCCAAGCTGCGATTTCGCGCTGACGCTGATCACATCGGATGCGGGTTGCAAGACGCGCGCAACATTCGACAGATGACCAAGCGACCGGATAGACTTGTCAAAGCAACCATAACGTAACGCCGTCAGACGCTCAGCAGGCCAAGGCTGCCGCCAGGCACTGTGCGTAAACGCGGCTTGGCCGTGTCGCGCGCTAAGCTCCACCGTCGACATTGGGGGCGCCGAAATCTTTTGAAGATTTCGGACCGATTTCTTTTCAAGAAATCGCGCCCGGCCCAACGCCCGCAGGCCGCAAGGCCGAAGGGGGGCGGGAGCGCGATCTTTGCCGACCGCGCGACGTCTATACCGGTTCTATACCAGTTCTATACCGCATCTATACCGCATCTAGACGCCCGCTTGAACCGTCGCCTCGCAATAAAATTTCACTGTTTCTCTATTTTGGGTTGCAAAGTTGCGCCACAGATGTATCTCTCCTCGCGAAGGCACGGGCGATTCCGCGCCGCAGCATGAGGATGCTTATGTGATGGCATTGGATCAATCGACGGGTGTGACGCCGTATGAGGCGCCGATAAAGGATCTCTACGAGATGGGCGAAATGCCGCCTCTGGGTCATGTCCCAAAGCACATGCACGCCTGGACCATCCGACGCGAACGTCATGGCACGCCCGACAAGGCCTTCGCGGTCGAGATTGTCGAAACGCCGTCGCTCGATTCGAACGAGGTATTGGTGCTCGTGATGGCCGCCGGCGTTAATTATAACGGGGTCTGGGCCGGACTTGGTGAACCGATCAGCCCGTTCGATGGCCACTCTGCGCCCTATCACATCGCGGGATCCGACGCGTCCGGGATCGTTTGGGCCGTCGGTGACAAGGTCAAACGCTGGAAGGTGGGCGATGAGGTTGTCATTCACTGCAATCAAGACGATGGCGATGACGAAGCATGCAACGGCGGTGATCCGATGTATTCCGACAGCCAGCGCATTTGGGGCTATGAGACGCCGGATGGGAGCTTTGCACAGTTCACCAATGTGCAGGCGCAGCAACTCATGCCGCGGCCAAAGCATCTGACCTGGGAAGAGGCGGCCTGCTACACGCTCACTTTGGCCACAGCCTACCGGATGCTGTTCGGGCACGAGCCGCATGACCTCAAGCCAGGCCAAAACGTCCTGGTTTGGGGGGCGTCGGGCGGCCTCGGCTCTTACGCCATCCAGCTTATCAACACCGCAGGCGCCAATGCCATCGGCGTGATCTCGGACGAGGACAAACGGGAATTTGTCATGGGCTTGGGTGCCAAGGGCGTAATCAACCGCAAGGAGTTCAAGTGCTGGGGCCAACTGCCAAAGGTCAATACAGCCGAATACGCCGAATGGTTCAAAGAGGCGCGCAAATTCGGCAAGGCAATCTGGGACATCACCGGCAAAGGCATTAATGTTGACATGGTCTTTGAACATCCCGGTGAAGCGACGTTCCCGGTTTCGACCTTTGTCGTCAAAAAGGGGGGCATGGTCGTCATCTGTGCGGGCACGACCGGATTTAATTGCACCTTTGACGTCCGCTATATGTGGATGCACCAAAAGCGACTGCAAGGCAGCCATTTCGCACATCTCAAGCAAGCGGCAGCGGCCAACAGGCTAATGCTGGAACGCCGGCTCGACCCTTGCATGTCAGAGGTGTTCCCCTGGGCCGAATTGCCCGACGCACACACGAAAATGTACAAAAACGAGCATAAGCCAGGGAATATGAGTGTTTTGGTCCAAGCGCCGCGCACAGGCCTCAGAACACTCGAAGATGTGCTGGAAGCGGGCCCAACCGGCAAATAACGGGTCCAACCAAACGCCAAAAGCCCTAGCACTGCCGCGCCGCCCGCGAAATCGGGCGGCGGTTTTTTCTATACCCTTCCCCAATCGCATCCTTATGCTCAGCACAAGCTGGGGAGGACGTCGATGGCCCAATTCGAACTGGCGGTGATTGGCGCCGGCATTGCAGGACTAAACGCGCTGTACAGCGCCGCCGGTTACCTTGCGCCAAAGGCGAAAATTCTGTTGGTCGATCGCAATGCCGGCCCGGGAGGGATGTGGCGCAACAGTTATCCTTTTGTCAGACTACACCAACCGCACGGTAGTTTTACCGTCGGTGACATGGCCTGGAATTGGAAAAAGCCCGCCGAGTATTTGGCCCGTGGCAATGAAGTCGTAGCACATTTGGCGCAGTGCTATTCGGAGTTGTCGGAGCGGCTTGAGATCGAAACGCGGTTCGAGACGGAATGTGCCGACCTAACCGAAGACGCCGCGATGGTGCATATTCGCTTGATATCGGACGCGAAGGCCGAAACGGTGACGGCCAAGCGCGTTATTCACGCAGCCGGGTTTGATATTCCGCAACTCTCGCCCCTTAAGTTAAGCTCGCAAAACGTTGTTTCCACCACGCCATCGGCAATGGATACAGCCAGCAATGCCCCCGCTTTTGTCATCGGCGGCGGCAAAACCGGGATGGATGCCTGCCATGAATTGATCATGGCAAACCCCAGCAGACCGGTGACGCTGCTTAATGGGAAGGGCACTGTTTTCGTAAGCCGCGATCTGACATTGCCAACAGGTCTGCCCCGGATCTGGCGCGGGCATCTCGTGCTTGCTGTTTTTCGGGACATTGCGATGGAATTCGACGGCCAGAATTATCAAGACGTATTCGATCTATTCCGAAAAACCTATACAATCCGCGTGGGTGACGCCGGCGAGCAGTTTTTCTACGGCCTCCTTTCGGAAGGCGAACGGGACCGCATAGAGAACGGTTTGACCGCAATCATCAGCGATTATTTCCAAGATGTCGTCGACGGCGAAGGCGGCCCTGAAATCCTGACGCGGAACGGCACAAGATTGCCTGTTCCACCGGATGCGCAAGTCATCAATTGTACCGGGCACGTATTGCGGCAGGAGCGGTCGGCGGAACCTTGCCTTTCGCAAGGCGGGCGGGTTCTAACGATTACGCCGCGCTCTGCTGTCCATTTTTTGTCCAGCGTTTCCGCATATTTCTTGCCGCACCTTTTTTTGACCGACACGCTTCGTCAGTCCGACCTCTTTGAGGTGGATTTGGACGCGCTGCGCAGAATTGACCGAAAACTGCTTTATGCGACGGCAACGACGGCGACATTCTACAATACCGTTGCTTTGATCGACGCGGTACCGTTTCGGGTTCTGGATTCCTGCGGGTTGGATCTGGATCGATGGTTCCCACTGCATCGAAGGCTGGCGACATTGATTGATGTAAAATTCCACCGGAAAAAATACCTCAGCCATGCCCGCGCCGCATTGGAACAAGTGGCCTGCGATCATGACATCCGCATTCGGCCAATTGCGGCCGGCTAACCGCGCCGCACAAGCAGATCGGCCACAGCGCCTACAATAGACCGCGGGACATCCGGTTATTCGTTCTCGGTAATAAAAATGTGCACCCCTTGGTCAAAGGTTCGGTGCCCAACCGGAAACGGCCCATCGCGTGGTTCGGAGCAGCATTTCACGCACGAAAATTGGCGCGCGATCGACGCTACATTTCATGGGGCGCGACCTGCGTCGCGGCCAAGACGCCTGGGACAAACGCAAGTCAACGCCGTGCTTAGGACGGTGAATTGCAATCCGCATCCTTCGTCGGGCGGCGCGAACGCCACGGGTCCACTAGAATGCCGTATTGGCCGCCTGTCGGAGGGCCGTGATGTTGTCTGCATAGGCGCCTGGTTCATTGGCTGAACCGCCGCTGAATACGGCCGAACCCGCAACCAAAATGTCCGCACCGGCCGCCACCACACGGGGTGCGGTGTCCACGGTCACGCCACCGTCAATTTCGATGACGACGTTTTGGTCGCCAATCATGTCGCGCAACTGTCCGATCTTTTGGGTCATGTCCAAAAATTTCTGCCCGCCAAATCCGGGGTTCACAGTCATGACGCAAACCAAATCCACCATATCCAGGACATGCGCCACCGCATCCGCCGGCGTTCCGGGGTTAAGCGCGACGCCAGCGCGCAGGCCCGCCGCGCGGATGGCTTGCAACGTGCGGTGAATATGCGGGCCGGCTTCAACATGCGCCGTCAGAATGTCAGCCCCGGCCTCGGCATAGGCCTCGACATAAGGATCGACAGGCGCGATCATCAAATGCACGTCCATAACGGTGGTCACATGCGGTCGGAACGCTTTGACGGCTTGGGCCCCGAAGGTCAGGTTCGGCACAAAATGCCCGTCCATGACATCGACATGGACGATATCGGCGCCCGCCGCCTCAACGGCCCTGATTTCTGCGCCGAAATCCGCAAAATCGGCGCTGAGGATTGACGGAGCAATTTGGATTTTGCGGCCTGCGGGCATGGGCATTTCCTCTTCTCGCGCCTCCCTACCCCGGCGCCGGTTGCATGTCACGGGGCGATAATTTTTACCAATTGGTCAAGCTTGCCAATATCGCGATTGCATGAGACCTTTGGTCATGGATCAACATCTACGCGACACAGACGAGACCGATCTTGCGCTGCCGCAGGTGAAATTGCCGCGCAATGCCGGACAAGACCTGGATTTGGATTGGGTGGCCCGCGCGCAGGCCAATCGCAGTGCGATCGAACGGCGCGCCGCAACGCTTCCAGGCCGCCGCAGCGTGAAGAAGGAATGGCAGTCGGCCTGGCTGGCACGGGCCGTCACCCTCATTGATCTCACGACGCTGGCTGGCGACGACACTGCGGGGCGCGTCCGACGCCTCTGCGCTAAGGCGCGTCAGCCCGTTCGCGCCGATATTCTCCATCGACTTGGTCTACCGCCGATCACCACCGGCGCCGTTTGCGTCTACCACGACATGGTCGCCACAGCGGTCGATGCTTTGCAGGGGTCGAGCATTCCGGTCGCCGCGGTCTCAACGGGCTTTCCAGCCGGGCTGTCACCGTTTCATCTCCGCGTGGCAGAGATTGAGGAAAGTGTTGCCGCCGGCGCGGCAGAAATCGACATCGTGATTTCGCGACGGCACGTGCTGACCGGAAACTGGCAAGCGCTTTTTGATGAAATGCGCACTTTCCGCGCCGCCTGCGGCGACGCGCATGTCAAGGCTATCTTGGCCACCGGCGAGCTTGGCACGTTGCAGAACGTGGCGCGCGCATCCCTTGTCTGCATGATGGCCGGTGCGGATTTCATCAAAACCTCGACCGGAAAGGAAACCGTTAACGCGACCCTGCCGGTCAGCTTAGTGATGATCCGTGCGATCCGGGAATATCAGGAAAGAACGGGCTTCAAAGTCGGCTACAAGCCTGCGGGCGGGATATCGAAGGCGAAAGATGCGTTGGTTTATCTCGCCTTGATGAAAGAGGAACTTGGGGATGCGTGGCTGTCGCCCGAACTGTTTCGCTTTGGCGCGTCCAGCCTGCTGGGCGATATCGAACGCCAGCTCGAACACCAAGTCACCGGCCAATATTCGGCCAGTTACCGCCATCCGATGGCATGAGGCCCGCAATGACGACGCGCGAGATATTCGAAAACATGGAATACGGCCCGGCACCGGAAAGCGATGCCGAGGCACGGTCTTGGCTCAATAAACATGATGCACAATTTGGGCATTTCATCGGCGGGGAATTCACCGCGCCCGGCGCAACGTTTGCAACGAAAAACCCCGCCAATGGTGAGGTCCTGGCCCAGATCAGCCAAGGCGGCGTTGCCGATGTAGATGGCGCCGTAAAGGCCGCAAAGGCCGCGTTTCCGAAATGGGCAAAGCTATCGGGGCACAAACGCGCACGCCACCTTTATGCGCTGGCGCGGCTCTTGCAAAAACACAGCCGGCTATTTGCCGTTCTTGAAACGCTGGACAATGGGAAACCCATTCGTGAAAGCCGGGACATCGATATCCCGCTGGCGCAGCGCCATTTTTACTACCATGCAGGACTTGCCCAGCTCCTGACCGAGGAAATGCCCGATCACCGCCCGCTTGGCGTATGTGGCCAGATCATCCCGTGGAATTTCCCGCTCTTGATGCTGGCCTGGAAAATCGCGCCGGCCTTGGCTGCGGGAAATACCGTGGTGCTAAAGCCAGCTGAATATACCTCTTTGACGGCGCTGCTTTTCGCCGAAATCTGTGCCGAGGCAGGGGTGCCAAAAGGCGTCGTCAATATCGTCACCGGTGACGGTGCGACGGGCCAGGCGATTGTCGAGCATTCCGATATCGCAAAAATCGCGTTCACAGGTTCGACCGATGTCGGCCGGCGCATTCGGACCGCAACGGCCGGTCGGGGCAAGCGCCTTACGCTCGAACTCGGGGGTAAATCGCCGTACATCGTCTTAGAAGATGCTGATTTAGACTCTGCCATCGAGGGCTTGGTTGACGCGATCTGGTTCAATCAAGGGCAGGTCTGTTGCGCGGGCTCCAGGCTCTTGGTGCAGGAATCGGTCGCGGAAACATTCCATGCGCGGTTAAAGGCGCGGATGGACAAACTGCGTGTCGGCAACCCGCTGGATAAATCCATCGATATCGGCGCCGTGGTAGACCCCGTCCAGCATGCCGCAATCAGCGCGATGGTCGACGCCAATTCCGAAGGCGATATGCATCGTGCGGCCATCGCGATGCCCGAAACCGGGTGCTTTTATCCGCCGACATTGATCACAGGCCTATCGCCCGCTGCGCCGCTGATGCAGGAGGAGATTTTTGGTCCGGTCTTGGTGGGAACAACGTTTCGCACGCCCTCTGAAGCGGTGAGCCTGGCCAACAATACTCGATTTGGCCTAGCCGCCACGATCTGGAGTGAGAATATCAATCTCGCGCTCGACATTGCGCCGAAACTGGCCGCGGGCGTGGTTTGGGTCAACGCGACAAACCTTTTCGACGCCGCGGCCGGATTTGGCGGCGTGCGCGAGTCGGGCTTTGGGCGCGAAGGCGGATGGGAAGGATTGGCCGCATATCTCAGCGCACCGATGAAAACCAATCCGGCGGCGGCACCAAAACCCCGATCGGGTGGAGAACCCGCATCCGACATCGACCGAACGGCAAAGATGTATATCGGCGGCAAACAGGCGCGGCCCGATAGTGGCTATTCGCAGGTCGTTCATGGCCCAAAGGGCAAACTTCTGGGTCATGTCGGCCTGGGCAATCGCAAGGACGTGCGCAATGCGGTGGAGGCGGCAACAAACGCAACTGGCTGGCGCACCACGACCGGTCACTTGCGGGCGCAGGTTCTCTATTACATTGCTGAAAATCTCTCCGCACGGGCGGACGAATTCGCGTCTCGCTTAACGGACCTGGTAGGTGCGACGTCGGCGCGGGCCGATGCCGAAGTCGCCGCTAGCATCGATCGGCTGTTCACATTTGCAGCCCTGGCCGACAAGGTCGAAGGCCGCGCAAAACCGGTGCCGATCCGGGGTTTGGCGATGTCCTTGCGGGAACCGGTCGGCGTCATTGGCGCATTTGCACCCGAAGACTCCGCGCTCCTGGCGCCGGTCACACTGATCGGTGCATCGATGGCTATGGGAAACCGGCTGGTGCTGATTACAAATGAAACTGCGCCACTGACAGCCACCGATCTGTACCAAGTTCTCGACACCTCGGACGTTCCGGGCGGCGTGGTTAATATCGTCACGGGCCAGCATCAAGACATGGCGGCGGCGCTGGCTGGCCACCTGGGGGTTGATGCGATCTGGTCCTTTTCAGGCCAAGACATCTCTGAACTGGTCGAGGGCGCCAGCGCAGGAAACCTCAAACGGACGTGGGTCAATGATGGGCAAAACCCGGATTGGTCCCAGGTTTCCGCGGACCGCTTTGTCGAAGCGGCCACGGAGATTAAAACCGTTTGGGTGCCTTACGGCGCATAGCGGCTATCGACTTAAAGAAAAACATGCGCTGACGGGTTATCGCCGGCCTGCCATCCAGTCTCGGGTCTTCGCCCATCGGACTGCGACGCGATCAACAATTGGCTCAATCACATAGTCTTCGAACCGTTCCCACAGACGCCAAATCGCCAATAGAGCCAGGCCAATACCCAAAAGGATCAAGACATTCATCCATGGGAACAAACGCGTTTCTGGATCGTCGATGGGCCTTATCGCAATCGCGTTCGGATAGGCGCTGAAAAAATTCGACCGCCAACCGTAATGCGTGACGACGACCCATTGCGGGTCATCCGACGTGGAGACCAGATCAAGCGCTTCGGCCTGAAGGTCCTGGCTCGCGAACTTGAAATAGGGTGGCCAGCCCAGGCCTGTGTCTTCGTTTCGGTAGACAGAAACAACCGCATCGTCGCCAGGCCGTGTGGTATTGATCAAACGGACATCACGAATGTCCGTGCTCGCAGAACCACTTTCGGAGGACGCATAGAAGATGCGATTCCAGCCCGACAGGTCGGTACGAAAAATCTCCGTTCCCGTGACGCGCACGATGTCGCGGTCTGGCAGAGTGTAATTGAGGAACCCGACTGCCAGGAGCGCCAAGATACTCAGAAATGCAATTCTCGGCCAGCGCATCGGCTCTCCATCAGGTCGTCACGGCAATGACGGCGATTAGCGCCGCAAGCGGCAAAAAGTACACCCATAAAACCAAGCGGCGCATGATCCGATCGGCAATTGGGTTTAACCGTTCGCGGACCCAATGATCGCGATCACCGGGCCGGCCGGCAGCGGCCCAGTCTTCCTCTAGCTGCATCTTTTGACCTTCCCGCAGATAGTAGAACACGCAAACATAAACCAGCGTCAAAAAAGCAAAGGCAATCAGGCCGGTTCGTAGGACAAGTCCCATTCTAGGATCCTCTCTCATTGGTCGTAGGGTGTCATATGGGCGTGCGAAAGCCAAATGGCAGTGTTGTGCCAGAACTTACACCGAGGATTGAAGCGGTGCAGATGCGATAGAATGCTCCAGCCGCGGCATCGTAGACGACACGCGCGCCACCTGATGCGAAGTCGCAACGGATGGCGCGGCACACGTCTTTGGGCCGGTGGATGTACGGATTTAAGATCGTCGTTCGCTCAGGCCACGTTTTCGATCTTGCAGCAGCGCGCCGCGAAACGCCTCAGGCTGTGCGACTTACGACACGATCAGTCGACGTGGAGCAAGCCGATCCGCTCCAAGACCGCTTCGGCGCGCGATTGCGCTTCGCTATCGTCCCCCAGCATCGACTCATTTAGCCGGCGCACCAACGAACTTAAGGTCTTTCTGCGCCGATGCTCCATCAAGAAAGAGCCCAGGCTTTCTGGCGACATTTCAAGGATGTCATTGGCCTCTGCCGTCGTCATGACTTCCACCCCCAAAGCTAAATCCCGCGCGTGCCAACCCCGCTTCCGTTAACGCGTTACAAAGATTCGCACGACCGGTTTTTGCTTTTGCCCACAGCTTTTTGCGTTTCCCGTCGCGCCATCTGTTGCCAGCAAACCCTTGCCACCTCGGCATCGCTGCACCTACGATGTTGTTAACACAGGGATTCGAGGGAGATATCCAATGCTGACACGCCTTCTGACTGGCGCGGCCATCTTGACATTGTGTGCCGGTGTCGCCTGTGCGCAACGCACGGATATCACCGTTGGAATGCAGTTGGAGCCGCCGAACCTTGACCCAACAGGTGGCGCAGCCGCAGCGATAGACGAAGTCGTCTACGCGAACGTTTTCGAAGGCTTGACGCGGTTCGGACCGGACGGCTCGATTTTGCCAGCGCTGGCATCGGACTGGACGATTTCAGAGGATGGCACCGTTTACACCTTCACATTGCGCGACGGCGTTACGTTCCACGATGGGACGGCCTTTACGGCGGAAGATGTCGTGTTTTCCCTCGATCGCGCCCGCGCCGAAGGGTCCACCAACGCTCAGCCAGGGCTGTTTGCTGCCATTTCCTCGGTCGAGGCGGTCGACGACACAACCGTTGTCGTGACGTTGTCGGACGCAAGCGGCGCGTTTCTCTTTAATATGGCATGGGGCGATGCCGTTATCGTTGCACCCGAAAGTGCAGATAACAACGCAACCAACCCGATCGGGACGGGTCCGTTTCGCTTCGCCGAATGGGCACAGGGCGACCGCGTCGAGCTTGTCCGCAACCCGGATTATTGGGGCGAGCCCGCAGCGCTCGAAACCGCAACGTTCCGCTTCATTGACGACCCGAATGCCGCCTTTGCCGCTGTCATGGCCGGTGACGTCGATGCCTTTCCTGGTTTTCCAGCGCCCGAAACGCTTGCGCAATTTGAGGCCGACCCGCGGTTCAATCTAATTGTCGGCACAACGGAAGGCGAAACGATACTCGCCATGAACAACGTCCAGCCGCCGTTGGATGACGTCCGCGTTCGACAAGCCATTGCGCACGCGATCAATCGCCGAGACATCATCGACGGCGCCATGTTCGGCTATGGCACGCCAATTGGAACCCATTTTGCGCCGCATCATCCCGATTACGTCGACCTGACCGCAGGGTCGAACTATGACCCAGACCGCGCACGTGCCTTGCTTGCGGAGGCGGGCGTGGAAAACGTGACATTGCGGCTGATGTTGCCCCCACCCGTTTACGCACGGCGCGGGGGCGAGATCATCGCAGCGCAATTGCGTGACGTCGGGATCGAAACCGAAATATCGAACCTGGAATGGGCGCAATGGCTCGAACAGGTTTTTCGCGGCACCGATTATGATCTGACGATCGTCAGCCATACCGAGCCCGCAGATATCGGAATTTATGCTCGTGAAGGCTATTACTTCAACTACGACAATCCAGAATTCGACGCGCTCATGGAGGAGTTGGCCGCCGAAAGTGATCCCGCACGCCGGTCGGAGATCAATGTAGCCGCGCAAGAGATGATTGCCGGGGATTATGTGAACGGGTTCTTGTTCCAACTTGCAATTGCTGGTGTCGCAAATGCTGGGATCGAAGGGTTGTGGGAAAATCGGCCAACCCAAGCAGTGGATCTAACCGGCGTCTATTGGACGGAATAATCGCGGCAAGTCGACATCGCTAAGGGCGTCGCCGGATCAGCAATCACCAGCGGCGCAAAACCTCGACCCGCAAGGCGCCGCGGCGCCAGATGTCATGCGTCGGCGTACATTCGCGAGGATTGCGGTGAAAGCCGATATCGGCCAACAGGTGCGGTGAGGTTTCAGCCAGTCGGTCAAGCTCAATTTCCGTCCGTGACCGGTTCTTGGGGATGCCACGGTTCTGAAAAATTAGGCCTAACGGATTGGATCGGGCGCAGGACAAAGTCAGCGCAAGAATCGGATTCATCTCTTTTCTTCTCGTTTTCGTAGCTCTTTTCGCTCTGATACCTGAGCCTCTGTAACGACTGCAAACCAAGTTCTATCTGGTCTTGGGACAGAAAATCTGATCCTATGCGCCGTATGCGCATGCCCCCGATGAATGCCTTGCGGGCCTTTGAGGCCGCCGCACGCCATGGCGGCTACATCGGCGCGGCAGCGGAATTGCATGTCACGCGCGGGGCGATCAGCCGGCATGTGAAGCTGCTTGAGGCGGATCTTGGCGTGCAATTGTTCGACCGGGGCGCAAACGGCGTTACCCTCACGCCTGCGGGGCGGGAGTTTCTACCTGTCCTGACGGACGCGTTCGAACGGATCGGCTATGCCGCGCGGGCGCTTTCGGGTTCAGGGGACGAATTGCGGTTGATCTGTCCGCCGTCTCTTTCCATTCGCTGGCTCATTCCGCGACTGGATCGGTTTCGCGCTGCACATCCAGATATCCGCGTGGCGCTGACGACAGATTTCTACAGCGACCGGGGGTTTGACGCGGCCCAATTCGACATTGGCCTGTCGGTTGAGTATCCGCCCGGCCGCGCCCAGGACATTGCAGTCGCGCCTTTGTTCCCCATTCACCTATCGCCGGCCTGTTCTCCGGAATTTGCGAAATCCATCCCCCACGTGAAAACCCCCGCGGACCTGGCCAGCATACGTCTACTGCACGAACGGCCAAGTCACTTCGATTGGGAGGTTTGGGTCAACGCGTTTGAAGTTGCAGGCCTCGACCTTTCCCAGGGCGAGGCATTCCTGAACTTCGATCTCGCCGCGCGCGCCGCGACGCTTGGCGCTGGCGTGGTGATGGCAGATCTTGCGCTGTGCCATGACGAATTGGCCCTCGGCACTTTGGTTTTGTTGTTTCCCGATCTCGTCTGCGCCCCGCTGGAAGGGCGGTACGCATTGATAGGGCCCAAAGCGCGGTGGAATTCACCGAATGTGGCGGCATTTCGGGCATGGGCGGCAGCAGAGGCCGCCGAGCTAAACGCAGCACTCGCTTAGCACATCTGCGGGCTGGACAGATGGGGCTGATTCCCGGGATCATCTCGCGCCATGTCAGACCCGAATATCCTGGTCCGCACGCGCCCCCGTGTACGGCCCGTGCGCCCGCCGCTATATAAGGTCATCTTGCTGAACGACGATTTCACACCGCGCGAATTCGTCGTGTCTGTCCTTAAGCGCGTATTCCGCATGTCGGAAGGCGAAGCGATGGGCGTGATGCTTGCCGCACACCAAAAAGGCGCAGCAGTGGTGGCGGTGTTTACGCGCGAAATCGCTGAGGAAAAGGCGAGACAGGCAACCGATTTGGGCGCAGCGCAAGGCTACCCCTTGGCCTTTACCACAGAAAAGGAAGACTAAAACAGCATTGCGCCGGGGGATTCCGCCGTGAAGACGCGAATATAATCCCCAGGTGAAGAACCGGCCCAACGGACCCATAGCCGGCTGGGCAATTGCGGATCGATCCATGCCGCATCGCCGTCTTCGAGGCCGCGCAATTCGAGGCTGATATAGTGGACGTCCGTATTGGCGAGGTAATCTGTCGCGGCCATAGTGTCTTGGTAGGCTGCGATGCCGAGTATCGGCGCATCAAAATCGACGAACCCAGCTTGGACACCAGAGATACTATCGAAAAAGATGTAGTGGCTCGCCACGACCGTGCCGGCGGCAATGTGTCCATTTATGCAACCGCCGATATCAACCCGGATCGGCTCTATGAGCGTGATGTTCTGGTCCTCGTCAAACCCATAGAGGTTGTCATCGTCAAAGGTGTCGGCACCGACGGCAAACCCCGTTGTGGGGTCGAGCTTCACAAAGGCGCCGTTGCCTGTTTGGCGCAGAATATTGCCATCGAGGATAAAGGCGCCAGCAGGCGCGGCCAGACAGGTCAAAAGCAAGGATAGGCGGAGCATGTCAATTGCGGTAACGGCGTTGGCCGCGCGGCGCCAGCCTACTCGCGGGATCGTGACCGCGGTCGGCGCGGCGCAAGGGTTTGGACAGAACCACGCAGCTTTCCCTTCCCCCGTGCCGCGTGGCAGGCTAGCCATGTCGCTATGCTTGCGTATCTTCTTGGCCGGTTCTCGTCGCTCTGCCTCAGTCTGCTTGTTGCCAGCATTGTCATATTTGCGGTGGTCGAAATTGTGCCAGGCGATCCCGCGGCGTTTATGTTGGGATTGAACGCGACCGAAGAAAACGTCGCAGCCCTGCGCGCGGAGCTTGGTCTTACGGGGTCCGTGACGGCACGTTATTTCGGTTGGCTTGGCGGAATGCTATCCGGCGATTTCGGCATGTCCTATACCTACCGTATTCCCGTGTCAGAGCTTGTCTTGGACCGCATTTGGGTGTCGCTGCCGCTTGCGGTATATGCGCTGGTGCTATCGACGCTCCTGGCCTTTCCTCTTGGGATGATGGCGGCGGCCTATCGTGGGCAGGCGATGGATGTCGGCGTGATGAGCGCGACGCAATTGGGCATCGCGATCCCCAATTTTTGGTTCGGAATGCTGTTGCAAACGCTATTCGCGGTTGTGTTGCAATGGGTCCCAGCAGGTGGGTTTCCAGGATGGGAAAATCCGGGTGCCGCGTTTGTGTCGCTTACCCTGCCGGCCATTGCACTGGCCTTACCGCAGGCTGCCATTTTGGCCCGCGTCATGCGTTCGGCACTTATTGATACGTTGAGCCAGGACTATATCCGCACTGCGCGGGCGAAGGGTTTGAGCCAGCGCCAGGCGGTTGTCCGACATGCGCTGCGTAACGCGCTAATTCCCGCCCTGACCATCCTGGGCCTACAATTTTCGTTTTTGCTCGCAGGGGCCATCATCATTGAAAACGTGTTTTTCCTGCCTGGGCTGGGGCGGTTGATTTTCCAAGGGATCACGCAGCGCGATCTTATCGTCGTTGAAAGCGTGACAATGCTCTTGGTCTTTGCCGTCATCTTTGTCACGTTTTTGGTCGATGTGGCCTATGCCATCGTCGATCCAAGGCTCAGGCGGCGATGATCCCCCGGGCCCTTGTTGTCGGCGCAGTGCCGACCCTGTTTTTCATCGCCACTGCCGGGCTGAGCTTTTTGTGGGTGCCGCACGATGTCACCGATCTGTCGATTGCGGACCGTCTTCAACCCATGAGCGCCGAATACCTTCTTGGCACGGATCAATTCGGTCGGGATATCTTGTCGATGCTGATGGTCGGCGCCCGGACGTCTATCGCTGTGGCGCTGGTCGCGGTTGGGATCGGCATTGGGCTCGGCGTGCCACTGGGTCTGGCCGCCGCGGCGCTGCGGGGTAGCCTTCTGGATGAGATCATCATGCGCGCCAACGATTTGGTCTTTGCCTTCCCATCGCTGGTGATCGCGATCTTAATCACTGCCGTTTTCGGCCCATCCGCGGTCAATGCGATCCTGGCCATCGGAATTTTCAACATCCCGGTATTCGCCCGGGTGGCCCGTGGCGGCGCGATGAGCCTATGGACGCTCGATTATGTTCTGGCCGCACGCACGGCCGGTAAAGGTCGCTCGCGGATCAGTATCGAACATATCCTTCCCAATATCGCCAACCTGCTGGTTGTTCAGGCCACGATCCAATTCTCGCTCGGTATCTTGGCCGAGGCGGCGCTGAGCTATGTTGGCCTTGGTGCGCAGCCACCCACCCCATCCTGGGGCCGGATGTTGGCGGAGGCGCAGACCATGATTTACACCCATCCAATGCTGGCCATCCTGCCTGGATTGGCCATTGTCCTGATGGTTTTGGGGCTGAACCTTTTGGGCGACGGTTTGCGCGACCTGCTCGATCCCCGGCTCCGACGTGTGCGATCATGATCCGCGCGACGAACCTCTCGGTTGCCATCCACGGCACGCCGATCTTGCAAAACGTGTCACTGGACATTGCGGCGGGGCAAATTGTCGGACTTGTCGGAGAAAGCGGATCGGGCAAGTCGATGACGGCGCTCGCGATGATGGGCTTGCTGCCTGACGGTGCGGTGGCAAAGGGCGCGATCCAGCTCTTTGATGAGGACCTGTTGCAGACCGATGAGCGCCGGCTTTGCGCCATGCGGGGCCAAGAAATCGGGATGATCTTTCAGGAACCGATGACGGCACTCAACCCGGTGCAGACCATCGGCGATCAAGTGTCGGAGACTTTGACCGTGCACGGTGCTGCCAACGGCGATGCGGCGCGCAAAATCGCGCGCGACCGGCTGGACCGTGTCGGGTTGGGCCATATCGGCATGGCAGCCTTTCCGCACGAATTATCCGGGGGACAACGGCAGAGGGTCTGCATTGCCGCCGCCATCGCCTTGCGCCCGAAATTGCTGATCGCTGACGAGCCGACAACCGCACTTGATGTAACAACCCAGGCGCAAATCCTGGATCTTTTGAGGGAGCTTTCACGCAGCGAAGACATGGCTCTGTTGCTTATCACGCATGATCTGGCGGTTGTCGCAGGGATGGCCGACCATGTCGCGGTGATGCGCAACGGAGAGATCGTTGAGCAAGGTGCGACGAGCACGGTGATGCGGGACCGCGCGCATCCTTACACCCGGGCGCTTTTTGCCGCCTCTGCCCATCAACCCGAACAAACCGACATGCCAGTGTCCGATGCGATCTTGGAGGTTCGCAATGTGGTCCGTATCTATCCAGGGCGGCGCAACGGATTGCAACGCGGGTCTCCTTTGCGCGCGGTCGACGGCGTTAGCTTTGCGCTCAAAAAAGGCGAAAGCCTTGGGCTTGTGGGGGAATCGGGATGCGGAAAGTCGACGCTCACGCGGGCAATCCTCGGGCTCGACCCGATCCAGGGCGGATCGATAGTTCTCAGCGGTAATCCAGTGACGCCGCATATGCCGCGCCGCCAACGCGCGGCGATACAGGTCGTATTCCAGGACCCCTATGGCAGCTTTAACCCGCGATGGCGCGTGGCCCGCATCGTGGCAGAGCCTTTTCACCTGCTGCCCCGGCGTCCGCCCGATTGGCGAGACCAGGTTGCCGACGCGCTGAGCGCGGTTCAACTCGCCCCCGGCGACATGAAAAAATATCCGCACGAGTTTTCCGGCGGGCAGCGTCAGCGGATCGCAATCGCCCGCGCGCTGATCACAAAGCCCGATGTTCTTGTCTTGGACGAAGCCGTATCCGCACTCGATGTCCGAATACGCGCGCAAGTGTTGGACCTTTTGGCTGATCTTCGCGCGCGGCTGGGTCTCAGTTATCTGTTCATCAGTCACGACCTGACCGTCGTCCGCGCGATAACCGACCGCGTTTTGGTCATGCAATCAGGACGTATCGTCGAACGCGGCGAAACGCCGGAGGTGTTCGATGCCCCAAACCACCCCTATACACAGGCCTTAATCGCAGCCGCACCACGGCTCGACGATGTTGAGAATGCAGGAGACATAGATGCCTGATTTCCTTTGGTTTGATCCCACCTGTGTGTTGATCGATGGGGTCTGGCAACCGCCATCGAACGGCCAAACGCTTTCCTTGCTGGACCCATCGACAGGCCAAGAACTGTCCCGCATTGCCGATGGCCGGTCCGAGGATATCGATGCCGCTGTCGCCGCTGCCAGCAGGTGTATGTGGGGCACCACGCCCGCCGCGGAACGTGGTCGCGTGCTGGCTCGATTGGGCGATTTGGTGACGCAGCACGCCGATCACTTGGCCGAGATGGAGGCGCGCGATGTCGGCAAACCGCTTAGCCAAGCGCGCGCCGATGTCACAGCACTTGCCAGATACATGGAGTTCTATGCCGGGGCCGCCGACAAACTGATGGGAGAGACAATTCCCTTTCAACAGGGGTTCACCGTCTACACCCTGCGCGAGCCCTATGGCGTGACGGGTCATATCGTGCCGTGGAACTACCCGATGCAGATCATCGGACGCTCGGTCGGGGCGGCCTTGGCGGCTGGCAATGCCTGCGTTTTAAAACCGGCCGAAGAAGCCTGTCTTACCGCGCTTGCCTTTGGCGATCTCGCCATGAAGGCGGGTATACCGGCCGGGGCGCTGAACGTTGTGCCTGGGACCGGCCCGGAGGCTGGTGCTGCGCTCAGCGCTCACCCGGATGTCGATCACCTCAGCTTTACCGGCTCGGTTGCAACTGGGCGGCTGGTACAGGCCGCGGCGGCGCAAAACGTGCGGCCCGTGACCTTGGAACTTGGCGGGAAATCTCCGCAGCTCGTCTTTGCAGATGCCGATATCGACGCCGCGCTGCCGTTCCTAATGCGCGCGGGCATTCAAAACGCCGGGCAGACCTGTTCGGCCGGCTCTCGTATCCTGGTTGAGCGGTCCATCTTTGACCAGGTTGCCGACCGCCTGGCCAAAGCATTTTCTGCGCTGTCGGTTGGCCCGGCCATGGCCGACCGCGACTTAGGCCCGCTGGTTTCAGCGCGACAAAAGGAATTGGTGGAGCGGCATCTATCGGAACTCCCGGCCGGTGCGGTTTTAGCACAAGCGCAATTGCCCGACGACCTTCCAGTCGGCGGGAACTACATCGCACCTGTCCTCATCGGCGGGGTTGCGCCACAGCATCCGATTGCACAGCAAGAGGTTTTTGGCCCAGTGGTCGTCCTATTGCCGTTCGAGACCGAGGACGAGGCCGTCGAAATTGCAAATGGCACCGCATATGGTCTCGTCGCCTCCGTCTGGTCGCGCGACGGGGCGCGGCAAATGCGGCTTGCCAAGCGGCTGCAAGCGGGGCAGGTTTTTCTGAACAATTACGGCGCTGCCGGCGGAGTAGAATTGCCGTTTGGCGGGACCGGTCAATCAGGCCACGGCCGTGAAAAGGGCTTTGAGGCACTCTACGCGTTTACGGAACTTAAAACCGTCGCCGCCTTTCACGGGTGATGCATGCGAATACACGTCAACGGGGTAGATCTGTGGTTCGACGTCGACGGGGCGAAGCTATCGGCGGATGGTGCAGAGATGCGCGAAAAGCCAACGCTTGTCCTGCTCCATGGCGGTCCGGGCGCGGATCATTCGATTTACAAGCCTTGTTTCGACCGTCTGACGGAGCTGGCACAGATCGTCTATGTCGATCTTCGCGGCAATGGTCGGTCCGAGGACGGGGACCCTGAGAATTGGGTTTTGGCGCAATGGGGCGACGACGTTCATGCGTTTTGCGCAGCGCTTGGCATCGAAAAGCCGATTGTGCTGGGGGCCTCCTGGGGCGGTGTCGTGGCTCAGGCCTATGCGACGCGCCATCCCGATCACCCAGGCGCTCTGATCCTTGCGGCCACGGCGGCGAGAACCGAGTTCGAGGCGATCTTCGCTGCCTTCGAGGCCCTTGGCGGCCCGCATCCGGCCGCGGTTGCCCGAGCCTACTGGTCTGACCCCTCGCCAGAACGGCGCGCGGCCTATTTTGAAACGTGCTTGCCGCTTTACTCGCAGTCGCAGCCCGATACGGATCGGCTGGCGCGCATGATCATCAAAAATCCGGTCGCGATGGCGTATAACGGACAAGCAAACGAACAAGGCCTGTTCGATTTTCGCGCGGATCTTGCGGCGTTGACCTGCCCTGTTTTGGTGATATCTGCGGACCAGGATCCGATTATGCCGTCTGTTTTTTCAGATGTGATCGAGGCGCATTTAACGGCCGCGCCCGTAACCCGCCGCAGGCTCAGCCCGTGCGGCCATGCAATGGCGCAGGATCAACCGACCGCGTTTTTCGGCGCTATCGAGAGCTTTATTCGCGAGGTGATCAACCATGAGTAAGATCGTCATCTTTCCGCTATTGCTGCTTTTGGCCGCCTTGGCCGCAGCTCTATTCGGCGCGCTGCACAATCAGCTGAGTTTCACTGTGGGGCCAGACTACTTTTACGTGATCAAGTTTCCCCAATTCGGTATCGAAAACATGCCTGACCGCTTGGCCGCGGCTTGGGTTGGTGTTCAGGCAAGCTGGTGGATGGGTCTGTTTGTCGGGGCACCCGCGTTTCTGTTTGGGCTCATGACGATTGCGCGAAGCAACACGTATTTTGCCGCAGGCCTTGGTGCGATCTTTTTGGTCGTCATATTGACCTTGGGGTTTGCGATTATGGGCCTCCTGGCCGGGATGCTGTTTGCCGATCATCCTTTGATGGATCGGTTTGCCGTGCCCGACACGGGTAATCGGATTGAGATCTTGCGTGCGGCATTGATGCATAATGCCAGCTATCTCGGCGGCGCTGTTGGCGCTGTTGCGGCCTTCTTTCCCATGGTATTTGCTGCGCGCACCGAAAGGAGACTTAATGCAGCTTGAAGGAAAACGCGCCATTGTCACCGGCGCCGGATCGGGGTTTGGCGCCGGCATCGCGGGCGCTTTTGCGGCAGAAGGCGCAACGGTCATGGTGTCCGATATCAGTGCCGATCATGCCGAAGCTGTCGCCCAAGACATTGGCGGGATCGCGCAGCGCGTGGACGTCGCCGACGCGGCATCCGTCGGCCAGATGGCACATGCGGCCCAATCTGCGTGGGATCGGATCGACATCCTGGTCAACAATGCCGGAATAACCCATCTGCCGATGCCCCTGGAAGACGTGTCAGAGGCGGAATTTGATCGTGTCTTCGCCGTTAACGCGAAGTCGGTCTTTCTGACCGCGAAAGCCTTGGTGCCATTGATGAAACGCGCCGGCAGCGGGGTGATCTTGAACGTGGCCTCGACCGCCGGGCTGTCTCCGCGTCCACGGCTGAATTGGTACAACGCCTCCAAAGGTTGGATGATCACAGCGACAAAAACTATGGCGGTTGAGCTTGCGCCCGCAGCCATACGGGTCAATGCGCTTGCACCGGTGGCCGGGGAAACCCCGCTTCTTAAGAGCTTTATGGGTGAGGACACACCGGAGATCCGGGCAAAGTTCCTCGCGACGATCCCGCTTGGGCGGTTCTCGACACCGCAGGACATGGGCAGCTCGGCTGTATTTCTATGCTCGGATGCGGCATCCATGATCACCGGCGCCGTGCTCGAAGTAGACGGTGGACGGTGCATCTAAGGTCATGGAACCGAGCCCGCTAAATCTGATCACCGATGTGCCCGGCATTGAGGTCGGCAATGCTGAAGACCTGCACCTTCAAACGGGCGTTACGGTCGTGACCGGACCGGGCCGGATGATCGCTGGAGCGCATGTGATGGGCGGCGCGCCCGGCACCCGAGAAACGGAGCTTTTGTCGCCGGAAATGGTGGTCAACGGTGTCGATGCACTTGTGTTGTCGGGCGGATCGGCCTTTGGCCTCGGCGCAGCGGACGGCGTGTCGCAGGGCTTGCGCGATGCTGGTGCGGGTTTGGTCGTGCATGGCCACACAATTCCAATCGTGCCAACAGCGATCGTGTTCGATTTAACCACCGGGGCGCAAGATTGGCGCGATCCGCCCTGGCGCAATTTGGGCGCTCAGGCGCTGGCCAATCGGAGCCGCCATTTCGAACTCGGCAGCCGCGGGGCCGGGACGGGCGCGACGACAGCCGACCTTAAAGGTGGGCTGGGCTCGGCCTCGGCGATGATTGACCAGATCACCGTGGGCGCCGTGGTTGTCGTAAACGCAATCGGCAGTGTGGTCGCGGGGGGCGGGCCACACTTTTGGGCCGCACCCTTTGAGGAAAACGGTGAATTTGGCGGGCTGGGCGTTGCCGCCGCTGGCCGCGATTGGACGGCGACCAAAACAGAGCAAGCGATGGGCGCCACCCTGATCGCGGTCGTCGCCACGGACATGGTGTTGTCAAAAGCGCAGGCCAAACGCTTGGCGATCATGTCCCATGACGGAATTGCGCGGGCTGTTGTCCCAAGCCATACGCCCTTTGACGGCGACATCGTGTTTGCCGCCTCAACCGGCGCAATCGACGTTCCGGATAGCGACGTGGCACTGATCCGCGTGGGCCATACGGCCGCGACCTGCCTTGCGCGCGCAATTGCTCGCGCCGTTTACTCCGCAACACCCGCCAAAGGCGATCCCAAACCGACCTGGCGCGCGCGATTTGGCTGAGCTTTCCCGGCATTGATTTTAGAGGCGCATTCCGTAAGGTCATCTTCAATTAAAGGGAGAGAAGATGAAAAAGCTTGCGATGATGAGTGCGTTTGCAGCGCTGGTGGCGACAGCCGGCGCGGCGGATGAAGTGACCGATACGCTGTCGGCGGCGATGGATGCCTATGCCGACGGCGATATCCAATATGCGCTTGATGAGTTGGCCTATGCGACCCAGCTTCTCAATGACATGAAAGCCGATGGCTTGGAGGGCTACCTTCCGGAGCCCCAACCTGGCTGGACCATGGCCATAAACGACGAGGCTGCCGCCAATATGGGTTTCTTGGGTGGTGGCGCAATGGTTGAGGCGCAATATTCCGGCGGCGGGCCCGCCTTCACGATCACGATGATGGCGGATAATCAAATGGTTCTGAGCATGGGCGCGATGCTTGGAAATGCGCAGCTTATGGCCGCGATGGGACCGATAGAGCGCGTCAACCGGCAGAGCTTTCTCAACCAAAACGGTGAACTTTCCGCGTTGATCGGCAACCGGGTGCTCATCCAAGCCGCGGGTGGGAATTTGCCCGATATGCTGGCCCATCTGGAGACGATGGATTTCCGCGAGGTTGAGGATTTCGGGCGTTAAGACAAAGCCGCACAGCCAGCGGTCTTTGGCCAGCTGTGCGGGAAAGCTGGCGGCTCCGCTTAATTGAGCCGCGCGCCAACCTCCGCAATTGAGGCATCGATCAGCTTGTTCGCTTGCGATGCGCCGGTTTGGCCTTGCAATACATCTGCCGCTGCCGCGATGGCGACCTCAACCGCGCGGTCGCGCACCTGACGGACAGCCTTTTCTTCGGCGTTTGCGATCTGATCTTCGGCAGCTTGCAGGCGTCGCGCAATCGAGGCTTGCAAGTCCGACTTGGCCAATTCAGCGGCCGCCGCAGCGTCCTCCTTCGCGGCTGTGACAATGCGTTCAACCTGTTCGTTTACGTCGAGCGCGCGACGTTCGTAATCAGCCAACAGGGCTTGCGCCTCTTCCCGCAGGCTGCGGGCTTCGTCGAGATCTGCTTTGATCTGCTGCGCTCGATCATCAAGCAATTTGCCAAGGATGCCCGGCACACCGAACCAAAAGATAATCGCCAGGAACAGCAGAAAGCCGATCAGAACGACATAATCGGTGTTAAAGAGCGACGTGAAGCCATAGCTGCTTTCGCCGTCCGCTGCATAGGCAGGCGCAGCAAGAAGCCAAAGGGCAATCGCGGCAAACCGGGTCATGCGCCACCTCCCATGCGATTGGTGATAGCGGCACCAAGAGCGCTGTCATCTGCATCGCCGCCGAGGGCTGCGACGATCTCGCCAGCAGCATCGCGCGCGACCTCTTCGACGCTGCGCACGGCATTGGCCTCAATCTCGGCGATGCGGGCCTCACTCTCGGAAGCTTTAGCTGCGATTTCCGCATCGGCGCGCGCGATCGCTTCGTCTAAATCGGCTTGGATTTCTTCGCGCGTTTGGGCTGCGATGCCTTGCGCTTCGGCCCGCGCATCTTTCAGCGCCTGTTCGTAGGCTGCCTCTGCATCCGCCGCTTGGCGTTTGAGGTCTTCGGCGGCGGCCAGGTTATTTGTGATTGTGCCTTGGCGCTCTGCCAAAACCGCGGCCACGCGCGGCAATGCCACACGGCTCAGGATTAGATAAATGATGACAAGGGCAATCACGAGCCAAAGGATCTGGTTCGGGAATGTCGAAAAATCGAGCTGCGGCATACCCACCGCTGCCTCCGCACCGTGACCGGCATCCCCGTGCGCGTCTGCGCCATGGGTGCCGCCGTGCGCTTCGCCTTCTGTGTCTTCGGCCATGCGTCTATCTCCTAGAACCGGATTACACCGGGATACCGCTGCTTGGGCGGCATCCCGGGCGCAAGGATCACTATGGAGCTTATACGGCGAACATCAGCAGAAGTGCCACGAGGAAGGCAAAGATGCCCAGTGCTTCTGCGAATGCGATACCAATGAAGAGCGTGGCGGTCTGACCGCCGGCCGCAGACGGGTTGCGCAGTGCGCCAGCGAGGAAGTTGCCGGCCACATGGCCCACACCGATGGCTGCAGCGCCCGAGCCGATGGCTGCGAGGCCAGCACCGATGAATTTACCCATTTGAGCGATATCGCCTTCCATTTTCCTGTCTCCTTACGATGGAATTTCGGGATTTCGGGGGACCTAGTGGTGCGGATGCAGCGCATCCTTGAGATACACACAGGTCAGAATAGTGAACACGTAGGCCTGGATGAAGGACACCAGCACTTCAAGCCCGTAGATCGCCACGATGCCGATGATCGGCGCCACCGACGCGGCGCCCAAAGCGCCAGCAAATCCGGCAAAGACCTTCAGGACGGCATGGCCTGCCATCACGTTACCGGCAAGACGGATCGAGTGGCTAACAGGCCGCACGAAATACGAGATCAGCTCGATCACGGCAAGGATCGGGCGCAACGGCAACGGCGCCGACGATACCCAAAAAAGGCTGAGAAATCCCGCGCCGTTTTTGACAAATCCAAGGATTGTGACGGTCAAGAAAACCGCCAAGGCCAGGACCGCGGTCACCGCGATATGGCTCGTTGTGGTAAAGCTTCCTGGGATCAGGCCCAAGAAGTTCGCAAAGAGGATGTAAAGGAACAAAGTGAAGATGTAAGGAAAGTACGGCAACGCATCCTTGCCCGCCACGTCTTCGACCATTTTCCGAACAAATCCATAGGCGAGCTCGGCGATCGATTGGCCGCGGCTGGGCACGACCGCGCGGCCACGGGTGCCAAAAACCATCAGCGCCGCAATGCCGGCAATCGCAAGCACGAGCCACAAGGTCACGTTGGTCGGCGTGTACCAATTCACCGCTCCATCGCCAAAGATCGGCGCGACGATGAATTGGTCCATCGGATGGATCGACAAACCGCTTTCGTAGTCGTCCATGAGCCCGAGAACAAACAGCACGGCCGCGATGGCGACCAGGATGAGGGCGACCGTCTTGCCGGAGCTTTTGCCCGCGGTGCCGGTATTTGGATCACTCGCCACGTGTCTCGTCCTCTCTGTCAGGCGGCGCATCGCCTGCCATCTGATTTTGCACCTCAGCGGCTGAACGGATCATCGTTTTGACCCCAGCCACGAAACCCAGAACCGTGAAAATCAGCATGAGCCAAGGGGTCGTGCCGAAAAGCGTGTCGAGCCCGTATCCCATGCCGAAACCGATCGCGAGACCGGCCACCAACTCTATCACCATCCGCCAAGCCAACTGACCCTGACGATGGCTTTCGCCCATGCGGGAGACGGGTTCGTCTTCGCCTTTTGCCTGCGCGATCCGAGCCTCTAGCGTCGCAAGACGATCCGGATCGGGTTCAGCTGGCATCGGCACCCCCATGGGCGGATTTCACGCGGACCCTAGGCCAGTCTCGACAGCAGAGTCAATCGCACAGTGGGACTTTCTAATTAATTGTTTTATTTACTTTTTTTGGAGCTCAGTTTGCCAGAAAGGCTGCATACAGGCACGTATCGATATTCAACCGATTGGTTGACGATCAGGTTCCGGCCCGCCAAGACATTGCGCCATGAGCCGCAATCTCGATACCGTCTTTGCCGCGCTGGCAGATCCGACGCGCCGGGCAATCCTCGCTATGCTGTTAGAAGACGATATGGCCGTCACAGATGTGGCGGAGCCTTTTGAGATGTCCCTGACCGCGATTTCGAAACATCTGGGCATCCTAGCCGCGGCGGGCCTGATTGCCCAAGAAAAGCGCGGTCGCGTAAAATGGTGCAAGCTGGAACCCGATGCTTTGAAAGAAGCCTCTGTTTGGATGCAGGGATTTGGTCAATTCGAACCTATAAACCTCGACGCGTTTGAGGCGTTTCTGGCGCAAGAATTGCCGGCAGATTAGGACCGTAGCAGCAGCAAGAGCGCCAAGACGGTCAAACCCACGCCAACCAAAACAAAAATCGGCGGCGCAGCACCGCCGAGCGCGATTTGCCAAAGCGCGACCCAACTTGGCACGAGGTATGTATACGCCATCACCTTGGCGGCCGGCAGGCGCATGGCCGCGAATTGAACCAAAAATACGGTGAAGGATGTCGCGCCAAAAGCGATGTAGAACAGGGTGATCCACAAAATGGGCGGCGCCGAGGCCCAATCAAAGGCCACGACCTCGCGCGCGCCGGCAACCATTAGGATCGCGGTTGCCGCCAACAACGTGGCGAACGTAAATGGCAACAACGGCTCACCGCGGCTGAGCCAGCGCACCGCTGGCGTATAAGCGGCATGGGCAATGCAGCCGAAAAAGAAGATCGTCTCGCCACGGCCAATGTCGAACGCCAAAAGCGCATTGATATCGGCACGAAAGATCACCCAAAGCGCGCCGGACGCGCCAACGGCGAGCGCGATGGCTACACGTGGCGTCGTGATTTGGCGCATCATGAGCCAGCCAAATCCGGCCGAGAGGATGGGTGTCAGAGTGAACACAGCCGCGGTTGAAACGGGTGTTGCCGTCTTGAGGCCCTCGAACATAGCCACGAAATACGCTGCATAAAGGCCGCCCAGCACAAAGTAGCGCCAAGGCGCGGCCCAAACCGAAGACGGAATTCCGCCACGCAGCCACAAAAGGGCGCCAATCGCACTTGCCGCGATGGTGAATCTGACGGCCGATATCGCCGCTGGATCGATCAAATTGGCGACGTGTGATCCCAAGGCAAAGGACCCCGCAACAAGCATAGAAAATACCAGCATCGCGATATGTCCCGCCCGCGCGTCGGGCGAAAGGGTCATGCGGTCTGCCAGGATTTCACTTCGTCTTTGAGAAACCGCAGGAACGTCTGCACTTTTGCCGTTCGGTGCAGATCCATATGCGTGACGAGCCAAAACCGCGCATTCCATTCCTCAAGGCTTGGCATGACCTCAACCAACCCATCACCGTCTGTCATATCCCAAGAGGCAACGAAGCCGATGCCGATACCGGACAAGACCGCGTCCTTGACCTCCCGCATCTCGGACGTGCGGAACACGATCGTCTCGGGTGGAACGGTTTCGCTCAACCATCGCAAGAACGGGGCAATCGGGTTCTCGGCAGCGCCACCGATATAGCGATGTTGATCAACCGTTTCGGCGGTGAAGGGGCCGAACTCTTCGATGTACGATTGGTGTGCAACCAAGCTCAGACGTTGCGTGAAAAAGGGTTGCACGACGTTGTCCGGTTGGTCCGGAAGCTTACCCGCTCGGATGGCAACATGCGCCTCGCCGTATTCCAGCCGAAGAAGGCGCGCGCCCGTTAGAAACCGCACCTGAACTTCGCGGTGACGGGCTTGGAAGCGGCTTATGGCGGGCACCAGGAGGGGTGACAGGCTTTCAATCGACGTCACGATCAACTCGCCCGTGACCTCGTCGCCGCGGCCTTTGATCCGGCCTGCCAGTTGCGTGAATTGGTCATCGGCCGAGGACGCTACCGATAAAAGGTCCTGTCCGGCTTCGGTTGCCGTATAGCCACGTGCATGGCGTTGAAACAGCTTTGCACCCAGACGCTTTTCCAGCGCGTCGATATGGCGAATGACCGTGGCGTGGTGAACGCCCAAAACATCGGCCGCGCCGGACACGGTGCCCAGCCGCGCCACTTGGAACGCAGTCCGAATCTCATCCCAATGCTCAAATGACATTTGTGTGCGCCTCTACACATACGCACTGGCATATCCGCATATTGTGTTCATTTGAGCAAGGGGCATTTCTTGGGACGTTGCTACTCAACGGATCAGATCGGAATTCACCCATGACCCAGAAAATCCTTCGCATCGACGCCTCCGCCCGCAAAGACGGATCGGTCTCTCGCTCCTTAACCGACAAAGTCCTTGCAAAGCTCGGTGCGCCATCGGTTGTCACGCGCGATCTAGCGGATGGCGTGCCTTTGATCGACACCGATTGGATCGGCGCGAACTTCACTCCGCCCGACGAACTTACAGCGACGCAGAATGCGGCTCTCGAAACGTCGCAGACACTTGTTGCAGAGATTATGGCCGCCGATACGTTGGTCATTGGCCTGCCGATTTACAATTTCGGTGTTCCGGCAGCTTTCAAAGAGTGGATTGACCAGATCACCCGAGCAGGCGTCACTTTTCGCTACACCGAGGATGGGCCCGTTGGGCTTTTGAGCGGCAAGCGCGCGATCGTTGCGGTGGCCTCCGGCGGCACTGAAATGGGATCGGGGATCGACTTTGCCACCGGATATGTACGCCACATCCTGGGCTTTATTGGAATATCGGATGTGCAATTCGTCGCCGCCGACAGGTTGATGGTGGCCGAAGAAGCGGCCTTGAAAAAAGCAGAGGATGCAATCGCAATGCTTGAGACAGCGGCCTAGCGGCTCCCACACGGCGCATGCTTGGGAAAAGCGCAACACTGTGCTAGATATCACCACATGTGGCGACCGGCACTGGCATTATCGATCCTGATGGGGCTCCCTTCGGCGGGTTTCGCTGCGCAATGCGCACTCAATTTTCGCATTGAGGTCACGCAGGGCGTTGGCATCATTGCGCCAGGGACCGAGCTCCGGGGTTCGGCGGAATTCACAACCGGCCAGTCCATGCGACAAGAGGGCGGCGTCATGGCCCATTTGGCAACGGGCCAAATGACATTGGACGACACGATCAGCGGTCCGGTCTGGACGCTGATCACCACAAGTCGGGACTTTACCGCAGACCTCGTGGGCATTTATGCCCAAGATGTCACAGGCTTTTCGTTTGCCGGCGTCGATTTCGGTGGCCCGATGGTCATGACGCTGTATGGAAGGCCGGGAACCATGGCCGAGGCGATCCCACCGCGCACCCAAGCGGAATGGGATGCGCTGTCGTTGCGGCGCGTGTTGACGCTCCACGCCCATGGTAGCGATATGCTTTCCGGCGACATTACCGAGTTGATCGCTGAATGCGCTTAAGCGGCGCGCAACGCAGCTTGACAGCGCGAACGTGACGGCGTAATTGCCCGCCAAAATCCGGATTGCAGCCAGCTATCCGGTCCTTCGGCCCGTGTGCCAGGATCGACCCCCGTCAGCGATCATTCGCCCACGGGGGCTGTTTGGCGTTTTCGGCGGCCCCATATGTGGCTGAACCCTCGAAGCAAAAAGGCTACGGCCCATGTTTGAAAATCTCTCCGAGCGCTTATCTGGCGTCTTCGACCGGCTCACCAAGCAAGGTGCGCTCAGCGAAGATGATGTGAAGACGGCCCTGCGGGAGGTGCGTGTTGCCTTGCTGGAGGCCGACGTATCGTTGCCGGTCGCGCGGCAGTTCATTCGCGCCGTCGAACGTAAGGCAACGGGCGCTGCGGTCACCAAATCGGTCACACCGGGCCAGCAAGTCATCAAGATCGTTCATGACGAATTGGTGGCGACACTGAGCGGAGACACCGATCCTGGGGTTCTGAAGATCGACAATCCGCCGGCCCCGATCCTCATGGTCGGGTTGCAGGGGTCCGGGAAGACCACAACGACGGCGAAACTGGCAAAGCGGCTGACCGATCGCGACGGCAAACGCGTTTTGATGGCCTCACTTGACACAAACCGCCCCGCCGCGATGGAGCAATTGGCGATATTGGGTCAGCAAATCGGCGTCGATACTCTGCCGATCGTGAAAGGCGAAGATCCCGTTGCGATCGCAAAGCGCGCGAAGACCCAGGCAAGCCTTGGCGGCTACGACGTCTATATGCTCGACACGGCGGGTCGGCTTCATATTGACGTCGAACTCATTGCCCAGGCCGCCGCCGTGCGCGATGTGGCCAATCCGCGCGAAACGCTATTGGTGGTGGACGGATTGACGGGCCAGGACGCCGTCAACGTAGCGCAAGAATTCGACGACAAGATCGGTGTGTCCGGCGTCGTGTTGACGCGGATGGATGGGGATGGCCGCGGCGGGGCAGCACTGTCGATGCGGCAGATCACCGGCAAACCAATCCGCTTTGTCGGCCTCGGCGAAAAGATGGATGCCCTGGAAACCTTTGAACCGGACCGGATCGCCGGGCGCATCCTCGGCATGGGCGACATCGTCGCACTTGTGGAAAAGGCGCAAGAGACGCTGGAAGCCGAACAGGCCGAGCGCATGATGAAGCGGTTCCAGAAAGGTCTGTTCAATATGAACGATCTCAAGGGCCAGCTGGAACAGATGCAAAAGATGGGCGGCATGGAGGGGTTGGCCGCGATGATGCCCGGTATGGGCAAGATGCAAAAGCAGCTTGGCGAGGCTGGGTTTGACGACAAAACCGTGCGTCGCCAAATTGCGCTGATCCAATCCATGACAAAGCGCGAACGCGCAAACCCCGCGGTCCTACAAGCCAGCCGCAAAAAGCGAATTGCCGCGGGCGCGGGCCAAGACGTCTCGGAGCTAAATAAGCTGCTGAAGATGCAGCGGCAGATGGCCGACGTGATGAAAAAAATGGGAAAGATGGGCAAGAAGGGCATGATGCGCGGCGGTTTGGGGGCGCTGTTGGGCGGCAAGGGCGGGATGCCCGCGATGCCGCCGGGCATGGATCCCGGGTCCATGGACCCCGCAGCGTTGGAACAAGCCGCCAAGCAGATGGGCGGATTGCCCGGTCTCGGCGGCGGCGCCTTGCCACCCGGGCTTAGCGGTTTTGGCAAAAAGAAATGACCGGCACTGACGTTCATATCCCCACGCTGACAACCGAAAGGTTGATCCTCCGTGCGCCGCAGAAAGCGGATTTTGAGGCCTATTGCGCCTTCATGACCTCGGATCGGTCGCACATTCCCGACCCAAACGTCCGGACGGTTTGGCACCTTTTCGCAACCGAGTTCTTCGGCTGGTGCCTCAATGGCATCGGGCATTGGATCATCGCGCTGAAAAATGGGCCAGCGATTGGTGTTACCGGTCTCAGCCACCCGGCCTACTACCCCGAACCTGAAATGGGTTGGGCACTATACGACGGTTTCGAGGGGCAGGGATACGCCACAGAGGCCGCGCGCGCGGCGCGCGGTTGGGCCAGCGGCAAGATCACGTCGTTGGTAAGCTATATTGCACCTGGAAATGCCCGGTCGGTCGCGGTGGCGCGTCGGTTGGGCGCATGGGAGGACCCGGAGGCGACGCTGCCCACGGGGACACTGGCCGCGCAATGCTCGGTGTTTCGCCATTGGGGGGACTCGTGACCGGCTTCACCCTTCATATCCCGACGCTCAAAACCGATCGGCTGGTGCTGCGTGCGCCCGCGCTTGCGGATTTTGAACCGCATGCTGCGATGTTTGCTGCGCCGCGCAGTCCTTATGTCGGCCAGCGCGACCGCGCGCGGTCCTATGACAGTTTTGCCCGCGACGTGGCCGATTGGGTTCTGCGCGGTGTCGGCACCTGGACGGTGTGCCGATCCGGCGACGACCTGGCCATTGGCATGGTCGGCATCGCGCAACCCGACGCATTCCCCGAACCCGAGTTGGGATGGACATTATTCGACGGCCAGGAGGGGCACGGCTACGCGACCGAGGCTGCGCGCAGGGTACGCGACTGGGCCCGTGCGCGCCTAAGCAGCCTGGTCAGCTACATACCCGTGGGCCACGTACAATCCGTCGCCGTTGCCGAGCGTCTCGGGGCGATACCGGACCAAAACGCGGCACTGCCGATGGGCGATACGCCAGACCGAACGCACGTCTATCGACATTGGAGCGCGCGATGATGGCGATGCGATGCACCATCCCGCCCAAGGACGCCGCAGCCACGGCCGCGCGTGGACATCGCGCGTCGATCCCGGTGATTGACACCGAGCGTCTGAGGTTGCGGCCCCCATCGCTGGAGGACCTGCCCGCCTGGACGGAGATTTACCGCGAGGAGGGGCCATTTCTTGGCGGGGCGACGACGCCCGAGGATGCCTGGACCGAGTTCAGCTATTACACCGCCTGCTGGATGCTGCACGGCCATGGCCTTTGGTCAGTGGAGACGCGTGCGACGGGTACACTTGTCGGCTTCGTCCACATCGGAATTGAGTGGGAGGATGAAGAGCCGGAACTCGGCTACCTTTTCACCGCTGCGGCGCGCGGCCAAGGCTATGCCACCGAAGCCGCGACGGCCGCACGCGACTGGGGCCTGCGGCTGCTGCCCGAATTCGTCTCCTACGTGAACCGCGATAACACCGCCTCCAATCGGCTTGCTGAACGGATGGGTGCAACCCGCGACCTTGCAGCCGAGGCCAACATCACCGCAGCCGAAGGCGACAGCCCTCATGTCTGGCGCCACGGGCGAACGACATGAAGACGTTTCTTTTTGTAACAATAGCAGGTGTTTTGGAAGAGCTCGCCGGATATGTCGAGGCCGCGCCATGGTCGTGACGCTCAGTGACGCTCCGGTTCTCGAAACCGCACGCTTGGTCATCCGTTCACCGCAAGCCGGGGATGAGGCCGCCCTTATCCCATTCGCGATGTCCGAGCGGGCAAAGTTTGTCGGCGGCAGCACTGATTGCGATCTCGGAAAGGCCTGGCGCATCTTCGCCATTATGGCCGGCCATTGGGTCGCTCGCGGCTACGGCACCTTTGTATTTTGCGACCACAATAGCGGACGCCCCATTGGATCTGCCGGCCCGTGGTTTCCGGGCAATTGGCCAGAACAGGAGCTCGGCTGGACCATCTGGGATGCGGCCGATGAGGGGCGCGGACTGGCGTTCGAGGCGATGGTGGCCATTCGCGATCACGCGTTCGGTGCGCTCGGCTGGACCACGGCCGTCAGTTACATCGACCCGTGCAACGTCCGATCACGCGCCTTGGCCGAGCGGCTCGGCTGCACCTTGGACAACACAGCGCCCGTGCCCCACACGGACATCCCAACCGTGGTCTACCGGCATCCCGCTTTGGGGGGTGCGACATGATCCCGGTATTGGAAACAGAACGCTTGGTGTTGCGCGCGCCCCAACTGTCGGATTTCGACGCCTATGCGGCTTTTCGAGGCAGTGACCGGGCCAGGTTCGTTGGCGGACCAAACACCCGATTGGAAGCGTGGCAACAATTCTCTGCACTGGCCGGGCAGTGGCATTTACGGGGCTATGGCCGGTGGATGGTCACCTTGGCCGGCGCGGATGAGCCGCTTGGCGTTGTCGGTGCCTTCCACCCCGACGATTGGCCCGAGGCAGAGATCGCCTGGTCGATGTTCGCGGCGGGCGAAGGCAAAGGGTACGCCTATGAAGCCGCCAAAGCGGCGCGGCATTATGCCTACGAAACACTTAGGTGGCAGACCGCGATAAGTCTGGTGGACCCCGCAAACGCGCGCTCGCTGTCTTTGGCCAGACGGCTGGGCTGCCGCGCGGATGGATTTTTCGACCATGAGGTTTATGGCCGCATGCATATATGGCGCCATCCTGGCCCGGCGGAGGTGGCCGCATGAGGTTTCGATCACGGACCCTTCGGCGTCGTTGCGGCACGACTTGGCTCACAAACCGAGGGCCGCACTTGATTGGCAATCTTTCGCTGGAGGCGCTCAATGACTGACGATATTGCCCGCGCGGCGGAGCTCCTGAAGGAGCATCGCGCGTCGATCGACCGGCTCGATGCGATCCTGGTCTACACCCTGGGAGAACGTTTCAAGCATACCCAATCGGTCGGCCGGCTAAAGGCGCAACACGCATTACCGGCATCTGACCCGGCCCGCGAGGCTGCACAGATCGCCCGTCTTGAAGACCTTGCGAAACGGGCCGATCTCGACCCCGAATTCGCGCGGAATTTTCTGGAATTCATCATCCAGGAAGTCATCCAACACCACAAGAAACATCAAGAAAACGGGGCGTGACGCCCCTGATTGCTATTTTAAAGGAGTAACCCAATGGCAATGAAAATTCGTCTGGCCCGCGGCGGGTCGAAAAAGCGACCCTTCTACCGCATCGTCGCAGCAGATAGCCGCATGCCGCGCGACGGTCGTTATATCGAAAAACTGGGCACCTATAATCCGCTGCTGCCAAAAGACAGCGAGGATCGGGTGAAAATGGACTTGGAGCGTGTCCAGCATTGGTTGAGCGAGGGCGCCCAGCCCACTGATCGCGTCAGCCGCTTCCTCGAAGCTGCCGGCGCCATCGAGAAAAAAGAGCGCGCCAACATGCAAAAGGCCGAGCCGGGCAAGAAAGCCCAGGAGCGCGCGGCCGAGAAGGCGGAAAAGGCGGCCGCTGCCGCCGAAGCGGCCGCCGAGCCGGACGTGGAAGCCGAAGCGCCCGCCGAGGAGACCGCGGCCGAGGAAGCTGCAGCAGAAGAAGCGTCGGTCGAAGAGGCGCCGGTTGAAGACGCCGCCGCCGAAGACTGAGCTAACATGTTCCGCCTGATCCGCTTGATCATGTTGATGGGTATCGCCTTTGTCGCCGGCATGCTGTCGGAGCGTGCCCATCAACAATCGCTGTGCGAAAGATCGGGTGGCGTCTGGTTTGGTGCCGGTTTCTGCAGGGAGGGCTGAGCGTGACCGAGCGGGTCTGTGTCGGTGCCGTTGCCGGATCGTTTGGTCCCCATGGCGAAGTAAGGCTCAAGAGCTTTTGTGCCGAGCCGGCCGACATCGCGACCTATGGCCTGCTTTGGACCGAAGATGGGACACGTTCATTCGACGTCACGCTCAGCAAGCCGGTCAAGAACGGCTTTGCTGCACGCTTGTCCGGCATCCAGCGTAAAGAGGCCGCCGACGCCCTAAAAGGCACCCGGCTTTATGCAAACCGCGACGCGCTGCCGTCACTTCCGGACGATGAGTTTTATCATGCCGATTTAATCGGTCTGTCGGCGGTTGACGTAGGCGGTGCTGATTGCGGGACGGTTAGCGCCGTGCACAATCACGGGGCCACCGACCTTCTGGAATTGCGCCTGGCGAATAGTTCGAAGACGGTGCTCTTGCCCTTTACCCAAGCAGTCGTGCCGACGATCGATCTCAGAGCGGGTCGGCTCGTCGTTGATCCGCCGGAGGGCCTGTTTGATGGCTAGCGGGCCGCGTGGACGCCGTTGC
Organism: Pseudomonadota bacterium; assembly: GCA_039183205.1. Lineage (GTDB taxonomy): Bacteria > Pseudomonadota > Alphaproteobacteria > Rhodobacterales > Rhodobacteraceae > HKCCE3408. The sequence continues at coordinate 22,748 of JBCDBR010000013.1, read as the reverse complement.
ACAAATCAGCCTAAACCGCGTCATGACTAAACCGCCGCAAAAATCGCACGGCCGGATATCGGTGACGGCCAGCCATAAGCCGCGCGCTCTGATGGATGGTCCGCCCCGATTGAAAGGCGTTTGGACGGCAAACGTCCTGACCCTTTTCCCTGAGGCTTTCCCGGGTGTTTTGGGCAATTCGCTAACCGGAAAGGCGCTTAGCGATGGCCTCTGGGCGTTGAATACCCTGAATTTGCGCGACTACGGGATCGGCAGACACCGCCAGGTTGACGACAAACCTGCCGGGGGCGGGCCCGGCCTGGTGATGCGTGCCGATGTTCTTGGGCCGGCAATCGAGACGGTTCTGGCCGACATTCAACCCGATGCGGCACGATGGCCCCGGATCTACCTTTCGCCGCGCGGGATGCCCTTTACACAAAGCCTAGCGCGGGATTGGGCGCAGGCCGACGGGCTGACGCTCTTGTGTGGGCGGTTCGAAGGTGTCGATCAGCGCGTCATCGACTATTATCAACTTGTCGAGGTTTCGCTTGGCGATTTCGTCCTAACCGGTGGAGAGATTGCCGCGCAAGCGATGCTCGACGCAACCGTACGGCTCATCCCGGGCGTGCTCGGCAATGCCGCCTCAACACAGAACGAGAGCTTTTCAAGCGGTACATTGGAATATCCGCAATATACCCAGCCGCGCGGCTGGAACGGCCATGACATCCCAAAGGTCCTATTGTCGGGCAACCATCAAGAGATCGCGCGCTGGCGACAGGAGCAGGCGGAAGACCTGACCAAACGCCGACGCCCCGATCTTTGGGCGCGGCGGCACGACGACAAGACGTAGCGGCACGCCAATCTTCAAACGAGGGCCTTGATCGCAGCGCCCTTCGGGCCTATACGACCGCAATTCGTCACCCTATACCGGGCGCCGGGATTCGTTTGTTTTGGGCATGTCTTCTTCGGCGCGCCGTTCTGACAAGCGCGTACAGACAAAAAGAACGACCTGAACTCTCCGGCGGGCGCAACATGCGGACCCGAGGAAGACCGGAGCTCTGAGGCGGCAAGACACCTCTCCGGGACAAACCGGGGGCATTCGAAGGAGACGGTCCCATGGACCTGATTGCACAGCTTGAGGCCGAGCAAATCGCGGCCCTCGGCAAAGAAATTCCCGACTTCAAACCGGGCGACACTGTCCGCGTCGGCTTCAAAGTCACCGAAGGCACGCGTAGTCGTGTTCAGAACTATGAAGGCGTGTGCATTGCCCGCAAAAACGGCGACGGCATCGCTGGTTCGTTCACCGTACGCAAGATCTCGTTTGGCGAGGGTGTGGAACGGGTGTTCCCGCTTTACTCCACCAACATCGACTCAATTACTGTGGTCCGGCGCGGTCGCGTGCGGCGCGCCAAGCTTTACTACCTGCGCTCGCGTCGCGGTAAATCGGCTCGGATCGCGGAAGATACCCACTACAAGCCGAAGAAGTCCGGCACCGATGCAAACGCGTAAGGTGGCACCGATGAAAAAAGACACGCATCCCGAATACCACATCATCGACGTCAAAATGACCAATGGCGACGTTGTTCAAATGAAATCGACCTGGGGCAGCGCGGGCGACACCCTGTCGCTCGATGTCGATCCCACGGTTCACCCGGCCTGGACAGGCGGCGGGACCCGGCTCATGGATACTGGCGGCCGCGTGTCGAGGTTCCAGAAGAAATACGAAGGCCTCGGGTTTTAGACCTCAGGTTCAACAGCGCAACGATCGCGTCGTCCCGCGGGGCGGCGCTTTTGTTTTGGCAGGTCGCAGTGCCGCGATGCTGCGCAACAACGGATCCGCCGCCCCCCACACACAAGGCCGTGCCTGCTGCAAAAGACTTTTGTTTCCGATTGCCACAACATATAGTGGACGGCAAAGCAGGAGGCCTGAGCAGTGGCCCATATCATTGTCCTTGGGAACGAAAAGGGCGGGTCGGGTAAATCAACGACCGCCATGCATATCGCAACCGCGCTTGCACGAATGGGCCACAAGGTCGGTGCGCTCGATCTGGACCTTCGGCAGCGTAGTTTTCACCGGTATATCGAGAACCGACAGGATAGCGTCACGCAGCGCAAGTTGGATATTGGGGTGCCGTTGCTTGTCGATCTGCCCCAGATCGCGCAAAGCGAATTGCAGCCGGGTGAGAACGTCTATGACCGCAGGCTTTCCGCCGCCGTTGCGGGTGTCGAACCGTCATGTGATTTCATCGTCATCGATTGTCCGGGCAGCCATACCCGCCTGAGCCAGGTTGCCCACAGCCTCGCCGACACATTGGTCACGCCGCTCAACGACAGCTTCGTGGATTTCGATTTGCTCGCGCGCGTCGATGCGAAAACCTATGAAATCAAGGGCCCGAGCGTCTATTCGGAAATGGTTTGGCAGGCGCGCCAATTGCGCTCAAAGGCCGGGCTCAAACCGATCGACTGGGTGGTTGTGCGCAATCGCGTTGGGCCGCAGCAGATGCACAACAAAAAGAAGCTCGGCGGCGCGCTGGAGAAGCTTGCCAGCCGCATCGGCTTCCGCGTCTGCACCGGCTTTTCCGAACGGGTGATCTTTCGCGAATTGTTCCCGTCCGGGCTTACACTTTTGGATTTGCGCGATATCGGGGTTGAGCGATTGAACGTGTCAAATGTGGCTGCGCGGCAGGAATTGCGGGATATGATCAAGGGGCTGAACCTGCCGGGCGTCGACGTGGAGTTCTAACACCACACGACAAAAAAAGACCCCGCTGATGCGGGGCCCTTTCATTTGATTTTGCGGGCGATCACTCGTCTTTCTTGAGCGCCGCACCAAGAATATCGCCGAGCGACGCGCCTGAATCGGACGAGCCGTATTGCTCGACGGCCTCTTTTTCCTCAGCGATTTCGCGTGCCTTGATCGACAGGCCCAAACGACGGGTTTTGGCATCCACGTTGGTGACGCGGACATCAACCTTGTCTCCGACACCAAAGCGTTCGGGGCGCTGTTCGGCACGGTCGCGGCTGAGATCAGACCGGCGAATGAAAGACTTCATGCCTTCGTATTCCACCTCGATGCCGCCATCCTCGATCGAGGTCACCTCCACGGTGATGATCGAGCCACGCTTCACGCCGTCGACCGCGTCGGCAAACGGGTCGCCGCCCACCGCTTTGATCGAAAGCGAGATGCGTTCTTTGTCGGTGTCGATTTCCGTGACAACGGCCTGCACGACATCGCCTTTGCGATATTCGTTGATGACGTCTTCGCCCCGGCCTTCCCAGGTCAGGTCGCTCAGATGCACCATGCCGTCGATATCGTTGTCGAGGCCGACGAACAGACCAAATTCGGTGATGTTCTTAACTTCGCCTTCGACTTGCGTGCCAACGGGGAATTGCTCTTCGAACAGCTCCCACGGATTGCGCATGGTTTGTTTGAGCCCCAAGGAGACCCGACGTTTGCTGCTGTCGATTTCCAGCACCATGACCTCAACCTCTTGCGAGGTGGACACGATTTTGCCCGGGTGCACGTTCTTTTTTGTCCATGACATTTCCGAAACGTGGACCAGACCCTCGACACCTGCTTCCAGCTCCACGAAGGCGCCGTAATCGGTGATGTTGGTGACGCGGCCAGTATGGGTCGATTCCAGCGGATACTTGGTCTCCACGGTATCCCACGGATCGTCCATGAGCTGCTTCATGCCGAGACTGATCCGGTGTGTATCCTTGTTGACCTTGATCACCTGTACTTTGACAGTTTCGCCGATCGACAAAATCTCTTTGGGATCGTTGACACGCCGCCATGCCATATCGGTGACATGCAATAGGCCGTCGACACCGCCCAAATCGACGAAAGCGCCGTATTCCGTGATGTTCTTGACCACGCCGTCCACGACATCACCCTCATTGAGCTTGCCGATGACCTCTGCGCGCTGTTCGGCACGGCTTTCTTCCAAGATGGCCCGGCGCGAGACGACGATATTGCCGCGGCGACGATCCATCTTCAAGATTTGGAATGGCTGCTTGAGATGCATGAGCGGCCCGGCGTCGCGCACGGGGCGCACATCGACCTGAGAGCCGGGCAAGAACGCAACCGCACCACCCAAATCAACGGTAAAGCCGCCTTTGACCCGACCAAAAATCGCGCCTTCAACGCGCGCTTCGTCGGCATAGGCCTTTTCCAAGCGATCCCAGGCCGCCTCGCGACGGGCCATTTCATGGCTGATCACTGCCTCGCCACGAGCGTTCTCGACTGAGCGAAGGTAAACTTCGACCTCATCGCCAATGGCGATTTCGGGGGCCTCTCCGGGGTTCGCGAATTCTTTGAGATCGACGCGGCCTTCCATCTTGTAGCCCACATCGATGATGGCTTGTCCGGCCTCCACGGCGATGACTTTGCCCTTTACGACAGCGCCTTCTTCAGGCGTGTCGATGTCGAAGCTTTCGTTCAGGAGGGCTTCGAATTCCTCCATGGTTGCAGTGCCACTCATCGGCAGTTCACGTCCTTTTTCTCTTCAGTTTGGCTGGCCGCACGGTTGGGTCCGCCGGTCTTTGGGGTTGGTCGTTTTGCGAATCGTAAAAATAAAAACGGGCCGGATCGCTCGATCCTGCCCTGTTTTGCGTATTCGCTACGTTCTTGACGCTGCGGGTCTTACAGTGCCGCGCCACAATGCGCAAGCATTGAAGCGGCTGCGTTGCGGATGCGCCGCCTTCGACGTGTTAACCTCAATTTCGAAACACTGAGTGGGACAAATGTGACAGATTTGTTGTCTCGCAGAATTTACGCGCGACAAATTCGTAGACCAAAGGTTAAAATTCGGTAACTATTGTCAAGGTGAATGCGACAGCCGGCTGCTTTGCAGGCGGTTGTTTCGTTCCAAGACAGGTGGGACAGCAAGACCAGCCGCGGGTGCCGTCGCGTTGCTGTACTGAGGGACGCAAAAACATGGGCTCGGCATTTGCGGGATCTCGCACTTCGTGATACCGCAACCGCCCGTGTAAAAAGTGTGATGAGTATGCCAATGTCACTTATGGTTCAGTTGGCACATCTTCGCGATGTGCTGCATCAGATGGAAGAAAACCTCGGCTTCGAGGGTTTGACGCGAAAAGAGCGCGACATTCTGTTGGCGTTCTATGCCAACGCCGCGCAAGACGACGCGTTCGGGTTTATCAGCTCGACAGACCGGGTGCGCGCGCACCCCACATTGGAATCGGTGTCGCAACCGACGTTCCATCGCGCCTTGCGCCGCCTTCTGGAGCGTGGCTTGGTCGAGCGTCCCGACGGGTTGCCGGCCGGCATTTATGCCATCCCCGCCGAACGCCTTGCTCGGGTCGCCTAAACGCGGGCGCGCATAGTTGCCACAATGTCTGCGGCCTGGGCAATGGCATCGCCGATGCTCAGGTCGGACGTATCGATCAGGACCGCATCTGGCGCTGCGACCATGGGGGCTATGGCCCGGTCCGCATCGCGCGCATCGCGGGTATGAATATCGGCTAACACGGTTTCATACGCCGCCGCATCGCCGCGTGCGATCAATTCGTCTGTGCGCCTGAGGGCCCGGACTTCGGGCCGTGCCGTCACGAAGAGCTTCACATCCGCGTCGGGGCAAATCACCGTGCCAATATCGCGCCCATCCAGCACAGCGCCACCAAGGCGCGCTGCAAAGGCGCGTTGGAAATCGACCAGAGCTTCGCGCACTTCGGGCATAGCTGCGACCCGGCTTGCTGCCTGGGCAATGTCTGCGCCGCGCAGGGCCGCGGGATCGGACATATCATCAGGACTTAGCGCCTGAGCAGCGGCAATTGGTTCCTGCCCCTGAAGCATCATCCGCGCTACCGAGCGATACAAAAGCCCGGTATCAAGATGGCCAAAGCCAAATTGTTTCGCCAAAGCCCGAGAGATCGTGCCCTTACCCGAGGCCGCCGGCCCATCGATGGCAACGCAAAATGCCAAATGCGTACTCCTGTCTTGCACCAAGTACAGGTCCATCATGCGGGTTTCCCTGTCCAAATGCCAGATTGCCAGCGATCACCGCAAACGGGTGGTCAGCCGCGCGTCAGCGCCCCCGGCCTTCGGCACCTCACCCTCAATTTCATAATAAGCGCCTTTGTCGTTGCAATAGATGTGGCCGGCCAGGCGAATGCCGGGATCCCCGTCCAGGGTGCCGGCAAAGATGGACACATCTTCCCCGCCGCCATCCCAAAACAGGTTTGACCCGCAGGTGGGGCAAAATCCGCGCTTGGCTGTCTTTGACGAGGCAAACCAGGTGACGGCACCTTCGATATCGATCATCGCGCGCGGGACGGAGGTGGCTGCCACATGATGACCCGACGTTTTGCGGCATTGCGTGCAATGGCAGGCAATCACCGGCCGCAGGGGACCTGAAACCGTGTAGCGCACCGCGCCGCACAAACAGCTGCCACACACATCCCCCATCGTCCGCCTCATACGGCCGAGCGCCCTTAACGTGGCGCGAATTCCGCCCCTAAACCGCGCATCAACGCCTGAAAGGCGGGAAAGCTTGTCGCGATCGGACCGGCATCATTGATCCCGATCCGATTTCGGGCACTTAGCCCCAAGACTAAAAAGGACATCGCAATCCGGTGGTCTAAATGCGTCATCGCCGTTATCCCGCCCGACACACTGCCGGGACCCTTACCGTCGACAGCCCACCAATCCGGCCCGTCCTCGACCCCGACACCGGCGGCCCGCAAACCATCCGACATGGCGGCGATCCGGTCGCTTTCTTTGATCCGCAATTCTCGGACGCCGGGCATAAACGTGCGGCCGTGCGCGTTGGCGGCCACAACCGACAAAACGGGATATTCGTCGATCATCGAAGCGGCGCGTTCTGCCGGGACGTCGATGCCGCGCATTTCCGGCGAAAAGCGGGCCCGCAGATCTGCCACCGGCTCGGCGCCTTCCTCGCGCGGGTTCTCAAATGTCAGATCAGCGCCCATATCCTGCAAGGTCGCATAGAGCCCGGCGCGCGTGGGGTTGAGCCCGATGCCAGGGACAAGGATGTCTGACCCTTCGGTGATGAGCGCGGCGCAAACCGGAAACGCGGCTGAGCTGGGATCCCGAGGGACCGCAATGCGCTGGGCCTGAAGTTCAGGCTGCCCTGTCAGTGTGATCACGCGACCTTCGGCGGTGATCTCTGTCGTCACGTGGGCGCCAAAGCCCTGCAACATACGTTCGGTGTGATCGCGCGTGGCCTCAGCCTCAATCACAACGGTTTGGCCAGGCGCGTTGAGCCCGGCCAGCAGAATCGCGGATTTGATCTGCGCCGATGCCACGGGGGTTCGATATTCAATCGGGACCGGATCAGCCGCGCCCACGATTGTCAGCGGCAGGCGTCCACCGACCCGGCCCACCGAACGCGCGCCAAAAAGCTCCATCGGCTCAGTGATACGCGCCATCGGGCGGCTGTTGAGGCTGGCATCCCCTGTGAAAGTCGCCGTGATCGGAGTTGTCGCCATGGCCCCCATGATCAGGCGCACGCCGGTTCCCGAGTTGCCGCAATCGATCACGGTTTCAGGTTCCGAAAAACCTCCTGTGCCGACCCCATGTACCGACCATTCACCGGGGCCGTGGTGGACAACGTCGGCGCCAAAGGCCTCTATGGCGCGGGCGGTATCAAGCACATCCTGCGCTTCGAGCAAGCCCGAAATTCGCGTCTCTCCAACCGAGAGCGCACCTAAGATCAAGCTCCGATGGCTGACAGATTTGTCGCCCGGAACATCCGCCTGTCCGCGCAGCGCTCCGGATTTGACCGCGTCCAATGGGCTTGGCACACCATGCGATGCCATGCGTCGTCTCCCCATATCCAATCCGCATGCGATATCAACCGCGTCGGGCAAGAGCCAGGGCCTATTCCAATTAACGGCGCCGGAAGGTCAGATAGTGCGGGACGCGCCCGTCACGGAGAGCCTTCAGTTCGTAGCGGGTGCTGTTCCAATTCGGCCAAGGCTCTCGCCAATCGGTGGGACGCTCGGCAAGCCAGTCAAACGGGCCCTTTCCAACTTCGATCAGCGTCTGCCGCACATAATCCGGGATATCGGTCGCCACACGGAACACAGCACCCGGTTTCAAAACACGCGCGAGCGGCACCAGGTGCTCAGGCGTGACAAATCGCCGGCGATGGTGCCGTGTCTTTGGCCAGGGGTCGGGGTAAAGTAGAAATGCACGCGAAATGCTGGCCGGCGGCAAAACGTCGAATAGGTCGCGGACATCGCCCGGATGGACGCGGAGATTGTCCAGTTGAGCTTTGCGGATTTTTCCAAGAAGCATCGCGACGCCGTTAATGTAGGGTTCTGCGCCGATGATCCCGACATCAGGGTTCTGGGCAGCTTGGTGAACCATATGCTCGCCGCCGCCAAACCCGATTTCCAACCAAACGTTGCGGTTGCCGAAGACGTCAACAAGATCAAGCGGGGTGCGGTCCGGATTGGCGTCCCAAGTGACGGGCCCTGGGGATAAAGCCATGAGATCCTCCGCCAAGTACATCTCTTGGGTGTCACGCAAATGTTTGCCTTTGCGGCGACCATAGAAATTCCGGTGCGGACGTGTGGCGCGATGGGTCATGCGCTTGGCTCTAGCGCCCAGGCCCAGCCCACTCAATGGCCCTCAGGCGACAAAATGGGCGCGGCGGGACCGCATATGCGGAACCAAAACATCCCGGAACGCCGCGACACGCGGCGCGGCCCATAAATCGGTATGTGCCACCACCCAAATCTCGGCATAGGATTGCGGTGGCAGCAGCGGCACCTGCACGAGCCCCGGCAAGGTACGGCCCAAGAACATCGGGCAGCGGACAACACCCAGCCCGGCTTCGGCCGCGCTCAGCAACACACCCATATCGTCAAAGCGATACCTGACCCGCGATCCGGGATACGCATGCATCACGATATCGGGCAGGGATGGCATCGCGGCGAAAACCACCCAGTCGATCATGCCCTGGGGGTCAGCTTCGATCCGGCGCGCCCAGTCCGGGCTGGCAAAGCTCGCTGTCTGCTGTTCCGCAAGGCGCATGCCTTTGAGGGTGTCGCCCGGTTCGCGACTGATGCGGATCGCGAGGTCCGCTTCGCGCCGCGACAGATCCAGAATGTCGTTCGTCGCCTTCACGGTCAGCTCTATCTGCGGATGAAGCGCGGAAAACCGCGTGAGCACCGGCGCCAATTCATAAGCGATCAACAGTTGCGGCGCTGTCACCGTAAGCGGGCCCTCAAGCCGGTCGCCGCGGGCGCTCAACCGGCGCAGCAACTGATCCTCTTCGCGGGCCATTTTTTCCGCGTGTCCGGCAATGAGCCGCGCCGCATCGGTTGGCTGGTAGCCATCGGCAAGCCGCTCAAACAACGTCTCACCCAGAGCTGCCTCGGCGCGTGCGATGCGGCGGGCAACGGTGGTGTAGTTAATCCCCAAGGCCGCGCCGGCCCCAGCCAGCGATCCGGTTTCAACCAAAAAGCCAATCGTTCTGATGTCGTCCCAGGCCAAATTCATACAAGCGTTTTTGCATGCTCATGATGCATATGCACGCGTTTTCGCAGGCCTGCGGCGCCGTTAATGTCGAATGAGCAACAGCAAAGGAAAGGTCACCACATGGTCTATGCATACGCAAAACTCATGGTCAAAAACCCCGAAAAACTCTCCGCCTACCGCGACGTGGCAAGCGATGCATTGGCACGACATGGCGGCAAAGTGGAGGCGGCAACGGCCGAAACAACCCAGCTTGACGGTCACCCCGACATGCCCGATGTCGCAGCGTTGCTATCCTTTCCCGACAAAGCGGCCGCGTTGGCCTGGATCAACGATCCAGAACTTGCCGACGTGCATGCGCTGCGCCGCGATGCCGGCGCATCGGACATCGTTTTGATGGCGTGAAGCGGTCCGCCGCAGGCTAAACCGCGGCCTTCAGCGTCTCGGCGAGATCGGTTTTTTCCCACGAAAACCCGCCATCAGCATCGGGTTCACGCCCGAAATGGCCGTAGGCCGCCGTGCGCTGATAGATCGGGCGGTTAAGCTCCAGATGGGTGCGGATGCCGCGCGGGCTGAGGTCCAAGATGCCCGGGATCGCGTGCTCAATCTTCTCGTCGGGTATGACCCCTGTACCAAAGGTATCGACATAGACCGACAAGGGTTGTGACACGCCGATCGCGTAAGACAATTGTATGGTGCAGCGTTCCGCCAATTCAGCGGCAACCACATTCTTGGCAAGATATCGCGCGGCATAGGCTGCGGAACGGTCGACCTTTGTTGGGTCTTTGCCGGAAAACGCGCCGCCGCCATGCGGCGCGGCCCCGCCATAGGTATCTACGATGATCTTGCGACCTGTCAGCCCGGCATCACCATCCGGTCCGCCGATCACAAATTTGCCGGTCGGGTTCACGTGCCATGCGGTGTTTGCATCAATCCAGCCATCCGGCAGAACCTCGCGAATATAAGGCTCGACAATATCGCGAATATCGTCCGAGCTTTGGCGTTCGCTTTCGTGCTGCGTCGATAAAACGATTGAGGTCACACCAACGGGCCTGCCATCGACATAACGGACTGAAAGCTGCGATTTCGCATCGGGGCGCAGCAAGGGCTCGGTCCCGTTTTTGCGAACCTCGGCCAACCGGCGCAAGATTGCATGGGCATATTGAATAGGCGCCGGCATGAGCGCTGCGGTTTCATTCGTGGCGTAGCCAAACATGATGCCTTGGTCGCCCGCACCTTCATCCTTGTTTTCCGCAGCATCGACGCCTTGCGCGATATCGGAGCTTTGTTCGTGCAGAAAGTTGAGCACGTGACAGGTATTCCAATGGAACTTCTCCTGCTCGTAGCCGATGTCCCGGATACAATCCCGCGCGATCTGGCCGATCCGGCCCATGTAATCCTTGAGCCGTTCTTGGTTGGACAACCCAACCTCACCGCCGATCACAACAAGCCCGCTGGTTGCGAAGGTCTCACAGGCGACGCGCGCCTGAGGCTCTTCGGACAAAAAGGCATCAAGGACCGCATCCGAAATTCGATCGCAGACCTTATCGGGATGGCCCTCGGAAACGGATTCTGATGTGAAAATGAAATCTGCACGAGACATGGGGGTGCTCCGGTTTCTGGTTTTTCCCCACGTCAGGAAGCCGTTGCGGGGCTGGTTTCGTCCCCGATAAGCGCAAGTGCGTCCGGGTTCAATGTCTCATTTTCCGCGCCACTGTTAGCAGCGTTACGAGAACCGCAACAAGAAGTACAAAAACAGGCAAATCGCCGGTGCGTGCATAAAGCGTTCGCGGCAAAGCCGGTGGCAGCGCCACATCAAGCGCGCCAGCCGTACCAAGTGCTAGCGAGGCAACGACCTGGCCACGCCCATCAATCGCCGCAGACACCCCTGTATTGGCGGCACGCAACACCGGCAGACCAGATTCAGCGGCCCGCAACCGTGCCAAGGCAAGGTGTTGAAAGGGTCCGGAGAACGTACCGAACCAAGCGTCATTGGTGAGGTGTAGCTGCCAATCCGGGCGCTCAACTTGCCGGATATATTGCGGAAAAATCGCCTCATAGCAGATCATGAGAAATGCCCGCCCGAGGCGCGGGCCGAAATCTGCGACGGCTGGACCGGCGCCCGGCCAATATCCGCCGCCAGCAATCGCGGCTAAGCCGTCCAACCGCAGCAAATCGGCCACAGAGCGCAGCGGGATGTATTCGCCAAATGGCACCAAGCGATGCTTGTCATAGATCGGCCCGATCTCTCCTTCACCATCCAAGAGTGCCATAGAGTTACGCGCTTGGCCGTTATCGAGCCGCTGCGCGCCAACGGCGACGGGCACTCCACCAGCCGCCTCAGCGATGGCCGCCCGCCAGGGCGTTGAGCGCTCCAACAGAACCGGCAGCGTTGTTTCGGGCCAAACGATCAGGTCCACATCCGCGCCGCGGCTCAGCTCAAGCCCGCGTTCAAAAAAAACGGGTATCATGTCTTCGCGCCACTTTAGATGTTGCGCCGCGTTCGGTTGCACCAACCGCACACGCGCCGCCGTATCCGACGCAGCATCAGGAGCGGGTTGCGGCGAAAGCTGAAGGACAAGAAAGACGACACCAAAGACGCTCGCAGCCCAAATCGGACGCGCCATCAGTGTGGCCAAGGTCGCTCCGAGCGCCAAAACGGTCATCGTCAACCCATGTGGCCCAGCAAACGGGGCCAGCCCCAAGGCTGGTGTATCAATCAGGATATGACCCGGATGGGCCCATGGGAAACCGGAAAGGATATAGGCCCGGGCAACTTCTGCCAGGGCCAAAGCAGTAGCGAATAGAAAGGCGCGAAATGTAGCACCCTTTGCAAAAGCCGCGCAGAACCCCGCTGCGGCCCAAAACAGCGCTAATCCACCCGCCATCGCCGCAAGACCGAACGGTGCCATCCAGCCGTGCCGCGCGGCATCCACCAAAAACGGCTCAACAATCCAGTGCAATGCAATCGCAAAATACCCGACCCCAAACGCCCAAGCTGCACGCCCTGGACGTGCGGCTAAGGACACCCCGCCAATGCCGACCGCAAACCCCAAAATCCCAACATGCCAAAAATCGAACGGCGCCTGACCAAGCGCTGCCACAGCACCTGCAACGGCCAGGATCCCAAGATTGCGCCACCCCGCGCGGGGCAGCGGCAACACGCTCATTCAGCAGCTTTCGGCCATCGCACGCGAAGACGCTTCACCCGCCTGGGATCGGCATCAACAACCTCAATCTGCGCGCCAGACGGGTGCGGCACGATCTCGCCGCGGGCAGGAACTCGACCGGCAAGGATGAAGACGAGACCGCCGAGCGTATCGACCTCTTCATCATCGGTCACATCGCTCAGATGCAGGCCCGTCTCAGCCTCAAATTCATCCAAAGGTGCGCGCGCCAGGGCAAGATAGGCGCCAGAGGCCTCCCGGGTCCAAGGCTGATCTTCTTCAACGTCGTGTTCGTCTTCGATCTCACCGATCACTTGTTCGATAAGGTCCTCGATCGTGACCAGGCCATCGACGCCTCCATATTCATCGATGACCAAGGCCATATGGGTGCGGTCGGCCTGCATCTTTGTCAGCAGCACACCGATTGGCATCGACGGCGGCGCGAAAAGCAGCGGCCGCAATGTTTCGCGGACGTCGAAATCTGGCGCAGCGCCGTTAAAGCCGTGTGCCATGGCCACATCTTTGAGATGGACCATCCCGAGCGGGCTATCAAGCGTTTCGTCATAAACCGGCAGCCGCGTCTTGCCGCTTTCACGAAAGACCTGCACCAGGTCGGCCAGCGAAATGTCGCAGGCCACCGCCGTGATTTCTGCCCGCGGGATGGACACTTCATCGACCTTCATCCGGCGCAGGTTCAAAAGCCCGACCGAGGCCGTTGCGCGGCGCGCGGGCACGTTTTCCGCCAGTATCGCGGTTTCTTGTGGGCGTGGGCCAAACAGGCGGGCGAAGAAACCCGGCCTAGGAGGTTCGGCGTCTAGGTCGACTTGCGCGCGTTGCGCGGCTGTAGACGACGGATCAGAGGTCGAGCTCATGGCTCCTTTCCAAATGTACGGACCGCAAAAATGGTCTGCCTCCTTAATATGGGTCACCGATACCCAATGTTGCAAGCGCGGCGGTCTCTAGTGATTCCATTATAGCGGCGTCTGCGTCAGTTTCATGATCATAACCGATCAAATGTAAGGTCGCATGAATGAGCAGATGCGTCAGGTGGTCGTCGAGGGTTTTCCCTTGCTCGGCGGCTTCGCGCGCACAGATGCCGTGGGCTATGGCAATGTCGCCAAGCTCCCCCGGCTTGGGCGGCGCGGGCGGATGCCAGTCGGACGACGGCCACGACAGCACATTTGTCGGGGTCGGTTTGCCACGGAATTCGGCGTTCAAACCAGCAATTCGGTCGTCGTCACAACCCAAGATCGAGACACTGTATCGATCAGCGTCCAAGTCGACCGCCTTCAGCGCCGCAGGACAAGCGGACTTCGCGAGCCGCTCTAGGTCCACCCAAGCGGCCTCCTCGATCAATACTTCTATCTCCATCACAAAGGCTCGGCGCGGGTTCAACCGGCCGCATCATCGGCATCATAGGCTTCGATGATTTTGGCAACCATGGGATGCCGGACCACGTCGGTGCTTTTGAAATAGCTAAAGTGGATGCCCGAGACATCGTGCAAAATGCGCTCGGCTTCAATTAGGCCCGAGGTCACGCCACGGGGAAGGTCCACCTGCGACCTATCGCCCGTGATCACCATTTTGGATCCTTGACCCAGTCGGGTCAGGAACATTTTCATTTGCATCGCCGTGGCATTTTGCGCCTCATCAAGAACGACGTAGGCATTGGACAAGGTCCGCCCGCGCATGAACGCAAGAGGCGCAATTTCGATCCGGTTATCTTCCATGAGCTTTGTCAGTTGCTTGCCGGGCAAGAAATCGTTCAGTGCGTCGTAAAGCGGCCGCATATACGGGTCCATCTTGTCTTTTTCGGTGCCCGGTAAAAAGCCAAGGCGCTCGCCAGCTTCCACCGCCGGACGGGACAGGATGATCTTATCGACATGCCCATTTATCATCTGGTTCACAGCAACCGCCACCGCCAGGTAGGTCTTACCGGTCCCAGCAGGTCCGATGCCAAAGCAGAGTTCATTGGCAAATAGCCCTCGGACATAGTTGGCCTGCGTCTTTGTGCGTGGCTCAACGGTCTTTTTGCGGGTGCCGATCTCGATCCGGTCTGGCTTGAAAAGCTCTATCTGATCGCCATCCCGTATGCCCGTGTCCGGTTCGGATACGCCCATACGAACGGCGGCATCGATATCACCGGGTTCCAGCGATTTGCCCTCCGCCGCACGCATATAGAGCTCTTGCAGCACCGCCGCTGCACGGTCTCGGGCTTCGCCAAAGACGGTCATCCGATTGCCTCTTTGCGCGATCTCGACCGCCAGAAGCGCCTCGATCTGCGCCAGGTTCCGGCCGTGCTCTCCACACAAGACCGCAAGAATCCGATTGTCTGGAAATTCGAACGTCAATTCGCTTGGACTGTCCGTTTCAATAGCTTGCGCGATCATGTCGCCCAACGGGATCTCCTTGCCAAAAGTGGCCTTGCAAAAGACTGTGACGCCTCCGCCCTACAAACGCAACTCTTTGTGCCAGATGTGTGAAAGCAGTGCATATCTATGCGCCAGCCCGCCCTATGCGGCAATTTCGATCAATGCGCCGGTGAGCGAATTGGCGGCTGATCGCGTGATACGCACACGCGCGATTTGGCCACGCAACGCCTCTGGCGCCGTTGCATGCACCGAATGTAGATATTCGGATTTGCCAATCAATTGGCCGGTCTCGCGCCCCGGCTTTTCGAACAACACCATTGTTTCGCGACCGACCATCGCCGCTTGGCTGGCCTGTTGTTGTTCCGACAATAGCGCTTGGAGCCGTTGCAGTCGTTCGTCCGCCTCAGCCGGGTCAACCGGGGCCCGTTCCGCCGCGGGCGTGCCAGGCCGCGCCGAATACTTGAACGAATATGCTTGCGCGTATCCAATATCGCGCACCAGATCGAGCGTTGCCTGAAAATCCGCCTCGGTCTCGCCGGGGAAGCCAACAATAAAATCCCCAGATAGCGCCAGGTCAGGCCGGGACCGCCGCAACCGTTCAATAAGGCGGCGGTAACCGTCTGCCGTATGCTTGCGGTTCATGGCCTTAAGGATCCGATCCGATCCTGCCTGCACCGGAAGATGGAGATACGGCATCAGTTCGGGCGTGTCGGCAAACGCCGCGATAAGATCATCGTCCATATCGTTTGGATGGCTCGTCGTAAAACGAATGCGGTCCAGCCCATCGATTTTGGCCATCGCCCGGATCAATCGGGCGAGCCCCCATTCACCACCCTCGGACTGGCCGTGATAGGCGTTCACATTCTGCCCCAGAAGGGTGATTTCCCGGACACCGCGCGCGACCAGGTCTTGGGCCTCTCGCATCAGACGCGCGACGGGCCGGCTCACTTCAGCCCCGCGGGTATAGGGGACAACGCAGAAGGAACAGAATTTGTCGCATCCTTCCTGCACCGTCAAAAACGCCGACGGCCCGCGTGCGGGTTTGCGCAGCTTTGGCAGGTGGTCGAATTTATCCTCTTGGGGAAAATCGGTGTCGAGCGCCCTGTTGCCTTTTGCCAGGGCCTCCATCATGCGCGGCAGCCGATGGTAGGTCTGTGGACCGACGACTAGATCGACCATCGGTTGGCGGCGAAAAATCTCTTCGCCTTCGGCTTGGGCCACGCAGCCGGCCACACCGATCTTTAGGTCCGGCTTGCTCTCTCGCAAGGGCTTGAGCCGACCCAATTCAGAATACACCTTTTCCGCGGCCTTTTCCCGGATATGGCACGTGTTCAACAAAACCATATCGGCCTCGGCGATATCCTGGGTTTGTTCATACCCCTCCGCGCCAAGCGCCTCTGCCATGCGCTCGCTGTCATAAACATTCATCTGGCAGCCATAGGTTTTGACGTAGAGCTTTTTGGTCGCAGACATTGCCGGGCCTCTTGCGGTCGAACCGGGGCGGCGTAGCGCATAATCAGCACCTGTTCAACGCCAAGCCGGAATTGCAATTCGAAAACGTCAGATGCAGATTAGCAGCCAATACAACAGGCAGCAAAGCGCATGATCCTTAAGTCTCTCGACGCGTTCAGCCGTCTGCCGCGCGGCAGTCTGGGCAAGGGCCCGCTGGCGTTGATTATCGCAGAAGACGCCGCTGAGATCTCGACAACGGTTGCGCATCTTCTCGCGGCCGGCTTTCGCAAGCTCATTATTCTTGCGCCGGAAAACCTTGACGCAGCAGCCGCGGCAAAGGCCGAATTAGGCGATTGGGTCACATTGGTGCATCATCCAACCCGACAACCCGGAACTGCGACCCGCGCGGTCAATGCGCTCATTGATATCGCGCCAAATACCTGGCTTCACTACTGTTTTAATGGCGAGTTTCTGTTTTTTCCATTCTCGGAAAGCCGGTCCGTCACCGAAGCCACAATCTTCGCCGAAGAAGAACGCCGGTATTCCATTTTGACCTATGTTATCGACCTATATGCGGGCGATCTGTCGACCCATCCCGATGCGGTCTCGCTCGAAACGGCTTATTTAGATCGCGCCGGATACTACGCAGAAACGCGCCGGAACGAAGACGGCGACGTCCTGGAGCGTCAGCTGAATTTCTTCGGCGGATTGCGGTGGCGGTTTGAGGACCACGTCGCGGAAGACAAGCGAAAAATCGACCGCGTGGGCCTGTTTCGGTCCGAACCAGGCCTGCGACTTCACCCGGATCATACGCTGTCCAACGAAGAGCTGAACACCTATGCCTGCCCCTGGCACAACTCCATGACGGCGGCGATATGTTCGTTCCGTGTGGCAAAGGCGCTGCGCACCAACCCGGGCTCACGCTACGACATCGACACGTTTCTCTGGCACCGGTCGGAGAGGTTCGAGTGGTCCTCGCAGCAACTCTTGGACCTGGGGCTCATGGAGCCCGGCCAGTGGTTTTGATCCCTGACCGGGCAATCTTGGCGATGATGGGCGGCCAAACCTTAATCTGGGCGGCGCTGTTTTACACCTTTGTTGGCTTGGTTCCGGCATGGCAACGCGATTTTGCCTGGTCCGATACGGCCATCATGTTGGCCTTTAGCGTCGCGGCCCTTGTTTGGGGCATTACAACACCCCTGGCCGGGCGCGCGATCGATCGTGGCTGGGGCCCTTGGCTTTTGCCGGCGGGCGGCACTTTGGGCGCCATTCTGATGGTGCTTTTGATCTTGGTGGACGATTATGTCAGTTTCCTCATCCTTTGGGCCGCGATTGGTCTGACAATGGCGGCAACGCTTTATGAGCCCGCCTTTGCGCTTGTCCTGCGGGCTAGGGGCGAAACGGCGCGCGCGGGCATCACCGCCATCGCCATTGCCGCCGGCTTTGCAAGTACGGTGAGCTACCCAATCGTGCACCTTGTGACCGAGGCGGCCGGGTGGCGCATTGCCGCGCTGGTGATGGCGGGAATAGCGCTTTTATTGGCCGTTCCAATGCTCGCGCTTGGTGCGTCCTGGCTAGAGGCGGAAAGCATGTCGCCGGAACCTCAGGCGCGCAGCCGGAGGGATTGGCGTAGCCTCCTGAGCCTTCCGCATTTCCCGGTCTTGGCGTTGGCCTTTGCGCTGGTGGCGTTGGTCCCCGGGGCGATAACGTCGCATCTTTTCCCGCTGATGGCCGATCGCGGCGTGCCGACCGGGGTCGCGGTATTCGCCGCCGCGATGATCGGACCTGCGCAAGTCGCCGGCCGTATCTTGGTGACGCTGGCGGCACCGCGCGCAATGGCCGGTACCATCGTGTTGGTCGCGATGCTGTCCTTGGCGGCTTCGGCGGCTCTTTTCGTGCTTGTCGGTTGGTTGCCCTCGCTCGTCTTTCTTGCCGTCCTAATCTACGGCGTCGGCAACGGACTTGTCGGCATATTTCGCCCTGTCTTGGCGCGCGAGAGGTATGGAGGGGTGGGGATTGGTGTCGTCGCGGGCGGTCTCGCCGGCCCCGCCTTGGTGGTTGCCGCTTGCGCCCCCGTGATTGGCGCGGGTTTGGTCGCAATCGGCGGCTACCCACTGATGCTGTGGTGCATTTGTGCAGCGGCACTGATAGGTGCGGCACTGCTGTTCGCGACGGAACCGCGGCCCCAATAACCTGGAACCGCGGCGGGTTTTAGCGACCGAAGGCTAGCCTTCGATGGCTGTCGGCTGAGATGCGGCTGAAATCGCGATGCGGCGCGGTTTCAGCGCTTCGGGAACTTCGCGGGCCAAGTCGATATGAAGCATGCCGTTTTCATGGCTCGCGCCAGACACACGCACGTGGTCGGCCAGTTGGAAACGCTTCTCAAAAGCGCGCGTTGCGATGCCACGATGCAAATAGGTGCGGTCATTGGCGTCTTTTTCGCGTCGGGCCGAGACGACAAGCTCAGCTTCGCGCTGCTCGACCTTGAGGTCAGCTTCGCCAAACCCAGCAACAGCGATCGAGATGCGATACGCATCATCACCTGTTTTTTCGATGTTGTAGGGGGGGTAGGTGCTGGTGCCCACATCCTGGGTCATCACCCGGTCAAACAAATCTGCCATCCGGTCAAATCCGACCGTGGCACGGTAAAGGGGGGCAAGATCAAATGTACGCATGGGTTATCCTCCATTGAGCGATACCGGTGTTGCGGTCCCTTTCGGGCCCCGCGGGGTTTCATGCCGGCCCGTTTTGGCGCCGACATCCTCGATATGGGAGGCGAAGAGCCTGGTTCAAGACCTCAGCGTTAGGGCTGAATAAAGCGCGCACCTGACGTGCTGCGTCCGTCCGATTGCGCGCCCAGGTTGCGCACTTGGGGCAGCCCGGCGGAGGCAAAGCCCGGCTCTCTGGCGCCCGCCATTGACAGAAGATGCGAGATCGAGCCTTCCAATTCCGCCGAAAGCGCGACCGGATCGTCTCGCCAATGCGCCGCCGCGGAGACAACCGACACGACCTGGTAGCCGTTTCCGCTGCGCACCATGACCGGCGCTCCGGATGAGCCATGAACGACAGAACACGACAAAACGAACACACCTTCATCCGCGGCAAGAACTTCGCAGCCTTCTTCGAGCGAGGCGACGTTTTCCCGCTCTTCGCCGTAGGAAACAACCTGCACTTCATCGCCGCGCCCCGCACGCCCATGCGCTGGCAGGGGCGTGACAGATGCGTCGGTGATTGGACGATCTAGACGCAAGACCGCCAGGTCGGTCCTCACTCGTTCAAGATGGTCTGGCGCGCCATATAGATAGCCGGGATGAACAAAGCTCGCGCGGACGCCACGCTGTGCCGAAACCCGACCGTTTCGCAGGCCCGCATTGAAGATCAAAGAACTGTCGGGCCGGCGCGCATCGTGGCTTCCATCAAAAAGGCAATGCGCGGCCGTTAAGACCAGTTCCGACGTGATCAGCGTCGCGGTGCAAAAGCCCGTGCCGGTGTCGAGCCGACCAACCGCAGCGAATGGACGGATTTGATCGGTGGTTGCAAGGGCACGCAGTTCGCCTTCGGGCGGTTCAATCGTTGGCAGGCCTTGGGCCGTTCCAATCGTCGGAAACAGACAAAACGCGATGACCCCAAGATGTCGCAACATCGGACAAACCTTCCCCAAAGCGGCAGTGCTTTTGGGTTAGGCAACGCGTGCGGCGAAAGTGCGGCAGAAACTAGGACCTGCTCGGGCGGAGTGCGCGCGGCTGTGGACCACCCGATGCCCAATCCAACAGCTCAACACTGTGAACAACGGGCACATTCGTGCCGCCACCGATTTGCATCATGCACCCGATATTACCCGCGGCGATGACATCAGGTGATCGCGCCTCAAGCGTCCGGATCTTCTTTGCCTTCAGCTTTCCGGAGATCTCTGGCTGCATCAAATTGTAAGTCCCCGCCGAACCGCAGCAGAGGTGACTGTCCACCGGCTCCACCACTTCAAACCCGGCCTTCCGCAACAGATCTTTGGGCGCCGAGGTTACCTTTTGACCATGCTGCAACGAACACGCCGCATGATAGGCAACCCGAAGGTCTTTGGGCGCTGTGTCCGGAAGTTCGAGCTTGACCAAAAGCTCCGAGACATCCACGGCGATGTTGGCGACAGCGGCGGCCGCGTCCGCCAAATCGGTCAGCCGAAACATATGCCCGTAATCCTTCACGGTCGTGCCACATCCGGATGTGTTGATGACGATTGCATCAAGCCCGTCGCCCGCCATCTCTTTGGTCCAAGCGCGAATGTTTTTGGCCGCTGTTTTGTGGCTCTCTTCGGTTTTGCCCATATGATGGGTCAGCGCGCCGCAACAGCCCGCGCCTTCGGCAATCACGACATCACACCCCAGGCGCCGCAGCAGCCGTATGGTGGCATCGTTGATATCGGTATTCAGCGCCTTTTGTGCACATCCCGTCATGAGCGCAACACGCATTTTGCGCGGCCCATTGGCCGAAAAAACCTGTGGATCGTCATTGCGGCTCACGGGCGGGATCGTCTTCGGCGCCATATCCAACATCGCCCGCAACCTTGCATCCGGCACGAAACGGCGGAATGGCCGCGCGATCTTTGCGCCGAGCAAGGCCAGACGAAACCGCATCGGATAGGGCAATATTCGGGCCAAAATCCAACGCAGAGCGCGGTCCGTGAACGGCCGTTTATAGGTCTTTTCAATATGTTCGCGTGCGTGGTCGACCAAGTGCATGTAGTGCACGCCCGACGGGCAGGTTGTCATGCAGGCCAAGCAAGACAAGCATCGGTCAATATGCTTGACCGTTTTTGCATCCGCCGGACGGTCGTTTTCCAGCATATCCTTGATCAAGTAAATGCGACCGCGCGGGCTATCAAGCTCGTCCCCCAGCACCGCAAAGGTTGGACAGGTCGCCGTGCAAAACCCGCAATGCACGCAGGCGCGCAAAATTTCATTTGCGCGCGCAATGCCAGGGTCGGCCAATTGGGCCTCGGTAAAGTTCGTTTGCATCAGCTTAGCCCCGATTGAAACGAGATAAGCGCCTGGCAGAGCAAAATTGACGCCACCGCCGTGATCGCCGTCGCAACGACGCGGTGCAGCGGACGCGGTGTGATCGGGTCCGCGCCTCCGAAAACGCCGACGAAGGTCGACATTAAAAGGACGCCAGCCAGCGTACCAATGCCCGCCGCCACCAGTATTTGAGACGTTGCAAACCCGGCGCCTGCCCGGTCTGCAAGCCACCAAAACGAAGATGTCCCGGCCAAAAAGACCGCAAGTAAGGCCAGAGCGCCGAAGGCGATGAGCCAAGCCACACCCCGCGACAACAAACGCGGGTAGAGCCCGTATCCGACCGCCCCTGGCAGCGCACCCAACACAAGAAGCATCCAGATCATCCCATCAGCCCCGGATTGAGAATATGATTGGGGTCGAATTTGTCGCGCAGCCCCGTCGCGATCGCAGCAAGTGGGCCGGGTTCGGGGTGAAACACGCCAAGGTTAGATTTCGTTTCAGGGCTTGCGCGGACAAGCGTTGCATAACCGCCAAATTGACCCAGACGCGCCCGCAAATCGGTGCCTTCTGGAACGAGCACCCAGATGAGCCCACCGGCCCAATCATAGATCACTTGGCCGGCCGCGCGGGCGGCAATGTCCGGCGCTTGCGACGGTCGAACAGATAGGCGCCAAACATCCCCCAGTATCTCCGAAAATGGCTCTACGTCGCGAATGGCGCGCCACGTATCGGCGACTTTTTCGGGATCACGTTCCAACGTCGTATCGCCAAATCCTTGCGCCAATTCCACAAGCTTTTCGGCCCTGTAGCTAACGGATGCATCAAGCCCTTCAATCCGCAACACTGTCGTCGGCACGCCATTTGCGCCGTGCGGCAGATGGGCGGCGCCGGTTAAATCAAAGGGTGATCCGACGGCTTTTGCCATTGCTCGGACCGCGTCGTGATCGCTGAGACCTGCGATTTCGATAGAAGCCCGCGACGCAGTTGCCGGCAAAACCTTGATGGCAACTTCGGTCAGCACGCCCAGGGTGCCGTAGCTACCGGCCATCAGCTTCACCAGGTCATAGCCGGTGACGTTTTTCATCACGCGGCCACCGTTTTTCACAACTGCGCCGGTTCCATCGACAAATCGGACGCCCAACACACTATCGCGGCATGCCCCCGCTTGGATACGCCGCGGCCCAGAGATGTTCGCGGCAACCGCGCCCCCGATCGTGGGCAATCCTTTGCTGCCAAGCAGTTTCCGCGCATCCATCGGCTCAAACGAAAGCTGTTGGTGATCGACGGCCAAAGCCGCGTC